>NZ_CP053908.1:3288868-3946642 GCF_013256625.1 Hymenobacter sp. BRD128
AATGACTGACTACCCCCACCCATCTCATTACCTGAACAATGCGCTTTCCGAACCCGCAGTACGCCTACAACACACTTCCGGGGCTTTTTATGCACCCTGGCTAGTCGCAGCCGAACTAGTTTCCTCACTCTTAAAAAACAATCCATAAACTTCACATCTCCGCGCCCATTATGGCCTCTCTCATCATTCTGCTGGCGGTGCTGGCGCTCGTTGGTTTCATTAGCTGGGCTAGGGTTAATGCATTCCTGGCGTTTCTGCTAGTGTCGCTGGGGGCTGGGCTGGCCCTGGGCGTGTCGCCGCCGCTGCTGGTTGCGGCCATTTACCAGGGCCTGGGCGACACGCTGGGTTCTGTCACCATCATCATTGTGCTGGGTGCCATGCTCGGCAAGCTGGTGGCCGACAGCGGCGCAGCCCAGCAGATTACCAGCGCCCTGGTCGAAGCCTTTGGGCCCCGGTATTTGCTCTGGACGCTGATGCTGGCCGGCCTGCTCATCGGCATCCCGCTCTTCTATAATGTGGGCTTCGTGCTGGTGGTCCCGCTGATATTTTCGGCCGCGGCCAAGTACCGGCTGCCTACCGTGTACGTAGGGCTACCCATGCTGGCGGCGCTTTCGGTGCTGCACGGTTTTTTGCCCCCGCACCCGGCCCCGACGGCCCTGGTGGCGCAGTTCCATGCCAGCCTGGGCCGCACGTTTGTGTATGGGCTGGTGCTGGCTATTCCAGCTATTATTTTGGCTGGGCCGCTTTACGCCCGCACGCTGCGCGGGCTGGTGGCCGAGCCGCTGGCCGGGTTTGTGGCCCCGCCCTTACCCGAAAGCGCCCTACCCGGCCGCCTGAACAGCTTTCTGTCATCGCTGTTGCCGGTGCTGTTGCTAGGGGGCGCGTTGCTGCTGAAAGCACTGCTGCCCGCTACCAGCACGCTAGCCCCGTTGCTGACGTTGCTGGCCGAGCCGGCGGTGGCCCTGCTGCTGTCGGTGGCAGCGGCTACGTATAGCCTGGGCCTCGCCCGCGGCCAGCGCATGAGCCAGGTGATGGATGGCTATGGGGTGGCGGTAAAAGACGTGGCGGCTATCCTACTCATTATCGGCGGCGCGGGCATTCTGAAGCAGGTGCTCGTAGCCAGTGGAGCTAGCCAGGAAATTGCGGCCAGCCTGCGCGGCACCGGCTTGCCGCCGCTGGTGCTCGGCTGGCTGCTGGCTGCTTTTATCCGGGTGTGCCTGGGCTCGGCTACTATTGCCGGGCTCACGGCAGCGGGCGTTATGCTGCCTACACTCAGTCAATCGCACGTCAATCCCAGCCTGCTGGTGCTGGCCATTGGGGCGGGCAGCCTGGCACTATCGCACGTCAACGACGCGGGTTTCTGGCTGTTTAAGGAATATTTCAACCTCTCTATCAAAGACACGCTGCGCTCTTGGACGGCGATGGAAACAATCGTGGCCGTGGTGGGGCTAGCCGGCGTGCTGGTGCTCAACTGGCTGCTGCCGCTACTGGGCTACTGATTTTAATGAGCAGCACCCTGCTGGTTGAGCACGGCCTGGCTTTTACCAACCTTGGCCGGCCCGCTGGGCACCAATATCTTACCCACGATGTAGCGGCCTATTTTCCGGCCCTGCTCATTGCCGCTTTCGATGCTGTCTGTATAATGAATACCGCCGTAGAAGCGCGACACGGATGCCTCCTGCGCCGCCTGGCGAAACGACGTGAACGAGCGCTGGCCGCTGCCAAACGGAATTTCGGTGTCGTCGACGTAAGCTATTTTATCGCCTAGCAAGTACGTAAGCACCTCGGCCGAGGCATTCGATACCACCGCGTGGCCACTGGTGTACTCCGGAAAAGGCGGGGTTTGCAAGAAGGGCTGCCATTTCACGTCCAGGTACTTGTTGATGTAGGTTTCGGGGCGAATGCGGTTGGTAGCGTACTTCATATCCCAGGTGCTGATGAAGGCATCCATCAGGGTAATACCCTCGGCGCAGAGCACGTAGACGGTTTTGGCGAATCCTACTTTTTGCTGCCTGGCTACCAGGGCAGCAATGTTCATCCAGTGCCCGCCGGGGCTGATTTTCTTGAAGCCGATAGCCATGTGCCCCGCCGTGTTGACGGCAAACGGGTTGCAGTCCCAGAACTGCGCTATCTGCACCTGCTCTTCGGTTAGCTGCTTGCCCACCCGGTACACCGCCCGCGCCTGGTGGTAAAAGGCCGAGGCCGTGTCTTTGCTGAAAGCGCAGGGTAGCGCCGGCCGAAATGCACTGGCCGAGTCGATAACCAGCGGGCGAATGGTTTGCCAGTTGGGCTCCACGGCTTCGAGGTAGGCAGGCGGCGTGGGATACCAATTGCCCTCGGCCCGCACCGGCGAGTAGCGCTTGAGTGCGCTCAGCTTGCCATAATTATCCGCCTTGGAAAAGTTTATTATGGCCGCCGCCGCCAGTTTCCCCACCCTCACCGATTGGCTAAGCACGGCCGGCGGCGTGCCCTGCCGTGCTAGCTCCTGCAAAAAGCTGGCTTCGTCCTCGGCCAGCGTCTCGCCCGAAGGCAACAGCAGGCGGGCCGTTTCGAGCATGCTGTAGCAGGCCGCTACCTGGTAGTCGTAGGCCGCCCGCACGGTGTCGAGCCGCAGGTCGGTCGTGAAGCTTTTGGCCAAGCGCTGCGGTGGCGGCAGGCTCTTGCTGTGCGCCGCCACGATGCTGTAGGCCCCCAGCATACTGTAGGCATAGTAGCGCGCCGCCGCCGGTGGGCTAATAACATCGTGCACCATCGTCATATTGATGAGGTCGAGCATCTTACCAGGATTCAGCGGCTCGTGGGGGCGCGGGGTTTGGGCAGCGGCGCCGCCGCAGAGCAGCAGGGGCAGCGCCAGGGCTAGCAGAACGGGACGGGGGTTCATCGCGAGGGCGGCTAAAGGCTTTATTCCTGGTAAAACTGCACGGGACCATTGCTAACCCCCACCACCAGATAGGCCTGGTGGTTGACCATAATTTCGCTTGCCGATTTCACGTCGCCGACTACGCAAATGCCGGCCGCCGGCTGCGGCACGTAGCGGAAGCCGCCCCGGCCGTCGCCCTGCAGCAGGCAGCCGTAGCCAGCATCGATACTGCCCATTTTCAAGCGGTTATCGCTGTGGTTGCCCAGGAGCAGCAGGTCGGGGTGGCCGTCGTGGTTGTAGTCGCCGCTCATAACCTGGGTCACCACCGAAAACTGCGCCTCTACCGGCAGCTCAGCGGCGATGAATTTGCCTTTATTGTTGAGATATAGCATGGTGCGCAGCTCGGTAGCTTCCAGCTTACTGGCCCTGCCCAGCTCATCGGCAGGAAAGATATCCGCCATCGTCGCGTCGGCGTAGGCTTTGTAGGAGGTGAAGCGGCGGCGCATGGGATAAATCAGGTCATTGAGCTCGTCGCGGCTCACGTAGGGATAGCTCTTGCCGTCCACGTAGAAGTTGAAGAACGGGTCGATGGAGCCATTACCATCAAAATCGGCGTAGTAAAGCGTGGCCGGCTCCTGGGCGCTAGCCCGCAGGGGGCTGTTCAGGCCCAGGTTGCCGGCCACCAGGTCGGGCTGGCCGTCGGCGTTCACATCGGCCACGTGCAGGCTAAACCACAGGCCCGGCTGGGGCGTACCGAAGTAGTCAGCAGTTTGGTCCTTAAATCCTTGTGGAGTATTGGCCCACACGGTCAGGGGCATCATTTCCCCGCACAGCACCAGGTCCGGCCGGCCATCTTTGTTCAGGTCTACCCACTGCGCATCGGTTACCATGCCAGCGTGGGCAAACGGCACCTCGGCGGCCGTGAAGGTACCGTGGCCATTATTGAGCAGCAGGTAGCTGGGCGGGGCTAGCGGGTAGCGGCCGGGAATGACGCGCCCCCCCACGAAAATATCGAGGTCGCCATCTTTATCCACATCGGCGATGCGCACGCAGCTTTTGCTGCCGCCCGTGAGCACGGGTAGCCCGGCCGGGGCCAGGGCCAGGTTGCCGTGGCCATCGTTGATGTAAAGCTCATCCTGCAAGTCCTCCTGCCCGGCCTCGTAGAGCGCGTAGCCGCCCTTGGCCAGGTAAAGGTCGGGGTAGCCATCGCCGGTGGCGTCGAAAAACGTGGCGGCGGCCACCGTACCGGCCGGGCGGCTGGGGCTGCGCGCCAGGGGCACCTCGGTAAATTTGCCACCCGGCTGCTGCAGGTAGAGCCGGGCCGCTTCATCCTGGCCACCGCTCACGAACAGGTCGTCGCGGCCGTCCTTGTTCACGTCGGCCTTTGCCATCACCGGCGCGGTCTTCGAATACATAAACAGCATGAGTAGCTGGCGTTTGAAGTCGTTCAGCGTCACTTCTTCGGGCTTGAAATTGAACAGTGGCGCGGCGGACTTAAATACTTTTTTAGGGGCCGGGGCGGCCAGCGCATAAGGCCTGGCCTTAGGCTGGCCGGTGAGCTGGAGCAGCTGGTTGGCCTTCACGTTGGTGAGCAGCTGCGTCGTCAGGTTGGGCCAGATAATGCGCACCGAATCGGCCCGCTGGCTGGCGCCGAGCCCAAAGTTCAGGGTCGTGGACACGCACGAGAGGTAGCCGCGACTAGGGTTCAGCTCCTGGTACTGGGCCAGGCCGGGCGTGTACACGTACACCTTGGCACCCACGGCCTGGGTGTTTTGGCCGGGGCCTTGCAGATGCAATGCCAGGTAGGCAGTGTGGTTCACATCGGCACTGTGGTTGCGGTAGAGGCTAGCCGGCTGGTTGATGGTGTTCACGACCAAATCCAGGTCGCCGTCGTTGTCGAGGTCGGCGTACACGGCGCCGTTCGACATATTAGTTTGGTTCAGCCCCCACTCCTGCTGCTTGTTGGAAAACGTGAGGTTGTGCTCGTTGCGAAAAATGTAGTCGGGCACCGCCGTAGCGGGCATGGCCGTCACCAAATCCATCAGCAGGAAGGGCTCGCGGGCCATCGCTTTTTTGATTTTATAGTCGCCCCAGTAGCGCAGAAAATCTTTGTTGGTGTAGTCGCGCAGGTAGCCGTTGCTGATGTAGATGTCCTTGTAGCCGTCGTTGTCGAAATCAGCAATCAGCGGGCACCAGCTCCAGTCGGTTTTGGCCACGCCGGCTAGCTGCCCGATTTCGCTGAAGGTGCCGTCGCCATTGTTGAGGTGCAGCATGTTGCGCATGTACTGCGGGTAGAGGCCCTGCTGCTGCTGCAACTCAAACAACTCGTAGTTTTCCTGTAATTGCAGCGACTTCTGGCGGTGGTTGTCGGCCGGCAGCATGTCGAGGGTGAAAATATCGGGCTGCGTATCGTTGTTAAAATCCGCGATATCGACGCCCATCGAAAACTGCGAATGGTGCCGCAGCATCTGCTTTGAGTGGTCGGTAAACGTGCCGTCGTGGTTGTTGAGGTACAGGTAGTCGGGCTCGTTGTAGTCGTTGGTGACGTAGACGTCCTGCCAGCCGTCCTTGTTGATGTCGGCCACGGCAATACCCAACCCAAACGTGAGGGGGTTTTGCACGATGCCGGCCACCCGCGACACATCCACAAAATGGCCGCCCTCGTTCTGAAACAGCTTGTTGCCGGCCAGCGCGTCTACCTCGCCCTTGTGCTGCGCAAACTCCATGTTGTCAATCTTTTTAACATTGTGATTGAGCAAAAACATGTCGAGGTCGCCGTCATTGTCGTAGTCGAAAAAGGCGGCCTGCGTGCTGTAGCCGGGGTCGTCGAGGCCATACTGGCTAGCCTGCTCCTGAAACTTAGTATCCCCTTGGTTGATAAACAGCTGGTTGCGACGCACGTCTTCGGCTTTTTTTCCCGAGTAGCAGACGTAGATGTCGAGCCGGCCGTCGCCGTTCACGTCGGCCATCGTCACGCCGGTTTTCCAGCCATCTTTACGCCCCGCCAGCGCCGGGCTGGCCTGGTCGGTGATATCCTTAAACTTGCAGTTGCCCAGGTTGAGGTACAGCTTGTTGGGCCGCATATTGCCGGTAAAAAACAGGTCGGGCAGGCCGTCGCTATTGATATCGCCGACCGCCACGCCGCCGCCGTTGTAGAAGTACTCATACGACAGAATATTAAGCGCTTCGCTCTCGCTAATGGTATTCGTGAAGGTGATGCCCGTTTCCTGAGCGCTCAGCAAACTGAATAGCGGCTGCTGGGCTTGGGCCCCACGGCGGCGGCCAGCAAAAGCAGCGTGAGGATGCGCTGATAACCAGCTCTGAAGCAACACATACAGGGAAGTAAAACTCGACTTATAGGGAATCCACGTTAGACTAGAAATCTACTCTAAAACGCGGACATTCGCAAGCAGCCGGGGCGGCCGCGCTAGGCCCGCGCCTTGGCCGAGGCCGTTTTCAGCGCGGCCAGCGCGGCCTCCGATACTTCGCCGAACAGCGACACGCCCGCCGCGCCGTTGCGCAGAGCATTTTCGATGCCTTGCGCCAGTTCCGCATCGTTTTTAAAATCGGGTGGAAACAGGCCGGCGTAGAGCGGAAATTTGCCGTTCAGGGCCTGCACGCCCTCCTTCACAGCCTGCCCAATCCAGGTCACGTTTTCCTTGTAGAAGCCGTGGTAAATCATGGGGCACACGCCGCTTACGTTCCAGTTCACCCAATCCTGCTTCACGTTGCGGTGGGCAATGTCGGGGGTCGGAAACACGGCCGCCGTGATGGGCTTGCGGTACTGCCTGGCCACGGCCGTGAGGCGGCGCACCACCTCGTTCACGCGCTGGTAGCGGAAGGCCCGCCACGAGGGGCTAGCCTCGGGGTATTGCACTTTATCGATATCCTCGCCGTATTCGGCCGTGTAGGCGGCCTTGCACACCGGGCAGTAGCAAAAGTCGTATTCGGGCAGCTCGCTGGTTTGCACAATGCCGTACTTGGCCCACAAGTTGACGGGCAGAATAACGTCGCAGAACCGCACGTAGTCGAGGTGAATGCCGTCGATGTAGTCTTTCTTGAGCGCGGCAGCGTAGTCCTGCTCCAGGTACTGCTTCACCTCCTCGCGCGAGGGGCACAGCCAGCGGTAGTAGTCGACGTAGGGCGGGTGGGTGGCGCACGACTCGCCCTTGCGGCTCACGGCGTACCACTCGGGGTGGGCGGCCAGCAGCGTCTTTTCGCCCCGGTTCATGGTCCAAATCCAGCGGTGGGCTTCTAGCTTCTGGGCCTTGGCGGCGCGAAAGTGCCGCTCGCTGTCGGCCTCGAAAAAGATGCCGCGCACGCCGGCTTCGTAGTATTTGCGGTAGCGCTCGGCGAGCTGCGCCTCGGTGTCTTTTTGGTCGGGATTGGTCCACACCCAGTGCTTCCAGCCGGCTTTGGGTGCGCTGGCGGCGGGGAGCGCAGCCTGGGCGGCGGCCGGCAGCAACGGTGCGGCCAGCCCCAGGAGCAGGCTGTTTTGAACGAATTTGCGGCGATTGGTCATGGTTTCAGGGTTTCAATTAATCCTTCGTCGTTGATGCGAATGGCAGCGTAACCGTCCGCCGTAAGGGTGGCCGTAAACTGGTAGGGCGTGGCTGCCAGCGCCAGCTGGCTTACTTGCTTATCGACCACCGCCTGGGGCGCAAGCTTCAACTCGGCCAGGCTAGCGGCGTAGTGGCCGGTACGCTCCCGAAACTGCTGCTGGCGGTAATAGACCAGCCACAAATACTGCTTGCGCAGCTCGGCCGCGGGCAGCTGCCAGGCGGTACCGGCCCGGCGCGTAAACTGCAGGTAGCCCCAGCGCTCGGGGTAGTGCATGTTGATAACGCCCTGCGGCGACCACACCCAGTTGTGCTCGGGCAGGTCCTTGCCAGCAGCATCCTGCACTTTTACATTCTTACCTCCCGCCGCGCGCGTGTCCCACTCCACCCGCGAGAAATTGATGCGCCACAGCGTGCCCTCGGTGGGCGGCTGCCACGGAAAGCCCATGCGCACGGCCTTCAACGGAACGGCCATTTCTACGGTCCAGCTCTGGTCCTGGTCCCGGGGCTGGTTAAGGGTACCCGCCAGGGCCACGCCCGAGCGCAGGCCGGGCACGTCCCAGCTGATGAGCGCGTCGCCCTTGTCGCGGTAGGGCTTGGGCAGGTAGAGGTCGAAAATCTTGTTCAGGGCATTCACCTCAACCTCGAAGTATTGGTGTGCGTTGTTGTCGGGGTCGATAAACACTTCAAAATCATTGTCTTTGTAGATAATATCGTCGTGGTGCGTTTGATAGGCCCAGAGTTGCGGCTCCTGCAAAGTGGCGGCAATGAACAGCGTCGAGTCGTTCCAGAGCATTTTCACCCGCGTCTGAAAGGCAGGCAGTGGCTTCTTAGCGCCTTCGATATCCACAAAATCAGTGGTCCAGGGGGCTCTTTGCCAGTCGCTCTCCTGTAAGTGGCCGTCCATTGTCAGCCGCTGGCTGGTGTGCTGCACTACGTAGCCCAGCGGCGGCGTAAACAGATTTTCCAGGCCCTGAAACGGCATTGTTTGCGCACGCAGAGGAAGGGCGGCGCCCAGCCCCAGACTCATAAAAAGGGTAAGCGGCAGTTTCATGTTGCACAAGGTGCCGGGTGGCAAGTCGTTATAAAAAGTGAGGCTTTACCCCAGGCTCGCCCGGAATAAAGCCTCACCTACCAAAGAGTACGCGGCAGTTACTTATCCCACCACACGCGCGAGGTGAGCAGGTCGCCACCGTTCAGGCTAGCCACGCCCGACGCATACCCGGCGGGATTGTTACCAATCTCAGTAGCCGGATAAATCATGCGGCGCGGAATGGTACCATTGGTCACGTTGCCGGGGTAGTTCACCGGCGTCAGCACGGGGTAGCCCGAGCGGCGCCAGTTAGTCCAGGCCTCAATAAAGTTGAACGTGGTGCAGGTTTCCAGCCAGTACTGCTCGTTTATCTGTTGCAGCGGGTTGGCCGCGCCCAGGGGGTTGGCCGCCACGAAGGCCGTAATGGTAGCCGTGGGGATGGCGGCGTTGGTGCTGAACTGGCCCAGCGATTCCAGCGCGCTGCGCAAGCCATTGGCGTAGTGCGTAGCGGCATCGGCACCCACGCTCCAGCCGCGGCTGGCGGCCTCGGCCAGCAGCAACTCCGTTTCGGCGTAGGTCAGCAGGTAAATGGGTGCATTGCGCTGAATGTACACTTGCAGGCGAGGACGCGAGTAGTTACCCAGCGGGGCCTGGTCCGAGCCACTGCCCGTGGGGCCGGGGTAATCGGCGCGCTTGCGAATGTCATTGGCACCACCCGTCAGGTCATAGCCATTGGGCAGGCCGCGCTGCAGGCTGGGCGTGTTGTCGCCGGGTAGCGCCTGGTTGGCGTTGTTGCCGGCGCCGGGCTGCGGTATCTCGGCGATGGCGCCCAGGCGCGGGTCGCTGGTGTTGCGCAGGTAGTCGATGATAGTTTTGCTCCACTTCACCTCCCGGAAATCGTCGGTCGTCAGCAGTGCGTTAGTCGTGGCATTTTGCGTATCACCGTAGCTGATGTCGGTTTTCACGATGGCGTTGTCCGAGGTACCCGTCATGGTGCCGGCGGCGGCAGCTTTCTCAGTGTAGGTTTTGGCCAGCGCGGGGTTCACCTTGGTCATGCGCATAGCCACGCGCACCATCAGCGAGTAGCCTAGCTTCTTCCACTGCGTCACGTCGCCACCGTAGAGCAGGTCGCCGGTCGCCTTAGCCCCGGTACTGTTTAGGCTGGTGATGGCCGCATCGAGCTGAGTCAGCAGGGCGGGGTAAATATCCTGCTGCTTGTCGTACTGCGGCGTCACGATGCCCGAGGCTGCCTGCACCGCCTGCGAATAGGGCACGTCGCCGTAGGTGTCGGTGATGCGCTGGAATATCATCACCTTCATAATATTGCTGATGGCGATGACGTTGGCATAGCGGGTTGCGCTCTGCGCATTGGCCACGCTAATAGCCTGCTGCAGGCGGCTGAGGGCCGTATACCCCTGGCTGAAGATGAGCGCCTGGTAGCCCGTAAAGCCGCCGGCGTTCACGTATTTATCGCCGTTGCCGTAGTAGTTGAACGTGCTGGCTAGGCCCTGAATGGCGGGCGCCTCATACAGCAGCTGCCCGTAGCCGGTGTTGGCAAAAGTCAGCTCGCCGTCGGTGAGCAGGTAGTTGGGGTCGAGGTTATTAGCCGAGGCGGCGTTAGGATTGGTATTTATCTGGTCGAGGTATTTCTCCGAGCAGGAAGAACCTCCCAGCAAGGCCGCCAGCGCAATAAACGGAATTAGCTTTTTCATAGCGTTGCTTACTTAAATTTTACGTTGAGGGTCACGCCATACGTGCGGGCGAAGGGCAGCGAGCCGCCTTCTACGCCGGCATAGGCCACCAGCGGCGAGATGGTATTCTCAGGGTCAATGTTGTCGGTGTGCTTCAGGATGGTGAACAGGTTGCGGCCCACCAGCGACAACGTAATATCCTGGAAGGGTGTGTGCGACAACACGCTCTGGTTGAAGGTATAACCTAGCACCACCTGCCGGAACTTGATGAAGCTGCCGTCGAGTACCGACAGGGCCGACACGTTGGCCGCCAGCTGCGGGTAATAGATGTAGGCCGGCACCGAAACTGCATTAGCGGCGCCGGTTTCCGTAACGCCAGTGGCTACGATGCCATTTTCACGGCCGTTCAGGGTAGCCTGGTTCAGGCCACGGGTGTAGGAGTAGTACTCGGTAGCCGATAGAATTTTATTGTTGAACCGGAAGTCAATCAGGAACGAGAGGTTCACGCCTTTGAAGTTGAAATCGTTGTTCCAGCCGCCGTAAAGGTTGGCAATGCCCGAGCCCATGGGCGTAAGGTTGCCGCGCAGGGGCACCCCGTTGGCGCCCACTACGATGTTGCCGCTAGCGTCCCGCTTGTAGTCATAGGCCATAATCTGCGCGATGGGCAAGCCTTTCACGATAGAGATATTGGCGTTCAGCGGACGGTAAGTACCGGTTTGCAGCGGCGAGGGGTTTGCCGTCTGGTCGATATCCAGCACCTCGTTTTTCAGCTTGGTGAAGTTGAACGACGACGTCCAGGTAAAGGAGCCGCGCTTCAGCGGCACCACGGTCAGCAAGGCTTCCACCCCCGGTTGCGGGTCGAGCCTAGGTTTACCGAGCGGCTCTCGAAGCCCGAAGCAACCGAGAGGCCAGCACTTACAATCTCGCCGCTGGTCTGGCGGTCGAAGTACGCCACATCTACCCCAACGCGCCCGCCGAAGAACTTCAGCTCAGTGCCTACCTCAAACTCGCGCAGGCTAAAGGGCCGCAGGTTGGCATTGGGCAGCGTGGAGCTAAAATTGGCGCGCGGCGTGCCGTTGAGGGGGTTACCAATGTTGTAGTAAAAATTGGTCTGGTAGGGGTTAGCCGGCTCGCCGCTGGTTTTGGCATACGAGGCGCGCAGCTTGCCGTAGCTCAGGGCCGGCGAGTCCAGCAGGTCGGAGAAGACGAAGCTACCCGACACCGAAGGTGTAAAGATGCTGCGGTTGCCATCGGGCAGCGTCGAGAAGCGGTCGTAACGACCCGTTGTGCTCAAGGTCAAGAACTTGTAGCTGAAATCGGCAGTGTAGTAAACCGAAGGCGTTATCAGCTCCGTGAATTGATACTCCAGGTTGCGGTTGCGCAGGTTGGTAGGCGTGTATAGGTAGGGCACGATGAACTGCCCGCCATACAGGCGGCTGCTCTCGAAGCGGTTGTAGCGGTAGTTGCCCCCTAAACTGGCGCTGACGGTGAAATCTTGATTAAACTGCTTATTGAACGACAGCAAGGCATCGCTGTTCATCTCCATGCGGGTGCCCAGGGTGAGGTTGTCGAGGCCACCTTCGCCGGCCGACGAGTACAGCGTGCCGTAGGGCGTGACGTTAAAGCGCCGGTCGCTGGAGTAGTCGTAGCCCGTGCGCGCCATCAGGGACAGGTAATCGGTAAACGCGTACCGGCCTGATACCACGCCAATCAGGCGCTTGCGCGACAAGTTATTGATGTACTGGTTGACCACGAACCAGGGGTTGGTGGTGTAGCTATCCACGTTCCAAGCGGTTTCCAGGCCGTTTTTGTTGACGTCGTAGCCGGGCTGCAGCAGCGACTGGTCGATGTTGGGCGACAAGAACAGGATGTTGTTGGCATTCAGCGGGGCGTCGCTCAGCTGGGGTCGGTTCTTATCTTCTTGGTCAATGTAGTTAAGCGACAAGTTGAAGCTCAGCTTTTTGGTCAGGTCGTAGGCCGTGGTGAAAGTGGCCGTGCGGCGCGCTAGCCCGCTGTTGCGCAGGATAGACTTGTTGTCGAGGTTGGAGAGCGAGAGGCGGTAAGTACCTTTCTCGCCGCCGCCCGAAACCGACACGGTGTTCGTCCAGGAAGTACCCAGGCGGTAAAACTGGTGGAAGTTGTCACCCGCCAGCGAGTACGGATGGGTTTGCCCGTCGATGCCCACGGTCGGAGCGCCGTCCAGGCGCGGGCCCCAAGCCGTGTTGCCCGAAATGATAGCCGAGGCCTGGTCAGTCGGCCGCAGCCCCTGGCTGCCCTGCCCGTACTGGGTCTGGAAGTTACGGTTATCTACCGCGTGGTCAAACTGGTAGTTGGTGTTGTACTCGATGGTAGTTTTATTACGCAGGCCCGATTTGGTCGTTATCTGAATAACGCCGTTGGCCGCCCGTGCCCCGTAGAGGGCCGAAGCCGTCGAGCCCTTCAGCACCGTCATCGTTTCGATGTCGTCGGGGTTGATGTTGCTGATGCCATCGCCCAGGTCGGCGCCGCCCCACTCGCCCGAGCTGCCGCGCACCGTGTTATCCATGGGCACGCCGTTGATAACAATGAGTGGCTGCGACGTGCCCGAAAACGACGTTACGCCGCGGATGTTGAGGCGGGCCGCCGAGCCGGGGCCACCGCTGGTGCTGCCCACGTTCAGGCCGGCCACCCGGCCCTGCAGGGAGGTTGCCACGTTGGTTTCGCGGGCCACCGACAGGGCACCGCCGTCTACTTTGGTTACCGAATAGCCAATCTTCCGCTCGTCTTTCTTGATGCCGAGCGCCGTCACCACTACCTCACCAAGCTGCTTATTATCAGCAGCCATGATGATGTTGATGGACGAGCGGCCTTTCACGGCCACCGTCTGGCTCACGTAGCCCACATACGAAAATACCAGCGTAGCCTCGCTGGGCGCGGTGAGGGTATAGTTGCCATCCACATCTGAGGTGGTACCCTGGGTGGTGCCACTCACCACGATGCTCACCCCAATGAGCGGCTCGTTAGTGGCATTGGTAATCCGGCCCGAGATTTTGCTCGCCTGGGCATAGCTGTAGCCGTGGCTAAGCAGCAGGAGGAGCACAAGCAATTGTAGGAATTGTCTCATGGTGCATTGGGTAAGGTGACAAAAAAAATTGGGTTGGTTTGCGAAAGAGGTCGGTCTGCTTGCTCAGTTATGATGAACCTCGGCTAGCCTTGTCGGCCTTGCGCTGCCAGCAGCGGCTTGAGCAGGTAATAGGGCTCGTGGCAGTTGGTCGGGCGGGCGGCCGGTCAACTCCAAAAACACAAGCTAACTCACTGATTCAGTGATGCTAAAACCTTTTACTAAATTTGCAAATCGCATTTGCTTCTGGCTGCTAGCCAGAGTCATGCTTTTAGCCAAACCTAATGCGGTAATTGCTTGGCCTAAAAATAGTTGACTGCTGAGTATAAAGCAAGTAAATTGCTGTTACTGGCCGAAAATAATACCAGAGGCAGGCCAGGATGCTCACGGCAGCACCGACCGGGGCCGGTCGGCCAGGGCCACGCCCCAGGTGGGGCTGGGCCGGGGGCCCATTTCAAACACGAGCTGGCCGCCCTGCACAAGGTCTTGGTGGGTAATGTAGGATTTGGAGTAAGGCCGGCCATTGCGCATCACACGCTGAATGTACTTGTTGGTCAAGCTGTTATTCCTGGCTTCTATCGTCAGGGTTTTGCCGCCGGCTAGGGTAACAATAGCCTGGCTTACGGACGGGCTGCCAAACACATAGGCGCCGTTGGCCGGATTGAGCGGGTAGAAGCCCAGGGTCGAGAACACGTGCCATGCCGACATCTGCCCCACGTCTTCGTTGCCGATGATGCCGTCGGGCTTGGTGGTGTAGAAGCTCTCGGTGATGAAGCGAACTTTCTCAGCCGTTTTCCAGGGCTGGCCCGCGTAGCTGTAGAGGTAGGTGATGTGGTGACCCGGCTCGTTGCCGTGCGCATACATCCCGATGAGCCCCGAAATATCGGGCGAGGCCTCGGCACCCATATTGCCCTTCACCACAAACAGCGAGTCCAACTTCTGGCTAAAGCGCTTTTCGCCCCCGAGCAACGCCATCAGTCCTTCCACGTCTTGCGGCACCAGCCAGGTATACTGCCAGGCGTTGCCTTCCGTAAAGTCGCTTTTCATGTGCACCGACGAAAACGGGTTGAATGGTGTGCGCCACTCCGTTTGCGACACCCGGCCGCGCATGAAGCCGGCTTTTTTGTCGAAGTAGTTCTGGTAGTTTTTGGCCCGCTTGCTGAAGTAGGCGTAGTCGGCCGCTTTGCCCATCTTCTTGGCCATCTGAGCAATGCACCAGTCGTCCACGGCATATTCCAGACCTTTCGACACACTCTCTACCTCGCTATTGGCCGGAATGAAGCCGAGCGCTTTCACGTCTTTCAGGCCCGACTCATCGCGCATAGCAGTGGCTTTTACCGCCTCGAAAGCTAGGTTAGCATCAAAGCCCTTGTAGCCTTTGAGGTAGGCATCGGCTACTACCGGCACGGCGCTGTAGCCCACCATGCAGTTGGTTTCGTTGGCCATGAGGTGCCACACCGGCAGCTTGCCCTGCTGCTGGTAAATGGCTAGCATCGAGCTTATCATGTCATTCACGCGCTGCGGCTGCAACAGCGTGAACAGCGGGTGGGCCGCCCGGTAGGTATCCCAGAGCGAAAACGTGGTGAGATTCGTAAACTTGGCGCCGCGGTGCACTTGCTCATCGGTGCCCCAGTAGTCGCCGTTGTGGTCGTTGAAGACGGATGGCGCCACCATCGTGTGGTAGAGCGCGGTGTAAAACGTCTTTTTGCGGTCGTCGCTGGCTTGAATGCGCACTTTTTGCAGCTCCTGGTTCCAGGCGGCATCGGCGGCGGCGGCTACTTGCTCAAAGTTCCAGCCGGGAATTTCAGCCCGGATGTTGGCCTGCGCGTTAGCCGTGCTCACGGGCGAGATGCCCACTTTCAGCTTCACTTTCTCGCCGGCCAGGGTGGCAAACGTGACTATTCCCTTGAGGCGGTTGCCGGTGGCCGCCGAAGCGGTATTGCCCAGCGAGTCGGTCACCTGCACGCTGGCAAACTGCCGGATGGGCTTCGAAAAAATGGCCGCGAAGTAGAGCCGCTGCTTGGGCGCCCAGCCCTTGGAAAAGCGGTAGCCCACCAGGGTACTGTCGTTGAGTTTTTCGATGCGAGTATCGGTGGCCAGGTCCCAGCCAATGCCCTGCTGCAAGTCGATGACGAGGTGCGCAGCGTCGGACTTGGGGAAGGTGTACTGATGGAAGCCCACCCGGGGGCTAGCCGTGAGCTCGGCCTTGATGTCGTAGCGCTTGAGGCGCACGGCGTAGTAGCCGGGGCGGGCAGTTTCTTCCTTATGCGAAAACAGCGATACGAAGCCCTGCTCGGGGTTTTTGAGGGTGCCCTTGCGCACGCGCACCGCCCCGGTGGTGGGCATCACGGCCACATCGCCGAGGTCGCCGATGCCGGTGCCACTGAGGTGGGTATGCGAAAAACCCACGATAGTAGAGTCGGAATAATGATAGCCCGAGCACCAGTCCCAGCCTTCCGATAGGTTTACCGGCCCGAGCTGCACCGCCCCAAACGGTACGTTGGCCCCCAGAAATACGTGACCGTGAAAGCCGGTGCCGATGTAAGGGTCCACGTAGTGCGTGAGCCCGGCGCCAGGGGCTGGCAGGCTGGCGGAAGTTCGCGGCGGGCGGGCCGCGACTGCCAGGGCTAGCAAGCCGGCCCCCATCACAGCGGCCGGCCAGGCCCGGGACGGAATAGTGCGCGTCATAAGCTTATGTTATGTTTTTTGCTAGGGTGGGAAAAAGGCTAAGGTATTAGTTGGTGGTCGCGCCCGCTACGGGTAGCAGCAGCTTGTCTACATTCCACCCTTCGACTGCTACCACGGGGGCGGGCACGCCGGCTGCGGGAGTGTAGTCCAGCCCCACGGTTTTGCTCTCGCCGGGCAGCACCGACACGTAGTTGTCGGTGTAGAAAACGGGCAGGATGCGCTTCTGCGTGGCGGGGTTTACCAGGGCCAGGCGGTTGAAAAAGGCCACCGGCGCACCGGCTGGGTTGGCGAGCGTGACGGCGATTTTGCCGGGTGCCGTTTGGCGGGCAGTGGCCCGCACGGCCGCCTTGGCCAGGCCTTGCAGGCCCGAGTACTCGCCCCGGCCATCGGGCAGCCAGTAGAAGTTATTGCTGACGATTTGCTTGCGCAGGTCCAGCAGCTGTAGCGACAGGAACAGGCCCTTCTGCTGGCCTAGCTGCTTCACCACGGAGCTGATGGATAAGAACTTTTTCGACATCGACGGCCCGGCCTCCACTATTACCTGCGTGATGTTGGTCTTTTTACCAGCCATATCGTAGGCGTCTACTACCAGCATCAGGTCACGCTTTACCTGAAACAAGTTGTTGGTAATCATTACCATGCTATCTACAGGGTTATACATAACGTGGAGCGGCTCGCTGCCCGCGCGCAGGCCGTAGAGGCAGGCATTAGGGTCGAGGTAGTAGTCGTACATCTGCCCCCGCATCGCCGTCCAGGGGTTCTGCGTTTTCCAGATGATGCTGCCCGTGTACCAGTCCCACATGTGCGAGCTGAAGCCTTCCATCAGGGCGCGGTACTGGTCGTAGTTCACCACTTGCGCCTTCAGGCCGAAATCCTTGGGGGTTCTGGGCGCGCCGTAGGGCAGCAGGTGCTGCTCGTAGCCGATGTAGGTGTGGTAGGTCCACATCGAGTCGACCTGCTCAGTGGGCTTGCTGCCAGCCCCCAGGTAGCGCGGGGGCACGAGGTTGGCGGCGGGCAGAAAGCGCTCCAGCGACTCCACATCGCCCACGCCTACCGAGCCTACTTCCGAGTTGAATGGGTAGGTGCGGTGCGCCCAGAACTGGCTAATGGGCTGAATACCATACGGCCCGTCGCCGTTGCCACCCTGGGTGTTAAACGACATGCTGTCGGCGTTGGAGAACGGGATAAACCAGCGGGTGCCGTCGAGCCGGGGCAAGAGGGAGTCTTGCAGCGCCGTGAGAATATCGCGGGGCGGGGTGATTTCGTTGCCGCCGCACCAGATGCCGAGCGAGGCGTAGTTGCGCACCATTTTTATCTGGTCGGCCGCCGAGCTGATGAATAGCCGGTGGTCGTTGGGATACTGGCGGCGGGTCCACTGGTCTTCCAGCTTCTGGGGGTCTACCCAGCGGCCGTTGGCGTCGCCGCTCACCCAGAAGTCCTGCATCACGAGCAAACCGTACTTATCGCAGGCTTCGTAAAACTCGGGCCGCTCGACCAGCGCCCCGCCCCATATCCGAATGAGGTTCAGGTTCATGTCGCGGTGAAACCGGATTTCGGCGTCGTAGCGCGCTGGCGTAAAGCGCAGCATGGCGTCGGAGATAATCCAGTTGCCACCCTTGACGAAGATTTTCTGGCCGTTGAGCACCACCTGCATGCTCTGGGTATGCTCGTTCCAGACGTGCCCGATTTGGCGCACGCCCACCTGCAGGTTTTCCTCGTCCGACACGGTGCGGCCGGCCGTGAGAAACTGCATTTTGAGCGGATAGAGGTGTTGCGGGCCGTAGCCGTTGGGCCACCACAGCCGGGGGCTAGCCAGCGTGAGCTCCGGCAGGCGCACCAGCTTGGTGCTGCGCGCGGGCACCGTCACGGTCTGCTTTATCAGCTGGCCCGCCAGGGCGTATTGCAGGGTGCCAGCCACGGCCTGCGCGGTTGGGTTTTCCAGCTCGGCCGTCACGTCGAGGCTAGCGGGGGCCTGGGGGCCGGCGGGCAGGCGCACGCCGGGCACGCGGGTGATGACGTGTGGGTTTTTGAGGTTGATGGCCCCCGTTTTTTCAATCGTCACCTTGTCCCAAATGCCCGTATTACGGTCCCGGATGGGCCGAATCCAGTCCCAGCCGGCCGTGTACTGCGTGCTCACATTGCGGGCAATGGTGCCGTCGCCGCCCTGGCCGCCATTGGGGTTGCCCACGGGGTCGGGCGGGTACACCACCACGGCCAGGCGGTTGCGCCCGTTTTTGGCCAGGTAGGGCGTGATGTTGTAGGCCTGGCGCAGAAACATGCCGTGGTGCGTCTGCTTATTAAGCTTCTGCCCGTTCAGGTACACCTCGCAGCTGTAGTTCACGCCCCGCAGGTGCAGCCACGCCTGCCCGTTGCCGGCGGCGGGCGCCTCCTGAAAATCCTTGACAAACCAGTAAGTATAGTAGTCGCGCCCGGTGCGGTAGATGTCCGGAATACGCTCGTTGTTCATCCCAAAAAACGGGTCGGGCACCTGCTTATTAGCCAGTTGGGTGGTGAGCACCGTGCCCGGCACCACAGCCGGCAGCCAGCCCGTGAGCGCGTAGCCCGGCTGCGAGAGCTGCGCCCCACTGGCCGGTACCTTGCCAATGGGCAAGGCCCGCCAGCCAGCGTTCAACTCGTAGCGCTGCTGCGCGGCCAGCGGCAAAGCACCGACCAGCGCGAGAAGTAAAAGCAGGTAACGAAATTTTGTCATCCTTGAAGTAATGCAAGTGAGGTGCCCGCCAGAACGAGCCTCGAATGCCTGCTAAGCGCGGCGAATAGTGTGCCCGGCCGCGCCGTAAAACAGCAAAAACAAGTAGCACGGAATCACCAGCCAGTAGGCGTGTTGGGGCGAGGAGTGGTCGGCCAGCAGCCCGTAGAGCGGCGGCAGCACCGCCCCCCGGCAATGGCCATGATGAGCAGCGACGAGCCCAGTTTGGTGAAGCGCCCGAGTCCGTCAATCGCCAGCGGCCAGATGGCCGGAAAAATCAGCGAGTTGGCTAGCCCCAGCAGCGAGATAAACAGCACTGACGTGTAACCAGTGGTGAAGAGCGCGCCCAGTGCAAACAGCACCCCCGTGACGGCCGAAACCTGCAAGGCCCGCTCCTGCGAGATGAGGCGCGGAATGGCGGCAATGCCAATACCGTAGCCCACAATCATGGCTACCAGCGTGCAGGTAGTGAAGAATTTGGCCGTGGCCAGGGCAATGCCCTGCGAGGCACCGTAGCTGATAATAGTGTCGCCGGCAATCACCTCTACGCCCACGTAGCAAAACATGGCCAGCGCCCCCAGCAGCAGGTGCGGAAAGTGAAGGATACTCGATTTGTTCGTGTTGGCCGCCGCCACGGCTTCGTCTTCGTGGTCGGTGTCGATTTCGGGTAGCGCCGAGAAGTAGATGAGCCCGGCCAGCACCACCAGCACGGCCAGCATCAGCAGGTAGGGCGTGACTACGCGGGCGGCCAGGGCATCGAGCTCGGCGGCCTTGGCGGCGGGGCTGAGGCTAGCCAGGCGCTTGACCAGGGCGTCGGCATCCTTGAGGGCCACGGCCCCCAGCGCAACGGGCGCGATGGCGCCGGCCACCTTGTTGCAGATACCCATGATGCTGATGCGCTTGGCGGCGCTTTCGCGCGGGCCCAGGATGGTGATGTAGGGGTTAGCCGCCGTCTGGAGCACCGCCAGCCCCGTACCCTGCACAAACAGCCCCAGCAAAAACAGCCCGTAGGTGCGCGTGAGTGCGGCCGGCACAAAAAGCAGGGCCCCCGCTCCCATCACCAGCAGCCCCAGCGACATACCTTTTTTGAACCCGGTGGCTTTCAGCACCCAGGCCGACGGGATGGCCATGACCAGGTACGAAATGTAGAAGGCGAACGCCACCAGGTAGGCCTCGAAGTTGGTCAGCTCGCAGGCAATGCGCAGGTACGGAATCAGCACCGAGTTGAGCCAGGTGACGAAGCCGAAGATGAAAAACAACGCCCCGATAATAACAATCGACTTCGTGGGCTGGCCGGTAGCTGGCCGGGCGGGCGCGGGGGCCGTGGTAGCAACGGTAGGCATACGGTATCGGGGTGGTTTGAGGAGGTAAGAATGCGGGCCGGCAACTGCCCATTCGGCCAGGATATAAGTGGCGCCCTACTGCACCATCAGCTCGTCGGCAAACAGCCAGGTATCAGTGTCTTGCGTAGTAGCGCCGGGGGCTAGCGGCTGGGCATTTTTGGCCGTGACGCGCACAAAGCGAGCCTTGGTTTTTTTCCAGTCGGCTTTTACCTCGCCGATGCTGGTGCCGGGCTGGGCCGCCGCTACGGGCCCGGTGTACACGGTTTTGTAGGTGTGGCCGTCGTTCGACACGGCTACTTCTACCATTCTGGGCAGCAGTATTTTGTCTTCCGGCTTCTGCAAGAACGTGCTGCGCAGGCGGCTGATTTCGGTGGTTTTTTTGAGGTCGATGGTCGCCAGCAGGTCAGTACCCAAAAACCCTAGCCAGCGCCCATCGGTGTGGCTGAGCGAGCCGTGCAGGCCATCGACCAGCGTGAGGGGGCCCACGCTGCGGTAGTTTTTGTGCGGGGCGCTGGCTAGCCGGGTCGGGGCGGCCAGGGCCTGATGGGCCAGCACCTCGGTAGTCGTCGTCTTGCCGGCCGGCTGGCCGTTCTCAAACGAGGCGGCTTTCACCACCGCCGAGCGGCTGAGCGTGAAAGGCCCGGTATAAGCAGTCGAAGCCGGAGTTGGCGCCGAGCCGTCGAGGGTGTAGGTTACCTGCGGGCCGGTGGCGTCGAGCAGCAGGCTCACCACATCGCCACCCTTGGTAGTATCGGGCACAAACTGCTGGCGCGGGTTGAAGGCGCTCTTGGCATAGTTGGCCCCGAGCGCGGCGTAGCGCTGGTACTGCGGCTGCATGCGCACCTTAAAGCTCGCCCAGTTTTTGAGGCTGGCCGGCGTCCAGAGCACTTCGGCCAGGGCCGCCATGCGGGGCAGCACCATGTACTCGACCTGCTGCGTGGTCGGGATATACTCGGTCCAGAGATTGGCCTGCGCGCCCAGAATGTACTTTTTTTCGTCGGCCGTGAGTTCGGAAGGCGTGGGCTCGAAGGAATAGACCTTCTCCAAGGGGAGGTAGCCGCCGATGCTCAGGGGCTCCAGGGTGGGGTCGCCCTGCGCGTGGTCGAAGTATACAAACTCGCCGGGCGTCATCACCACCTGGTGCTTTTGCCGGGCGGCGGCCGTGCCGCCTTCCATGCCGCGCCACGACATCACGGCGGCATTGGGGGCTAGCCCGCCCTCCAAGATTTCATCCCAGCCCATGATGGTTTTGCCCTTGCTGTTCACGAATTTCTCCATCCGCTGCACGAAGTAGCTCTGCAGTTCGTGCTCGTCCTTGAGGTGCTCGGCCTTGATGCGGGCCTGGCACTTGGGGCAGGTTTTCCAGCGGGTTTTGGGGGCTTCGTCGCCACCGATGTGCACGATTTTGCTCGGAAAAAGCGGCACCACCTCCGTCAGCACGTCCTGCAAAAAGGCGAAGGTTTGCTCGTTGCCGGCGCAAAAAATATCGTCGTACACGCCCCACGTCTGCCCCACTTTGAACGGGCCGCCGGTGCACGACAGCTCGGGGTAGGCCGAGAGCGCCGCCAGGGCGTGGCCGGGCATCTCAATCTCGGGCACCACCGTGATGTAGCGGTCCTGCGCGTATTTCACCACCTCTTTTATTTGTTCCTGGGTATAGAAGCCGCCGTAGCGCACGTGGTCGTATTCAGGCACCTTCGCGCCGTAGTGGCCGATGAGCGTGCCGTCGCGGTAGCCGCCTACTGAGGTTAGCCCAGGGTATTTCTTAATCTCGACGCGCCAGCCCTGGTCGTCCGTGAGGTGCCAGTGAAAGGTGTTCATCTTGTGCAGCGCCAGGTAGTCGATGTACTGCTTCACAAACTCGACCGGGAAGAAATGGCGGCTCACGTCGAGGTGCATGCCGCGCCACTGGTAGCGCGGCTTGTCGGCCACTTCCACGGCGGGCAGGCTAGCACTGGCGGTGCGCTGCGCCGGCAGCAGCTGCCGGATGGTCTGGGTACCCAGGTACAGGCCCTGCGGCTGGCGGGCGGCCAGCACTACCTGCGCCGGCTGCACGCTCAGGGTGTAGCCCTCGGGCCCCAGCGTGTCGAGGGCGGCTAAAAGCTTTAAGTAAATAGCACCGGAGAGGTTTTTGCCCGGCGCAGCCGCCACTACGGGCGGCACCACGCCGGTAGCGCGGCTTATTTCTTCGCTCAGGCTCTGGCCGATGCGGCGCAGCTCGTCATTTTTGGGGCCAACGTAAATCCGGGTTGCCGGCGTAATGGCGAAGCTGCCAGTGCCCGGCACCAGCCGCACCGGCTGCGGAATAATGGCAATGCCGGCCGGACTAGCGGGAACCTGCTGGCTGTGGGCAGGGGCTAGCCCGCCTACACTCAGCACGGCGGCCAGGGCGGCGGCGAGGGTCTTAGTCATAGTACGAGTGTGTGGTGAGGGCGGGAAGTAAGCTGCTTCATGTGGCAGAGGGCGGCGGCGCCCAGCACGGCCGCGTTGCGGAGGGCGGAGGGTGCCACTACCAGCCGCTCCGTTACCTGCTTGAAAGGAAAGGCTGCCAGGCTTTCGTGCAGGCTGCCCCGGAAATACTCAAAACCCTTGCTCACCGAGCCACCCAGCAAAATGGCCTCGGGCGCCAGGGCGTACAGGATGATGTGCAGCGCCTGCCCCAGATGCCAGCCAAACTCGGCGTACACGGCTTGCGCCTCGGCATCGCCCCGCCGGGCGCGGGCGTGCCACTCGGTGCCCGGCCGGCCCGTGCGCTGCCCAAAAAACTTGCCGCTGCAATAGTCTTCCAGCGTTTTGTCGAGGTAAGGCACGCTGCCAAACTCGCCGGCGCTGGCCAGCGTGCCGGCATACACCTGGTGGTTGATAATAATGCCGCCCCCTAGCCCGGTGCCGAGCACCAGCCCCACGAGGTTGGCGTAGGGCTGGCCCTGGCCGTACATTTTCTCGCCAAGGGCGAAGACATTCGCGTCGTTGTTGATATACACCGGCTGGTCGAAGTGGCTAGCCAGGTGCTGGCGCAGGTGCACCTCGCGCCACGACGGAATATTTTGCACGTTGTGCACAATGCCTTTTTCCTCGTCTACCAGCCCCGGCACGCCAATGCCGATGCCCGCCACCTCGTCCGTCACCAGCGGGGCCAGCTGCCGCGTCAGCTCGGCCAGAATTTCCTCCCGGGGCGCGTCAAACGGCGTCTCAAACCGCGTTTCCTGCACCACCTGGCCGTGCTGCACCACGCCCAGGTGCACTTTCGTGCCGCCAATGTCTACGCCTAGGTACTTAGTGCTGCTCATGCGGAAGGAGAGTTAGAAAGAGATGCGACGCGGGTGGCAGCCTTAAAAATGCCAGCGCACAAACGCTTCCATCGCTTCGTAGTTGGCCATGCCCAGGCGGTCGTATTGCTGGGCCGTTTCGCGGTTGCGGTGCTCGGCCCGCACCCAGAACTCGCGGGCATCGTCGCCCGGAAACACGGGCGTATCCTTTTGGCTCTGGTGCTTGAAGATGGCGTTGCGCTTGCGAATTACTTCCTGCGGCGACAGCGGCACGGCCATCTCAATCTCGTAGGGCTTAAACTCGTGCCAGGCCCCGCGATACATCCAC
Organism: Hymenobacter sp. BRD128; assembly: GCF_013256625.1. Lineage (NCBI taxonomy): Bacteria > Pseudomonadati > Bacteroidota > Cytophagia > Cytophagales > Hymenobacteraceae > Hymenobacter > Hymenobacter sp. BRD128. The sequence continues at coordinate 3,312,447 of NZ_CP053908.1, forward strand.
ATCCAGCAGGCTTCGACCCAGCTTTCGGTTTTTCGCAGGCGGCGCAGCGCCTCGTTCACGATGTTGAAGCATACCACGTGCGTGCCGTTGGGGTCGGCAAAGTCGCCGGCCACAAATACCTGCTGTGGCTGCACCTGCTGCAACAGCGCCATCGTCAGCTCGATATCCTTATCCGTTACCGAGTTTTTCGACGTTTTGCCCGACTCATAAAAGGGCAGCGCCTGGAAGTGAATGTGGTCGTCGGCCAGCCCCGCGTAGCGCGCGCCCGCAATGGCCTCGCTCTTGCGAATAAAGCCTTTCACGTTGCGAATGGCCTCGGTATCGACCTGGTTGGTTTGCTTTTGCTGAATAAAGTGCCGGCTCTCGTCGTACACCGCCTGCAGCTGGCTAGCCTCCTTGCCCAGGCTGGCCGCAAAGTCGATGGCAAACTCCATGTAGCGCAGCACGTCATCGTCCCACACGGCCGTGTTGCCCGAGGTTTGGTAGGCCACGTGCACGTCGTGCCCCTGGTCGATGAGGCGGATAAACGTGCCGCCCATCGAAATCACGTCGTCGTCGGGGTGGGGCGAAAAAATAACAACCCGCTTCGTGGCGGGCAAGGCCCGCTCGGGGCGCTGCGAGTCGTCGGCCCCCGGCTTGCCCCCCGGCCACCCCGTAATGGTGTGCTGGAGCTTATTGAAAATGCGAATGTTGATGGCGTAAGCCGGCCCCTGCTCGGTGGCCAGCTGCGCCATGCCATTGCTATTGTAGTCTTCGTCGGTGAGCTTGAGAATGGGCTTGCCCAGGGTATTCGAGAGCCAGATAACCGCTTTTTTGATGAGCTGCTCGTCCCACACGCAGTCTTTCACCAGCCACGGCTTGTCGAAGCGCGTTAGCTCCGCCGCCGCCTCTTCGTCGACAATAAATTCTACGTTTTCAGCTAGTTGCAGGTACGTAGCGGGCACCTCGCTCGACACCTCGCCCTCCACAGCCTTCTTAATAATGGGGGCTTTCTTACCGCTCCAGGCCAGCAACACAATCTCGCGGGCCTGAAAAATAGTGCCAATGCCCATCGTAATGGCCTTGCGCGGCACGTACTCCTTGCCCCCAAAGTCGCGCGAGGCGTCGCGGCGCGTCAGGTCGTCGAGCGTCACCAGGCGCGTGCCCGAGTTGGGGGCCGAGCCCGGCTCGTTGAAGCCCACGTGGCCCGTGCGCCCAATGCCCAGCAGCTGCAGGTCGAGGCCGCCGCACTCCGCAATCTGGCGCTCATAGTTGAGGCAGAACGCCGCCACTTCTTCCGGGGCCAGGGTGCCGTCGGGGATGTGCACATTCTCCCGCTCGATGTCGATGTGGTCGAACAGGTTTTCGTGCATAAACGTCACGTAGCTCTGCGCCGACGTGGGCTGCATGGGGTAGTACTCGTCGAGGTTAAAGGTTACCACGTTGCGGAAGCTCAGGCCTTCTTCGCGGTACAGGCGCACCAGCTCTTCGTACACGCCCACCGGCGTGGCGCCGGTGGCTAGCCCCAGCACGGCCCGCTCGCCGCGCTGCTGCTTGCGCTTGATAAGGGCCGCGATGCGCGCAGCTACTTCAATGGCAGCCGTTTCCTTATCGCGGTACACGGTCACCGGCAGTTTTTCAAAACGCGTTTCCTCCAGGAGGTTGAGGCGGGTCATGATGGGCAGCGTAACGTTTTGCATAGGAACAAAGCCAGAATTTCAGAAAAGGGCCAGGACAAACAAGGCAGGACGAATCAACTACTTACACACTGCCTGGGGGCAGCTTAAGCCAGCTCCAGGTAGCTTTCGAAAATATTTTCCATCACCGTGGCTACCGAGCCCAGTACCACGGCATTATCACCCAGCTCCGACACCACAACGGTGGTTTTTTCGCGCAGCTGGGCCATGCAGTACGTATTGATAGCCTGCTGAATAGCGGGAAAAATAAATTGCTTGGCCTGGGCAATCTTGCCGCCCAGGATGATGAGCTCGGGGTTGAAAAGCTGAATCAGAATCGCAATGCCCTTGCCCAGGTTGGTGCCCACCTCGGCCAGCGTGTTGATGGCAAACTGGTCGCCTTCGTGGGCCGCCGCATACACCTGCTCGGACTCCAGCTGGTCGAGCTCCGGAGCCGTAAGCTGGCTGAGCAGCGTGCGCTGCCCGGCCCGAATACCGGCCTTGGCCAGCCGCACAATAGCGCTGCCCGAGGCCATCGTTTCGAGGCAGCCACGCTTGCCGCAGTGGCACAGCGCCCCACCATCAACCAGCGGAATATGGCCAAACTCGCCGGCAAATCCCAGCGCGCCGCTGCGAAGCTTGCCATCCAGGATGATGCCCAGGCCGATACCCCAGTCCATCGACAGCACCAGCGCATCGCGCAGCCCGTGCGCCAGGCCAAAGCGGTACTCGGCCAGTGCCGCGCTCTTGGCATCGTTCTGAATAAAAACCGGCTTGCCAAACTGCTCTTCCAGCAGCTGCTGCAGCGATTCGGAGGTGCCGCCCGTGAGCAGATACGTGTGGTTGTTGCCTTCCTTGGAGGCCACCAGCCCCGGCATGCTCACGCCCACGCCCACGAGCTTATTGAGCTCGATGCCCGAGGCCAGCAGCAGTGCCTGGGCATGAGCGTGTATTTGCGCCAGCGCGCCCAGGTCTCTCGTCAGCTCAATACTAAAACTATGCAAGCCACTGACAATATGATTGTTATTGTCAAAAATAGCTATCCGCGTCTTAAATTGCTCGATGTGAATACTCAGCACAAACAGTGACCCGTCGCGCAGGCCGTAGAGCTCCGGCTTGCGCCCGCCCAGCGACTTGCCCCGGCCCTGCTTTTCAACCAGCCCCTCGGCCACCAGCTCGTTGAGAATGGCAATCGAAGTGGGCGAGCTAATGGCAAACCGCGAACAGATATCCGCGTTGGTTTTGGCGCCTTTCACATACAAGTGCTTCACTATTTTGAGCTTCTGAATGTGCTTGCGCCGCTCCACATTATTGAGCCGGGCCAAATGGGTTTCCTCAAGTGCTAATAATGAACTCATCCTGAGGTAATCGTTAAGTTTTGCGTAAATAAAGTTAACTTTTACCACAAGTCAAAATACTTGTGTTATTTTTTTATGAAAGTACATTTTAAAAACAAAAAAAATGATGAAACCAATTAATACTGGTCGCACCATTTTTTCATTATTCTGTGAATAGACTAGCGCTTTACCAATACTACATGTTTGATATTCTGCCTGTTGTAGGTATAGGTGATATGCACCCCGCCATCCTGGGCCTGAATAATGGCCGGGTAGCTGTATTCTTCCGTCGAGCCCTTTTCCAGCTCGGCCACATCGTGCCAGCTCAGGCCATCGGCCGACTGAGCCACGCGTAGCCGGCTGCGGCCATTAAACCAGTCTTTGCCTGGCACATCGGGGTTATATACCAGTAGTTGTGAGCCATCATGCAGCGTCACGGCGTCGGTGCCGGAATTGGGATTAAGCAGCGATGTTTGCGAGAGCGGCCCCCAGCTCGCGCCGTTATCGGTAGACCAAGCTTGCACCAGCCGCCCCTGCTTGCTGCGGCACAGCAGCTGCAAGCGGCGGCCCGGATACGTAAGGATGCTGGGCTGAATCACATCCAGGGCCGACGCATTATCGACCGGGATGAGCTGCCACGTCCGCCCCAGGTCAGTCGATTTTTCGAGGTGCACGGTCCAGTGCCCGCTAGCCTCCTCCACGCTCGACGGGGCCAGGATGGTGCCGTCGGCCAGCTGCACGGGCTTATTTTTGATGGGCCCCAGCACGCCCGGCGGCAGCCGCCGCGCCACCGACCACGTGCGGCCGCCGTCGGGCGAGGCTTTGACCATGCCCCACCACTCGCGCGGGTTGGGCCCCACTTTATAAAACAGCAGCAGTTCGCCGCCGCGCGGCTTGAATAGCACCGGGTTCCAGGCCGGGTAGCGCAGCGAATCGCTCACCACGCCATCGGCTACTTTCTGCGGGGCCGAGATGCCTTTTTTATCAAGGGTGGTGAGCCAGATGGCCACGTCGGGCCGGCTCTCCTGCGACCCGCCAAAGCAGGCTACCAGAAACTTGCCCCTGGCTACTTCGACCAGCGTAGCGGCGTGGCACTGCCTGAACGGCGGGGCCGTAAAAAGTAGCTCCTGCTTCGCGATAATCCAGGTTTGCTGGGCTAGCGACGGGGCGGGCAAGGCCAGCGCGGTGAGGAGAAATAGCTTTTTCATGTGCGAAATTTTACCCAGGCGCGCTACCCCTACCACGCAATATTTTCGATTGCCCGAGCAACTTTGAACTGTCCCTGCAGCCGCACATCTTCCGCCGAAGCCCCGACCTGCACCGTGAAGGCACCCGGCTCCACGGCCCATTGCAGGCGGCCGTTCAGCAGCATCAGGTCTTCGGCGGTCAGCTCGAAGGCCACTACTTGCTGCTCACCGGCCTTGAGGGTCAAGCGCTGAAATTTCTTCAGCTGCTTTACGGGCGTAACTACCGAGCTAACCTCGTCGCGCAGGTAGAGCTGGGCTACTTCGTCGCCGTCCCGCGCACTGGTATTTTTCACTTTGAACTGCACTGCTACGCGCACCGCCCCTTGGGCTTCGACAGGGCTCACCTGCAAATCAGAATACGTGAACTTACTGTAACTCAGCCCGTGGCCGAAGCTGTAGAGCGGCTTCGAGTCAGTTTCGACGTAGTCGTGCGTGGGGGGGCGCTTGGCGTTGTAGTACACTGGCAGCTGGCCCACACTTTTGGGCACCGAGATGGGCAGGCGGCCGGCGGGGTTGTAATCGCCAAACAGCACGTCGGCCACGGCATTGCCGCCCTCCTGGCCAGGATACCAGGCATCGAGCAGGGCGGGCACGTAGGCCGCCATCCAGTTGAGGTTCAGCGGGCGGCCCTTGATGAGCACTACCACCACCGGCGTGCCGGTGGCTACTACGGCTTGCAGCAGCTGCTGCTGCTTGCCGAGCAGGTCTAGGCTGGCGCGGTCGTAGCCTTCGCCGCTTTCCATGTCGCTCACCTGCTGCCCGCCCGCCGTTACGGTGGCGGCGCCGGTGCTCTGGTACTCGGTTTTGAAGTCGCGCGCGCTGGAGCCGCCCAGCACCACAACAGCCACCTGCGCCTGGCGGGCAGCGGCTACGGCCTCGGCAATGTTGGCGCTAGCCGTATCGCGGATAGCGCAGCCCTTTACGTAGGTTACCTGCGTGGTGGCCGGCACCTTCGCCCGGATGCCTTCGAGCACCGTCACCACATTGCTTGCGGGCTGCGGGGCGGTGTAGTCGCCCAGCTGGTTGTACATATTATCCGCATTGGGGCCGATAACGGCGATGCGCTCCAACGCTTTAGTCAGCGGCAGCAGGTCTTTGTCGTTCTTCAGCAGCACCACCGATTCTTGGGCCACCTGCCGGGCTAGCCGCACGTTGGCGGGGGTGCGCACCAGCTGGCGCGGCTGGCGCGGGTCCACGTAAGGGTTTTCAAACAAGCCCATCTCAAACTTTACCCGCAGCACCCGACCTACGGCCCGGTCGAGGGCAACCGGCGTTACCAGCTTTTGCTCAATGGCTTGCAGCAATTCCTTGTCAAAGCCATAGCCGCTTAGGTCGTCGTCGAGGCCGGCATTGAGGGCTAGCGCAGCGGCTTCGGGTGCCGTGGCAGCCACGTGGTGATTGTTAACCAGGCCCGAAATACTGCCCAAATCCGACACCGTGAAGCCCTGAAAACCCCACTGCTGGCGCAGCACATCGGTAAGCAAAAATGGATTGGCTGAGCACGGCACTCCGTCGATGGAATTGTAGGCCGTCATGATGGACTGCGCCCCCGCCTTCACGGCCGCCCGAAACGGTGGCAAAAAGCTCTGAAACAGCTCGCGGGTGCCAGTGCTGATGCTACCGCCGTTGTGCCCACCCTCGGGCACGCCATAGGCCGTAAAGTGCTTGAGAGTAGATACGACGTTAGCGCCGCTTTTGAGGCTAGCCCCCTGAAAGCCCTGCACCATCGCCACGCCCATCTGGCCGTTGAGCACGGGGTCTTCGCCGTAGGTTTCCTCCACCCGCGACCAGCGCGGCTCGCGGGCCAGGTCCAGCACCGGGCCGTAGCCGATGTGGGCGCCCTGCACCCGCGCCTCGGTGGCAATGGCAGCCGCCATGCGCCGAATCAGGGCCGGGTCCCAGGTGCTGCTCTGGCCAATAGACGTGGGGAATACCGTAGTGCCAATGGCCATGTGGCCGTGCGGGCACTCCTCGGCCAGCAGCAGGGGAATGTGCAGCCGCGTGTGTTCTACGGCGTATTTCTGCAAGGCATTCGTAGCCTCGGCCGCCTGCGTGGGGTTGAGGCCGGTTAGGAGGGTTTTCCTGGTCCAGGGGTCGGCGCGCAAGGTGGCCCACAGCGCGCCAATGTGGCGCTCGTCCACGGCCTGGCGGTAGGCCGCGCTGGTTGTGAGGCGCCGGCCCTGCTTCTCGTACATTTCCCACCCGAGCAGCGTCGAGAGCTGGCCCACTTTCTCCGCCGTGGTCATGCGGCTCAGCAGGTCTTGCACCCGCGCCTCAGTCGGCGCCTGGCTATTCTGGTAAAGCGGCCGGGCCTGCTGGGCGCAGGTGGCGGTAGCACTGAGCAGGCCTAGCCCGAGCGCGAGGTACTTCGTCATGGAAAGCTGGCTGGTATAGTCATCGAAATAAGCTCGGCACCCCTGCCCTAGTCAGCTACAAAGGCAAAGGCTAGCGCCGGGTACGCCCCGGCCTGCTTGGCTAGGGTAGCGGGTAGGGCCAAGGTCACTTTGTCGCCGGCGGCAGTCCACTTCACCGCCTGGCCGGTTTGCAGCAGGGTCAGCTTGCTGCCTTTGCGGGGCACGTTGCCCGTCCACGTGAGCGTGGTAGGGGCGGCCTGGCTTTCGGGCAGGCAGGTGATGGCGTAGCGCACGCCTTGCTTGCCCTGCGTGAAGTACGTGCTGCCGTCCTGGTAGCGGGGTGTCGAGCGGGTATTGTAAATAGCGACCCCATTCACATCCAGCCACTTGCCAATGGCGGTGAGGCGCGTCACGGCCTCGGGGTCGAGCGTGCCGTCGGGCTTGGGGCCCACGCCCAGCAGCAGGCTGCCGCCCTTGGCCACCACCTCGACCAGCGAATGAATGATTTTGGTGGGCGACTTATAGGTATCGTTTGGCACGTAGCCCCAGTTGTTGGCTAGGGTCAGGCAGCTTTCCCAGGGGTTAGGCAGCTGGTGGTCGGGCACTTTCTGCTCGGGCGTCTGGTAGTTTTCGTAGGGGCCGTGCACGGTGCGGTCCACCATTAGCAGGCCGGGCTGCGCCTGGCGGGCCATGGCCGCGATGCGCGGCATATTCACATCCTGGCTGAACTCCGGAATCGGCGCCCCCCAGGCGCGCACTTCCGCGTTCACGGTTTCCTTGGGGCGCACCCATCCACCGTCGAGCCACAGGATGTCCATGGCCCCATAGTTGTGCATCAGCTCGCTTATCTGATTATATGTGAAGTCCTGATACTTTTTCCAGCGCCACGGATACTTCTTGATATCGTAGTTCACATTGCGGTTGGGCGTGGCGTACTTCGACCACCAGAAATCCTGCGAATGCCAGTCGGGCTTCGAGAAGTAGGCGCCAATCATGAAGCCCTGCTGCCGAAAGGCGTTGAAGACGTACTTGGCCACGTCGGCGCGCGGATTATCCTTAAACGGGCCGTTGTTAATCTTAAAATCCGACTGCTTGGTGTCGAACATATTGAAGCCGTCGTGGTGCTTGGTCGTGAAAACCAGGTAGCGCATCCCCGCCTTTTTGGCCACGCTAGCCCATTGCTCGGGGCTAAAATTCACCGGATTAAACTGCTTGCTGTAGTCCCAGTACCGCTTTTTATAGTCTTCGTAGGCCACGGTGCTGTCGCGCTCAATCCAGTCTTCCGAGCAGATGGTCCACGACTCGATAATGCCCGGCACGGCATATAGCCCCCAGTGCAGAATGAGGCCAAACTTCTGGTCGCGCCACTTCTCCAGCTTCTGCTTCACCAGCGGGTCGGTGGGCGCTTCGTATTCCGTCGATTGCTGGTGAATACCTTGCTGTTGGGCCAGGGCCGGCAGGGGGCTAGCCGCGCCGAGCAGGGCGAAGGCAAGAATCGATTTTTTCATACCAGTAGCTTATACTTTTGAAAAACAAGATGCTATCACTTACTCCCCGCCGCCTGCTTGTACAAGCCGATGGCCGCGAGCGTAGGGTTGAGCCGCGAAGAGGTGATGCGTAGCCGCACGTACTGCGCCCGCACAGGCCCAAACGTGAGAATGCGCTTGTAGCCGACCGTGGTGCCGGCCGCCACCAGCTGCCACGTGGCCCCATTTTTATACTCCAGTACGAAGCTTTCTATGCGCTGGCCTACCGCAATATTTTCCTGTAGCTGTAGCATATCAAACGTTTGGGGGGCGGGTAGCGCAAAGCTGAGCGTAGCCGTGGTGTCGCGGCCGGTGGTGGTCCAGTAGGTATCATACCTGGCGTCGAGCAGGGCCTTCGCTTGGCTGGCGGTCAGCCCAGCCACCCGAGCGTTTGCCAAAAAATTGGTGGCATAGGTAGCGTCCAGCAGCCTGCTAAAAGCTTTTAGGTGCGCAATATCAGGCTGCGCCAGCAATCCCCGCTTATCGGGCGGAATATTTAGCAGCAATACGCCGTTGCGCCCCACCGAGCTGTTGTAGATATCGAGCAGCTGCGCCGGCGTTTTTACCTGCGCATCTTCGGCCGGGTGATAAAACCAGCCCGGCCGGATGGAGACGTCAATCTCGGCCGGATACCAAGTGAGCGCCGCCGCATTCCTGATTTTAGCCCGGCTGCCCAGGTCGTCTTCCATCCGGTTATGGGGGGCAAACGTGGGTTCTTGCTGCGAGCTAGCGGCGATGCCAGCCTGCTGCTGCGCCTCGGTGGGCACCACGCTCCACTCGGTTGCGCGGCCGTAGCCCGACTCGGTACCCACCCAGCGCACGTCGGGGCCCATCACGGCGATAGTGGCCGTGGGCTGGAGCCGGCGAATGAGCGCGTACCAGCGGTTGAAGTCATAAACCTGCTTTTTGCCAGTGGGTCCTTCGCCGTTGGCGCCGTCAAACCACACTTCATCGACCCGCCCGTAATTAGAAAGCAGCTCGGTTAATTGGTTGACAAAGTAATTATTATACTTGGCCGAGTCGCCAAAATACGGCGAGTTCCGGTCCCACGGCGAGAGATACACGCCAAAGCCCAGGCCATACGCGCGGCAGGCTTCGGCTACCTCTTTTACCACGTCGCCTTTTCCCCCTTTCCAGGGGCTGCTTTGCACCGAGTGCTTGGTAAACTTCGACGGCCACAGGCAGAAGCCGTCGTGGTGCTTGGCCGTGATAATGACTTGTCTGATACCGCCCTCCTGGCAGGCCCGTACCCATTGCCGGGCATCGAGGGCAGTGGGGTTAAACAGCGCCGGGCTTTCGGTGCCATCGCCCCACTCCTTGTTCGTAAACGTGTTCATCCCGAAGTGGATAAATCCCGTCAGCTCCAGCTGCTGCCAGCGTAGCTGCCGCGGCGAGGGCACTACTCCGGCCGCCGCTTGCACCACCGCCGCCGGCGAGCTGCCCGGCGCAAGGGCCACGTAGTTTTTAGCAGTATAAAGCTGCGCAAAGCCGGCCAGCGGCAGCACGCTCATTCCGGCCGCCAGCCGCCCGGCTAGCCCCAGCCGCTTCACCCTACCCAACCAATTTGCTGCATGTTTTTCCATTAAATAACGGAGCGTTAACTGGATACGATAACGTACTTGGCTTCACTTAACCAGCTTGCGAGGAGCAACGGCCGGCCTTAGGCAGCGCAACAACCCATCGCTAATAGCCGAATATCACTGGCACGCCTAGCCTAAGGCAAGCAGCAGCCAGGGCACATAACTAGCTGACAGCACAGGGCTTGTGTGCCCCGGAAGCCGCCCTTAATTACCACAGCGAAACCGGCCAAAGGTACTGAACTATTCGAAAAGCCAACCTGAATTTCAGGGCTTGCGCAAAAAATCCCGGCAGTTGCCGCCCCCGCCGCCTATTTATAAAATGGCTACCCCTAGCCATCCTTAACCCATCCGTAGGCTAGCGCACCGATGAGCCCCGCACCAGCAAGGACAGCGGCAGCACAATCTGTTGCCTGTCGGGCGGGGCGGCTTGCGCGGTAGCCAGCCCATTCAGCAGCACATTTATTAAGGTTTCGGCCAGCGCTTCTACCGGCTGCGCAACGGCCGTAATAGGCGGCGAGTGCAGTCGGAACAAGTCATTATCGTCAAAGGAAATAACGGCTAGGTCTTGCGGAATGCGCCGCCCTAGCCGCCCTATCGCCTCTAGCCCGTAGACAGTTAGCGAGTTATTGGCAAAAACGATGGCTTCACACGTCGGGTTGGCTTCGAGAAAACGGCCGATGGCCGCGATGCTCACCTCCTTATCACCCTCGAAGGCTAGCGGAATGCGCTGCACGATAAGGGGTTGGCCGTGCACCTGCATGGCCCGGGTGTAGCCCTGGAGACGGGCGGCCATCTGCGTTTGCTCCGACTCGGTAGTGAGAAACGCCACGCGGGCCATTCCCTGGGCGAGCAGGTGGCAGGCGGCCTCGTAGGCACCGCCCTCGTTGTCTACCACGATGTAGTCGGTAGGCAGGTTGGGTAGGTAACGGTCGAAAAGAACGGTCGGAATATCGTTTTTTAATAGCGCCTCTATCTCTTTTTCCACCCCGGCGGGCGGCGCAATGATGTAGCCATCAATATGCCGGTCTTGCAACATGGCAATCAAGTCTTTGGCTTTGGTCGTATCGTTTTCGGTGCTGCAATACAGAATATGATAGCCGCGCGCCAGCGCGTGCCGCTCGATGAGCCCGGCCACGGTAGCAAAGAACGGGTTGGCAATATCCTCGACCAGCAGGCCGATAACGTGCGTTTTACCGGTGCGCAGGCTTTTAGCCAGCTGGTTGGGCTTATAGCCTACTTCTTCCACGTATTTAAGCACGCGCACGGCCAGGGCATCGCTGATGCGGTGCTCCTTGGCTTTGCCATTCAATACCAGCGAAACGGTAGCAATAGATACCTCCAAGTGCTTGGCAATGTCATGAATAAGAGTGCGCTTTTTCAAGGTAGCTGTGCAAATAGAGTAGGCTATTATCTGGCGGGCCGCGCTACCTAGGCTAGCCAGCGCCACTACGCGGCCGAGGTCCGCCCAAAGAATCGGCCTGGCAGCCAAGGTCATAGCAGCCAACGTTGGCAATTCCTTGCCGATACAGGGGTCAATATTAGCCCCGTTGCTGCTAATAATTACTATTAAGTAGGCTTGCTGGTGAAAAGGCCGCCGCCAGTCATACAAAAACCCCCGGCTAGCCTGCGCTAACCGGGGGTTTCATTTACAAACCTGCGTCAATCGTTATTCCGACACGCTGGTTTCGCGCTTGGCGCGCGAAGGGCGCTTGGCGGGCGTAGCCACCTGCTCGGCGGCCTGGGCGCTCTGACGGGCAGCCAGGTCCTCTTTCGAGGACACCTCGATGCCCTGGTATTCGCGCAAGCCAGTACCGGCCGGGATAAGGTGGCCCACAATCACGTTCTCCTTCAGGCCCAGCAGCTCGTCGGCTTTGCCACGAATGGCCGCCTCGCTGAGCACTTTGGTCGTCTCCTGGAACGAAGCGGCCGAGATGAACGAAGCCGTACCGAGCGAAGCCTGCGTGATGCCTTGCAGCGTGGGCCGCGATACGGCCGGCTGGGCGTCGCGCACTTCCACGAGCTTGAGGTCACGGCGGCGGAGCGACGAGTTTTCGTCGCGCAGCTTGCGGCTGGTCACAATCTGGCCGGGGCGCAGTTCGGTTGAGTCACCAGAATCGGTCACGACTTTCATGTCGATTACGATGTCGTTTTCTTCCATCAGCAGCACCTTGTCTACGAGCTGGTTTTCCAAGAAGCTCGTGTCGCCGGCATCCATCACGAGCACTTTCTGCATCATCTGGCGGACGATAACTTCAATGTGCTTGTCGTTGATTTTTACCCCCTGCAAGCGGTATACTTCCTGAATCTCGTTCACGAGGTATTCCTGCACCGAGCCGGGGCCCTGAATGTTCAGGATGTCGCTAGGGGTGATGGCACCGTCGGAGAGCGGCGCACCGGCCCGCACGAAGTCGTTGTCCTGCACGAGGATAAACTTCGACAGCGGTACCATGTACTTCCGCTTCACACCATCTTTCGACTCCACGAAGATTTCGCGGTTGCCACGCTTCACCGAGCCGTAGGTCACCACACCATCAATCTCCGACACTACGGCCGGGTTCGACGGGTTGCGGGCCTCGAACAGCTCCACTACGCGGGGCAGACCACCCGTGATGTCGCGGGTTTTGCCTACGGCACGCGGAATCTTCGCCAGGATATAGCCAGCTTTCACCTTCGTGCCGTTTTCGACGTTCAGGTGAGCGCCTACCGGCATGCTGTACGACTTATTGGCGTCAGCATCAGCACCCTTAGCCGGAATCAGAATTACCGACGGGTTTTGCGCCTTGTCCTTCGATTCAACAATTACCTTCTCGCGGAAGCCCGTCTGTTCGTCGGTTTCCTCACGATAAGTAATGCCTTCGGTCAGGGCGTCGTACTGCACGGTACCATCGAACTCGGCCAAGATAACGGCGTTATACGGGTCCCAATTAACGAGCTCCTGACCTTTCTCTACGGTGTCACCTTCTTTCACGAGGATAAACGAGCCGTAGGGAACGTGATTCGAAATGAACACCTTACCGGTGCCTTTCTCCACAATGCGGATTTCGCCCGAGCGACCCATTACCACGTTAGTTTCGGCTCCTTCGGAGTTTACGCCAGCTACGGTACGGATATCCTCGAACTCAATCACGCCGTTGAATTTGGCGCGGATGTTAGCTTCTACCGCGATGTTAGAAGCCGTACCACCTACGTGGAAGGTACGGAGCGTCAGCTGCGTGCCCGGCTCACCAATCGACTGCGCGGCGATAACCCCCACAGCTTCACCCTTCTGCACCATACGGCCCGTGGCCAGGTTACGGCCATAGCACTTGGCGCAGATACCGCGCTTGCTTTCGCAAGTCAGTACCGAGCGAATCTCGACCGATTCGATGCTGGTAGCATCGATGCGGCGGGTGGTTTCCTCCGTGATTTGCTCACCAGCAGCCAGAATCAGCTCGTCGGTCAGCGGGTCGATGATGTCGTGCACGGCCGTGCGGCCGAGGATACGCTCGGACAGCGGCTCCACGATATCCTCGTTGTCCTTCAGCGCGAAGGTTTCGGTACCGCGCAGCGTGCCGCAGTCCGGCTCGTTCACGATAACGTCCTGCGATACGTCAACCAGACGACGGGTCAGGTAGCCGGCGTCAGCCGTCTTCATGGCCGTATCGGCTAGGCCCTTACGGGCACCGTGGGTCGAGATAAAGTACTCAATTACGTCGAGGCCTTCTTTGAAGTTCGACAGAATCGGGTTCTCAATAATCTCACCTACCGAGCCCTGCAGCGACTTCTGAGGCTTAGCCATCAGACCACGCATCCCGCCAAGCTGGCGAATCTGCTCACGCGAGCCACGAGCGCCCGAGTGCATCATCATGTAGATGGAGTTAAAGCCTTGGTTCTCCTTTTCGAGGCGACCCATCAGCGTCTCCGTAATCTGCGAGTTGATGCGCGTCCAGACGTCAATTACTTGGTTGTAACGCTCGTTGTTCGTAATCAGACCCATTTGGTAGTTCTGCGTTACGGCAGCTACGTCGGCTTGTGCCTGCTTGATGAGAATGTCTTTCTCCTTCGGAATCTGGATATCACCCAGACCCATGCTCAAGCCGCCTTTGTAAGCCGACTGGAAGCCTAGCGTCTTGATGTCGTCCAAGAACTGCGCGGTGCGGGCCATACCCGTGCGCTTAAACACCATCGAAATGATTTGCTGTAGCTTCTTCTTGGTCAGCAACTCATCCACAAAACCTACGGCCGTGGGCACGAGCTGGTTGAAGAGCACGCGGCCGGCTACCGTTTCGATGATTTTCGGTACCAAATCATCGTTAGCGTCGCGCACCATAGTTTTCACCTTGATGTACGCGTGCTTCGACAACTGGCCTTCATTTAAGGCAATAACTACCTCCTCATCCGAGTAGAAAATACGGCCTTCGCCTTGAATTTTCTCTTCGGGCGTCGAGCGCTTGCCCTTCGTTACGTAGTACAGACCCAGAACCATATCCTGCGACGGTACCGCGATGGGCGCGCCGTTGGCGGGGTTTAGGATGTTGTGCGACGCCAGCATAAGCATCGAAGCTTCCAAGATAGCAGCCGGGCCTAGCGGCACGTGTACAGCCATCTGGTCACCGTCAAAGTCAGCGTTGAAAGCCGTACAAACGAGCGGGTGCAGCTGGATAGCCTTGCCCTCGATGAGGCGCGGCTGGAACGCCTGGATGCCCAGACGGTGCAGCGTAGGAGCCCGGTTAAGGAGTACCGGGTGGCCTTTCAGCACATTCTCCAGGATATCCCATACCACGGCGTCCTTGCGGTCCACAATTTTCTTGGCCGACTTCACCGTCTTCACGATACCGCGCTCGATGAGCTTGCGGATGATGAACGGCTTAAACAGCTCGGCTGCCATGTTCTTGGGCAGGCCGCACTCGTGCAGCTTAAGTTCGGGACCTACCACAATTACCGAACGGCCCGAGTAGTCCACGCGCTTACCGAGCAGGTTCTGACGGAAGCGGCCCTGCTTGCCTTTCAGCATATCGGACAGCGACTTCAGGGCGCGGTTGCCTTCGGCGCGCACGGCATTCACCTTGCGCGAGTTGTCGAAGAGCGAGTCTACGGCCTCTTGCAGCATGCGCTTCTCGTTCCGCAGAATCACTTCCGGCGCCTTGATTTCAATCAGGCGCTTGAGGCGGTTGTTGCGGATGATAACGCGACGATACAGGTCGTTCAGGTCGGAAGTAGCAAAACGGCCACCATCCAACGGCACGAGCGGACGCAGTTCGGGCGGAATAACGGGCACCATGCGGATAACCATCCACTCGGGCTTGTTCTCCACGCGGGTAGCGGCGTCGCGGAAAGCCTCCACTACGCGCAGACGCTTCAGAGCCTCAGCCTTACGCTGTTGCGAGGTTTCGTGCGCAGCCGAGTCGCGGAGCGAGTAGCTCAGTTCGTCGAGGTTGATGCGCTCAAGCAGCATTTGCAGCGCGTCGGCACCCATCTTGGCGATGAACTTCTGCGGGTCTTCGTTGGGCAGCAGTTGGTTCTCGCGGGGCAGCTTGTCAATGATATCCAGATACTCATCCTCCGTGAGGAAGTCGAGTTGCTGCACACCTTCTTCGGCTTGCACGCCGGGCTGCACCACTACGTAGCGCTCGTAGTAGATAATCTGGTCGAGCTTCTTGGTGGGCAGGCCCAGCAGGTAGCCGATTTTGTTCGGCAGGCTCTTAAAGTACCAGATGTGGGCTACGGGCACCACCAGTTCGATGTGGCCCATGCGCTCGCGGCGCACCTTCTTCTCGGTCACTTCCACGCCGCAACGGTCGCAGATAATGCCCTTGTAGCGGATGCGCTTGTATTTGCCGCAGTGGCATTCCCAGTCCTTCACCGGCCCGAAAATCCGCTCGCAGAACAAGCCACCCATCTCGGGCTTGTAGGTGCGGTAGTTAATCGTTTCGGGCTTTACCACTTCGCCGGTGCTACGCTCCAGAATTGCTTCGGGCGAGGCTAGCGAGATAGTAACCTTCGAGAAGTCCTGTACTAACTTCTTGTTTTTTGCGAAAGCCATTAGATTGATTTAGTAGCTGTTAGCTGTTTGGCTTTTAGCTGTTAGAGTCTCTTCTAACAGTTCGACGCTACGAAAAGTGCTCTACGGGTCAGACAGGTACGCCGCGTAGTAGATTTCCGTCAGGCCTTAAATTCTCACTCTATCCGCAAAGCCTCCGATTCCTTTTACTATCCTGACCTGTCTCGGGATAGCTGTTTCGTATCGGCTGCTTTTTACCTTTTATATCTAGTAAGCATTTACCAGGGCTAGCCACGTGCGCAGCTAGCCCCGATAGTTTACTTAATCGAGCGAAATCTCCAGCGCCAAGCCACGCAGTTCGTGGATAAGCACGTTGAACGACTCGGGAATATTCGGCTTGGGCAATACATCGCCTTTTACAATGGCTTCGTACGCTTTGGCACGGCCTACCACGTCGTCCGACTTCACGGTCAGGATTTCCTGCAGCACGTTGGAAGCACCAAAGGCCTCCAGCGCCCACACTTCCATCTCGCCGAAGCGCTGGCCACCAAACTGCGCCTTACCACCCAGCGGCTGTTGCGTAATGAGCGAGTATGGCCCGATAGAGCGAGCGTGCATCTTGTCGTCAACCAAGTGACCAAGTTTGAGCATGTAAATCACGCCCACGGTCACCGGCTGGTCGAAGCGGTCGCCAGTTAGGCCGTCGTGCAGATAAGCACGGCCCCAGTCGGGCAGGCCAGCCTCGGTTAGCTCACGAGCTACTTCATCCTCAGTAGCACCGTCGAAAATGGGGGTAGCATAGGTGCGACCCATTTTCAGACCAGCCCAGCCAAGTACAGTCTCGTAAATCTGGCCGATGTTCATGCGGCTAGGTACACCGAGCGGGTTAAGCACGATGTCCATCGGCGTGCCATCGGGCAAGAAGGGCATGTCCTCATCGCGCACGATGCGGGCTACTACCCCTTTGTTACCGTGGCGACCGGCCATTTTATCACCCACCTTCAGCTTACGCTTCTTGGCGATGTACACCTTAGCTAGCTGCACAATGCCGGCGGGCAATTCATCACCAACTTCCAGCGTAAAGCGGTCGCGCTTGAAGCGGGCGGTGATGGTGTTGCGACGCTTCGCGTAGTTCTTGATGAGCTGTTGCAACATCTCGTTTACGCGGTTGTCGGCCGTCCAGTGGTCGAGCTGCAGGTCCTTGAAGAGGTTTACCTCTTCCGGCACAGCGTAGTTGCTCTCGTCACGGTAGGCATTCTTATCGGGAAATAGCGCTTCGCTGATGTTCTTCCGGTTGAATTTTACGCCTTTCGCTAGCACCTCATCACCAAAGCGGTGCTTGATGCCTTGTGAAGTCTTGCCTTCCAGTAGGGCTACCAGCTTATCAATCATGATAGCCTTTACGCCCCGGAGTTCGCGAGCGTAGCCTTCCTTCAGGTCCTCAACTTCCTTCTTCGACTTGGCGCGCAGGTTCTTATCCTTCTTTGGGCGCGAGAACAGCTTAGTGCCAATAACTACCCCGTTGAGTGAGGGCGGCGCCTTAAGCGAGGCATCTTTCACATCGCCGGCTTTATCGCCAAAGATGGCGCGGAGCAACTTCTCCTCCGGAGTCGGGTCGGTTTCGCCCTTGGGCGTAATCTTACCGATGAGGATGTCGCCTTCGCGAACCTCCGCCCCTAGCCGGATGATGCCGTTATCGTCGAGGTTACGCACGGCTTCTTCGCTCACGTTCGGAATTTCCGAGGTCAGCTCTTCTTCGCCACGCTTCGTCTCACGCACTTCCAGCTCAAACTCCTCAATGTGAATCGAGGTAAAGATGTCGTCGCGCACCACGCGCTCCGAGATAACGATAGCATCCTCGAAGTTGTAACCCTGCCAGGGCATGAAGGCCACCTGCATGTTACGACCGAGGGCTAACTCACCGCGGTTGGTGCCGTAGCCTTCGCAAAGCACCTGGCCTTTGGTCACGCGCTCACCGTTTTTCACCAGCGGCGTGAGGTTGAGGCAGGTATCCTGGTTGGTACGACGGAACTTGATGAGGCTGTATGTCTTACGCTCCGCATCAAAGCTTACCGACAGGTCGTCTTCCGACAAGTCGTACTTGATGATGATGCGGTTAGCATCAACCGAGTCCACGTAGCCTTCGCCTTCGGCGATGATGAGCGCACGCGAGTCAATCGCCGTGCGGCCTTCCAGACCCGTGCCCACAATCGGAGCCTGCGGGCGGAGCAGCGGCACTGCCTGGCGTTGCATGTTTGAGCCCATGAGCGCACGGTTAGCGTCATCGTGCTCCAGGAATGGAATGAG
The DNA here is from genome assembly GCF_013256625.1 of Hymenobacter sp. BRD128. Taxonomy (NCBI): domain Bacteria; kingdom Pseudomonadati; phylum Bacteroidota; class Cytophagia; order Cytophagales; family Hymenobacteraceae; genus Hymenobacter; species Hymenobacter sp. BRD128. The sequence goes on from NZ_CP053908.1 coordinate 3,330,433, forward strand.
CGAAGCGGCTACCGATACAATCTGGTTCGGCGCTACGTCCATGTAAGAGTACTCTTCCGGACCGACAACCGGGAAGTCACCTTCGAAGCGACCTTTCACCAGTTCCTGCGTCAGCTTGCCTTCATTGCTGAGTAACGAGTTAGCCTGGGCGATGTGGTGCGTGTCTTCTTCTTCAGCCGTCAAGAACTTTACATTCTCTGTCATATCCACCGTACCGCTAGCTACGGTACGGTAAGGCGTCTCGATGAAGCCCATCGAGTTTACCCGAGCGTGCACGCAGAGCGACGAAATCAGGCCGATATTCGGGCCTTCCGGTGTTTCGATGGTGCACAGGCGACCGTAGTGCGTGTAGTGGACGTCACGGACCTCGAAGCCAGCGCGCTCGCGCGACAGACCTCCCGGCCCGAGCGCCGATACGCGACGCTTGTGCGTCACCTCGGCTAGGGGGTTAGTCTGGTCCATGAACTGCGACAGCTGGTTGGTGCCGAAGAACGAATTAATCACGCTTGACAGCGTGCGGGCGTTAATCAGGTCAACCGGCTTGAAGTCCTCGTTGTCGCGCACGTTCATGCGCTCCTTGATGGTACGCGCCATCCGGGCCAGGCCCACGCCGAACTGGGCGTAGAGCTGCTCCCCTACCGTGCGCACGCGGCGGTTGCTCAAGTGGTCAATGTCATCGACAATAGCCTTCGAGTTAATCAAGCCAATCAGGTACTTCACGATGAGCACGATGTCCTCATTGGTCAGTACGCGCGACTGCTGCTCCATCCCAATCTGGAGCTTCTTGTTAATCCGGTAGCGGCCTACTTCCCCAAGGTCGTAGCGCTTGTCCGAAAAGAACAGCTTCTGGATGATGTCGCGGGCAGTCTCTTCGTCCGGGGCTTCTGTGTTACGGAGCTGACGGTAAATCTGCTCAACGGCTTCTTTCTCCGAGTTGGAGTTGTCCTTCTGCAAAGTATTGTAAATGATTGCAAAATCTGCAATATTCACATTCTCCTTGTGCAGGATTACCGACTTGGCGCCGGCCTCCACGATAGTATCAATATCTTCCTCGTTGATAGTCGAGTCGCGCTCCAAGAGCACCTCATTCCGGTCGATGGAAACTACCTCACCGGTGTCCTCATCCACGAAGTCTTCCGTCCAAGTGCGCAGCACCCGGGCGGCTAGCTTCCGACCAACGGCCTTTTTGAGGCTTTTCTTGTCAGCCTTTACTTCTTCGCTTAGGCCAAACAAGTCCAGAATGTCTTTGTCCGTGCCGTAGCCAATGGCGCGCAGCAGCGTCGTGACCGGAAATTTCTTCTTGCGGTCGATGTAGGCGTACATCACGTTGTTCACGTCCGTGGCAAACTCAATCCACGAGCCTTTGAACGGGATAATGCGGGCCGAATACAGCTTCGTACCGTTGGTGTGCTTGCTCTGGGCGAAGAAAACGCCCGGCGAGCGGTGCAGTTGCGATACGATAACGCGCTCGGCGCCGTTGATAACGAACGAGCCCTTTTCCGTCATGTACGGAATGTTGCCCAAGAAAACTTCCTGCTCAATCGTCTGGAAGTCCTCGTTATCCTTGTCGTTGCAAATGAGCTGGAGCTTCGCCTTCAGCGGCACGGCGTAAGTCAGGCCGCGGTCGATACACTCATCCACCGTATACTTAGGTGGGTCAACGTGGTAGTCGATAAAGTTCAGCACGAAGTTTTCGCGCGAGTCCGAAATCGGGAAGTTCTCGGCAAACACCTTGAACAGACCCTCATTGGTACGGCTAGCGGCGGCTGTTTCGAGCTGAAAGAATTCCTGGAACGACTGCACCTGCACGTCCAGGAAGTCCGGGTACTCGATAACTTTCTTAATCTTGGCGAAGTTGATTCGCTCACTGGCCCCAGTCAGGTGTTTGACTTCGGCGGCCTCAGTTGCTTGCGGTGTAGCCAATTGGAAAGATTTTAAAAATGTACACGTAAGCTATTGTAGGTAGGCGAGTTAGCTCAGCTATCAACCTAAATTTGGAAGGTTGCTTTTACACCTGCACCTACGGTAAAAGCCTTCAGACAAATTCAGGCGCGTTGAGCGCAGCAAAGGACCTTACCACGCTGCTTGTCAAATGAGCCCGAAACTCTTGCGACGGTTAACGTGATAAGGTCCTCGTATTTTGCTTCGCTCCATGCGGAATGATAGAAGAAGAAAACTGCTAGCGTAAGACAACCAAAAACAGCCGCTTTCGGTTGCAAAAGATAACTTATTCTCTACAAACAGGAAAAGACCTGGCTAAGTGCCAGGCCTAATCCGTTGCGGGAGCAAGCCCGTAGGCGAACCTACTTAACTTCTACTTCAGCGCCAGCTTCTTCGAGTTGCTTCTTCAGGCCTTCGGCCTCATCTTTGGTAACGCCTTCTTTCAGGGGCTTAGGAGCGCCGTCAACCAGCTCCTTAGCCTCTTTCAGGCCCAGACCGGTCAGGTCTTTTACCAGCTTCACTACCTGCAGCTTAGCGCCACCGGCCGACTTCAGGATTACGTCGAACGAGGTCTTCTCCTCAGGAGCTTCAGCAGCGGCAGCGCCACCACCACCAGCTACCATTACGGGAGCAGCAGCAGCCGGCTCAATGCCGTACTCATCTTTCAGGATACCAGCAAGTTCGTTTACTTCTTTAACGGTGAGGCTAACAAGCTGCTCAGCGAAGGCTTTCAAATCGGCCATTTCGGTAGGTATTAGGGGGTTGTAAATTGAAAATTGAAAGTTGAAAAAGGTGAGCAGCGGTTAGCCAGCAGCTTCTTCTTTTTCGGAAAGCGTTTTGAGGATGCCAGCCAGCTTGCTACCGCCGCTCGATAGAGCAGAGATAACGTTTTTGGCGGGCGATTGCAGCAGGCCGATGAGTTCACCGAGTAGTTCCTGCTTGCCTTTGATGGTGGTGAGGCCTTCAAGCTGGTTAGCACCGATGAAGATGCTAGCATCGATGAAAGCACCCTTCAGCGCAGGTTTAGGCTCTACGCCGCGGCCATACGCCTGCGACTTGTAGAAATCCTTCAGCAGTTTGGCCGGGGCGTTGCCGCTCTCTTTCGAGAACAGTACGCCCGACTGGCCTTTTAGCGCCGCATCCATCTCAGCCGTATCGCCACCAAGGGTGTCGAGGGCTTTACGGATGAACGAGTTTTTATACACCTTGAATTCCATGCCGCGGTTAAAGCAGAGGCGACGGAATTCGTTGATTTTCGCTACCGACATGCCCGAGGCATCGGCAATATAGAATGCGTTGTGCGACTGAAACTTCTCGCTCAACTCATCCACGAGGGCTTGTTTTTCTTCCCGATTCATGGTTGGTTGCTATTAATTAGTTAGCGGAAGAAACCGTGCTGTCAACCGGTACGGCCGGCGACATGGTGCTGCTGAGCGTGATGCTACGGATGTAGGTACCTTTCGATGAAGACGGTTTCAAACGACCCAGCGTCTGAATCACTTCCAGCGCGTTCTCCGCCAGCTTACTGGGGTCGAACGATACTTTACCTACCGAGCAGTGAATGATACCGGTTTTGTCAACTTTGAAGTCGATTTTACCAGCTTTCACTTCCTGCACCGCCTTGGCTACGTCGGTCGTTACCGTACCCGACTTGGGGTTCGGCATTAAACCACGCGGGCCAAGTACGCGACCGAGGCGACCAACTTTCGCCATTACCGAAGGCATGGTGATAATTACGTCGATGTCAGTCCAGCCTTTTTCGATTTTGGCGATGTAGTCGTCTAGACCTACGAAGTCAGCGCCGGCGGCGGTAGCTTCGGCCTCCTTGTCGGCGGGCACCAAGGCTAGTACCCGAACGGTTTTGCCAGTGCCGTGGGGCAGGGTGGCTACGCCGCGTACCATCTGGTCGGCTTTACGGGGGTCTACACCAAGGCGAACGTCGATATCAACCGAGGCATCGAACTTAGTGTAGGTAATGTCTTTCACCACTTGCGCGGCTTCGAGCAGGCTGCGTACCTGCGTCAGGTCGTGTTTGGCAAGGGCTTCCTTGCGCTTTTTGCTGATTGCTGCCATTGTGTATGTCCTCCGGTTAGTTATTCAGCAAAAGGCGCATCGCCTTTCACGGTGATACCCATGCTGCGAGCCGTACCGGCTACTTGCTTCATGGCCGACTCCACTTTGAAAGCGTTCAAGTCGGGCATTTTGGTTTCGGCGATGGTACGAACTTGGTCCCACGTTACCGAGCCTACTTTGTTACGGTTAGGCTCTTTCGAGCCGCTCTGCAACTTGGCGGCATCCATCAGGAGAACCGGTACCGGAGGAGTCTTGATGACAAAGTCAAACGACTTATCCGTGTACATCGTAATCAGGACGGGGCAGATTTGGCCGGCTTTATCCTGGGTGCGCGCATTGAATTGCTTGCAAAACTCCATGATATTCAAGCCTTTACTACCAAGCGCAGGTCCAATCGGCGGCGCGGGGTTTGCGGCACCTCCCTTTACCTGAAGCTTCAGGTAACCTCTAATTTCTTTGGCCATTTGGTTTGTAAAGCTGTGACTGGCTCGACGTAACTCGCGCTAGCCTCAGTTTAAAGTAAACTCCTAGTGGAAGCCCCGCCTGACCGGAGTGGATATCAGACGACGTAAATAGTAACTATTCTTTTTCTACCTGGGTGTAGCTCAACTCTACTGGCTGAGCGCGCCCGAATATCTTAACAATAACGTTGAGCTTCTTGCGCTCTTCAAATACTTCGTTGACGTTGCCGCTGAACCCGTTGAATGGCCCATCGATAACCTTAACCAGTTCGCCAACCGTGAAGGGCGTTTCGATTTCGGCCGATTTCTCCTCGGCCTCATCTACTACCCCTAGCAGGCGGTTCACTTCGGTGAGTGAAAGCGGAACCGGCTTTGCATTGGTCGTTTTAGTTTCTTTATCGCCCAAGAAACCAATTACGCCCGGCGTCGACGTGATGATGTTCTGTACCTCACCGTGCGTCAAATCCGAATGGATAATGATGTAGCCGGGGTACAAATTGCGTTCGCGCACGCGCTTCTTGCCGTTACGCATCTCGAAAACCTTTTCAATTGGAATCAGCACCTGCGGAAGAAGCTCCTGTAGGTTATGCCGACCAATCTCGGTTTCCATATACGTCTTGGCTTTCTTCTCCTGGCCGCTTACGGAGCGTACCACGTACCATTTCAGTTCACCCATTGTATAGAAGACCTAGCGGGCAAAAGACTGGTAGAAGGCATTGAGGGCGGAGTTAAAGCTCACGTCCATCAGGCCGACTACAGCGGCAAATACCAGAGAACCGATTAGCACCAGCCCAGCGCTTTTTTGCAGCTCGGTGGTCGAGGGCCACGTTACGTTGTAACGCATTTCCTCGATAGTATCGCGGAAATAGTTGTTCAGCTTAGCCATGGTTGCAAAAAGCCGGTGAGGGCGTAAAAAAGAGCCGCTAGCGGCCCCAGGTGGCACGAGTGGAGAGATTCGAACTCCCATCAAAGGTTTTGGAGACCTCTATTCTACCCTTGAACTACACTCGTAGATAACAATCCCGCCAGCACTATTTGCTAATGGGAGTGCAAAGGTACAAAACATTTTAAACAAAACAAATCCGCCTCCGAAAAATCGGAGGCGGATTGTCTTAATTTTTAAGCGGCTAGGCTAAAACTAGTCGAGGATTTCAGTTACCTGACCGGCACCTACCGTACGGCCACCCTCACGGATAGCGAAGCGGAGGCCTTTCTCCATTGCCACCTTGTTGATGAGCTCAACCGTGATGGTGATGTTGTCGCCGGGCATTACCATTTCAACGCCCTCGGGGAGGGTGATGATGCCGGTAACGTCGGTGGTACGCAGGTAGAACTGCGGACGGTAGTTGTTGAAGAATGGAGTGTGGCGGCCGCCTTCCTCTTTCGAGAGCACGTACACCTCAGCCTTGAACTTCTGGTGGGGCTTTACCGAGCCGGGCTTGCAGATAACCATGCCGCGACGGATGGCTTCTTTTTCAATGCCACGGAGCAGCAGACCTACGTTGTCACCAGCTTCGCCGCGGTCCAGGATTTTGCGGAACATTTCCACACCCGTTACCGTCGACTTCAGGCCTTCAGCACCCATGCCGAGGATGTCAACTTGCTCACCCGAGTTGATGATACCGCGCTCGATACGACCGGTAGCCACAGTGCCACGGCCCGTAATCGAGAACACGTCTTCTACCGGCATCAGGAAGGGCAGGTCGGTCAGACGAGCGGGAATCGGAATGAACGAGTCAACGGCAGCCATCAACTCGTTGATTTTGGGCACCCAGTTGGCATCGCCGTTCAGGCCGCCCAGAGCCGAGCCCTGGATAACCGGAATGTTGTCGCCGTCGAAGTTGTAGAACGACAGCAGTTCGCGAATTTCCATTTCCACGAGCTCAAGCAGCTCGGGGTCATCCACCATGTCCACTTTGTTCATGAACACCACCAGTTGAGGAACACCTACCTGACGGGCGAGCAGGATGTGCTCACGGGTCTGGGGCATCGGGCCGTCGGTAGCAGCTACCACGAGGATAGCGCCGTCCATTTGGGCAGCACCCGTTACCATGTTCTTCACGTAGTCAGCGTGACCGGGGCAGTCAACGTGAGCGTAGTGACGGTTGGCAGTCGAGTATTCTACGTGGGCGGTGTTGATGGTGATACCACGCTCTTTTTCCTCGGGGGCGTTGTCAATCGAGGAGAAGTCGCGCTTTTCAGCCAGACCCTGGTTAGCCAGCACCGTGGTGATAGCTGCGGTCAGGGTCGTCTTGCCGTGGTCAACGTGACCGATGGTGCCGATGTTTACGTGCGGCTTCGACCGGTCGAAATTTTCTTTAGCCATTGTAAAGAGTTGAGAAAAAAGAGGGAATTAAAAACTGAAAAGCAAGTAGGGTGGCCCTATCGCAAGAAAAGCGAAACCCAGCGTGGGCCAATTCAGGCTTGAATGCTGCGTATCGCTTTTGCTTTGCTGACCCGGCGCTAACCCATCGCAAAGATAGGTAGTTCCGCATTTGCTGAGCCATTTATGGGATTTGAACCCATGACCTCTTCCTTACCAAGGAAGTGCTCTACCACTGAGCTAAAACGGCTTATTCTAAAATCTTTGAGCGGGAGACGAGGTTCGAACCCGCGACCTGCAGCTTGGAAGGCTGCCGCTCTACCAACTGAGCTACTCCCGCAGATAGCATCAAAAATCAAATGTGGGGGTAACAGGACTCGAACCTATGAACCCGAAGGAGGTGAGTTACAGTCACCCGCAATTGCCGCTATGCGATACCCCCATTTGTGGTCAGTTCCGGCCGTTTGCTGGAATTGAGACGCAAAAGTACAGGTTTTTTGGGAAGATGCAAGCGGTAGCGCAGAAAAAAGTTGTGCAGCCAGGGCTTCTTTTTGCCATGTTGAAACGTAGCACGTTCACCGCTAAGCCTCACCCCAGGCCTTTTGATTTGATTTACATAAGGTTATAGTAAGCTTTAAGCCGCTCATCCGTTTCCTTGGTTTTTATATCAAGCAGCACGCTTTTTAAATCAGGTTGGCTGGGCGCCAGGGTCATCAATCCGCGATAAGCGCCCAGGCGCACAATATACTGCGGATGAGTGCGGGCCAGGGCTTCGAGCGTATGAATACCTTTTTCCCGCTCGATAACCGGCATCTGGACCATAAAGGCTCCAAATGCTTGCAGGTAAGTGTAAAGGTCGACATCGGTGAGGTCGGGCAGGCGCCGCAAAAACCAGCCGTACTGCTCCATGCTGCCACGCTGCGCATAATAATTGGCAATGGCTACAATTAGGCCGGAATTCGGCGTGCTTTCCAGCGCCGCAATTTGCGGGCGCGCATTAACGGCTGGCAGTTTAGCCAGCGCGTCAATAGCGGCCCCTTCCACCACATAAGAGCTGTCGCGCAGGGCGGCCTGGTAAGTAGCCGCGTAGTTTTCAGTGGGGAAGCTAGCCAGCGTAACCAAGGCCTGCGCGCGCACTGCGCTGCTAGGGTCGGCGGTGGCCAGGTGCTGTATTTCGCTTCGCACGGCATTGGCGCTGGGGCCGCGGTAGCCGCGCAGGTGGTCGAGGGCAGTGCGGCGCACGGCAAAAAAATTATCTAATAAAGCGTTGCGCATCAGGCCGCTCACGGCAAAGTCAGCGGTCTTGTTTTGCAACAGCTCCAGGGCCTCGTGCTTCTGCAAGTAGTTCTGCGCATGGTAAAACTGGAAGACGATTTCTTCCATGCTGCGCTCTTCATCGAGCTGGGCTAGCAGCTGGCTTTCGCTGTCAAATTTCACCATCGTTGGTTTGTCGGCGGCCAGAAAAGAAAAGGTCTGGTCAGCCTTGGTAATGGTGATGCGGTGCTCGGTAGGCTTTTCCTTTTGCCACACCGTGACCATAACGGGCAAACGAAATACCGGCTGAAACAGCGTATCCTGGGTTTGCTGCACGTGCAGCAGCACCTGACCGTTGGTGTAAGTGTGCGAGATTTTCAGCTCGGGGTGGCCGCGCTGCATAAACCACTGGTCGAAAAACCATTGTAGGTCTTCGCCGGTCGTTTCCTCAAAGGCCGTGCGCAGCTTGCTGATTTCAACCGCGCTGTATTTATTATGCGTGAGGTAGTGGGTTAGCGCCGCAAAGAAGGCGTCGTCGCCGACGTACTTGCGCAGCATGTGCAGCACCCGCCCGCCCTTCTCATACGAGTGGCGGTCGAACATATCCTCGCGGTTGGCATAGTGGTAGCGGATGAGCGGCTCGCGCTTCGACTCCGCTTCTTCGAGGTAGTGCGCCAGGTCCTGCTGCTGCACCAGGGCGGCGGCGTCAGCACCATACTTGTGCTCGGCCCAGAGGTACTGCGAGTAGTTGGCGAAACTCTCGTTGAGCGGCAGGTTGCTCCACGATTCGCACGTTACGTAGTCGCCAAACCAGTGGTGAAACAGCTCGTGGGCGATGACGGACTCGGAGGTTTCGTAGGTATTGTCGAGCAACTCGCGGCGGGTAGCCTGAATGGCGGCGCCGTGCACCGTAGCCGTGGTGTTTTCCATAGCCCCGCTCACGTAGTCGCGCACGGCAATCTGCGCGTACTTCTCCCACGGAAACTCCACCCCTAGCTTCTTGGAATAAAACTCCAGCATCTCGGGCGTGTGGCCGAATACGGCTTTCGCCGTGCTCTTATACTTGGGCTCGACGTAATACTCAACGGCCTTGCCGTGCCAGGTATCCGCTACTACGGCAAAGTCGCCCACGGCTAGCATCGTGAGGTAGGGCGCGGCGGGCAGGCTCTGGCGCCAAGTATCGGTGCGGCTGCCGTCGGCGTTTTTCTTCGAGCCGATGAGCAGACCGTTCGACAGCGTTTTAAACTGGTCTTCTACCGTCAGCGTGATTTCCTGGGTCATCCGCTGATTAGGCTGGTCGATAGTCGGAAACCAGCACGAGCTGCTTTGCGTTTCGCCCTGCGTCCAGATTTGGCGGGGCTTGTTAGGCTCTTTGCCCAGCGGATTGATGAAATATAATCCCTTAGCCGAAGTGATGGCCTCGCTGCCGCCGGCCGGCAGCTCGTTGGGCTTGGCCACGTAGGTGATGCGCAGCTGATAGGGCTGCTCGCGGGCGTAGGCGTGGTCGAGGTTGATGGCTAGCTGGCGGCCGTCGTACTTATAGGTGAGCGTCTTGCCTCCCAGCAACTGCACCGACTTAATGGTAAAGCCCTTGGCATCGAGCACCGCCACCGACTGCGGGTAGAAGTGCGAGTGCAGCGTGAGCACGGCCGTACCTAGCAAATACTGGTGCGCGTAGTCGAAGCGCACGTCGAGCTTGGTATCGGTAACGTCGGTAAGCTGCGTGGCGCTCGGCTGGTACGGCGTAACCGGCGGCAGCCACGAGGGAACCGTGATGCCACTCGAAACAGCTGGCGCCGTGGCAGTTGCTTCGGGCGATTTCTTATGAACACCTTTATCGCGGCTGCCGCCCGACTGCCCAAAGGCCGAAAAACCAGTCAGAAAAACCAGAATAGAAGTAGCAGAAAGCGAATAGTTCATTGCGAGAGGCAGACCCAGGATACGGCCAGCAAGTTCCGCATGAAATTAAGATTCGGCTTACCTTTAACCCCATTTCGCCCAGCAGGGCTCGCTTTCCATATGCTCCACATCAGCACTGGCCCGGCGCATAGCTGGGAGGTAGACTTTCGCGCCCCCGACTCTATTATACTCAATGGGCAGCCCTTCAACTGGGACCTAGCGCCGCTCGGCAATGGCCGCTACCACGTGCTGCACCAGGGCAAATCGTACAATGCCGAGCTGGTGAGCGCCGACTATGCAACGAAGGCTTTCGTCTTAAAAATCAACGGGCAGCGCGTGGAGTTGCAGGCCAAGGACCGCTTCGACCAGCTGCTCGACCGGCTAGGGCTGAGCGACGCCACCGCCCAGAAAATAAATGAGCTGAAAGCACCCATGCCCGGCCTGATTATCGACGTGCGCGTGCAGCCCGGCCAGGCCGTGCAAAAGGGCGACCCGCTGCTGGTGCTGGAAGCCATGAAGATGGAAAATATTTTGAAAGCTCCCGCCGACGGCATCGTGGCTAGCATTAAAGTAGCGCTGCGCGCCAACGTTACCAAGGGGCAGGTGCTGGTGCAATTTGCGTAGCCTGCCCCTCTCCCACCCGACTTACTAGTTTTTCCTGCTTGTGACTTACCAACGAATTCTTCTTAAGCTCAGCGGCGAGGCGCTGATGGGCCAGCAACAGTATGGCATCGACGCCGACCGCCTCATGCAGTACGCCACCGAAATCAAGGCCGTGGCCGCCACGGGCGTGCAGGTCGCCGTGGTGATTGGGGGCGGCAACATTTTCCGGGGCGTGCAGGCAGCGGCTTTTGGCCTCGACCGCGTGCAGGGCGACTACATGGGCATGCTAGCCACCGTTATCAATTCGATGGCCCTGCAAAGCGCCCTCGAAAAGATTGACGTGAGCACGCGCCTGCTCTCGGGCCTCACCATTCAGCGGGTGTGCGAGCCGTATATCCGGCGCCGGGCGGTGCGCCACTTGGAGAAGGGGCGCGTGGTCATTTTCGGCGCGGGCATCGGCTCGCCGTATTTCACCACCGACTCGGCCGCCTCGCTACGCGCCATCGAGATTGAGGCCGACGTGGTGCTGAAAGGCACCCGCGTAAACGGCATCTATACCGCCGACCCGGAGAAGGACCCTAGCGCCACGCGCTACACCGAAATCACGTTTGACGAGGTTATCAGCAAGAAACTCAACGTGATGGACATGACGGCCTTTACGCTCTGCAAGGAAAATAACCTGCCCATCATCGTGTTCGACATGAACACCGAGGGCAACCTGGAACGTCTCATAGCCGGCGAAAACCTGGGCACGCTCGTGACGATGGGTTCCAGCACCCCTAGCCAGCCTGCCGCCGGGGCGGCCCCGGTCGACCCCAAGCACAGCGAGCTGCAACCCCTGGTAGGCACTCAGCCCGAGCAAGCTTAAAAAATCTTGAATGTTGAATCTTAGATTTTGAAGTCTTCTTCGGAATTGATTCAACGCTTATGCAGCATTCAACCTTTAAATTTCAACCTTTCAAAAAGTGGACGAGGAAATTCAATTTTATCTCAGCGATGCTGAGGAATCGATGGGCAAGGCGGTGGCCCACGTAGGCGTAGAAATGAGCCGCATCCGGGCGGGTAAGGCTTCGCCAGCTATGCTCGATGGCCTGCGGGTGGACTATTACGGCACGCCTACGCCCGTATCGCAGATTGCCAATATCTCGGCTCCCGACCCGCGCTCGCTGCACATCAAGCCCTGGGAGAAGAACATGGTGAGCGAAGTAGTTAAGGCCATTAAGAATAGCGACCTGGGCCTGAACCCCGTAGCCGACGCCGACGGCGTGCGCCTCAACATCCCGGCGATGACGGAGGAGCGCCGCCGTGACCTCGTAAAGCAAGCCAAGAATGAAGTAGAAAGCGGCAAAGTGCGCGTGCGCGCCATCCGCAAAGACACGAACGAAGCCCTGCGCAAGCTGCAAAAGGATGGCGCCGCCGAAGATGCCATCAAGGATGCCGAAGCCAAGGTGCAGAAATACACCGACGCCCACATCATCGAAGTAGACAAACTTTTCACAAAGAAAGAGTCGGAGATTATGACCATCTGAGGTCAGCCGCTCAAGTACAAAAAAGGCCCGGCGAGTTATCACCAGGCCTTTTTTATGTCTTGCCTTGGGCTATTACCCTAGCCGCGCATCGGCTAGCTCGGCCTCCACCACTGCTGGCACCAGATAGTGGATGGACTGCCCCCGGCGGAAGCTCTCGCGAATGTAGGTAGCCGAAATATCGAGTAGCGGTGCCTGCATCATTTGCACACGCGGGAAAGGCGCCAAATCGGGCAGCGGGGCGCCGGGGCGTGGGTATACGTAAATGTCGAACGCGGCCAGTAGGCGGTCGGCATGTTGCCAGCGGGGCAGACCGGGCAGGTTATCGCTGCCCATCAGCAGCACGAATTCGGTGCCAGGGTAGCGCTGGCCGAGTGCATCGAGCGTGGCAATGGTGTAGCTGGGACGCGGCAGCTCAAATTCGATTGACTCGGCGCGCAGGCGCGGGTTGGCGGCCACGGCTAGCTCTACCCAGCGCAGGCGCTGCGCTTCGGGCAGCAGGTCGGCGCCCACCTTGAATGGGTTTTGCGGCGACACTACCAGCCAGACTTCGGCCAAGTCGGTGCGTGTGGCAAAGTGCTCGGCCAGAATGAGATGGCCGATGTGGACCGGGTTAAATGAGCCAAATAGCAGCCCCACGCGCCGGGCACCGCTCGGGCTAGCCAGCATCATACTGCCTCGGGCGCAGCCGTGATAAAGTCGCGCACCAGCTTTTCGGCGTGGGCCACGGCTTCTTCGAGGTTGTCGTTGACGACCGTAACGTCGAACTTATCCTCAAAAGCCAGCTCAAACGTAGCCTTGTACACCCGCGAAGAAATGCTGGATGTAGAATCGGTAGCGCGCGCGGTGAGGCGCTGGGCCAAGGCCTCGATGGATGGCGGGCGCACGAAAATGGCCAGCGCCCGGTCTTTATAGAATTCTTTGATGCTCAGGCCACCCTTCACGTCTACATCGAGGATAGCGTGCTGGCCATTGGCCCAGATGCGTTCGATTTCCGACTTAAGGGTGCCATAAAAGGCGCCTTCGTAGACTTCCTCCCACTCCACAAACTCGTCGTGGCGGATTTTATCCTGAAAATCGGCTACCGAAATGAAGTAGTAGTCCTTGCCATTGACCTCGGCGCGGCCCCGGCGGTCGCGGGTACAGGCCGAAATGGAAAAGCTCAGCTCCGGAATTAACTCCATGAGCCGGTGCACGATAGTCGTCTTGCCCGCCCCGAAGGAGCCGAGAATACAATGATTTTGCCCTGCATAGGGCTGCAAAGCTAGGCCATTTCGGCGTGCAAGCGCGCCATGATGGCGTGCGGCAGGGCCGAAGGCGCCCGGTGGCGGCTCACTTTCTGGTTCAGAAACCCAATGAACACCTGCTGCTTCTTGATATCATCGAAGCAAGGCGAGCAGTCATCGCCGTGATGAATGAGGTAATCCTCATCTTCTTCCGTCAGGACCCGTCCTTCGAGAAGCTGGTCAAGTACAATGTTCACGCGGTCGCAGTCGGGGGCGCTAGCCAACGGCGAGGCCGAGGCAAGGGGGGCCGACAGATTGGTTGTAGTAGCGGTAGCTTCCATGAGCGAAACGGGAACAGGGTCTTAGCCTGGGATTAAATGGTGAAGGAAAAATTAACTTATTCGTCGTCGGGTTCGGCGGCATTAACGGCGTCATTCAGCGCATCGTTCCCGTAGCCCATCGAGGAGGCATATTTTTCGAGCTTATCCTTGAGGAAATTGCGGGCCCGGTGCAGTCGTGAGCGCACCGTTCCGATGGGAATATCGAGCACCTTGGCCATTTCCTCATAAGTAAAGCCTTCGAGGTCGCACAAAATGATAACTGTCCGAAAATCAACGGGTAGCGAGTTCAGCGCACTAGCCACCTCGTCGCCGATGAGGTCGCGCGAGGACTGCTGCCGCAGGTCCGACGACGAAGCCCCGGTATCGGCGTCGCCCTCTACTTCATCGGGATTATAATATCCCTCAACTTCGCTGTAATCAACCTTAGCGGGCTGCTTGCTTTTCTTCCGAAAATCGTTGATAAACGAGTTTTTCAGGATGCGGAAAAGCCAGGCCTTGGCGTTGGTGCCAGGCTCGAAGTACTCGAAAAAGCGGTACGCCTTGAGGTAGGTTTCCTGCACCAGGTCGTTGGCATCGTCTTCGTCGAGCGTGAGGCGGTAGGCGAAGTTGTAGAGCGGGTCGAGCACCGGCATCAGCTCGGCCTGAAAGCGCCGGTCTTTTTCCTCTTTGCTCAGCTTCACCCGTTCGGGAGAGTCACTCATAATGGGTAGATAGGGCAGGTAATAAAGGCAGTAGTGAGCAAAAGTAAGACCGGACGGCAGCGAATTAGTTGGCTCAGTGCATTAAAAACGCGTGAAATAGCCACTTGGCTCACCCATGCAAAGGCGGCGGTATACTTACTGCCGGCTCTACCTACGGTAGCTGCCACTCGTTAGGTTGTCGGCAAAGGTTGCCACTGCGCTATTCGGGCGGCCACGGTAGCCGCCTCAATAGCCCTAATGCAGGTGCAGGCGGTGGGCTGGGCGCGGCAATCCTGGCAGTCGGGCCGGTCAAAAACCAGGTACTCGGCGTGCGGCCCCAGCGGCCCCCAGCGGCCAGGGTGCATGGGCCTGATGGGCGGATACAAGCCCAGCGCGTGGCGGCCCAGCGCAGCGGCTAGGTGCAGCGGGCCGGTGCTGCCGGCCACCAGCCCATCGGCGGCGGCAATGAACGCAATGAACTCAGGCAAGGCCAACTGACCGGTGAGGTCGGCAGTAATGAAGGGGGTATGTTCGCGGAGCCATTCGGCTAGCTCTTCGCCTTCGGCCTGCGTGCCGCTAACGAACACGCGGTGGCCGGCTGCGTGCAGCAGCCGGACCAGCTGGCCGAAGTGCGCCAGCCCCCACTCGCGGGCGCTGCCCCGGCTGCGCGGGTGCAGGATGATGTTGAGCTGGCCGGGCCGGCGGGCCGCGAGCAATTGCTGAAACCCGGGCCGCAGCAGCGCGGCCGCTTGCAGGCGCACCAGCCTGGCAATCGTCGCTAGCCCCAGCGGCGTGGTGTAGCCCAGCAGCGCCAGTAGCTGCAAGTTGAGCTGCGCCTCGTGCAGCGGCGAGTGGCGGCGGCTGAGGGCCACCAGCTGGGTACAGGTAAGCCAGTGAAACAGTCGGTTGCGCGTGCCAATGCGCGTAGGGATGCGCGCTAGCTTGGCCAGGCGGGCTAGCCGCTTATTGGGGAGAACGTGAATGATGGCCGTGGCCGCCTGACTTTGCAAGCGGGCTAGCTGGTCTTTTTCGGGTAGCTGCCACAGCGCATCCACATTCAGAAAGTCATCGACCCACGGGCAGGCGGCGGCCACGGCGGCCGTATAGGCGCGGCCAATGAGCACCACCCGGCAGCCGGGATGGTACCGCTTGAGCCAGCCGGCCACCGGCAGCGTGAGCACCACGTCGCCAATGGCATCGGTGCGCGATACGAGAAAGGTGGGCGCGCTCATGCGGTGGGCGCGTTCTGGGTGTTGGTTTTGAGCTTGGCAAATTTCAGAAACACGCCCCAGGCCGAGATGCTGGCGATGCTTAGCCCCGCGAAGCCATCGAGGAACCCTAGCCGGAACACGTAGCCGTACGCGAATTTCCAGAGCGGCTTGAGCAGCAGGTGAAAGAGCGTGACGTTGGTATTGCCCTTCAAGACCCGCTCGCGCGCGGTGATGCTCGTAAACTTATTGAGCTGGTTAACGTGCTGCGCAATAGAACGATAGGAGTAGTGCAGGGCATCACCGGCGAGCTGGCCGGTGGTGTGGCCGGGCTGCACCACGTAGTGCTCGTGCAGCAGCAGGCCCTGCCAGCGGCCCAGGCGGCGGTCGTAGAGGCGCAGCTTGCGGTCGGGGTACCAGCCCCCGTGGCGCACCCAGGTGCCGCAGTAGTTGGTGAGGCGGGCCATGCCGTAGGCGGCGTGCTGCCAGTTTTTTTTCACCGCTACGATGCTTTGGCGTAGCTCTTCGGTGAGTACTTCGTCGGCATCGAGCTGCAACACGTAGTTGTAGCGGGCCTGGTCGGTGGCAAAATTCTTTTGCTCGACGTAGCCGGCAAACGCATTCTGAATGAGGCGCGCCCCGTGCACCCGGCAGATTTCAACGGTGCGGTCAGTCGAAAAGGAATCGACCACCAATACTTCGTCGGCCACGGTGCCCAGGGCTTGCAGGCAGCGCGCAATATTGGCCTCCTCATTGAGGGTAATGATGACGACGGAGAGCGGAATGGTGGGCATAGACAGTACAAAGCTAGCGGCGCAGCCCTGAGTAAGCAGGGCGCAAGCTTACTAGTTTTGGAAATGAAAAAACCGCTACTGCTCGGGCTAGGGTTGGCTATTTTATTTCCGGTGCTTGGCCGTGCCCAAACCTACCGGGCGAAGGATGATGCCACTTTTATATCCACTAAACATATTTTTAATCTGGTAGGAGACGACCTCCCAGTAAGAAATGAAGATATTGACAATGTAGCTGCCTTGAAGCAGGTGCCCATTGTGCCGGCTATCCCTCACCCTACTGAAGTAGCGGCGTCGGAGCGAGCCTATGCCAGCGGCAAGTATGCCGGGGCAGCCAAAGCGGTAGCTGGAGTTGCTAAGCTAGAGCCCGCCGACCCCACGGTCCTGTATTACTACGCCCGGGCCTTATACCGCAATCCTGCTACAAGGCATCTCAGCTACCCGGTCTATAAATGCCTGATTATTTTACTTGATAAATATGGCCGCGAAAATCAATATACAGTTGCCGTTTATTTACTGTTCTGGGAAGCGTATTTCAAGCTGGCAACCTTACAGCTTGATATGGCACAGTGGGCAGCCGCATCCTATAATTTGTCGCGGGCGGCGACCGCACTGCAATCTTTACAAGACGTGAGAGCCGCAAATGAGCCCTTACGCGAGCAGGTTTTGCAGTACCAAACAGAATGCTTCGCTCACCTGCACAACCCGGCGTTGTGCCGCTACTTCGGGCAGCGCACACTGAAGTTTTTTCCGAATAATCGCTACGTGCAGCCTTACCTAGCCGCCTTACCTAAGCCTAAGGTGGGGCGCCGCCGCTAGCCCTTGATTTATCATTCCAAGGTTCGGCTACGTATAGCCGGCTCTTCTACTCCGAACTTTTATGGCTGACCTTCAAGATAAAATCATTCTCGTGACCGGCGCTACCTCCGGCATTGGCGAAGTCACGGCGCGCGAGCTGGCGCGGCAGGGCGCGCACGTCATCATCTTGGCCCGCAACCGGCAGAAGGCCGAGCGCACCCGGCAGGAAATTATCGCCACCACCGGCAACCAGCGGGTGGATGTGGTGCTGGCCGACCTTTCGCTGATGCAGCAAGTGCGCGATGTGGCCGCCCAACTACACGACAAGTACCCGCGTCTCGACGTGCTGGTGAACAATGCCGGTCTGATGTTCGGGGCCGAGCGCGAGCTCTCGGCCGATGGCTACGAGATGACCCTAGCCACCAACCACCTGGGGCCTTTTTTACTCACCAGCCTGCTGCTCGACTTGCTGCAAAAAAGCCCGGCCGCGCGCATCGTCAACGTGGCCTCGATGGCTTATCGCTTCAGCAAGCCCACGCTCGACGACCTGCAATCGGAGCGTTCGTACAGCCCGGTGTGGGAGTATGGCAACACGAAGCTCTGGAACATCATGTTTACGCAGGAGCTAGCCAAGCGCCTGCGCGAGCACGGCATCACTAATGTGACGACCAATGCGCTGCACCCCGGCGCGGTGGCCACCGGCTACGGCCAGCAGACGGGCGGCATCATTTCGGCGCTCCTGGCGCTAGGCCGGCCCCTTATGCTTTCGCCCGAGAAGGGTGCCGAAACCAGCCTTTTTCTGGCCACCGACCCTGGCGTGGCGGCTACCAGCGGCGGCTTTTTCAGCAAGAAAAAGCCAGAGCCGGTCAAGAGTAAGTTCAACACGCCTGGTAACAATAAGAAGCTGTGGGAAATCAGCGAGGCGCTGACCGACACCAAGTTTCTGGACTAGCCGGGCCGGCTAGCCCAACTTTTCGGCTAGCCGGGGGCTTTAGCTACTGTTTCACGCAGCTTTTATAGAATGGAAGTAGGAATCAGCTCTTTTGGCGAAGTAGCTCCCGCCCACGTAGCGGGCGCCGACCACGCGGCCGCCCAACGCATGCAGGAACTCGTAGCGCTGGGCCGCTGCGCCGATGAGGCCGGGCTGGATGTGCTGGCCATTGGCGAGCACCACCGGGCCGACTACGTAGTGTCGGCGCCCGAAATGGTGCTGGCGGCCGTGGCCTCAGTCACGAAACGCCTGCGCCTCACCAGCGCCGTCACGGTGCTCAGCTCGACCGACCCGGTGCGCACGTTTCAGAATTTTGCTACGCTCGATTTGCTGTCGAATGGCCGGGCTGAGATTATCGCCGGGCGCGGGTCGTTCACGGAGTCATTCCCGCTGTTTGGGCAAAACCTGAACGACTACGACGAGCTATACGCCGAAAAGCTGGGGCTATTACTTGCCCTTAATGATAACGAGGTGGTGACCTGGAAAGGCAAGCACCGGCCGGCCATCGCGGGCCGGGGCGTGTACCCGCGCCCGGTGCAGCCCAAGCTGCCCATCTGGATTGGGGTGGGCGGCACGCCCGCCTCGGCCGCGCGGGCCGGGTCGCTGGGGCTCGGGCTCACCATTGCCATTTTGGGTGGCGCACCGGCGCAGTACGTCACGTTTGCGGATATCTACCGCCGCGCCGCGCAGCAGGCTGGCCACGATGCCGCGGCCCTGCCGCTGTGCATCAACTGCCACTTTCACCTGGCCGAAAACGCCAAGCAGGCCGCCGATGAGTTTTTTCCGGCTTATGCGCTGACCATGAACCGCATCGGCCGCGAGCGCGGCTGGCGGCCCATGACGCGCCCGCAGTTCGATTACCTCTGCGGGCCGGATGGGCCACTCTTCGTGGGCTCGCCGCCGCAGATTATCGACAAGCTGCTTTACCTCAGTCAATTATTTGGCAATACCCGCTTCCTGGGTCAGCTCATGCTGGAGGGCATGCCGCACGCGGCCGTACTGCGCTCGACCGAGTTGTTTGGTCAGCAGGTGGCCCCGGCCATGCGAGCGGCGCTAGGTATCACTGTCTGAACCACGGTTCGTCGGATTTTCCGGATTTTGTGAACGCAAAAAAGGCCGCTCAAATGAGCGGCCTTTTTTATTTTTACCAGAGCCACTCGTTTACACAATCCGCAGAATCTATAGTTCAGACGGTTGTTAATAGCGGTACAAATCCGACTTGAACGGACCTTGCACGGGCACTTTGATATAGTCGGCTTGCTTGGGCGTCAGTTCGTCGAGCTCCACGCCAATTTTGGCGAGGTGCAGGCGAGCTACTTTCTCGTCGAGGTGCTTGGGCAGGGTGTACACCTGGTTTTCGTACTGGTCGGCGTGTGCCCACAACTCTAGCTGGGCTAGAGTCTGGTTGGTAAACGAGTTCGACATCACGAACGATGGGTGGCCGGTGGCGCAGCCCAGGTTTACCAGGCGGCCTTCGGCCAGAATAATAACCTCTTTGCCATCAATGTTGTAGAGGTCAACTTGCGGCTTCACCGTGTCTTTGGTGTGGCCGTAGTTCTTGTTGAGCCACGCCATATCAATTTCATCGTCGAAGTGGCCAATGTTGCAGACAATAGCCTTGTCTTTAAGAGCCCGGAAATGCTCTTCGCGGATAATGTCGCAGTTGCCGGTAGTGGTAATCACGATGTCGGCGCGCGGAATGGCGTTCTCCATCTTCTTCACCTCGTAGCTGTCCATAGCCGCCTGCAGGGCGCAGATGGGGTCGATTTCGGTGACAATAACGCGGGCGCCGGCGCCGCGCAGGCTAGCGGCAGTGCCTTTTCCTACGTCGCCGTAACCGGCTACTACGGCTACTTTGCCGGCCATCATCACGTCGGTAGCCCGGCGAATGGCGTCTACGGCCGACTCTTTGCAGCCGTATTTGTTGTCAAACTTCGACTTCGTTACCGAGTCATTGATGTTGAAGGCGGGAAAGGGCAGCGAGCCATTTTTCACGCGCTCAATGAGGCGCAGCACGCCGGTCGTGGTTTCTTCCGACACGCCTTTGATACCGCTGGCCAACTCCGGGAACTGGTCGAGCACCATGTTGGTAAGGTCGCCGCCATCGTCGAGAATCATATTAAGCGGCTGGCGCTCCTCCCCAAAAAACAGCGTTTGCTCGATGCACCAGTTGAATTCTTCCTCGTTCATACCTTTCCAGGCGTATACCGGGATACCAGCGGCGGCGATGGCGGCGGCGGCATGGTCCTGAGTCGAGAAGATGTTGCACGACGACCAAGTCACGTCGGCCCCGAGCGCGATGAGCGTCTCGATGAGCACGGCCGTCTGAATGGTCATGTGCAGGCAGCCGGCGATGCGGGCCCCTTTCAGCGGCTGGCTCGGGCCAAACTCGGCGCGCAGGCTCATCAGGCCGGGCATTTCGGCTTCGGCCAGGCGAATTTCCTTGCGCCCCCACTCGGCCAGGCTCAGGTCTTTTACTTTGTACGGAACGTAGGTCGTGGGCTTAGTTTCTACCATGATAGTCAGCAATTGAATGTCGGGTATTCCAACCGCAAAGATACGAATTTGTTAGGGGTTGGAAGCATCTTAAGCGCCCCTACCTTTGTCGGCTATGACCTTCTCTTTTCTTTCTTCTGGCCGGGTAGTACGCTGGGCAGCAATAACCTCCTTAGTGGCCGGGCTGGGTTTAGCCACGCAGCCAGCCACCGCGCAAAGCGCGCTTACTACCATCCGCCTGCTGCCCGAGGACGCCGAGCGTGGCCAATACGGTCACCAACACAACTTCTACTTTTTGCCACCCGGCAAAACTGGTGAGGATTACCAGAATGCCGGTTTCTTCGGCGGTAAGCTGCGGCCATATCTCGGCAATAACTCTTCAGCCTTAGCCGAGTTGGACCATTACAAAGCGAATAAGACGGCTTATTTAATTGATAAAATAGTGCTGGTAGGCGCGGCAGGGCTTTACGGCTCGCAAGTGTTTGGACACGGCGATGCCCAGTATCATAATTCTACCCAGCAGGTAGCGGCCGGAGTAGCGGTGGCTAGCCTGCTCGCCACTATCTTCATTAATCGTCATACCAACGAGCATTTCAAGCAAGCAGTGGATAACTACAACACGGGTACCTCCGGCGTGCACGGCACCCGGTGGCCGCGGCTGCGGCCGGCTGGCGTAGGGCTAGCCACCAGCACCGGGCATCCGGTACTGGCACTGCGCTGGCAGCTATGAGGGTAAAAAGAAGAATTGAGGCTAGGCCGGAAGAATTATCGTCCGGCTAATTCTTCCAGCTCAGCCTCAATTCTGAATTCCGACAGCACCAGTTAGCCGTTTTTTTCGTTAGTAGCTGCACAATGGAGTTTCCTTTACCCGAGGCGGCCCGACGCTACGTGGCTGCCCACCTGCACGACGACCCCGCCCACCTGGCTTTGCAGGCCCGCCGCCACCCGCACCTGCCCGTGCCCGAGTTGGTGCGCCAGATTCAGGCCCGCCAGAAGGCTCGCACCAAGCTGCCGACCTGGGCCGACAATCAGGAACTGATTTTTCCGCCCGCACTCTCCGTCGAGCAAGCCTCTTCCGAGCGCACCGCTATCTACAAGGCCGCGCTGGTGGCCGGGGCGAGCCGGCTGGCCGACCTCACGGGTGGCTTCGGGGCCGATGCCGCGCACTTTGCGGCCGTGGTCGAGCACGTTGATTACGTGGAGCGCGACGCCAAACTGGCGGCCGTGGTAGCCTACAACCTGGAGCAGCTCGGCATCAGCAACGTGACGACTCACGCGGCCGATGCGGCAGCCTTTTTGAAGGCTAGCGGCCAGCAATTCGACTGGCTGTTTCTGGACCCGGCCCGGCGCGACCAGCGCGGCGGCAAAACTTTCCGGCTAGCCGACTGCGAGCCCGATGTGCCGCGCCTGCTACCGCTGCTGCTGCGCCACGCGCCGCGCATCCTGCTCAAAACCTCGCCCATGCTCGATATTGAGCTAGCCATTCAGGAACTCAGGCATGTGCGGCGGCTGTGGGTTATTGCGGTGGATAATGAAGTAAAAGAGGTGTTGTATGAGTTGGGCGCGGAGCCCGCCGTTGACCCCGAGCGGCTAGCCGTGAACCTGCGCCGCGACGGCAGCCAGCCCGATTTTCGCCTCAACCGCGCCCGCGAGGCCCGCGCTGTGCCCCGCTACGCCGAAGCTCAGCAGTTTCTTTACGAGCCCAACGCAGCTATTCTTAAGGCAGGCGCTTTTAAGAGCATCGGCACAGCTTTCGGGCTGCTCAAGCTGCAGCAGCACAGCCACCTATACACCAGCCAAGAGCTGCGCGCCGAGTTTCCGGGGCGTATTTTTCGCATCCTGGCCACCGAGAAAGCCGATGGGCCCAGCCTGAAAAAGCACCTTGGGCCCGAGGGCCGGGCGCACGTCACGACCCGTAATTTTCCCGAGTCGGTGGCCGATTTTCGGCGGCGCACGGGTATTCGGGAGGGCGGCGACATTTATTTGTTTGCCACCACCGACCTGCGGGGCCGCTTGGTCGTACTGGTGTGCCAGAAGGTTTCGGCCACCGCGCCTGCCTAGGCCTTGCGTGGCCAAAACGTGGCCGCTCAGGATTTAATGAGTAGTTTTGCGCCCCGCCCGCCCGCGCCGCTGACCTGGCCCGGCGGGCGGATTTTTGTTTGTTAATTTCCCGCCATGCCCTATCTGTTCACTTCCGAATCGGTTTCGGAAGGCCACCCCGATAAAGTTGCCGACCAGATTTCCGACGCCATCCTCGACGAATATTTGCGCCAGGACCCCTCGGCCAAAGTAGCCTGCGAAACCCTCGTAACGACGGATTTTGCCCTGGTGGCCGGCGAAATAAAGTCAACAGCCCACGTCGATGCCGAGCCTATCGTGCGCGAAACCATTCGGCGCATTGGCTACAACAAGCCCGAGTACCTGTTCAACGCCGACACTTGCGAGGTGATGAACCGCCTGCACGAGCAGTCGCCCGATATCAACCAGGGCGTGGTGCGCCAGGCCCCCGAAGAGCAGGGCGCCGGCGACCAGGGCATGATGTTTGGCTACGCCACCAGTGAAAGCGCCAGCTACATGCCGCTGGCCCTCGACCTGTCGCATCGCCTGCTCGAAGAGCTGGCCACCATTCGCCGGGCAGGCCAGGAGATGACTTACCTGCGCCCCGACGCCAAAAGCCAGGTAACCATCCGCTACTCCGACGACCACCGCCCCGAGGCCATTGAAACCATCGTCATCAGCACCCAGCACGATGAGTTCGACGCGTCGGAAGATGCTATGCTGGCGCGCATCAAGCAGGATATTCTCACTATCTTGATTCCGCGCGTGAAGGCCAAGCTTAGCCCCGAGGTACAGGCGCTCTTCACTGCTGACATTCAACACCATATCAACCCCACGGGCAAGTTTGTTATCGGTGGGCCGCACGGCGACTCGGGCCTCACCGGCCGCAAAATTATCGTAGATACCTACGGCGGTAAGGGTGCCCACGGCGGCGGGGCTTTCTCGGGCAAAGATTCGAGCAAAGTTGACCGCTCGGCGGCCTACGCCACCCGCCACATTGCCAAAAACCTGGTGGCCGCCGGCGTGGCCGACCAGGCCCTGGTGCAGGTAGCTTACGCCATCGGTGTAGCCAAGCCGGTAGGCTTGTACGTCACTACCTCGGGCACCACTAAGGCACTGGGTACCAACGGCCAGCCGCTCACCGACGGCGAGATTGCCGATAAAGTGAATGAGCTTTTCGACCTGCGGCCCTACGCCATCGTGGAGCGGCTAGGCCTGCGCAATCCTATTTTTGGCGCCACGGCCGCCTACGGCCACATGGGCCGCCAGCCCGGCACCGTGACCGTGAAGATGGAAAACGGCGAAGAAAAAACTTTCGAAACTTTCACCTGGGAAAAACTCGACTACGTGGACCGCATCAAGGCCGCTTTTAGGCTTTAGGCACCCCTCGCAACCAAAAAGCCCCGGCTGCCTAGAGCAGCCGGGGCTTTTTAACTTATAAACGGGCCTAGTGGCTCAGCGATTTTTCTTTGTACTTGGTAATCTGACGCTTCAGCGCTTCGACAGCGGCGTCGGTAGCGGCCTCGAAGGAGGTCGCGTCTTCCTGGCTAAACAGGGTACTACCGGGCACCATGAGCTTGATTTCGACTGTTTTATTCGCGGCGCCGTCCTTGTTGTTGAGGCGCAGAATCACTTCCCCATCCGTTACACGGTCGTAGAAATGTTCCAGCTTGTTCAGGCGTTGCTGGATAAAGTCGAGCAGGGTTTTGTCGGCATCGAAATGGACCGATTGCATTTGCACTTTCATGGGCAAAAGGGAAATGTGGGTTGGGAATTGCACTCGAACAGCCAGGCATTGCCAGTCGTCAGGGCTAGCCGAAAGAATGCCGCCGAAGCTAACACCTTACCAGCCAATCCATAACCCAGCAGGCGCTGGCCGCTCGCTGATTAAGCCCGCGGGTGGGCTTGTTCAAATACGGATTTCAGGCGGTCGACGGACAAGTGCGTGTACACTTGGGTGGCCGCCAGGCTGGCGTGGCCCAGCAGCTCCTTAATAGCATTGAGGTCGGCACCCTTGCCGAGTAAGTGCGTAGCAAAGGCGTGGCGCAAGGCATGCGGGTGCTGGTGCGCCGCCGAAGTTGACACCTGGCTCAGGTATTTTTTGACGGTGCGGTACACCAGCTTTTCGTAGAGCGGCTCGCCTTTGTCGGTACGCAGCAGGGGGCTAGCTGAAGTGGCAGGCCCAAACTCGGCCAGCCGGCTAGCCCGGTATTTCTCCAGCACCAGCAGCAGCGAGGGGTTCAGGGGCACAATGCGCTGCTTGTTGCCCTTACCAGTCACGCGCACGGTGCGCGCGCCACCGTCTACATCATCTTCCGAAATACCCAGTAGCTCCGAAAGACGAATGCCGGTGCCGTATAAGGTTTCGAGCACTAGCTGGTCGCGCACGCCCGCAAAACTGTCTTCAAACTCAAAGGAATTGAGTAGCCGGTTCAGCGATTCTTCGGGCACAAACTCAGGCAGCTTCTTGGCCATCTTCGGCGCCTTGATACGCAGCATGGGATTGGCCTCGATGCGATGCCCGCGCAGCAAAAATTTATAAAAGGAGCGCAAGCAGGCCACTTTACGATTCACGGTGCGCGGGTCAAGGTCCTGGTTCATCAGGCTCACCACCCAGCTCCGAATAAGCGGGTGCGTGGCCTGCGCGGGGTCGGCTAGCTCGTACTCGGCTAGCAGATAAGCCACAAACTGCGTCAGGTCAGTCTGGTACGAGGTGACGGTGTGCGGGCTAAAGCGCTTTTCATAGCGCAAAAAATCCAGAAACTCTTCCATAAGCAAGCCCGGCACGACATTAGTCGCGGCCGAGCTTGCAAAGTAGCGCTAGTAACGGTTATTTTATTCAGCCGCAACGCCAGAAGCCCGCCCAACTGCCGGTAGGCAATCGGGCGGGCTTCTCGAAACTAGAAAAACCGAACGGCCGAACGACTATTCGTTCTCGGTACCGTAGGTAGCCAGCTTGTAAACAGCCTTCTGCTTCAGCTTGCGCTGGGTGACGCTCGGCTTCTGGAAGAACGTGCGGCGGCGAAGCTCTTTAAGCACGCCAGTGCGCTCAAATTTCTTTTTGAAGCGCTTCAGCGCACGGTCAACGGTTTCGTTGTCTTTGATTTGAACGATAATCATATCGGGGATTGAGAATGCTTTCGCGACGGGAAGCCGAGTAAATCGGGCAGCAAAGATACTAACGGAGTACGCGGATTCAAAAAGGATTTCACGGATTTTATAGTTGATTCACTAATACCCCCTAGCGAACACAGCAAGCGGCGGCTACAAAATCCGTGAAATCCGCTGAAATCCAAGTTTTATTTGAGGAGAGCGCGGGCGATAACCAGCTTTTGAATTTCGCTCGTGCCCTCGCCGATAGTGCAAAGCTTAGCGTCGCGGTAGTATTTCTCGGCCGGATAATCTTTGGTATATCCGTAACCGCCGAAAATTTGTACGCCTTCGTTAGCTACGCGCACGCTCACCTCGGAGGCGTAGAGCTTGGCCATCGCCGATTCGAGATTTACGTTTTCGCCCCAGTCCTTCATGGTGGCAGCGCGATAGGTAAGCAGGCTAGCCGCCTCAATCTCGGTGGCCATGTCGGCCAGTTTGAACGCAATACCCTGGAAGTGGCTGATGGGCTGGTTGAACTGCTGGCGCTCCTTGCTGTACTGTAAAGCAGCCTCATAAGCGCCCTGCGCAATGCCTAGGCTCAAAGCCGCGATACTGATACGACCGCCGTCGAGCACCTTCAGGCTCTGCACGAAGCCCTCGCCTACCTGACCGATGACGTTTTCGACCGGCACACGGCAATCGGTAAAAATCATTTCGGTGGTTTCGGAGGCCCGCATACCCAGCTTGTCTTCCTTGCGCCCGCCCGCAAAGCCCGGCGTGCCGCGCTCCACAATGAAAGCTGTCATGCCGTGCGAATCGCCTACTTCGCCAGTACGGGCAATAACCACTGCCACGTCGCCGCTCTTACCGTGGGTAATAAAATTTTTGGCACCATTCAGCACGTAATACTCGCCGCTAGGGTCAAGTACGGCCGTGGTGCGCATATTACCCGCATCGGAGCCCGTATTGGGCTCGGTGAGGCCCCAGGCCCCTAGCCACTCGCCCGAAGCCAGCCGAGGCAGATATTTCTGCTTCTGCTCTTCGGAAGCATGCTGCAGAATGTGGCCGGTGCAAAGCGAGTTGTGGGCCGCCATGCTCAGGCCGATGCTGCCGTCAATTTTAGCCAGTTCAGCAATAGCCGTCACGTACTCTTGGTAGCCGAAGCCCGAGCCGCCATACTGGGCCGGCACGAGCACGCCCATGAGCCCAAGCTCGCCGAGTTGGTGAAAGAGGTCCCGCGGAAACTCCTGGGTATTATCCCAGCGCATCAGGTGGGGCTTGATGTGCTGAAGACCAAAATCACGCACCATCTGCGCTATCATGGTTTGGTTTTCGGTCGCAACGGTAGCTTCCATGGAAATAATAAGGGGTGGGTGGGGGAAGAGAGAATGTGAGCCGGGCCAGCCGAGGCTGCAAAAATACGATTTTGAGACCGTTAAACCCGGCGGCTGGTTTAGGCCACAGAGGCTAGCTTTTGAAAGCCTAACGTAAAAGAGTTACTTTTGAGGCATTTTTTACCTTTCGAGGTTGTTAGTCGGCACCTCCGGGTGGACGAGCCTCGGTTTGAACAATTTATCTTTTGGCTCTTCTATCACTGCTTTCGTCCAGTTCGCTCCGGCGGTTTTGGTTACTTGCCCTGCCGCTACTCGGCTTGCTTTCTTCGTGCGCTACTAGCCGCTACTACAACCAGCGCACGATGTTTCAGCTTACGAAAGGTGCCGATGGTATAGTCGATACGGCCAAGCTGCGGCGGGCCGTTAATCGCACCGCCCGCAACTACACGATTCACCCTAATGACCTGCTCAATGTGCAGGTTTATACTAATAAAGGCGAGAAGCTTATCGACCCTAATGGCTATCTCCAGTTTGGGCTTACTGGTGGTAGTTCTCCGGCGGCCGCTCCAGCGGCCGCTCCGGCGGCGGGTGGGGGTAGTAGCCGGGGTGGAGGAGCCTCTACCGTACCAGGCGGAACTCAATTTGTCGTGCAGGCCGATGGTACTGTCCGGTTGCCACTAGTCGACCGGGTATCGGTACAAGGATTGAGTTTGATTCAGGCGGACAGCGTGCTTCGGCTGCGCTACAGTGAGTTTTATAAGGAGCCGTTTATTAAGACAGCAGTTACTAATAATCGGGTTATTATTCTGGGAGCACCCGGGGGACAGGTCATTACGCTTGCTAATGATAACATGAACCTTCTCGAAGTATTAGCTTTAGCTGGCGGCCCTGACGGGGGGGGTGGCGGGGGGGTGGCGGGAATAGCACTGGTATCGCCCGCAATGGGGGGCGTATCGATAATATTCGTATTATTCGAGGCGACTTAAAAAATCCGCAAGTACAGTTTATCAACCTTAACACATTGGAAGGTATGCGACGCGGCAATTTACAAGTCGAGCCTAATGATATCATTTATATTCAGCCGGTGCGCCGACCTTTGCTTGATAACCTATCTGATGCAGCGCCCGCGCTTGGATTGGTTTCTACTATTTTAGGAACGTTCAGCATTGTATTTTCTTTAGTGAACCTCGTTAGAAAGTAGCATTCATCGACCAGTATTAAATTTAGTTACTATTATGGCATTAAGTGAAAATGCAGAACTGGAAGAGCTTATCCGGCGCACCACTACGGGAACGGAAGCCACCTTGCCAGTAAGCGGCGGAACAGGAGAAGATGAGTCGGGAGGAGAAAGTAGTTTCGACCTAACCACATTAGTGCTAGCAGCCCGCAAAAGTCTACCGTGGGCAGTGTTATTAGTTTCACTTGGTCTGCTAAGTTCTTGGCTGTATTTGCGGTATACAAAACCTGTTTACAAAGCATCTTCAGTATTGAAAATAGATGAGCGCAGTGATGCTCGTGATTTAGGATTAGCATCAGTAAGTGGAGAAGGAAGTCATGGTTCGGAGCTAGCTGGCGAAGTAGAGCTAATTAAGTCTGGGCTTACATATAAACGCCTTAAAGAGCTTGTTCCCCTTGATGTCAATTACTATACACAAGGTACTGTACTAGAGGCAGAACTATTTGGCTCCTGCCCTTTTCGCGTTGAATATACTATTAGTGACCAAGCTTTTTATAATCGTAAGTTTAATGTTAGCTACGTCAGCGCTGATAGCTATCATTTAGAAGTAGTATTAGGAGAGGAAACATTAAAGGGGACTTATAAAATCGACCAGTATGTACAACTACCAGGAATTAAATTACGGTTATTAGCTACTAGCTATGCCCCTTTAGCTCCCGCTTTTTCCGAGGCAAATTATCATTTTACTATACTAGATGACAATACTATTAATAATTATCTAGACCGTAATTTAATGGCTGACGTATTAAATGTCAGTGCAAATACTATTCAAATTTCTTTCCAGGATTATAATCGCCTGAAGGCCCAACGAATAGTTAATGCTCTTGATACAGTATATCGCGACGCTAAAGTGGCACGTAAAAAAGAGTCGAACGAAAAAGCCCTAGCCTATTTAGACCAGCAATTAAGCGCTAATGGCAATAATTTAGCCAAGGCAGAGGATAATCTTAAGAGTTTTGTTCAACGCAATGGCACTTATGATGCGAAAGAGCAATTAAGTGAAATAACGACAAAGTTAACCGAAATAGAAAAGCAACGAGATGAACTTGAACAGAAGCTTACGCTACTCAATAACGTAGGTCGTTTAGCTGAGCAGGAACAACTTACGCCGAATGATGATGTTTCAGTAGAGCAATCTATTCCAGGGTTAGTGCTTTTGGGTGACCCGATTATTTCACGGCAACTTGATGAATTAAATACGCTTCAACAGAATCTACGGCGCATTCGCCGTTCATATCAAGACGCAACCGAAGCAGTTAAGCAACCAAAAGCAATGGTAGCGTTTGCACAAACAACCTTAAAACATCAGATTAAACAGGCACAGATACAATTACGCAACCAGCTGAACGTACTTAGTAGTCAGCAAGGATTATTGAGCGGCGAATTGCAATCCCTGCCTGGAAAAGAAACAGAATTAGAGCGACTTAGGCGCCCCCTTCAACTCTATGGCAATACTTACCAGATGCTACTGGAGAAGAAAGTAGAATACAACATCCAAAATGCTGGCACTACAGCCAATTTTCAGATTTTATCCCCGGCGTATGCCCCTGATACTCCAATCTCGCCCGTAAGGCTATTTGTATATGCTATCGGGCTAGCTGGCGGGCTGGTACTGAGCTTGGGATTAATTGCGACCCGCTACTTAATGCATAATACAATAACAAGTGTTAATGAATTAGAGCGTAACACTAATGCATCAGTATTAGGAGTTATTCCAACCTACGAAAAGGAGAAGCTTCATATTTCACGGATGGTAGTAGATAAGAACCCTAAATCATCAGTATCAGAGGCTATTCGCTCTATCCGAACTAATCTTGATTTTATTAGCCCTTCTAGTAAGAAACGTTTAATATCCGTTACTTCAACTATTTCGGGAGAAGGAAAAACATTCGTAACTGTTAATCTAGGAGGCATTATTGCCTTATCGGGACAGCGTGTTATTATCCTTGACCTTGATATGCGGAAGCCGAAAGTAAATCTGGCTTTTGATGCCGAAAATGTGCGCGGTATTAGCACTATCCTTATTGACCGGCATTCGGTGGCTGAATGCATACAACATACAGGCATCGAATCACTGGATTTCATTTCGGCTGGTCCTACACCACCCAACCCGTCGGAGCTTATTCTACATCCGCGCTTCGACCAGATGCTGGAGGAACTGCGTAAAATATACGATGTTATTTTGATTGACACGCCGCCGGTGGGTCTGGTAACGGATGGCATTCTTATTATGCGCAAAGCCGATGTGCCGATTTACATTGTGCGAGCCAATTATTCGCGTAAGACATTCCTAAAAAACATGAACCGGCTGCTGCGGAACAATCAGTTTACGCGTATGTGCACCATTCTTAATGATGCTAAAGCGGAGGGTTCATACGGCTACGGTTATGGCTATGGCTATGGCTATGGCTATGGCTATGGCCACGGCATGGGTTACTATGAAGACCCCGTGCAAAAACCTTCATTAGGCCAACGCCTAAAGGGATTATTTAGTTAAAATTATGGCAAGCTTCTGGCAGCGATTAATTGGCCATAATGTTGCAGAGGAGCAGTCGGATATGAATCGGCCTTTAGCAGCGCTGAAGGCTGATATGCACTCGCACTTACTACCAGGCCTAGATGATGGTGCCGAAACATTGCCCCATAGTTTGGACCTTTTGCGCGAGCTTCGCAACCTAGGCTTCACTAAATTGGTAATGACGCCCCACATTATGGGCGATTTCTATAAGAATACGCCCGCAGGCGTGCGAAGTGCCCTAGCTACCCTGCGCGTGGCAGCAGCCGAGGCTGGCTTAGCCGATGTAGCCTTAGAATGTGCCGCTGAGTATTACTTAGATGAGTGGTTTGGCCGTAAGCTAGCCGCTGGTACTGAGCTATTGACGTTCGGAGGTGAGCAGCGTTATCTGCTCATTGAAACTTCTTACCTCAATGAGCCACTCAATCTAAACGGTACTATTTTCGATTTGCAGGCAGCTGGCTACCGCCCAGTGCTGGCTCACCCTGAGCGTTACGTATATTTCTATTCGCGCTTTGCTGAAATCGAGAAACTGCGGCAGGAGCATGGTGTGCTCTTGCAACTCAACCTCAACTCGCTGGCCGGCTACTACTCGCCGGCCGCACGCCATGTAGCAGAAAAGCTGATTGATGGGGGCTTGGTCGATTTTGTGGGCACCGATACGCATCATTTGCGCCACACGGCGGCCCTCGCTACTAAGACAGTAAAGTCCGCTTACTTTCGCAAGCTAATGGCGTTACCCCTCCTCAATAACACGCTCTAATGGTAGAGCGGTGCGGCAAGCAGAAAAGCTTGTTTCACCTTTTTTGAAACTATGATTTTTGTAACGGGCGGTACCGGGCTCATCGGCTCTTTTGTTCTGCAAGAATTGCGGGCCCGGGGGCTAGCCGTACGGGCTCTTTATCGCGGGTCGGCGCCACCTACCCTCGCCCCAACTGGCATAGAGTGGGTGCAGGGCGACTTAGTCGACAGCACTTTGCTAGTGCATGCGCTCTCCGCTGAGGTTACGCACGTATTTCACTGTGCCGGACTCGTATCTTACGCGCCTCAGGATGAAGACGCACTCCTACAAGTAAATGTAGAGGGCACCGCTGCTATAGTAGATGCCTGCTTACTGCACCCTGGTATTCGCTTAGGATATGTGTCATCGGTGGCGGCCCTGGGGCAGCCGGCCGTTGAACCAGCCGGTAATAATAGCGCTACGCCACTATTGCTTGATGAGACGGCAACCTGGGACCTCGGGGCTAGCCATCCGGCCTACGCCACCAGCAAGTACCTAGCTGAGCTAGAGGTATGGCGGGGCATAGCCGAAGGATTACGTGCAGTTATCGTTAATCCTTCAATAGTATTGGGGCCGGGCGACTGGCGGCGTAGTAGCACGCGCCTGCTGCGCTATGCTTACGATGAGCACCGCTTCTACACCCAAGGACAACTCAATTTTGTAGACGTGCGCGATGTAACAGTGCAATTAGTGCGCCTAACTTTAGACCTGCCCGAACTACCAGCTGCTCGCTATATCCTCAACGGTAGCCTTTGTCCGTTGGGAGAATTTTTGACCGACATGGCAACTGCCCTGGGGCGACGCCCACCCACGGTAGCCGTGCCCGACTGGGCCGCCGAGGTTATCTGGCGGCTGGAACAGGTCCGCGCTATGCTCACGGGCGCCCGCCCGCTCATCACCCGTGATACGGCGCGGGCTGGTCGGCAACCCGTGCTTTATGATGCCCGCAAGGCAGAGCATACCACCGGTCTGTCTTTTCGTCCCCTCGCCGAAACTATAGCGTGGCTAGCCGAAACCACTAAAACGAACCTCGCAGCCCACCCTACGGTTGTATCTTAGCGAATAGCGGATAGCGTAGGGCGGCGCTGGCCCGGCTGAACCAGATAAAGTGACCAGCCGCTGGTTAGCGGTTTGCTCCGGCTTTTAGCACCAAGTTAATAGCTTGTCAAGCACTATCCTATCCGTACTAATTCGTGACTATTATGCGCATGAACGAACCATTTGATGACCCACAAGCCGCTCAGGACACTGTGCGTCGCTACGAGCGAATGCTGGCTCACGATGAGGCAGTATTCTTTGACTTAGAAGAGTTTGAAGTAATCATCGACCATTACGTTACCAATGCAGCTTTCGACAAAGCCCAGCAGGCTTGTGAAGCGGCGCTTAGCCAATATCCGTTTTCTACCGAATTACTTATCGACCGTGCCCAAATAGCTGCCATGCGCGGCGACTATGCCGAAGCCGAGCGCCAGATTGCCAATGTGGCTAGCCTCGACCCCGACAATGCCGATGTAGCCGTAACACGTGGCATCATTGCTACGCAGCGCGGTGATTTTGAAGAGGCCGTACGCTTTTTTCAAGCGGCATTGGAGCGCAATCCTGACCGTGAGGATATCCACTTTAATCTGGGCTTGGCCTACCAAAGCTGGCATAAGTACAAGAGTGCGGCGCGGCATTATAAGCATAGCCTACGCCTGCATCCTGATAACGAGACAACGGTGCAGGAACTACTCAACTGCCTGGAAGTTAGCAATCGACTGCCCGAGCACGAGGATTTTTTTCAGCGTTTTACTGATGACGACCCTTACTCGGTCGTGGCCTGGTATAACTTAGGGCAGTATTATTACCGCTTGGAAAAATACGAGCAGGCAGCGGCAGCATTTGACTATGCCATCGTGATTGAGGCTGATTTTTACGATGCGCATCATTGGCTAGCCGATACGTATGTGTGCCAGCAGCAATACCAAAAAGCTATCGCGGAGTTTGAGTTGAGCTACCCGCTCAATGAGCCTACCGACGAGGCGCTATGCAACATCGGGGAGTGCTACGAGAAGCTGCGTGCCTGGGAGCAAGCCCGGCAATACTACCGCAAAGCCCTTGAAATCAATCCTGACATGGATGAGGCCTGGTTTGGGCAGGGTGTACTATTGCAAGAGCAGGAGCGCCCTTTCGAGGCGTTGCATTTCTTCCGCAAGGCCGTGCAGCTTTATGGCGAAAGCGGCGAATACTGGGCAGCTCTTGGCGCAGCCGAAAATCAGGTAGGCAATGTTGTCAGCGCCCTTGAAGCCTACGAAAAGGCGACGGAGGTGGCGCCTGATGATGCCACTGGCTGGGTAAGCTGGAGCGCTATTCTCTATGAGCAAGGGCATTACGAAGAAGCTGTGGAACTGCTACAGCACGCCGTGGAGCTCCATCCCCACGAGGCGCATTTTCACTATATGCTATGTGCCTACTTATTGGCTGCCGGCCGCCTGCGCGAGGCCTATCTGGAATTGGAAACTGCGCTTACGCTTAATTATGAGCAGCATTCCTTGCTGTTTGACTATTTTCCGGAGTTGGAAAAGCAGCCGGCTTTGCAACGGCTCATTGAGCAGTTTCGCAAGTAGCCTTAGCCACTGCCGATAGTCTTCGGCAGCTGAGGTGCTTTCTGAGCTAATTTTGTACCTGCCTGCTCGCTGAGCGGGCAGGTTTTTTTGTCCTTTTTTTCAGCGGGCTGCCGCTTGCTTTACTGCACATGAATTATTCGCTTTCCCAGCTCCCCGAACGCACCCAAAAGCCTCGTGAGCAAGGCTTTACCATGATGATGGATAAAGGTTTGAGCCTACGTGAAGTCGAAGACTTCATAGAAGTAGGCGCGCCTTACACCGATATTGTTAAGTTGGGATGGGCTACCTCCTTTGTGGTGCCTAATCTGAAGCGCAAGCTGGATATTTATCGTGCAGCTGGCATTCCGGTTTACCTAGGCGGTACTTTGTTTGAGGCTTTCATTATCCGCAATCAGTTTGACGACTACCGCCGCCTGCTCGACACCTTTGACCTAGAGTATGCCGAAGTATCGGATGGCAGCATAGACCTCAATCACGACCGCAAGTGCGACTTTATTCGTGAGCTAAGCAAGTCGGTAAAAGTGCTCAGTGAGGTTGGCTCTAAGGATGCGGAAAAGATTATTCCGCCCTATAAGTGGATTTCGCAGATGCAAACCGAATTAGAAGCCGGTGCCATCAAGGTAATTGGAGAAGCCCGCGAAGGTGGCAACGTAGGCTTGTTTCGCAGCACAGGCGAAGTTCGCTCGGGGCTGGTCGAAGAAATCCTGACCAAGATTCCATCGGAGCGCATTATTTGGGAAGCCCCGCAAAAAGCGCAGCAAGTTTGGTTTATCAAGCTACTAGGAGCTAATGTGAACTTAGGTAATATTGCTCCAAATGAGATTGTAAGCCTCGAAACCATCCGATTGGGGTTGCGTGGCGATACGTTTTCTCATTTTTTGGATATGGATGCAGTGGACCCCATGTTTCATCCGGAAGCTAAGACCGGTAAACCCGGTACGTCGATGCCTCGCGGGTAGCCTTGCACGATATTAAATAGTAAATCCACAAAAAAAGGGCTGACTCTTACGAGTCAGCCCTTTTGCATAGACCAAGCAAGTAGTCTTAGCGCTTCTGCAGGCGGGTTGTTTTAACCTCTCCCGAAGGCATCGTCACTTTTACCAGGTAGATACCGGCGCTCAGTTCGCTGCTACTAAGCACTGCCAGTTCCGTTACCCCAGCTAACGTAGTAATATCGCGGCTCACGATAGTACGGCCAGCCAGGTCCATTACTTGCAAGTGGCCCTGGCCAGCTACCGGCGACTGCACTACCAGCGTAGTTTGGTCGGTCGTAGCTGAAGGGTTGGGGTAAACGTTTATGGCAACTGCACCCGCAGCGGCAGTAGCAAAGCTTACCGCACGCACCGGCGAGTACGAGTCTTTACCATCCAAGTCTACCTGACGCAGGCGATAGTAGCGGACACCCGACTTACCAGCTTCAATGTCGGTATAGTTATAGGTCTGATAAGCTACACTGTTATTCGAGTAGCTGCTCACAAACGTCAGCTTGCGGAAGGTCTTGGCATCGCTCGACACCTGCACCTCAAAACCGGCGTTATTGGTTTCGTCAGCAGTAGCCCAGGTTACCAGGGTATTGTTGCCCTGGCGCTTGGCGTCGAAAGCCACAAGCTTCACCGGCAGCGGGTTATTTTTGTCACCTAGCGTGAACGTAGCGAACGTAGTTACCGCATTGCGGGTCACCACATTGTTTACTATATCATTGCTAGTGCGACCTAGGTTGGTGAAGGTGTTACCACTGTTAGTCGAAAGGAATAGAACCAAGTTGTTCTTATCGATATTGACGTTACCGCCTGAACCCAAGCCCATTGTTTCACTATCCAAGTAGTGGAACGTCATATCAGCATTCAAGCCACCTGTAGTAGCCCCTGGGCTGCCAGGCCGTACTCCGAATATCCGGCGGATACCACTGGTATTTGCTACCGGATTATAAGCCTCAGCTGTGTTGCGCGTTATGTCCACATTGCCAGGATTGCCGCCGGACAACGCATTGCCGTTAGGGTCTGTGTAGGAAGTAGCGTGGAATTTTAGAGTCATACCCATGTTACCGTAGGTATAAACCTCTTCTAGGTTGGTTGTCCCTCGAGTGGTGCGCACAAACCCACGCAGATAGTGGGCATCCGTTTCGCCTATTAGCTGGGCCCCATCGTTATTATTCGAGGGGTCACGGTCAGCAAGCGTTACCTGAGAAGATGCCGTTTTGGTAATGTCAGTAACCAAAAGGCCTCCAGTAAATGTAATCGACTGTTTAACGGTCATTAAACCAATAACAGATTTTACCCCAGAGCCGCTAATAACTACCTGGTCAAAGTCGCCGTTGCTGATGGTTTGATTAGTTCCACTAAAGTCAATAGTAGTATATTCCCGCTGAATAAAGCTAAGTTGGGGATTACTAAAATTACCATTCACATTTAGTTTACCTGCTTGTAAACGTAGAATCGAACGGTCAGACTGGGTGTTTCCTTCCATCGTCAAATCGCGAGTCATCGCGGGGCCGCTGTTGGTATTATCAACAGTGGTTTTAACACCTTTCGTGTCGGTAGCGGTGTAACTAACACCTGAGTAAATATTCGGGTAGAGACCTGTGTTACCCGTACCTAAGTTGCGAATGGTAGCATTCGTACCTGCTGTCGGTACACCATTGGTCCAGTTAGCAGCATTAAACCAGTCATCATTCGTACCCCCCATCCACACGGTAGATGGAATCGGCGTGCCAGTTACCGTAAAAGTAGCTGAATAGTACGAACCGTTATTATTATCGGTCTGAGTAATAGTGACGGGGCTATTAGGGTTTGATGAGTTGGTACCACTAGCCTGGTAATAGATATCCAGCGAATAATTGCCAGTATTTGGCAGGCCCTGAATCAGGTTAATATTAGCCGAGTTTTTAGAAAATGTTTTTGCTCCGTTGCTGTTCGATGTCAGAGGAAGATTGATAAAACTAAACGCCCCGCCACCCGAACCAACTAGACGTACGCGGTAGTAAAGGGTAACGTTGGTTATAGTATTAGCCCCAGATTCAGTTGTGTTTGCTGCGCCACCATTCAACAAAAGAATACCTGAATTTATATCGTAAGATGTGCCTAGATTAGCTCCCTGATAGGGGTTAGGGGTAGGCGGTGATACATTGTAAACGCTGTTGGCCCCACCATTAGGTGCGATATATACGTATGTTCCCACCAGTGTCGGAGCCGGCGGAGCATTAAGCGTAAAAATAGCTTGATAGGTAGTAGTGGCTGGGTCTTGGTCACTATTGGTAGTACCATTCGAACCTTTTGTATCAGTTTGGAAGGCAACTTCTAAAATATATTTACCTCCAATAGTTAAACCAGCTAACAAATTAAAGTTGGCTGAGTTGCTAGAATATAGCGAGGCACCGTTGGCAGTGCCATTGGCGGGTAGGGGTACGGAATTGTAGGTACCCGGGGTGGTACCTTGCTGATATACCCGATATATCAATCGGGCTGCAGTGATAGAATAAGTAACATTTACTTTACCTGTTAAAGCAGGAGGTGGGCTAGCTACAATAGAACCGCCGTTTAATATCAGTTGACTTGTGCCGTCTGCATTATAAGTACCTAGGTCTTGGCTAGGAGTACCTTTGCCAAGTGTAGCCTCAGTACTATAAGGAGTATCTCCTGGATAAACACTACCTGCATATCTGTTAGTAGTAGCCGTGGTGCTACTTGAGGTTTTCTGAGTGAGCGTAATATCATCATCATAATATGTAGATGATACTGTTTGAGCTCGTACTGTATACGAGTTCACTAGCCCTACAAATAAGGCTAAGAATGGCAATAAAATTTGCAGAAAGAGCGACTGCCTGCCACGCGGCCGCTCTCGATTAAGTGTAGTAGTTTTCATGTGGTCAAAATGTTGTGGGGATGACGAAGAGAAATGTCGTGTTAAGGACGATTGCCGCCTTATACGGGGGTTAGGAAAAAGGTGCTATTTTTTTTAAAAAAATTTAAAATGCAATTTTTTAGCAGTCGTAGCTATCCTTTCAAATTAGCCTATTGGGCTATTTGCAAGCTCATCAAAAGAAAAGGTTGGGCAAGTAACTGAAGCAGCGCTCGCAGGGTATGGAGCCTTGCTTTTCAGCCCTGGGGCTATATTCAACCCCTGGGCATACCCATGACAATCCAACGGCTGCTAGCAAGCCGGGATTGCGAAAGGCAACTTGTGTGGGTGGGATGGAACGCCCTGGCTAAGCCCGGCAATCCAGTTATAGAAGGCTAGCTATTAATGTACCACACTATAGGGTGGGGTAGCCAGCGCCTTCTTTTTATCAGATAATTCAACTCGTAATACGTCGTGCACGCTTACACGTATTCGATTAGAAAGCTGCGTAATAGGTAAGTCATTGGAATCCAGACCAAAAGGGTTTTCTATCTCCTCCCCTATCATTTCCAATCCTAGCAGGGCATAGGCACCAAACATAGTAATGGGAATCATAAAGTATCCAGAGGTAGACAAAAGTACGAAGGGCATGACCCCGATGAAAGTCAAAATGTAGGCTTTTATGAAAAAAGTGTAAGAAAACGGGATTGGTGTAGCTTTGATGCGCTCGCACGTACCACTCACCGACATCATATTCAGAAAATGCGGCTTAAAGGTGAGTAGGTGCGTATCGCGGATTATCTCTACCTGCCGCAATTGCTCCACGCTTTCCTGCAGCACCGCAATGAGCGTGGTAGCCACGTTTTCGGCCGTGCGCAGGCGCTCCATGATGTCAGGCGTTGATTCCATTTGCTCGAACTTCATCTCGCCGCGCAATGAGCCTTTGAGCGCAAAAGGGAAATTGGAGATGAGTGCCGCGAAGTAGCGGCGGCTAGCCACCGCATCGCGGGGCAACACCGCATTGAACTCGATAGCCAAGCCCCGGCACTGCGATACTAATTCGCCCCACACCCGCCGGCCTTCGTAGTAGCGGTCGTATGCGGTATTGGTACGAAACACCAACAGCAGGCTAAGTAGAATACCGAGAAAGGAAAAGTATTCGCGGCTGATATTCAGCATATGATGGTGGTATTCGAGCCCCCAAACTGCAATAGCCGCGCCATAAATACCGACCAGACTGACCCGCACCAGAAGCTGGCGAATAACGATGGACGTGTGAAAGTGCCGGAGCGCCTGCCACCAGTCACCTCCTTTGTACACAATCATGGCAAGTAGATTTTTTTCCGACTCTTTTAACGTGAGCAGTAGGGTTCGCGTTGGGGTGCCTCTGGCAATCTTCGTACCAGCCTTGCTTTACTTTACTGCCTTATTGTCTTTCTCATGGAGCTGCTCAAACATTTTCTCGACCTCATCCTACACCTCGACAAGACCCTCGTGAATGTGGTGCACGATTATGGCAACCTTACCTATCTCATTCTGTTTCTGATAATTTTCACCGAAACCGGGGTTATTGTATTCCCCTTTTTGCCCGGCGACTCGCTCTTATTCGTGGCTGGCACCCTGGCGGCGCAGCCCAGCCCCAGACCGGCCACCCGCTGCTCAATATCTTTTACCTGGTGCCCATGCTGATAGCGGCAGCATTTATCGGCGACAATGTCAACTACGCAATCGGCGATTACCTGGGTCCCCGGGTTTTCCGGGAAGATTTTCGCTTTCTGAAGCGCAAGTATCTGGAGCAAACCCAGGAGTACTACGCCAAGCACGGTGGAAAAACCATTATCATGGCGCGCTTCGTGCCGATTGTACGCACGTTTGCGCCGTTTGTGGCCGGGGTGGGCACCATGACGTATCGCCACTTTGCCTCGTTCAGCATCGTGGGCGCGGTGCTGTGGGTAGTTTCGCTTTCGCTGCTAGGCTACCTGCTAGGCTCCAACGAATGGGTTAAAGCACACTATAACTTAGTTATTTACGGTATTGTGCTGGTTTCGATTGTGCCGCCTCTCGTGCAGTTTCTGAAAGGTAAGCTACAGGGAGACCCAGCCTAGCGGCAGGCAGACGGGCACTGATTCCTACGTTTATTATGCGCACTTTCGGGTTGTTGGGCCGCTCGCTGGCCCACTCTTTTTCGCAACAGTATTTCCGCCAGAAGTTCAACCAGCTGGGCCTTACTGATTGTCGCTATGAGCTGTTTGAGCTGGCCGAAGCCAGCGAACTGCCGCAGCTACTCGCTCGCTACCCCGGCTTGGCTGGGCTGAACGTGACTATCCCCTACAAGGAAAAAATCTGGCCCTATCTCATGCGGGTTGCCCCCTCGGCCGCGCTGGTGGGGGCCGTCAACGTCATTGAGTTTCTACCCGACGGCGGCCTGGCGGGCCATAATACTGATTACGTAGGCTTTCGGGAGTCTTTGCGCCGGTTTTATCCGCCCGATGCTTCTAACCGCCGGGCGCTGGTGCTGGGCACGGGCGGGGCGGCCAAAGCCGTGGCCGTAGCCCTGCACGAGCTGGCCATTCCGTACCAGCTCGTTTCGCGCGGCCCGCACGGGGCTGGTTTGACCTATGAAGAAGTAACGCCGAGCTTGCTGGCTAGCCATTCGCTCATCGTAAATACTACGCCACTCGGCACCTTTCCGGCAGTAGCCGAGCGCCCGCCCCTGCCCTATGCGGCGCTTACGCCCCGGCACTACTTATTTGACCTGGTTTATAACCCGCGCGAAACTTCGTTTTTGCAACAAGGCTTAGCCGCCGGGGCGCACATCCAAAACGGTTTCGAGATGCTGGAACTGCAGGCGGAAGCCGCCTGGGACATCTGGACGAAGCAGTAGGCTGCACAGCCTGCAGTGGCGGCCCTGTCGTGCTACCAAGTAGCAGGGCAGGGCCGTTCTTTTGATAGACTCGCGTTGCTACCACTTTGAACTGGCAGCTGTTTATTACATTACAAATATCAGATTATCAACGCAATATCTTTACCTGCTTGATTATTCAAGCCGATGGTGCAACGATTTGAGAGGCAAAGGATTCTTGTTTAAAGATGAGGAAGCAGGGAGTTTAATCCTTGCGGGAGAAGCGTATCTTTCGTTCGCAGTCAGCAGCGTATATGTTACAACTAGTTTACTCCGGCCCGAGCCGGCTCGGCTCATGAGTGCTGCTGCTTGGCCCGCGCTGGCCATTGGCCTGGCAAAGCCGGCCGCTAACCAACTCACGGTGAGCCGCTCGACCCCTAGCGCTGCCCTTAGCGAAGAGGCGCTAATCGACGGCTGCCTGCGTGGCAGCCAGGCGGCGCAGAAACAATTGTATGAGCGCTACTCGGCGCGCATGATGGCCGTGTGCCTGCGCTATGCCCAGACTACTTTCGAGGCCGAAGACGTGTTGCAGGAAGGCTTCGTGACGGTGTTTCGGACGCTGGCAGGCTTTCGGCGCGAGTGCCCGCTCGAATTCTGGATTCGGCGCATTATGGTGAATGCGGCCCTGCGCCAGCACCGGCGCAATGCCCCGCTGGTAGCAGTGAGCGACGGTGACTACCCCGAAACGCTGGCCAGCGAAGAATTTACGTTCAGCAACTATGCCTACGGTGAGCTGCTGGCCGTGGTGCAGGAGCTTGCCCCGCGCTACCGGCTGGTATTCAACCTTTATGCTATTGAGGGCTACACGCACAAAGAAATCGGCGAGCTGCTGGAGATTTCGGAAGGCACCAGCAAATCGCAGTACTCGCGCGCCAGGGTAGTGCTACAAACCAAGCTAGCCCGCCTGCAACCGCCTACTAAATAAGCTATTATCCTTTATCATGAATCCTTCCACCCCGCCTAAGGGAAGTCTCGAAGAGCTGTTTCGCCACCACTTGCTGGAGAGCGAAGCGGCGGCCGTGCGCCCGCGCCCGCAAGTGTGGGAGCAGGTCGATAACAGCCTGCTGCTAGCTCAAAACGAAAAATATCGCCGCCGCCTGCTAGCCTACCGGTGGGCTATGGCGGCTAGCCTGCTGCTGGCTTCGCTGGCGGGCGGCGGCTGGTGGCGCAGCCAGCACAACGCGGCCCTTGCACCCTCGCTGGCGCAGGCCACTACGCAGCCAAGCCGCCCAAATCAGCTGACCGGACCCATTACTCCATTTTCTACCGCTACTCCTACTGCTATCGACCAAACTGCTACTCTTACGGCTGCGGCCGCTTCTGCTTCTTCCAGCACGTCTTCTATTGGTATTGCGGCGCTAGCCAGCGGCCAATTACCTCGACCAGCGGCTAGGTATGCAACTCAGACGGCCGGCCAGCTTTATGGTCAGGTGCCTGGCCGGCGTCGGCCAGCCTCCGTTCGCATGCCAGCAGGTACTGCCGGCCAGCCAGCAGGGCAGGTAGCTGGCACCCTGTCGGCGGCTGCCGGCACGCTCGTTGCCAGGGCTGGGCTTGCGACAGCTACACTTTCCAACGCTGCCCAAACCGCTGACCAACTGACCGTAGCGCAAGTTGCTGCACCGGTCGAGGGTGCGAGCCAAGAATTTGCGTCAGCCCCCGCTACCACGACCGCCGAAGCTAGCCTGGCTGCTCGCTGGGCTAGCTTAGCGGCGCCCACGGCCGTTGCGCTACCCGCCCATCTGTCGGAAGTGGCAGTGGCTCCTGGCCCCCCACTAGAGCTAGCTCGCCGCTGGCAATACGGGCTTACGTATGCAGCCAGCGCCTACCAGCCTAACATCGACTGGACCAAGTCCGCTACCGCTTACAATACCGCGCTAGGCTTTAACTCGGCTAGCCTGACCCGCTCGGCGGCCGCCGAGTACCGCGACAATCTGCGGCCGGGCCTGGGCCAGCGCCTGAGTTTGTGGGCTACCCGCCGCCTGGGCAACGGCCGCTGGAGCCTGCGCACGGGCCTGGAAATAGCTCAAAACACGGCGACCTCGGCCAGCTCGGTGGCTTTTGTAGGCGAGCAGGTGGCCGATGTAAGCTATACCCAGGCTGGCCTGGCTTATGCACCCAGCAATACCGTCCGCCGCTTGCAGCGCACCTCTTACCGCTACCGCTCGGTGAGTGTGCCCGCCGAACTGCGCTACTCTAACTCACTCAAAACCGGTTTCTCTTTTTATGGCCGGGTGGGAGCATTTGTATCGGCGCTGCTCAATGTGCATAGCGAGGTCGAAGGCAGCCCCGAAGCCGCCCGCACCTACACCATGCAATCGGCCAGTACGCCCTACCGGCCTTTCTCGGGTGGACTGCGGGGCGCCGCCGGCATACAGTACCGGCCGGCCGGCCACCAGTGGTCGCTCAATTTTGGCCCAGTGACCGAGCTAGGCATCCTAAGTTTGAATACTGACCCTAGCCAGAATTTCTGGGGGCAGCAGCGGCCTTATAGCTTTGGGCTGGAAGCTGGTATGGAGCTTGGGCGCGGATTCAAGCTGCAATAAGCGCGGCCAACCATTCAGGGGGCGCACCCAAATCTGCGACCCAGCGTAGTTTAAGTTGAAGTACTTGATGGTAAATTCTTTTCCACGCTATCCGCTAACCTTATGGGCATCACGTTACGCATCCTGCTTGTGGCGCTGGCAGGCGCTTCTATCCTGGGAGCCCGGCTGGCCACTCACCATTGTCTGAAGCATGCCCCACTAGCCAGAGCAACCGCCGCCGGGCAGCAAGAAACTCAGCTGCCGGGGGCATGGCGCTTGCTGAGCTGGCGCTAACTGCTTCCACTGGCGGCCCCGCTAGTCAAAACCCGGTGAGTTGGCCGGTCTTTTTTCAGCCCTGCCTGTAGAAGTGCAGAAACCTCGGCCGGCCATTTGGGGTTAAGGGGGTTGGCCCGTTTTTGCCCGCCTCTGCATGTCGACCTACCAGCTTACTTCTGAATTTAAACCCACCGGCGACCAGCCAACGGCCATTGCCCAGCTTGTGCAGGGTGTAAACAGCGGCGAGCCGGCCCAGGTACTGCTGGGGGCCACCGGCACGGGCAAAACCTTCACGATGGCCAACGTGATTGCCGAAACCGGTAAGCCGGCCCTCGTGCTGTGCCACAACAAGACCCTGGCCGCCCAGCTCTACGGCGAGTTCAAGGCGTTTTTCCCGCAGAATGCCGTCGAGTACTACATCAGCTACTACGACTACTATCAGCCCGAGGCCTACATCGCCAGCTCCGACGTATTCATTGAGAAGGACTTAGCCATCAACGAGGAGATTGAGAAGCTGCGGCTGCACTGCACCAGCACGCTGCTGAGCGGGCGGCGCGACGTGGTGGTGGTAGCCTCGGTGTCGTGCATCTACGGTATTGGCAACCCCGAAGAATTTGGCAAAAATGTCATTTATCTGGCGCCGGGTCTGCGCTACTCGCGCAATAATCTGCTCTACCAGTTCGTGCAGATTTTGTACTCGCGCACCGAGGTCGAGT
Source organism: Hymenobacter sp. BRD128 (assembly GCF_013256625.1). NCBI lineage: Bacteria > Pseudomonadati > Bacteroidota > Cytophagia > Cytophagales > Hymenobacteraceae > Hymenobacter > Hymenobacter sp. BRD128. The sequence continues at coordinate 3,374,921 of NZ_CP053908.1, forward strand.
TCACGCGCGGCTCGTTTCGGGTGAAAGGCGACACGGTAGACGTGTTTCCGGCCTACGCCGACTTTGCCTACCGCATCTACTTCTTTGGCGACGAGATTGAGGCGATTCAGAAAATAGACCCGGCGAGCGGCAAAAAGCTGAGCGACGAGAAGAACATGACGCTCTACCCGGCCAACCTCTTCGTGACCGGCAAAGAAACGCTGAACACCGCCATTCACGAAATCCAGGATGATATGGTGCAGCAACACAAGTACTTTGAGAAGGAGGGCCGCGATGTGGAAGCGCGCCGCATCCAGGAGCGCACCGAGTTTGACCTGGAAATGATACGTGAGCTGGGCTATTGCTCGGGTATCGAAAACTACTCGCGCTACTTTGACCGGCGCGAGCCGGGCTCGCGGCCGTTTTGCTTGCTCGATTATTTTCCGGATGACTACCTGCTGGTGGTGGACGAAAGCCACGCCACGATTCCGCAAATCCGGGCCATGTGGGGCGGCGACCGCTCGCGCAAAACTGCCCTCATCGAGTATGGCTTCCGCCTGCCGTCGGCCTTTGACAACCGGCCTTTGACGTTCAACGAGTTCGAGAGTATGTATCGGCAGGCGGTGTACGTGAGCGCCACGCCGGCCGACTACGAGCTGACCCAGGCCAACGGTGTGGTGGTGGAGCAGATTATCCGACCCACCGGCTTGCTTGACCCCGAAATCGACTTGCGACCCAGCATCAATCAGATTGACGACCTGCTCGACGAGGTAGATGAGCGCGTAAAAGCCGGCGACCGCGTGCTCGTGACCACGCTTACCAAGCGCATGGCCGAAGAGCTAAGCAAATACATGGAGCGGCTCGGCATCAAGGTCGAATACATTCACTCGGATGTGAAGACGCTGGACCGGGTAGAGATTCTGCGCCGCTTGCGGCTCGGGGAAGTAGATGTGCTTATTGGGGTGAATCTGTTGCGCGAGGGCCTTGACCTGCCGGAAGTTAGCCTGGTGGCCATTCTGGATGCCGATAAGGAGGGATTCCTGCGCGACCAGCGCTCGCTGATTCAGACAATGGGCCGGGCGGCGCGTAACGAGCGCGGCAAGGTTATCCTCTACGCCGACCGCATGACGGGCTCGATGCAACGCGCCATCGACGAAACCAACCGCCGCCGCGCCACCCAGATGGCATATAACGAAGAGCACGGCATCACGCCCAAAACGGTGCGCAAGAGCCACGCCCAGATTATGGGCCAAACCGACCTGGCCGACTACCGCGTGGTGGAAACGCAGGCGCCCGCCACGGCCTATGCCGACGGTGGTGCCGCGCTAGCCCTGGCCGCCGAGCCGGTAGTGGCCATGATGAACCGCGCTGAGCTGGAAAAGCTCATCAAAATCACTGAAAAACAAATGGAAGCCGCCGCCAAAGAGCTGGACTTCTTGCAGGCCGCCAAGCTGCGCGACGAGTTGGGGGCGCTCAAGCAAATGCTGAAAAGCAAGCGTGATTAATCACGAGGTGCCCTAATAAGCCCGGCGAGCCAGCGCTTGCTAAGCTTTTTTCACCACGCTCACGGTGCCATCGTGTTCCAGGCGCACGGTTTCGGTTTGGGCGAGGTCGCCGAGGTTAGCCGCGCCGCGCACGGCGGCGTGCAGCGCCTCCTCCGAGAAGCTAGCCCGGCGTAGTTCGTGGTGATTGACGGTAGCGCCTTCGGCTAGTACGGAAGATTCTCCTTTTACCAGCCGGCCAAATGCGGGGGAAAAGTACGTGGCATAGGCTAGCAGCCGGTGCAGCAGCACCAGCGCAACCGCCGCCGCGATGATGACGCCAAATGGTGAATCACCCGCGATGGCTCGGCTCAGAATGGCGCCCAGCATAAATTTGACCACCGTTTCCTGGCCGCTGTTGCTGGCAAAGGTGCGCCGCCCCGACACCCGCAGCAACACCAGCGCAATGATAAAAACAACCAGCGTGCGCCAGCATATCTGACTAGTGGTGATGGTATCAGCCTTGGCAGCGAGCCCCAATAAGTCAACCAGAAAATCTTTCATGCCAGCCCGTGGTAAATAGTTTTTCCTACCTATACGGGCTAGCCACGAATCGACTAGCTTACTTGCAGTTATTACCGCAAATCAACCAGTCGATTCATTGGTAGCAAGCCACTTACTCTGCTTGTTTGCGGGCGCGCTTCGCGGCAGCGGTGTTGGCTACGGTATGCTCACCGGCTTTGGAGCCCGCTTGTTTTTTGGCGTTGGTAGCTTTTTTCTCAGCTGGCGTCAGGGCATCCCAGGCTTTGGCGGGCAGGTAACGGGTAGTACCATTGGGACGGCGCGCTGGCTTCTCATCGGCAGTTTGCCACTCCTGCGCCGTCCACTGATGTAGGCTCTTCTGCTTGGAGTTAGGATGGCGCTGCAGATAGCCGCCGCCCGCTTTTTGATAAGCCAGCGTGAGCAGCTGCGATTTGCGAGCACTCCAGGTGCCAGGCTCGCCACCCTTGGCGGCAGCGCGAATCTCGGTCTTTAGACGCTCGCGCAGGGAGGGGTCGGTGTAGGTATTCTCGTCGGTGCGGCGGCGCGCAGCAGGGCGGGTTTTGGTACGTTTGCGAGCCGGGGTGCTACTGGCGGCGGCTTCGGGGGCAGGGGTCTTCATCAGGGGGCCAGAAAAGTAGAACAATTGACCTACGGCAGAAAATAATTGAGGTTGCACGGCGTAAGTCAATTAGAAAAAGATGTTTAACATTCATAATCAATTTGTTAAACAAACTACTCCTTTTTTACAGCCTATTGCCTTGCCAAGTCGTACTTTACCGGCTGCTATTTCGACAACCACCGCCCAACCAGCGGCGTAAGGCGCCCATATTCATTGTTTTATTTCATTTGTATGTATAGAAAACTACTGTATTTACTACTGTTGCTGGGAATAGGGCCAACAGCTTTGGCCCAGCGTGTGGGGCTGGTGCTCAGCGGCGGCGGCGCCAAGGGCTTGGCGCACGTAGGGGTGCTCAAGCAATTGGAAGCCAACGGCATCCCGATTGATTATATCGTGGGCAATAGCATGGGGGCCGTGGTTGGTGCCATGTACGCGGCCGGCTATTCGCCCCGCGATATTGAGCAGATTGTGTTGTCGGACGAATTTCAGAACTGGGCTACGGGGAAAGTACTGCCCGACAAAACATTCAATTTTCTTACGGCCGAGCCTTCGCCTTCGTCGCTGCGGCTGGGGCTCTCGATTGATTCGACCTTCAAGGCCAATATCTCGCCCAATCTGGTCAACGACCTGAACCTCAATTTTGCGCTGGCGCGGCTGCTAGCCCCGGCCGGCGCCGCGGCTAAGTACAACTTCGACAACTTGTTTGTGCCGTATCGCTGCCTGGCCACCGAGGTATTTACGCGCCGGGAAGTGGTGCAGAAATCGGGGCTGCTTTCCGATGCCGTGCGCAACTCAATGGCGTATCCGCTAGCCTTCCGGCCTATTCGCAACCTCGACGGGCGCTACCTGTTCGACGGCGCGGTGCTCGACAATTTTCCGACCGACGTGATGCGGCAGGACTTTAAGCCCGACATTATCATTGGTGTAAACGTGGGCGACGTGGCCTTTAAGAAGTATCCGTACAAGACCGACGATGCGCTCCTCACGAGCACGCTCGTATTTCTGGGTACCAGCGTGGCCGATACCAACAGCGTGGGCAAAAACGGCATCTACATTCAGCCTGCGCTAGGCAGCCTGGGCGCGGCCGATTTTGATAAAGTGCGCACGCTCATTGCCAAGGGCGATACGGCGGCCCAGCTGAGGATGGCCGAAATAAAGCAGCGCATCGGCCGGCGCATCGATACCGTAGAGTTGCAGCGCCGCCGGCTAGCCTTCCAGCAGAGCGTGCCCGCGCCGCGCTTTGTGAAAGTGGAAGTGCAGGGCCTACGCCCCGACCAGAACGAATATGCCCAGCGCTTTTTTCGCAAAGAAGGCTCTACCTACGGCCTCGATGCGCTGGAGGAGGGGTACTACCGCCTGGCCTCGGACGATTATTTTCGCAATATCTACCCCCGCATTCGCTACGATGAGGCCCTGAAAGGCTACGTATTTAGCGTAGATGCGCAGCGCAACAATAACATTGCCACCGAGATAGGCCTGACGCTCAGCACGCGGCCCATTGAGAGCCTGTATCTGGGCGTCGAGTTTCGCTACCTGCGGCAACTGCTCTACTCGGCGGCGGCCAACGTGAGCGTGGGCCGCTTTTACAACGGGGCGCAGGGCACGTTTCGACTCAACGCCCCCGGTCGGCTGCCGTTCTACATCGCGCCCCTGGTAACGTATAATAACTGGGATTATCAGCAAACGAGCCCGCTGCTGGGCGGCAACGATGCCCTCAATACGCAGGTGCAGCAAAAGGACACCAAAATCGGGGCGCAGATTGGCGTGTCGCCCCGCTACCGCTCGCGCCTGGTGCTCGACGTTGGCGCGTTTTACAACGTAGATAACTACTCCAACATCGTGGACCAGATTTCGCCTTCGGCCGTGCTCGACCGCACCTCATTTAAGGGCGGCACGGTGGCCCTGCGCTTCGCGCGCAACTCGCTCAACCGCAAGCAGTACGCCACCGCGGGGCGACGGGCCGTGCTTACCGTGCGAGCCGTGACCGGCACCGAGGTATACGACCCCGGCTCAACGTCATTGTTCCGCGACCTGGGCGAGCGCTCGCAACACCACCAGTGGGTGCAGTTTCGGGGTGCCTACGAGCGGTACCTGCCTTTACACAAGGATAAATCGGCCTGGGGCTACTTCGGGGAGCTGAGTATCAGCGGCCAAGACGAATTCTTTAACTACCGCTCGTCGCTGACTATGGCACCCATTTTCGCCCCGCTGCCCGATTCGCGCACCAAGTTTCTGGACCGCTACCGCTCGCCCAGCTTCGCGGCGGTGGGGCTACGCTACTCGCAGATAGTGCTGGGCAAGATAGAGTGGCGCTCAGAGGTATTTGCGCACGTCAATTTTGCCGAGCTAACCGATAATAAACAGATGGCCGAGCGGCAGTCGGGCGTAAGCCGGCCCTACCTGACGGCCTCCACGGGTTTCATCGTTACCACGCCAGTGGGGCCGCTAGCCCTGCACGCGCTTTATTATGACTCGGCCCTCCCCAGCAGTCGCTTTGGTTTGTATGCCCACCTGGGCTATATCCTGTTCAGAAGTCGTTCGCTGGAGTAACGGCTTGCGCAAAGCCTAGCTAACGGGCGCAATCTGGGGCGCCGGTTGCGGTGCGGTGGAAGGCGTGCCGATGTGCGGCCAGCCCGCCTCGTCGTACTGAACTTTATCAAGCAGCAGCACTCGGCGCGAGTAGCCCTGCTCGTCATTGATGGCATCGAAGGTAGGCTGCTGGCGGTCAATGGCGTGGTACAGCATCCAGTCCTGCCCCGCCACGTCGGTTACCAGGCAGTTATGGCCCGGCGCCTGCCAGCGCTGGTTTTCGCTGAGAATGGTGCCGGCCGTGCCCGTAGCGGCAGCTAGCGTTTCATAGGGGCCGGTGGCGGTGCGGGCGCGGGCCACCAGCACGGCATAGCGCGCATCGGGGCCGCAGCAATTGTCGCCCGAATAAAACAGATAGTACCAACCGGCGCGGTAGTGTACCCAACTCCCCTCAATGAGGTAGCCATACGAGGCATAGTCGCTAGCCAGGCGCGGCCTGATTACCACTGTTTCCTGGCTGCCCGGCGCGAAGCTGAGTCCATCAGGAGCCAGTGGCCGCACCCGCAACGGCCCAAAGCCCGAGCCCCAAAACAATAGCTGCCGGCCCGTGACAGGCTCCACAAAGCGCATCGGGTCGATATTTTCAAAGCCCACCCCACCCGCCAGCAGCGGCTGCCCACTATCTACAAACGGGCCGGCCGGCTGCTGCGCCACGGCCACGCCCAGGCACAGCCCCGCCAGGGGGTCATTGGGCTGCGCCGAATAATACAACAGGTAGTGGCCATCGGGATGGCGGCTCACATCGGGCGCCCAGAAGCGCTGGCTCGTGGCGGCCCAGCCGGGCTTGTGGGGCAGCGCCTCGCCCAGGTGCTCCCAGTCAACCAGATTCAGCGAGCGGGCAACCTGAAAATTGATAACCTGCCCTTGGTACCGGGTTTGGGTAGCGTAGGCGTAGTAATAGCCATCGGGCGCCAGCAATACGCTGGGGTCCGGAAAGTCCGTGTCCAGTACGGGATTTTGGTAAATACCAGTAGGCGGCAATTGCGCGGGCTGTGGGGCGTTCATAGCGCAGCGTCATTAGCGTACTGACCTTTGAATAGCTCTTCCGGGGCTTCCAGCGGCAGCAGGTGCCCCGCGCCCGGCACCACTACCAGCGCGGTGCCGGCGGGCAGCAGCGGCAAGGTGTGCTGGCGCTGCACCGCTGGCGAAATGGCCTGGTCATTCTCCCCCACCAGCAGGCGGCACGGCACCTCAATCCGGGGCATTTGGGCCGAGATGTCCTCGCGCGAGCCGTGCAGAAGCCACGCCTCCCAGGCGGCGCGGGTGGTACGCAGGTTGTCGGCCACCACTTGCTGGCGCTCCTGCTCGGGGAGTGGAATACCAGTTATTTTCACGAACGTTTTTTCGGCTTCGGCCGGCTGGCCATAGGCGGCCAGGCTAGCCGCGCGGTCGGCGTCGCTGAGGGGCTCGGCGCTGGGTGGCGAGGGCGACAGCAGCAACAGACCGCGCAACCCCACCGGCCGCCGGGCCGCCAGCAGCAGCGCTATTTTACCGCCCATACTATGACCGATTATTTGGTAATCAGTCAGCTTATTGGCTTCACTATACTTCGCAACCCAATCGGCATAGCTAGCCACTGAGTAGTCGAAGCTGGCCGGCGCGGCCTGGTCGCCAAAGCCCGGCAGGTCGGGAGCTAGCAGGCGGCTGCCCGGCGGCAACAATGGCTTGAGCAACTCAAATTCACGGCCAGAGCCTGCCCAGTAGTGTAATGCAAGGTAAGTAGTCATGGGGGCAAGGGGATTGGTAGCCGGTTCGTTCTACGCGCCAGCCGGGGGCTGGTTAAAGAGGTAGCCCGTTCGAAAATCGACGGTGAATCCAAAAACAAAAAATAGTTGTACCTGGCGGCGCGGCACACTTGTAAAATTCGGGCATGCGCTGCTACATTTGGCTCGATTATGGCGGTTTCCTAAACCCCCACTCCTTTTTTTCTTAACGCTGCACACTATCGACCAGAAGCTCTACGTTCCCTTATAACTCGTAGTTCTTTATGGAACCTCTGCAGCCGAGCGACTCCGCGCTCATCGACCTCTACCTGGCCGGCCGCGAATCGGCATTTGCCCAGCTGCTCCAGCGCTATCAGGCGCGGGTCTACACGACTATTCACTTGGTGGTACGCGACGAAGACCTGGCCGACGACCTGACCCAGGATACGTTTATCAAAGCCATTCATACGCTCAAGAGCGGGCGCTACCAGGACGAAGGCAAGTTTGGCTCGTGGCTGTGCCGCATTGCCCACAATCTGGCCATCGATGCGTTTCGCCGCGCAAAAAGAGCGCCCCAAACGAGCCTCGATGACAACATGGGGCTGGCTAATTCGTTACACCTTTCAGAAGAGTCGGCCGACGATGTGCTGGGCCGCGAGGAAAGCCACGCGCACCTACGCCAACTCATTCAGGAACTACCCACGGCCCAGAAAGAAGTGCTACTAATGCGCCACTACGGCGATATGAGCTTTCAGGAAATCGCTGACGCAACCGGCGTTAGCATCAATACCGCGCTGGGCCGCATGCGTTACGCACTCATTAACCTGCGGAAAAAAATGGCCGCCCATTCGCTTCTTTATGATTCAAACCTTACCCCACCCGACGTTGCTTCGCTACGTGTACAACGAATTGCCAGCTGATGAACAGCACGAGGTAGAGGATGCCCTGCTGCACGACTCCGAGCTAGCCGCAGCCTGTGCCGACCTGCTCCTGGCCCAGCGCACCCTCGACCACCTGGTGCGCGGCCCGCGCCCCGATACCTCGGCGGCTATTTTGCAGTACTCGCGCACGTTTATGCGCTAGCGGCGGGAGCAACGCCGATTTCTTTACCCTCAAGGAACGTCCTGCTGAGCTTGTCGAAGCATCGCTATCGCTTCACCCAAAGACGGTAGCGATGCTTCGGCAAGCTCAGCAGGACGTTCTTTTTTAGGTAGCTTTGGGCTAGTGCCGCTTGCAGCTCTTCGTTTTTGCCATGACTCGCCCCGAACGGTTTCGCCGCTTTCTCGATTACTTCACCACTAATTTTCCGGAGCCCAAAACGGAGCTTGCCTACCGCAATCCTTACGAGCTGATAGTAGCCGTGGTGCTGAGTGCGCAGTGCACCGACAAGCGCGTGAACCAGGTGATGCCCGCGCTACTGGAGCAGTTTCCGACCGCCGCCGAGTTGGGCGTGGCCGCGGCCGACGACATTTTTCCGTTTATCCGCAGCGTTTCGTACCCGAATAATAAGGCTAGGCACTTGGCCGGACTGGGCAAACTGCTCATGGAAGAATTCGCGGGCGAGGTGCCCAGTACCATTGAGCAATTGCAGCGCCTGCCCGGCGTAGGTCGCAAAACGGCCAACGTCGTGGTATCGGTGATTTATAACCAGCCCGCGATGGCGGTCGATACGCACGTCTTCCGGGTGTCGCACCGGCTGGGGCTGGTGCCCAAAACCGCCACCACCCCCCTAGCGGTAGAAAAAGCCCTGGTAAAATATATTCCGCAGGAAATTATCCCGAAGGCCCACCACTGGCTGATTTTGCACGGGCGCTACGTGTGCGTGGCGCGCTCGCCCAAGTGCAGCGCCTGCCCGCTCACCGATTTTTGCGCTTACTACGCCAAAACAGTAGCGCCGGAGCTAGCCCCGGCGGCCGGTAAGCCTTCGGCAAAGAGCCAGGTGTAGGCAGCCGCAAACTCGCGCTGCCAAAACCACTCGGCGTGCTGCCCATCGGCTAGGGTAGTGAAATTCAAATTGCTGGCGGGCACGCTGGCATCGTGTAAGGCATCGCGTATGGCCGCCATGAGCGGCGCCATCGTGGGGCTTTCCTGGGTGCCGCACACGAAATACCAGCGGGTATCGGGCCGGGGCGACTGCTCCGCCACGTAGGCCAGCAGCGCCTGCCCAGCAAACCAATAGGCCGGCGAAAACACGCCCACCCGCCCAAATACCGCTGGGTAGCGCAGCGCCGCATACGTAGCCAGCAGCCCGCCCATGCTCGAACCCAGAATACCGGTGGCCTCGCGCCCCGGCTGGGTACGGTAGTGGTGGTCGATATAGGGCTTCAGGGTTTTGACCAAGAACTCGGTGTATTGCTCGCCTTCGCCACCACGGCCGGTGCGGCGGTTGCGCCAGGGCGAATACTCATCGAGGCGGTGCTGGCCGCCATTGTCTACGGCCACTACCAGGCAGCCGCCCAGGTCGTGGCCGCTGGCCGCTAGGGCATCAAGCGTCTCATCCACACCCCACTCGCCAGCGAAGGACGTGTATTGGTCAAACACATTCTGGCCATCCTGCAAGTACAGTACCGGGTAGTGGCTAGCCCCCTCAGCGTAGCCGGGTGGCAGGTACACCCACACCCGCCGCGTGCGCCGCAGCTGCGGCATGGCAAAGGCTGGGCTGATAATGTGCACATTGGCTGAGGCCGAATGCTGACGCGGCGGAATGAAGCCGCCTTGGTCTTCCCAGTTGAGCACCTGTAGCTGGACTTCGCGTGGGCCCTGCCCGAAGATGTAGCGCCGATTAGGCACGGCTAGGTTGTCGGCGTCGGTTTCGATGGTAGTCCAGGTGCCGCGGCACAGCTTGTAGTCGAGGGTGCCCCGGCCGGGCGGTAGGGTGAGGTAGTAGTTGCCAGCGGCCGGGTCAAAGCTAAAAGCATAAGCTGGGTCGTCAGTAGTCCAGCCGTTGCACGAGCCAGCGAGGTAGATGGTGGCCCCGTCCGGCGTATTGGCCGGCACACTAGTGAGCCGGAACGTGACTGAGGTGCGGGCGGCCCGGCGGCCCAGCCGCCGTAGTAAGCGAGAAAATATTTTCTTCACGGCGGCCTTATGCATAGTAAAAATGAGCTCTTTAGCTTTTTATAGTATTCGGAATGAGTTGCTACTACTTGCGCTTTACTTTAATAGAAAGGCTAATTCTTATGAAAATAAAATGAGATTTATTATTCTCCTCTACGCAACTTAGCCTAGGCATCGGTGCTCATAATTGCTGATTGTGTTGCTTCTTGCCGTTTCTTGGCGAGCTTAGTACTTAAAAGCTTGCTTGGCTTACTACTTCGACCTTCTATCTGCCTATGAAGAACTTAGCCTACTATGGATGCTTTAGCATCTTGTTCGCGCTAGCAGTCCCCGGCCAAGCAGTAGCCCAAGTGCGAGTTGACAGCGCCTCGGTAGAGGCAGTAGCTACCGCTCGCCAAGTATATGCACACTTGGTGCGGCCTGAGTCAGTGTTATTTAATGGCCCGGAGTACGTAGATTATAGCAAGCCGGGCAGCATTGGGCACCAGTTTTTTCTGGATGCCACTCCGCAAACGGGCACTATCGTGTATCGCCAGGGCGCTTTTGAGAATGTGCTGCTGCGCTACGACCTACTGTTAGACCAGGTTGTACTGACTTACCCGGGCCAAACGGCAGTCATCAAACTTGTGCCAGAATTTATCAGCAGCTTCACGCTGGGTAACCATCAGTTTGCGCGCATGCGCGCCGACTCGACTACCAGCCGGATAATGCCGACCGGCTTTTACGAGGTGCTGCTGCCGGGCCCGGTGAGCCTGCTAGCCCGCCACACCAAAAGAGTGGAGCAGACCTACGTGCAGCAGAACCTGCGCTTTGAGTACCGGCAGGCCGACCAGCTTTTGCTACGCACGGCCAGTAGCGCTGCCGAGGTAAGTAGCCTGAAAGACCTGCTAGCCTTACTACCCGCTCACAAAGCCGAGGCCCAGCGCTACGCCCGTCAGCACAAACTGCGCTTTCGGGCGGCGCAACGCGAGGCCTCGGCCCTTGAGGTGCTACGGTACTACTACACGCTGCCTCAATGAACGGCTGGACTGCTCTATCTCTTGCTCTTAGCCACCTGCTGTGCCCCGTCTCTACTCCTTCCTTTTCCTCCTGCTAGGCCTGTTGGTAGCCAACCAAGCAAGCTGGGCCCAGCAAACCGAACCCACTATTAGCGGCGACTTCCGCAATCTGCGCTTCGAGGAGTTTGCGCAACGCGTGGAGGCCCAAACGCCCTATCGCTTTTTCTTTAACCCAGCCGCTGTTGACACGGTAACCGTGCAGGTGCAGGCTAGCGGCTTGGCCGTAAGCGCTTTATTGAAGCAAGTATTTGCACATTCTTCTTTACAATTTGCCATAGACGAAGCAACGCACCGCGTATTTATTACCCCTGAGTACCCGCTGCAAACGCAGCTATCGAGCGATTTTTTTGAGCAAGTGCCTGCGGGCACGGCGCCGCCTGCGGCAGTTGCTACGGGCCCGGCGCGCGCCGGCGGGCCACCGGCCACCGGCACCTCGGAGTTCAAAGTGTATGAAATCGGTCCGCGCCAGGCTGCGCCGGCTAGCGGGCGCGCTACCATCACGGGCACGGTGCGCACGGCCGGGCCGCGCAGCGAACCGGTAATAGGGGCGGCCGTATTTATCGACTCGCCCACTATCGGTACGACCACCGACCGGCAGGGCAACTATTCGCTTACGGTGCCCGTGGGGCGGCACAACCTCAATATCCGGGGCATCGGCATCCGGACCACGCGGCGCCAGCTAGTGGTGCACGCCGACGGCCGCTTCAACCTGGAGGTGGCCACCGATGCGGCGGCCCTGCAAGAAGTGGTAGTAGAAGGCCAGAAGGACCGCAACGTGCGCGGCATGCAAATGGGCGTGCAACTGCTGGATATCAAGACGATTAAGCAAGTACCCACCGTATTTGGTGAGGCCGACCTGCTGCGCGTGGTAATGGCGCTGCCCGGCGTGAAGACGGTGGGCGAAGGCAGCACTGGCATGAGCGTGCGCGGTGGCGGCACCGACCAAAACCTGGTGCTTTTCAACGGCGCCACTATTTATAACCCGGCCCACTTGTTCGGCTTCTTCTCGGCCTTCAACCCCGACATAGTGAAGTCGGTGGAGCTGTACAAGAGTGCCATTCCGGCGCGCTACGGCGGGCGGCTAGCCTCGGTGCTCGACATTGTGAGCCGCGAGGGCGACCGCAAGAAGTTTGGGGCCTCGGGCGGTATTGGGCTACTCACCAGCCGCCTCACGCTCGAAGGGCCGCTGCCCGGCGCCAAAGGTTCTTTTCTGATTAGTGGGCGCACCTCCTATTCCGACTGGCTGTTGCAGCGGGTGCCCAGCCCGACGCTGCGCAACAGCGCGGCCTCTTTTTATGACCTAAGCGCCTACCTGACGTACGACCTTAACCCCAACAATTCTCTTTCGGTGACTGGCTATCTCAGCCACGACCGGTTTCGGCTGGCCAGCGATACCATCTATGAGTATCGCAACCAAGCCGCTAGCCTGAACTGGAAGCACACGTTCAGCCCTAAGCTCGCCAGTTCGGTGCTGGCTACTACCAGCCAGTACGACTTCAGCCTGACGACCAATCGGTACCCATTATCCGCCTCTTCTTTTGCTTACCGGGTAAGCCAGTCGGCGCTGCAAGCCGATTTTTCTTACCTGGCTGCTCCCAAGCACACGCTTGATTTTGGGGCTAGCACCCTGCTTTATAACACTGCCCCCGGCGACCAGCAGCCGCTGGGTGACCAGTCGCTGCTGCTACCGACCACTATTCAGCACGAGCGGGCCCTGGAAAGCGGCGCGTACCTCACCGACCGTTTCGACGTCAGCACGCGCTTTTCGGTGCAAGCGGGGCTGCGCTACTCCTTTTACCAGGCGCTGGGGCCCCGCCTCGTAAATGACTACCTGCCGGGGCTATCGCGCAGCGAGAGCACCAAAACCGGCACCACGGCCTACGGCAGCGGGCAGGTGCTAGCCCACTACGCCGGCCCCGAGTGGCGCATTTCGACCAAGCTAGAGCTGACGGCCAACTCGTCGGTGAAAGCCAGCTACAACCGGATGCGCCAGTATATTCATCAGCTATCGAACACAACTGTCGTGTCGCCGACCGACACCTGGAAGCTGAGCGATAATTATATCCGCCCGCAGGTGGGCGACCAGGTGTCGCTAGGGTACTACCACAATTTCAAGCGCAATACCATCGAGTTTTCGGCGGAGGTGTACTACAAGAAAATTCACGATTTTGTGGATTATAAGAGCGGTGCCGTGCTACTACTTAATCCGCACCTCGAAACTGACCTCGTGAATGCCGAAGGCCGCGCCTACGGGGTAGAGCTGCTGCTGCGCAAAAACGTGGGCAAAATCAACGGCTGGTTGAGCTACACCTATGCGCGCTCGCTGGTGCAGGTGAACACGGCCACCGACGTGGTAAACGGCGGCAACTGGTACCCGAGCAACTACGACAAGCCGCACGACTTTACGCTCGTAGGCAACTACCGCTTCAGCCGCCGCTTCAACGTAGGGCTCAACTTCAACTACAGCACCGGCCGGCCCATTACGCTGCCGCTAGCCAAGTACTACATCGACAATGCCTTGCGGGTATACTACTCGGACCGCAACATGTACCGGGTGCCCGACTACTACCGCGTCGACCTAGCCGTCAATTTTGAAGGCAACCACAAAGTGAAGAAGTTCGCGCACAGCTCCTGGACGGTGGCCGTGTACAACCTGACGGGCCGGCACAATCCGTATTCGGTGTATTTTCAGACCGTTAACGGGCAGTTGAAAGGCTATCAGCTTTCCATTTTCGGGACGCCCATCCCGACTGTCACTTATAACTTCCGCCTCTGATGCGCCATCCATCTTTATTCTCGGACTGGCCCCGCCAGGGTGCGGCGAGCCTGGCTGTAGCCTCGTTGCTAGGTCTATCCGGGTGCGTGGAGCCGTATGTGCCGGCCGTGCTGGACGCGCCGACCAAATACTTGGTGGTGGACGGCTTCCTCAACGGAGCGGGGCGCACGCGCATCCGCCTCTCGCGCACCCAGAACATCGGCACCGCCACCGCCCCACCCGCCGAGCAGGGCGCCAAACTCAGCATCGTTGATGAGACGGGCCGCAGCTATGCTCTAGCGGAGCAGCGCCCGGGCTTTTATGTTTCGGACAGCCTCGTGCTGCCCGCTGGCCGGCGCTATCAGCTGCGCATCAGCACTACTAATGCTGCCAGCTATGCGTCTGACCTCGTGCCTCTGAAGGTTACGCCTGCCTTCGACAAGTTCAAGTGGACGCGCCAGGATGGGCAGCTGCTATTTAGCTTCTCTACGCACGACCCCAGCGGCAGCTCGCGCTTTTACCGCTGGCGCTTGGCCGAAACCTGGGAGTTTAACGCGCTGTATCCGTCGAACATCGAGTTTCGCGGCGGAATTATTGTGAAACGCATCACGCCGATATTCACCTGCTGGCACACCGAGCAGCCGAGCACCATCACGCAAGTGAGCACGGCCTCGCTGAGCCAGGACGCGCTGAGTCAGCAGCAGGTGCTCGCCTTTTCCGAGCGCAGCGAGCGCGTCAAGATTCGCTACAGCCTGTTGCTGACCCAGTATGCCGAGACGGCCGAAGAATTCGCCTACAACGAGATTCTGCGCAAAAACACCGAGGCCGTGGGCACCGTCAACGACCCGCTGCCCTCCCAGCTCACCGGCAACGTGCACCGCGTGGACAACCCCCAGGAGCCCGTGCTCGGCTTCGTCGGTGCCCATACACTCGTGCAGCAGCGTCTCTTCATCAACCCCCAGGACTTGCCGGCCCATAAGCCCGACTTCTACGAAAACCCTTATGCCAACTGCCAGGCACCCGATACGGGTGAAGTTGTAAAGCCCTACTTTAAATACGGGGTGTATTATCCAGCATCGCGCATATTCGCCGACCCCGACAACGTACCGACCGACCTTCTATATTCGCAAAGCACCACTTACCCCGTATATGGCTATTTGGGCGGTGCCCGCGAGTGCATCGACTGCCGCACCCGGGGCAGCAATATAAAGCCTACTTTCTGGTAACCTGCATGACAAAGCGTTGCTCCTATTTTCGTATCGCTGCCGCAGGCCTAGCCGTGCTGCTGGCCCTGGGGGCGGGCGGGTGCGTAGAAGCGTATCTGCCCGAGGTGGTGAGCGCCAATGCCAACCTGCTGGTAGTCGATGGCTTCATCAATGGCAACGGGCGCACCCGCATCCGCCTCTCGCGCTCCGAAAATATTGCTGCTACCACTACCCCACCTGCCCAGAAGGGCGCCACGGTTTACATCCTCGACGATGCGGGCCAGCGCTATACCCTAGCCGAGCAGCTGCCCGGCTACTATCAATCGGACAGCCTACACCTCCCGGCGGGCCACCGCTACCAGCTGCGTATCAGTCTGGGGGAAAGCGCTTCGGCGGCCACCTATGAGTCAGAGTTAGTGCCGTTAAAAGTGACGCCTGATTTTGACCGCCTCGAATTTGTACAAAAGGATGGGCAAATCCAGTTGCTGGCCAGCACCCACGACCCCACTAACCAAGCCCAGTACTACCGCTGGCGCACCTACGAAACCTGGGAATTCAATGCGGCTTACAAATCGGAGCTGGAAGTTATCGGGGGCTTGGTGCGGCGGCGCGTCACGCCCATCTACACCTGCTACCGCTCCGAAACACCTTCTACCGTTAGGCAAGCCAGAACCGCCTCGCTCAGCCAGAATATCATAGCTCAACAGGTAGTCAATAGCTTTTCGGACCGCGCCGAGCGCATCAAGATTCGCTATAGCGTGCTGGTCACGCAGTATGCCGAAACGGCCGAAGAGTTTGCCTACTATGAGTTGCTGCGTAAAAACACCGAAGCTGTGGGCACCGTCAACGACCCCTTGCCGGCGCAGCTCACCGGCAACGTGCACCGCGTGGACAACCCTCAGGAGCCCGTGCTCGGCTTTGTCGGCGCCCACACGGTGGTGCAGCGCCGCTTGTTTGCCACGCCGGCCAGCCTGGGCCTACCGAAAGACTGGGTATTCGAGGACCCGTACAGCGACTGCACGTTTGGCTCGGAGCTGGTGCCCGACCTAAACGACAAAATATCGCTGCGCATATACCGGCCCAATACCCGGATTTTCAAGTCGGGCGAAAGCATACCAACCCAGTACTACATCGTTGGCGGCGACACGCTGGGGTACGAAGGGGGACCGCACGCGTGCATCGACTGCCGCACGCGCGGCACCATTGTAAAACCCAGCTTCTGGTAGCCTAGCCAGCCATTTTCTAGCCTATGTCACGTCCTTTACTACCCGCGCGGCTGTTTTGCGGTCGGCTTTTGCGCCATCCTGGCTACCTACTCCTGACGCTAGGCTGGCTAGCTAGCGCCTCTAGCCTGGCGCAGGCCCCTACCGACTCTACTGCGCCTGGCAATAAGCTCCGGCAACACTACCGCCGCACCCTCACCGAGCAGCTTTTTCTGCACCTCGACCGGCCGGCCTACACGGCGGGCGAAACGATGTGGTTTAAGGCCTACGCCGTCGATGGCACCTTTCACCGCCCCCTGGCCATGAGCAAGGTAGCCTACGTGGAAGTACTCGATGCGGCGCAACGCCCGGTAGTGCAAACCAAGCTAGCGCTCACCGATGCCACGGGCAACGGGGCCGTGGAACTGCCCGCCGACCTGGCTAGCGGGCGCTACGTAGTGCGTGCCTACACCAACTGGATGAAAAACGCGGGCCCAGATTTTTATTTCCAGCAGCCGGTTACGATACTCAATACCTGGCAGGCCGGCCCGGCCCCAATGCCCGCCACTTCGTCGGCGCCGGCTTATGACTTTCAATTCTTCCCAGAAGGTGGACAGCTGGTGCAGGGGCTGCCCGGCCGGGTAGCGTTCAAGCTCACCGACCGGCGGGGCCACAGCCTGGCCGCCACCGGCACCGTGGCCGATGCGCGGGGAACTACTGTAGCCACTTTGCAAACGCTAAAATTTGGCATGGGCAGCTTTCAACTGACGCCCACCACAGCCGGGGCAACCTACACGGCTACCGTGAAGCTACCGGGCGGGGCCGTCGTAACGGGCAGGCTGCCGGCAATAGCCGAGCAGGGTTATGCGCTGCTGCTGACCGATGACAACCCTAACTCGCTCACCCTAGCCGTGCAAACGCAGCCCACGACGGGCACCGAGCGCCTGCACCTGCTAGCCCACACCGGCCAGCAGCTAACGGCGTCCGCCGAAGCCGCCCTGGTGGCCGGGCGGGCCACTTTTCAGGTCGATAAACGCGGCTTGCAGCCGGGCATCACGCATTTCACTATTTTCAACGGGCAGCGGCCCGTGGCCGAGCGCCTGTTCTTCCGCCGGCCCACCCACACGCTGGCTTTGCAAGGCAGCGCCTCGGCCGCTGCCTATGGCCCGCGCAGCCGCGTGAGCCTGCGGCTAGAAGCCAGCCAGCCAGCCGCGACCTCGCTGGCCGTATACCGGCTCGATTCGCTGGCGGCCGCCACGCCCGCGGCCGATATCAGCAGCTACCTGCTGCTGGCTGCTGACCTGAAAGGCTTTATCGAAGATGCCGGCTACTATTTCCGCGACTCCAGCGCCACGGCCCGGCTGGCCGCCGACAACCTGATGCTGACCCAAGGCTGGCGCCGCTTCAAGTGGGACGAGGTGCTGGCGGGCCGCCCGGCCGCTAGCCTCTACCCACCCGAGCTGAATGGCTACGTGCTACGTGGCCGCGTCAGCCAGCCGGGCGGGGCGCCGGCCAGCGGCATCCCGGCTTACTTATCGCTGCCGGGCCTGTCCTTCCAGCTAGCCAACTCCCTCAGCCGCACCGATGGCACGGTGCAGTTTGAGCTGCCCGATTTTTATGGATTGCGCAAACTGGTGCTGCAAACCAATCCGCAGCGCGACAGCACGTATCACCTCGAACTGCTAAGCCCCTTCACGGCGGGCGGCGGCCTGGTGCCCCCCGGGCTAGCCCCCCTGCCGCGCCAGTGGGCCACCTCCCTGAGCGAGCGCCACCTGCAAACCCAGGCGCAACGTGTCTATGATAGGCAGCCCCCACGCTACCGGTCAATTTCCAATGATACATTGGCCTTTTTTGGGCGAGCCGATGAGTGGTACCTGCTCGACAACTACACGCGCTTCCCCTCGCTGGAAGATGTGATGCGCGAATACGTGCCCGCCGTGCTGGTACGCAAGCGCAAAGACGGCTTCCACTTTTTGGTAATAGACCGGCCCAAGCACCTCACCCTCCAGGAAAACCCACTGACGCTGCTCGATGGCCTACCCATTTTCAACATCAACCAGGTAATGGCCTTTGACCCGCTGAAAATTAGAAAATTAGAGGTAATTGCCAACCGCTATTTCCTGGGCCAGCAAGTGTACGATGGCGTGGTAAGCTACACCACCTACAAGGGCGACCTAGGCGGCTTTCCCATCAACCCGCACGCGCTTATCGAAGAGTATGAGGGCCTGCAAACCCCGCGCGAGTTCTACACCCCGCGCTACGACACCGAAGCCCAGCAGCACAGCCGCCTGCCCGACCTGCGCAACCTGCTCTACTGGAACCCCGCCGTGCAGCTAGCCCCCGGCCAGCCGCGGGCGCTCGATTTCTTTTCTTCGGACCAGGCCGGCCGCTACCTGGTAGTGGTGCAGGGCCTGGCGCCCACCGGCCTAGCCGGCAGCACCAGCTTCTCGTTTGAGGTGAAGCCTGCGCTTTAGCTCTGTTCAGGCAGCGGCCAGCACCTCCGCGTCATTGTTAGCCGGCGAGTTCACGCGGGTGGTGATGACGTATTCGCGAATCAGGCTGGCATCGCAAGGTATCAGGAGCTGCTGATGCTGGCTAGGCCCCAGGTCGTCGGCCAGCCAGGCGCGCTCGGCGTCGGGGCCGGGCAGGATGACGGGCATGCGATTGTGCAGCTTGGCCATCAGCTCGTTGGGCTCAGTCGTGACGATGGTGAACGTGGGGTGCAGCTCGCCGGTAGCCTTATCGACCCACTCATCCCAGAGCCCCGCGAAGGCAAAGGGCTCCTCGCTTTTCAATAAAATGCGGTGCGGAATCTTGCCACGCTCGGTGGCCTGCCATTCGTAGAATGAGTCGGCCAGCACCAGGCAGCGCTTGCGCGCCAGCAGCTGCCGAAAGCTGGGCTTCTCGGCCAGGGTCTCGGCGCGGGCATTGATGGGCTTGGGGCCGCCGGCCGGGTCGCGGCTCCAGGAGGGCACCAAGCCCCAGTTCACGAGCTGAATCTGGCCGGGCGCGGTATTGGTGATGATGGGCAGGGCCTGCGAGGGCGCGGCGTTGAAATTGGGCGCCGGGCTAGCCGCCGCTTGCGCCGAAAAGCGCTTGGCTAGCCCCGAAGCGGGCGTGATAACGGTATAACGGCCACACACGATAATCGCAGATTTAGAGAGATTAGGCTGATTTCGCAGATTTGGGCTTCGGCAACGGCCAGTTTGGCTATGGTCTTTCCCTTACGATTTTCTACCAAAAATGGGCACTAAAAAGCGGCCGGCTTCTCCCAGATTCAGGAAAAACCGGCCGCCGTTGCTGAAGCCCGAATCTGCGGAATCAGCCTAATCTCTCTAAATCTGCGATTATTATTTATAGAGCTGCTCGTAGTACTCCTTGGCCATGCGGCCGCTCTCAAACTCGGGCTCTACGTCCTTCATGGCGGCTTTTACTACTTTTAGAAACTGCTTGGGTTGGTCATAATACATCGGCACCACGGTGTTTTCGAGTACGGCGAGCAGGTTGTCGGCCTCCATATCATCCTTAGTAGCGTCGGGCAAGGCCACGTCGGCGTGTTTGATAAGGAAGCAGTTCTCGCCATCCTTGGCAAACTCCGGAATCCAGCCGTCGGCGATGCTCACGCTCACGCTGGCGTTCATGGCGGCGGTCATGCCGCTGGTGCCGCTGGCCTCGCGCGGGTAGCGCGGCGTATTCAGCCAGATGTCGGAGCCCTTCTTCATCTCGGCGCTCAGTGCCAGCTCGTAGCCCGTGAGCACGGCGCAGCGCTTGAGGCTCTTGGTCTTGCGGATGATGTTGTTGAAGATGTCGATGGCGCCGTAGTCCTTCGGATACGGCTTGCCGGCCCAAATCACCTGCACGGGGCGGGTATCATCGCTCACCAACTTCACAAAGCGCTCGAAATCACGCATAATGAGGTCGGCGCGCTTGTAGGCGGCAAAGCGGCGGGCCCACACAATGGTCAGCACCTCCGGGTCGAGGAGCGTCCCGGTCTGGTCGGCCACGATTTTGAAGAACTCCTTCTTCAACTCCTTTTTGCGGGCCAGCAGCGCTGTATCGTCCTTGGCTTTGAGCGCGGCGGCCAGCTGCGTGTCGCGCCAGTACGTGCCATTCTGGGCGTTGGTAATGGAGATGATGGGGCAGATGCCCGCGTAGTGACCCCACATTTCGCGGGCCACTTCGCCGTGTACCTTGCTCACGGCGTTGGCCTTGCGGGCAAAGCGCAGCGCGGTGAGCGTGTAGTTGAGCGAATCGCCGTCGAGGCGGGCCACGCGGCGAATCTCCTCAAGCGGCACGCCGGCAAAGAAGCTCATGTCCTGGAGCAGCTTGATGGGGCGTTCCTCGTTGCCGGCCAGCTCGGGCGTGTGGGTGGTGAAAACCAGGCGCTTCTGCACCTCGGGCAGGTCGCGGCCGTGCTTTTCGTAGAGGTAGAAGGCTAGCGGCAGGCCGTGGCCTTCATTCAGGTGGTACATGTCGGTCTGGCGACCCAGCACGTCGAGCAGGCGGCCACCGCCCACGCCCAGCACGATGCTTTGGGCCACGCGGGTAGCCGCGTCCGGGTCGTAGAGGTGGTGCGAGATGGTGCGCGAGAGATAGTCATTCTCCTCAATGTCGGTGGTGAGGAAGAACATGGGCGCGGTGCCAAACGTCTCGGGCGCCAGGTACAGCGCTTTCACGTGCACCTGCGCATCGTGGATGGTGACGGGGAACACGATGCCCGTGTCTTCCAAGAACGAGTACTGCTTGTGCAGAAACTCGGCCTTCATGGTCTGGTCGGGGTTGCGCACCTGGTCGTAGTAGCCGTAGGTCCACAGCATACCGATGCCGATGAGGTTTTGCTTGAGTTCGTAGGCCGAGCGCATGTGCGAGCCGGCCAGGAAGCCCAGGCCGCCCGAATAAATTTTCAAGCTCTGGTCGAGGGCAAACTCCATCGAGAAGTAGGCCGCGGCGGTCTTGTATTTTGCGGCCGGAGCCGGTGCTTTGAAAGTAAAAGCCATGAAAAAAAAGTCAGTAGTTGATTGTGGCTAAGGGGTTTCGGCAGGGCAAAGGAAGCGCCCACACGCCAAAGCTAGCGGAGGGGCGGGGCATGTCGGCGTAATTTGTCGCGGGCTTCGGGGGGCAGTTCCGCAATGGTTTGCGGGCCAAAATGCCACCTCCCGCGCCCGGCCAGCCCGTTTTGACTAGTCGTAGCTTTTCCTCATTTCCCCCACCCTTCCAGCTCATTATCTGCCCTATGCACTTTTTTCGCTCGTTCCTGCCCGCCGCGGCGGCCGCGCTGCTGCTCGCCGCTAGCCCCGCGCTAGCTGCGCCCCCCGCCAAAACGGCCGCCCGCATCGACCCCACCTACTGGTTTGTGGGCATGAAAAATCCCAAGCTGCAGCTTTTGGTGAATGCGCCCGGCATCGCCGCCGACCAGGTGACCCTAGCCACGTATCCCGGCGTAACGCTCGACGGCTTTCAGAAGCTCGAAAGCAGCAACTACCTCATCGTCAACCTCACGGTGAGTCCGCAGGCCCAGCTGGGCAAGCTGCAGCTGAAGTTTGCCGGCGCCAAGCCCCTCACCTACAGCTACGAACTGCGCCCGCGCAACACCGACCCGGCCCGCACACAGGGCCTCACGCAGGCCGACTTTATTTATATGCTGATGCCGGACCGCTTCTCAAACGGCGACCCGAAGAACGACGTGGTGAAGGGCACCCGCGTGAACCACATCGCCCGCGACTCGATGTATGCCCGCCACGGCGGCGACCTCAAGGGCATTCAAAACCACTTCGATTACCTGAAGCAGCTTGGGGCCACGGCCGTGTGGCCCACGCCGATTATCGAAAACGACATGCCCAAGGCCAGCTACCACGGCTACGCCGTGACGGACTGCTACAAGGTAGACCCGCGCTACGGCACCAATGCCGAATACGTGCAGTTTGTGAAAGCCGCCCACGCCCAGGGCCTGAAAGTGGTGCAGGATATTGTGCTTAATCACTGGGGCAGCTACCACCACTTATTTCTGGACAAGCCGGCGGCCGACTGGTTCCACGCTTTCCCAACCTTCACGCGCAGCAATTACAACGCCTTCACCCTCAACGACCCCTACGCCTCGCGGCGCGACCGGATGCTGGAAAACGACGGCTGGTTTGACACCACCATGCCCGACGTGAACCAGAGCAATCCGCTGGTAGCTACGTATTTGATTCAGAATTTCTTGTGGTGGGTGGAGAGCACCGGGCTGGATGGCTACCGCATCGACACCTACCCCTATTCGGAGCCTAAGTTCTTAATGGACTGGGGCAAGGCCATCGGCGACGAATATCCTAAGCTAGCCCTGTTTGGCGAGGCCTGGGAGGGGACGGAGGCCGAGCAGGCATTCTTCGCGCAGAATATTTTCCCGCCGGTTAATGGCTTTAAGTCGAACCTGCCGGGTGTGCTTGATTTCCAGATTTGCTTCGGCATCAGCGACGTGCTGAAGGGCGACGGCGGCGACCTCAACAAGCTCTACCGTGCCTTGCAGGGCGACTGGATGTATACCGATGCCACGCGCAACGTGCCCTTCCTCGATAACCACGACATGAGCCGCTTCTACTCGGTTATCGGGGAGGACTTCGCCAAGTACAAGATGGGTATTGCCTGGCTGCTGACGCTGCGCGGCACGCCGCAGCTTTACTACGGCACCGAAGTGCTGATGAAGAATTTCTCGGACCCCGACGGCAAGGTGCGCGAAGACTTTCCCGGGGGCTGGGCCGGCGATAAGACGAACTACTTCGCTTCGCGCCCCGGCCAGGCCGGCGAGGCGTTCGACTACGTGAGCAAGCTAGCCAACTACCGCAAAGCGCATCCGGTGCTCTCATCGGGCAAGCTTATGCAGTTTATCCCGCAGGATGGCGTGTATACCTACTTCCGCTACAACGACGCGGGCGAGTGCGTGATGGTGATTGCCAATAATACTAAAGAGGTGAAGAAGGTGGATGGCACCCGCTACGCCGAGCGCACCGCTGGCTTTTCGTCGGGTGTGGAGGTGGTGAGCGGGGCTAGCCTCGCCGATTTGAAGACCCTGACAGTGCCGGCGCACACGGCCTGGGTGGTGGAGCTGCGGAAGTAGGCTTGCGCGTTAGGTTTTATCCCGCCTACCTTGCCGGCACTTATGAAAAACCTGATGCTGGCGGCCAGCTTGCTGGCCGTATCCGCTTTTACCTTGCCCGTGGCCCAAGACCCCAACACGACTACCGAGATTCCGCAGGATAACAAGCTCGTTATCTACCAGTTGCTACCGCGCTTGTTTGGCAATAAGGTGGCCCTGAACAAGCCCTACGGCACGGTGCTCGAAAATGGCTGCGGCAAGTTTAACGACATCAATGACCTGGCCCTGACCAAAATCAAGGAGATGGGTGCGTCGCACGTGTGGTACACCGGCGTGCTGGAGCACGCCACCATGACCAGCTACCCGCAGTCGGGCCTGCTCGCCGACGATGCCGACGTGGTGAAGGGCCGCGCCGGCTCGCCCTACGCCGTGAAGGACTACTACGACGTGGCTCCCGACCTGGCCGTGGACAAAAAGGCCCGCATGGCCGAGTTTGAGGCCCTCGTGGCGCGCACCCACGCCCACGGCCTAAAGGTGCTGATGGACTTCATCCCCAACCACGTGGCCCGCTCGTACCACTCCGACGCCAAGCCGGCCGGCGTGGTAGACCTGGGCGCGCAGGATGACAAGACCAAGGCCTTTGCGCCCAACAACAATTTTTATTACCTGCCCGGCGAGCACTTTACGGTGCCCGCCGGCTACGACCCGCTCGGGCCGTTGAAGGGGCCCGGCGAGGATGGCAAGTACAACGAGTTTCCGGCCAAGGCCACCGGCAACGACGTGTTTTCGGCCGCCCCGAGCGTGAACGACTGGTTTGAAACCATCAAGCTCAACTACGGCGTCGATTACCAGCACGGGCGCAAAACGTATTTCGAGCCCATTCCGGATACGTGGAAGAAGATGCGCGACATCCTCGTATTCTGGGCCAAGAAAGACGTGGACGGCTTTCGCTGCGACATGGCCGAGATGGTGCCCGTCGAGTTCTGGGCCTGGGTTATTCCGGAACTGAAAAAGGGGAAGCCCGGCCTTATTTTCATCGGTGAAGCCTACAATCCAAAGGAATACGCCACGTATTTCAACAAGGGTCACTTCGACTTTCTCTACGACAAGGTAGGCCTCTACGACGGGCTGCGCCGCCTCATGCGCCAGGAAGGCAACATGGATGACATCACCCACGTGTGGAAAGAAGAAAGCAACGGCTTCAGCTCCAAGATGCTGCGCTTTCTGGAAAACCACGACGAGCAGCGCATTGCCTCTAAGGAATTTGCCGGCGACCCGCGCCGCGCCATTCCGGCCATGACGGTGAGCGCCACCCTAGCCACCGGGCCCATCATGCTCTACATGGGCCAGGAGGTGGGCGAGCCCGCGCTGGGCAGCGAAGGCTTTTCGGGCGAGGATGGCCGCACGACCATTTTCGACTACTGGGGCGTGCCCGAGCACCAGAAGTGGCTGAACCAGGGCAAGATGGACGGCGCCAAGCTCAGCGCCGAGCAAAAGCAGCTGCGCGACTTTTACAAGCGCCTGCTAACCCTGGCGGGCAGCAGCGAGGCCATCCGTAAGGGTCAGTTTTATGAGTTGCAGGATGCCAACAATCTCAGCAAGGAATACGACCAGCGCCAGCTGTACTGCTTTTTGCGCTACACCAAGGGCCAGCAGGTGCTGGTGGTCGTCAACTTTAGCGATACCAAAACCTACCGCCCCACCCTGCTCATTCCGGAGGCCGTGTTGCAGCGCATGGGCCTGCCTACCCAGCGCACTTTCACCTACCGCGACCTGCTCAACGGCGGCGAGCCGCTGGCTAGCCTCAGCAAGCTCACACTGGCACCGCTCAGTGCCCTGGTTTTAGAAATTAAGCCGCAATAGCTAGGACTAAAGCACTGGCTAGGCGTAACTTTCAGCTACTTCATTTCCCACCCTTTTTGTTTCGCTGCTATGGCCGGTAGTGCTATCATCGACAACCCCTCGGCGCTGCGCGTGAAGCCCCGCCTGAGCTTCTGGCAAATCTGGAACATGAGCTTCGGCTTTCTGGGCATCCAGTTTGGCTTTGCCCTCCAGAATGGCAATATGAGCCGCATCTTCGAAACGATGGGTGCCAAAGAAGACCAGCTAGCCTTTCTGTGGCTGGCGGCGCCCACCACCGGCCTGCTCATTCAGCCCATTATCGGCTACCTCTCCGACCGCACCTGGAGCCCGCGCTGGGGCCGGCGGCGACCATTTTTCCTGGTGGGCGCGCTGTGCGCCTCGCTAGCCCTGCTGGTGATGCCCCACGTATCGGCCCTCTGGATGGCGGCCGGCATGCTCTGGATTATGGATTCGAGCATCAACATCTCGATGGAGCCGTTTCGGGCACTGGTCGGCGATATGCTGCCCAGCAACCAGCGCACCACGGGCTTCGGCGCCCAAACGTTCTTTATCGGCATCGGGGCCGTGGTGGGGTCGCTATTACCTTATATTTTCACCAACTGGCTGCACTTCAGTAATGTGGCGCCGGCCGGCGAGATTTCGCCTTCGCTGAAATACGCCTTTTATACCGGCGGCATTGTGTATTTTCTGGCGGTGCTCTGGACGGTTATCCGGACCCGCGAATACCCGCCCGAAAACCTGGCTGAGTTTGAAGCTGAGAAGGCTCGCACCGCCGGCTTCTGGCACGGCATCCAGGAGTCGTTTGCGGGCATTGCCGACATGCCCCGCACTATGCGGCAGCTGGCGGTGGTGCAGTTTTTTAGCTGGCTAGCCCTGTTTTCGATGTGGATTTATGCCACGCCGGCCATCACGAGCCACATCTATCACACCAGCGATACTACCTCAAAAATCTACAACGAAGGAGCCGACTGGGTGAACGTGTGCTTTTCCGTCTACAACGGCATTTCGGCGCTGGCGGCGCTGGCGCTGCCCGTTATTGCGCGCGCCACGAGCCGGCGCGTCACGCACCTGCTCTGCCTCACGGCGGGCGGCCTGGGGCTGATTTCCATCTACTTTATTCAAAACCCCCAGTTGTTGCTGCTATCGATGGTGGGTGTGGGCGTGGCCTGGGCCAGCATTCTGAGCATTCCCTACGCCATGCTGGCCGGCGCGCTGCCGTCGAATAAAATGGGCTACTACATGGGCGTGTTCAACTTCTTCATCGTGCTGCCCCAGATGCTGGCCAGCGTCACGCTGGGTTTCTTCACAAAGCATCTGTTTCACAACGACTCCTCGCTCACGCTCGTGCTCGGCGGCGGCTCGATGATACTTTCGGGCCTACTCACCCTGCGCGTGCACGACGCCGACGACATTCGCCTCCCCAACAACATGACGCCCGCCGAAAACCTGGCCTACGACGTGCTGGCCAGCAGTAACCCGAACGTATAGCGTCATTCACTCCGAAGAAAGCCCGACCTTACTGGCGGGCTTTTTTTACGCTTGTTACTCGTCGTGGCCCGGCAGCGCTACGCTGGGCACCACGCTGGCGGCCTTCGTTTCATAGGCGGCTTGCAGCTGCGCGGCTGCCGAGGGCTGCTGGTCCAACCCGGTTAAATCGGGCTGGCCGGCATCGACCCAGGCCGTGTACCAGAACGCGCCGATGAGCCGCGCCGCGTAGCGCAGCTGGCGCTCGACCTGCCCCCCTAGCCGCCGGTGATACGCCAGGCTGAACTCGCGCGAGTAGACCCGGATGGTCTGGTTGCCGCGCTGCTCGTAGCTGAATTTGCGGTCCTCGCTTAGCTCACCCGACACGAGCCGCTCCATCTGAAACACCGAATCGACGGCCGCGTGGGCGCGGGCCACGGCCGCCCAGGCGGCCTCGGTGGGCTGCTCCAGGTACGGCGCCTGGCCGGTAAGCAGGTCGTAGTCGGCGGCTTGCAGCTCGGGCAGGCGCGACTCCCAGAGCGCGTGGATGCCGCGCTGGTTGGTAAGCTGGCCGTTATAGTTGCGGGTGGTGTGCAGCGGCACGCAGACATCAGCCACGTAGTGGCCCAGGTCAGCAGCCAGGTACAGAATGCGGTCAGTATCGCCGGCCTGGAAGGCGGCCGTGAGCTGGCTTTTCATGCTAGCCACCTGCCAGGGCACCATGCCGTGGTGCAGCAGCGAGTCTTCGCCGCCCACCAGGGCCACCGCGTCGGCGTAGGCGCGGGGCAGGCCGTGGCGCGTGAGGGCGCTGTCGCCGTACACGTCCACGTCCATAAAGTGGCGCGGCGCTTCGGTGGGCACCACCGTGCGCCGCGAATCGGGCCGGGTGGCGTTGTTGGTAAGGTAGTCAATGTTGGCCTTAAAAAACGGCAGCATCTCGGGCGGCAGCGTGTACACGGCCAGTCGATTCAGCAGCCGGTGGCCGAAGAAGCCCCACGCCCGCGCCGGCGCGGGCCGGGCTAGCCAGCAGGCCAGGGCTAGCAGCAGGCACCGTTTACCCAGCTTAAAGCGCAGCAGTTTGCTCATAAAAGAATACTTCCGTGAATAAACCAGCAAGTAACAAAAAAAGCCGGTATATCTGACGATATACCGGCTTTGTCAGCAAGCTGCTTTCCGCTTGCACTCTAGCGGCGCCCGCTGGTCGCAAATTTCATGCGGTAGTCGTGCTTCACATCGCCCTTGCTGATGCGGGCCAGCCGGCCTTTCAGCAGCTGCTTTTTAAAAGCTGAAAGCTTGTCGGTGAACAAGATACCTTCGAGGTGGTCGTATTCATGCTGAATAATACGGGCCGCCATGCCACTAAATGCTTCCTCGTGCACCTGGCGGTTTTCGTCCTCGTAGCGCAGCACGATATTGGGGCAGCGGCTCACCAGCTCGCGCACGCCGGGAATGCTCAGGCAGCCTTCCTCGAAGCCCCAGGGCTCGCCGGTTTCGCTCAGCATCTGGGGGTTGATAAAGGCGCGCTTAATGGGCATTTCCTGGATTTCGTCGGGCGCGGCTACTTCTACGGGCTCGTCCTCGTCGTCCTCATCGGGGCCCAGCATGGGGCCCGAGTCCATCACAAACAGGCGCACGGCGCGCCCGATTTGCGGCGCGGCCAGCCCCACGCCGTGGGCCGAGTACATGGTTTCGAACATATCCTCCACCAGCTTTTGTAGCTCAGCGGCGGGCAGGTCGGCGGGCAGGTCTTTGGCGAGGGTTTTGAGAACGGGGTCGCCGATGGCAACAATCGGGAGAATCATTTAACGTAGGGGGGATTCTAGAAATGACTGAAGAATAAGCGCCGCGCTCACCTTATCGACGGTGGCTTTGTCCTGGCGGGCCTTGCGGCCCAGGCCACCGGCCAGCATGGCCTGCTTGGCTAGCCGTGAAGTAAAGCGCTCGTCGATTTCGTGGACGGCCAGCTCGGGCAGCTCGCGGCGCAGGCGGCGCAGCAGACCCACCACGGCGCTGGTCGAGTCGGTGGGCTCGTTGAGCAGGGTGCGGGGCATGCCCACCACCACGGCCGCCAGCGGCTCGCGCCGATGGTAGTCGAGCACAAATTTTACCAAATCCTGGCTGTGAATGGTGTCGAGCGGCGACGCAATAAGCTGGAGCGGGTCGGTAATGGCCAGGCCCACCCGCTTGTGGCCGTAGTCGATAGCCAGAATGCGGCCGGTAGCGGGAGTAGACATAAAGCAGGCGCAGTAAACCACAAAGATACGGCCCGGCCGCAGGGCTAGCGGCGAGCAGGCTGGCCTTTGTGCTCGCCTAACCCCTGCGCCAGGCAACAGGTATTTTTGCCTTTTACCAAGAAAATGTGTGGGCCTAGGCAGAAAGCAATCAACTTAGTGGGTCAGGCCCATCACTTCTGCCTGGCGCGTGATAAATTTGACTGAGCAATAGCCTTTTCTGCTTGTTGATTTAAACTTATACACCCAGCGGATTCGCTTATGCCTGCCCCGTTGCCATCGCCCCGCGATGATTCTGCTACTGCCCCGGCGCCGGTTCGCCGCGGCCGGGGGTACCGCCTGGCGCTGCTGCCGCTGCTCACCTTGGGCCTTGGTATTATCTTGGGTACCAATCCGTTTCGCCCTCATACCGAAAACCCCGACGCGACGGCCAGGGGCTACCTGCGCTACAAGGAAATCCTGACTGCCATCGACCGCGACTACGTCGATTCGGTCGACGCCGATGGGCTCACCAACTATGCCGTGGCGCAGCTGCTGGGCAAGCTCGACCCGCACTCGGTGTACATCCCGGCCAAGGACCGCGAGCAGGTCGATGCCTTCCTGCAAAGCAGCTTCGACGGGGTGGGGCTCGATTTTAACTTTTTCCGGGATACGGCCACCGTCGTGACGACCCTGCCGGGCGGCCCGGCCGAGGCCGCCGGCCTGCTGCCCGGCGACCAGGTACTGCGCGTGGGTACGCAACCGGTGGCCGGGGCGCACCTCAGCACGACGCAGCTAACCCAGCTGCTGCGCGGGGTCAAGGGCAGCAGCCTGACCTTGCTCGTGGCGCGGCCGGGCCAGCCGCAGTCCCTGGCCGTGCGCCTCAACCGGGGCCGCCTGCCCAATGCGTCGGTAGAGCCGGGGGTACTATTGGAAGACGGCCAGACGGGGTATATTAAAGTGAACCGCTTCGCGGCCAATACCTACGAAGAATTTAAAACCCAGCTGGCCGACTTGCAGCGCCAAGGCCTGAAGCGGCTGGTGCTCGACCTGCGCGGCAACCCCGGCGGCTACCTCGACCGCGCCACTAGGCTAGCCGACGAATTTATTGCGGGCTCGCGCAAAATCGTGTACACCGCCGGCAAAGACGAGCAGTATGCCACCCAGACCTATGCCCACGTGGCCGGCGACTGGGAGCAACAGCCGCTGGTGGTGCTGGTGGATGAGAACAGCGCCTCGGCCGCCGAGGTGCTGGCCGGTGCGCTGCAAGACCACGACCGCGCCCTGCTGGTGGGCCGCCGCACCTTCGGCAAGGGCTTGGTGCAGCAGCCAATCGCGTTGCAGGAAGGCGGCGAGCTGCGCCTCACGGTGGCGCGCTACTACACGCCGGTGGGCCGGTGCATTCAGAAGCCTTACGGTGCCGACCGCGCCAGCTACAACCGCGAGCTGACCGAACGCCAGCAGCGCGGCGAATTGAACTCGGCCGACAGCGTGCACTTTGCCGCTGGGCAGCGCTTTCGCACCGACCACGGCCGGGTGGTGTACGGCGGTGGCGGCATCATGCCCGACATCTTTGTGGCCCGCGATACGCTGCTGCACTCGGCTTATTACGCTAAGCTGCAACACGTAGGTGCCGTGTGGGCCTACGCGCTAGCCTTCTACCAGCAGCACAAGACCGAGCTGGCGGGCCTACGCTTTGCGCAGTACCAGGCGGTATTTCGCGTTACCGATACCGAGCTTGATGGCCTGGTGCGCACGGCAGCGCTGGCCGGCCTGCGGCCCGACCCGGTGGCGCTACGCCGCTGCGCGCCGGCCCTGCGCAGCTACCTCAAGGCCTGCATCGCGCGCAGTGCCTACGGCGCTGAAGCTGGCCGCGCCGTGCTGCGCGATACCGACCTGGAGCTTCAGCAGGCGCTACACGTGGTGCAGGATAGCACCGCGCAGCTGGCCCTGCTTGGAGGGAAATAACCCGCATTATCCTGCTTCGCAAGCTCAGCAGGATAATGCGGGTTATTTTTCAGCTCTATTTCGCCACCGCTACCCGATTGTAGTAATCCAGTATCTTGGCCACCTCGGTCGGCTGGTCGAAGCGCAGGTGGCGGCCAGTGGCAAAGGTGCGGACCTCCGTAGCGCGGCTGCCGCAGAGGCGCAGCACGGCGGCTTCGGTCAATTCCAGGGGGCGCAGCGGCTCGGTGGTGACGGTGCCAGGACCGGCCACCAGCACCTGGGTGAGGCCCGCCGGCGCGGCCGCTACAGGCAGCCAGGCCAGCAGCAGCGGCCCCGAATCGATAGAAGTCAATACCTCAACTGCCTCACGGCGGGTGCCTTGCCGGCCTTCCTGCACCAGCCGGGCCCGGTAGCGACGCACGCCGGGCGCGGCGCCCGGGCTGCCGGCCGGCGGTATGTCATCTTCGGTGCCCAGGTCGAAGCCGCGCACGGCGGCTAGCGGCCAGTAGTGGGTGCTGTCGGCTTGCATCGAGTCCTGCACCTGCACCACGCGCTGGCCCACGTGGTAGCGCAGGCCGAGCACCAGAACGCGGCGGCCATCGAGGGGGCGCAGGTAGCCCGCTTCGTAAGTGCCTTTGTTGAGAAATTCGGTTGAGTGCTGGTTGGTCGCCGCGCGGGTACGCAGGCTGGCCGCCGGGGTATTAGCTTCGCGGTAGAGGGTGCGGCTAGGGTCGGTGCCGCCCAAGTGGCTGGCCTGGGCCTGGGCAGTGGTGTAACCCGCCGCCACCAGCAACGTGAGAAATAGTGCGTTCACTTACTTGCAGAAAAGAGAGATTATGGCCGCAAAGATAAGTAGCCACACAGCCGCTCAACTGCCTAATGGCTAGCGGTTGCGGCCGTACTGCTCGTGGCTGCTCACCCAGTCGCTGCTGCTAATGGCGGCGCCCAGGCTCAGCTCGCCGGCCAGCACCACGCCGGCCACTATCTCGGCAAACTTATAGACCGTGCCCGGCCCCACGCAGCCCAGCATGCGCAGGCACTCATTCTGGGTGGCTAGCCCGGTGCCGCCGCCGTGGGTGGCCACGATGAGCGATGGGATGGTAATGTTAATGTACAAATCGCCCTCCTTCGTTACCTCCGAATACAGCACGCCGGCGCTCGACTCACTCACGTTGGCCACGTCCTGGCCGGTGGCGATAAAGAGCGCCGTAATGCCGTTGGCCGAGTGCGCGCCGTTGTTGTTGGCCCCGCTCAGAAAAGCGCCCACATTGCTCAC
Organism: Hymenobacter sp. BRD128; assembly: GCF_013256625.1. NCBI lineage: Bacteria > Pseudomonadati > Bacteroidota > Cytophagia > Cytophagales > Hymenobacteraceae > Hymenobacter > Hymenobacter sp. BRD128. Next base: position 3,406,944 of record NZ_CP053908.1, read on the forward strand.
CTGCCCGTGGTAGGCCAGCTGCTCGGGCGTCACGCGCATGCGCTGCTGCAATACGTCGCGCCGAATCACCGCCTCGGCCACCACGCGCTTGCCGCGTGTGCGCATCACGTTTATCTGGCTAGCCTTCTTATCGGTAGCAAAGTTTGACTCGAGGTAAAAATGCCGAATGGGCGCGCCTTTGTAGTGCTCCAGAATCCAGGAGCACGCCGCGAAGGTGGCCCGGCCCACCATATTTTGCCCGGCCGCGTCGCCGGTCGAGAAGTTGAAGCGCAGAAAGGCAAACTTGTTGCTGAGGTAAGTATCAATGTATTGCAGCCTAGCCACGCGCGAGGTACTTTCGGCCTCGGGTCGAATGAGCTCCAGGCTCTCGGCTACCCAGCGGCCAAAGTCGCGGGCACCCCGCGCATCGTCAAACACGAATACCGGCGCGCGCTGCATGGCATCGCCGATAATGGTGCACTTCACGCCGCCGCACAGGTTGAGCACCTGCATACCGCGGTTGTAGCTGGCCACCAGCGTGCCCTCGGTAGTAGCCAGCGGGATAAGAAATTCGCCCTGCGCGTGCTCACCGTTCACGTGCAGCGGGCCGGCTAGCCCTACGGGCACCTGCGCCACGCCCACAAAGTGCTCGCAGTTGCCTTTGAGGGCGTGCGGGTCGAAGGAATAATTTTTTAAGTGCCGGAATTCCTGCTGGGTAAACTGCTCGGCAAAGCGCTGCCGGGCCTGAATGGCAGCCTCGGCATAATCGTCGTCGTCGGAGCGCGGGATACGCACGCGGCCATCCTGGCTCACAATGGCATCTTCGACCTCCACGCTCAGCTCGCCAAATGCATCGGTGCTAAATTGTGCCTGCAGCTGGTGCATGCCCTCGGCCAGGGCGGGCGTGTCGAGCACAAACGTGAGGACGCGGCCCACCGGCAGCTCTATAGCCTGGCCGTCGGGCCCAACGCTCGTCCCGGTTCGCACCTCGCCCCCGCCCAGGTCGAGCCGGATGCGGCTAGCCGCCACCACTACTTCGCCCAGTTTCACTTGCCGCAGGCCCGTGAGGCGCACCGTATCAAGTCGATTTTTAATACTGAACGCCACCCCCTGGCCGTCGGGCAGGTTGTGCAGGCTGCCCCGGTTGTAGAGCAGCTTGAGAAGCATAGGGCTGGGGGTGAAAACCATAGCGTGGGTGGTAGAGGAGGTTAGCGGCAAACTGTAGCAGACGTACTCGGCACCAAATAACGCAAGTTTGTCCACAGTGGCTGGCTCGGCTAGGCGGCTCAACTGTATAATACAGGGCCAGAGTAAGTAAAAAGCAGTCAAAAGCGAGCCCTCGGCCTTCAAAACCTACGCCAACCGGCAAACTTCACTCCGCGTAAGGCGGTTATTGGCCGCGCGGTATAGCTAGCGGTTGCTGGCTGTTCCTTCTTTGCCGCGCCGTGCCAACGTATCTTTGCCCTTTCATTTGAATTCCAGGGCGGCCGGAAATTATTTCCGCCAGCTTTTCCCTCTATGGCATCTTTATCCGATTATCCGCGCTTCACCCTCGGCCAAGAGTTAACGGCCGAGCAGCGCGCCTTCTTTGCTAAAAACGGATTTCTGCACTTTCGTCCCTTTGCCTCGCCCGAGCAGGTGCAGTCCTACTTAAAAGCTACTCAGGATGTGCAAGCCAACTGGCTAGCCCACCACGTGGAAAAAGTGAACGGCGTTCCGATTAAATACGGCAAGGATGTGGACGGCTCGTCCATCGTGCAGCGCTTCGCTTTTGCCTCGCAGCACAGCCCCGTGCTGCACGAACTGCTGCAAGACAAGCGTTTTGAGGCGCTGTTTCCCCTGCTGGAGATACAAGGCGGCCGCGTGGGTGAAAACGAGCGCGATGGCCTGGTAGTGAACCACTACGTGAACGTAGAAGGCTCCGAATTCAGCCAGATGGGCTGGCACACCGACTCGCTGCGCGACGTGTTTTACGGCAAGCGCATCCGGCCTATGCTCAACGTGGGCCTGCACCTCGACGGCACTAAGGCCACCAACGGCGGCCTGCGCGTGATACCCGGCACCCATCGCCAGGGCCTGGGCAAAATGCTGTTTCGCAAAAAGTACTACAAAGATGTGTACTACGACCCCAACGAAATAGCCATCGAAACCGAGCCCGGCGACCTCACCGTGCACGATGGCCGCATGTGGCACCGCGTGGCGCAGTCGCCGCTGGTAGGCCCCGAGTCGCGCCGCCGCGTCATGTACGTGCCCATCATCGGGGGCAAGTATCAGCCCAAGAGCGAGGAGAGCCCCACGCCGTTTTACCTGCGCTTCCTGCACTTGGTCAAATAGTTACTCCGCTAGCTTTTTAGTCAGCTTCAGCTTTGCCATGCTCATCCGGTAGCCGCTTGCCGAAGCGGCTCTGCCGCACCGCTAGGGTTATTAATCCAATAGCGGCGGTAGTGCCGCTTCGGCAAACAGCCACCGGATGAGCATGACGTTTTTCTATAAGATTCTGACAATCTATCACTTTCTTATTTTCACGCAATGCCTTTTGCTCTCATTACCGGCGCGTCGCGCGGCATTGGCCGGGCGCTGGCGCTAGGCCTGGCCCAGCGCGGCTACGACCTGCTGCTCGTGGCCCGCTCGGCCGACCAGCTTCAGGCATTGGCGCAGGAAATTCAAACCAGCTATCAGCGCCCAGCCCAGGTGCTGGCCCTCGACCTTACCGCGCCCGATGCCGCCGCCGGGGTAGCCACCTGGGCCGCCCACCAAGCACCCGAAGGCTTGGCCGTGCTCATTAATAATGCTGGCTACGGGCTGTGGGGCCGCTTCGAGCAGCTGAATCTGGAAGAGCAGCTTAATATGCTGCAACTCAACCTCAACCTGCCGGTGCAACTCACCTATGCGCTGTTGCCACTGCTGCGCCGCACTGCCAAAGGGTACATCCTCAACGTGGCTAGCACCGCTGCTTACCAGGCCGTGCCTTCGCTCACGGTGTATGCCGCCAGCAAAGCGTTCTTACTCAGCTTCAGCCGCGGCCTGCGCTATGAGTTGAAAGACAGCACTATCTCCGTCACCTGCCTCAGCCCCGGCGCTACCACTACCGACTTCGGCAACCGCGCCGGCATGGGCACCGAGCTCCAGGCCGTCGCCAATAAAGTGTCGATGAGCCCTGAACAGGTAGCCGAGGCCGGCCTCAAAGCCCTTTTTGCCGGCAAGGCCGAGTTTATACCAGGCATACTTAATAAGGTATCGGCGCGCCTTACCAACGTGGTGCCCAAGCCCCTTGTAGAAAAAATTGCGGCCGGCATCTACGAAAAGTACTTGTAAATCAGTCTATTTTCTGCTCGTATATTTTTGCCGTTTTTAGCGGGTATTAGGGCTGTAGGTAGCCTTTATCGAGAAGTAATGGCCGTTTTTGCAAAATTCACGTAGCTACTAGGGCTGCAATCGTTTTCAGTAGCGCCGGTACAAATTGATAGGTTGGTGTTGACCAGCAGCAATATTTATTAAAATGACAAAATTTTGCACGAAAATTTTGTCACTGATAATCAATAAGATAAATAGAAATAATACCGGTGAGTATCCACTCACCGTCTTTTGGTGAGCTAACACTTACCGCTGATTACTTTTCTGTCGTAATATTGTTCCCACAAACAGCTAGCGAGTCCCACCCGGTTAGTTGTCCACTCTTACGTTGCCCAGCTGTCGTCCCACCCCAGTTGGTACCCACATTCTCTTCGCCAGTCGTCGTCCCACCCCGCCTGGTTCCGTCCCACACTCTGATTACCCGGCCGTCGTCCCACCCCAGCCGGTTATGACTATCTGCCCCGCCCCGGCCTGGCAGACCCTGAACGTTTTCCAACCGGCCGATTTGGTAACTCCGAATCGGCCGGTTTTTTTTGGCTGCCAGCCACAAACCGCTCCGCAAGGGAATAAAACGAGGCTTTCGCTGTTGATACAGCAATTATGCCCGAACTTTGTACCTCATTCTGGGCAACCCGCTGGCCCACCCACCCCACCGCGTTATGATTACCCGCCGCCAACACATTGCCAATGTGGCGCTGCAACTATTTGGGGACAAAGGGTTTGAGAACACTTCCACCCAACAGATTGCCAAGGCAGCCGGTGTTTCGGAAGCCCTTATTTTCAAGCACTTCGGCTCAAAAGATCAGCTGCTCGACTTTATTATCAAGAGTGGCTACCAGCGCATTATCGAGCACAACCGGGGCGGGCTGCTCGAAACTGACCCGCTCACGTTTATCCATAGTGTGATTGACCTGCCTTACAAACTGGTGTTGGAAGAGCCGCACTTCTGGAAGCTGCAATACCGGCTGGCCGACCGCGAAATGGCTAAGCAGCAGCACGAACGCTTTATGCGCCCGGTGCCGGCACGGCTGCGGGTAGCCTTCGAGCAATTGGGCTACCCCGAGCCCGACAAAGAAACCCGCCTGCTACTGCTACTGATTGAAGCCTTGTGGAAAATCGAGGCCAACAAGACCGATGAGCACGTGCGCGAAATGCTCGACTTTATCAAGCGCAAGTACGAAGTGCAGCGCTAGCCTAGCGGTGGGCAGGTTCGCATCGCGGCTGGGCTCTTGAGGCGGTGCCTCGGCATGCCGGCCCCTGTTTTACTTAGCCGGCGCGGCGCTGTGCCAGGCGCAGAGCTGGGCAAGAATGGGCAGCAGCTCTAACCCATACATGGTAAGCGAATATTCGACGCGGGGGGGCAGCTCGGCAAAGGCTTCGCGGCGCACAATGCCGTCTTCTTCCAGCTCCTTGAGCTGTTCAGTCAGCACTTTGCGCGAAATAAGCGGCATACGTTGCGCCAGCTGCCCAAAGCGAACGCGGCGGTCGGCGAGCTGGGTGATGATGATGGGTTTCCATTTGCCGCCCAGCACGCCCATTGTGCGCGTCATCGAACAGGCGGAAGTACAGAAAGCAGTGTCGCGCATGTCAATTGGCAGTGAGGTTGCCCGCTTGTGGATAAACGCTTTACTCATTGGTTACGGCGAGGTAACCAGTTTGTGAGGCAAAATGATTGGTTTTAGTAACTAAATGAAACTTTCATTAGTTCCTTTTTGAAACTAATCACACACAATTTTCGCTCATGGTAACTTCTCAAAAACTCGCCGGTAAAATTGCCCTCGTTACGGGCGGTACGGCCGGTATCGGCCTAGCCACGGCCCAGCGCTTCGTAGCCGAAGGCGCGTTTGTTTTCATCACCGGCCGGCGGTCGGCTGAACTCGACGCGGCCGTGCAAGCGCTTGGCAGCCAAGCGGTTGGCATTCAGGGTGACGTAAGCAGCCTGGCCGACCTCGACCGGGCCGTTGCCACTATCAAGGCGCAAAAAGGCCACCTCGATGTGCTGTTTGCCAACGCGGGCATTGCCGAGTTCCTGCCCATCGATGCGGTAACAGAAGACCACTACGACCGGCAGTTCGACATCAACGTGAAAGGCATCGTCTTTACGGTGCAGAAGGCGCTGCCGCTGCTGGCCGACGGCGCGGCCATCATCGTGATGTCGTCGGTGGTGGGCTCGAAGGGCTTCGGGGGCGACAGTATTTACAGCGCCACCAAGGCGGCCATCCGCTCGCTGGCCCGCACCTGGACCACCGACCTCAAAGCCCGCAAAATTCGGGTGAATGCCATCAGCCCCGGCCCCATCGAAACGCCCGGCCTCAATGGGCTAGCCGCCTCGCCCGAACAGGCCGAGCAGTTTAAGGCGCAGATGGTGAGCATTGTGCCGCTGAGCCGCATGGGCGAGGCCGACGAAATCGCCAAAGCAGTCGTCTTCCTGGCCTCGGACGACAGTAGCTACGTAACCGGCATCGAGCTGTTTGTAGACGGCGGCATGGCTCAGGTATAGCAGGAGCGGCGCATTGGCTGGCACCTTAACCGGTGTCCTTATGCACGGCGGGAAGCCAGGCGGCTGCCGCGCTTCCCGCCGTTGGGCATGCACCCTACCCTCATCCTTGCCGTACTAGCGGGCAGTATGCCCGCACCCGTCGCCACTGCCCGTCCCAATCTCACCCAGGGCTCTATCCTGAGTGCCTTGCTCACGCTGGCGCTGCCCATCGTGTTTGGCAATCTGCTTCAGACCGGCTATCAACTCGTGGATGCCTACTGGGTGGGGCGCCTGGGGCCGAGCGCGGTGGCGGCCGTGGCCGTGTGCTTTCCCATCAACTTCCTGCTGGTGGCCCTGGGCTCGGGCTTCTCGGTGGCCGGCTCGGTGCTGGTGGCTCAGAACTACGGCGCCCGCAACCTAGCCCAGGTCAACCACATTGCGGCCCAGTCGCTGGTGCTGGAGACGGGCCTAGCGCTCGTACTCACCGTGGTGGCCTACGCGGCCTCGCCCTTCATCCTGCGCCTCTTTGGGGTGGGGCCCGACATCTTCGGGCTGGCCAATTCCTTTCAGCGGGTGCTGATGCTGGGGCTGGTCTTCAACTTTGGCTTCCTTATGTTTCAGGCCCTGATGCGGGGCGTGGGCGAGGTGCGCATTCCCTTGTACATCAACATCGGCACGCTGGTGCTCAACTTCGGGCTCGACCCGCTCTTCATCTACGGCTGGGGGCCGGTGCCGGCCTTTGGCGTGGCCGGGGCGGCCGTGGCCACGCTCGGCACCCAGGTGCTGTCGGTGGCCATCGGCCTGGGGGTGCTGCTGCGGGGCCGGTCGGGCATCGTGCTCAGCTTCCGGGGCTTCCGGCCCGACTGGGCGCTCATGGGCCGCTCGGTGAAGCTGGGCTTGCCCTCGTCGGTCGACCTCTCGGCCCGCGCCCTGGGCTTGTCGATGCTCACGGGGCTGGCCGCCGCCTTTGGCACCACGGTGCTGGCCACCTACGGCATTGGCTCACGCATTCTGGCGCTGGGCATTATCCCGGCGCTAGGCATCTCGCTGGCCTGCTCGACGCTCGTGGCCCAGAATATCGGGGCCCGCAACCTGCCCCGCGCCCGCCAAACGGCCAACTACGCCATCGGCCTCAGCTTTACCGGCCTGCTGCTGCTGGGCATTGCCGGCTGGCTGGCCGCCGAGCCGCTGGTGCGCTTCTTTCTCAAGGGCGATGAGGCCGTGACGCGCGACGCCGTGGAGTTTGTGCGCATTGCCGTGGGTAGCCTCTGCTTCACGGGCGTGCAGCAGTGCATTTCGGGGGCGTTGCGCGGGGCTGGCAACACCCTGGGCGCTATGGTGCTCACCATCATCGGGGTCTGGGGCCTGCAGTTTCCGGTGGCCTGGTACCTGTCGCGGCACACGGCCCTGGGCTTTCATGGCCTGTGGTGGTCGTTTGTGGTGGCCAACGTGCTCTCGGCTACCCTAGCCGGCGCGTGGTACCTGCGCGGTCAGTGGCTGCGCCAGGACCTGGCCCCCGCGCCGGCTGGCCCCGTCCGCCCTCCCGAAGCTGCCGCCTCCACACCGGCCTAGCCGCACCAGCGGGCACAGAGAGCACTCTCCTTCATAATGCCTGCTCCAAAAAATTCTCCCTGGCCACCCCCACTACTGGCAAGCAGCGGGCTGCTGCCACTAGGTGGTGGAAGCCCGTTGTGCGGTACCAGACCGGAGATATTAGCTGAGTTGGTCGGTTGCTCGGGTGGCAGCGGAAGCATCTTTAATTGCTGGCCGCACTATGAACCCCGCCAGCCAGTAGGCAAACCAGGCAAAAAAGGGTGCGGCCAGCACGTCGTAGCTATAGTGCACGCGCTGCACCAGCACCAGCACCCCAATTGCCAACGCCACCAGGGCCAGCCCCCGCCGGAACCAGGGGCCGCGCACGGCCAGCGCCAGCAGCGCCACCGTGGCCGTGTGCCCCGAAAAGAATAAGTCCTTGGTAATGGCCTCGCTGGCGGTGGTGTGGAAAACGAGCGCCGTGAATGGGTCGGGCATGGGTAGCAGGCCGGGCGGCGGGTTGAGGGCCACCAGCCAGATGGTGCTTATGCGCAGCAGCAGTAAAATGAGGTAACCCCAGAGCCCGCGCAAAAAAAGTTGTGGCTGCCGCGTAAGCCAGCCCACCGCCGCCAGCACCCCGCCGTACATAAGCACAAAAACCGGCGTAGCTACGTCGTGGCGCGGCAGCAAGTGCAGCAGCGGGTCGGCCAGCACAGCGCCCTCGCGGGCCTGCACCCACACAAAGAAGCCCGGCACCAGCGGCACCAGCACCCCAAACAGCAGCACCAGCAGCAAAGCCCAGCTGAGGCGAAAGGCCGGCCTAGCCAGTGCCGTGGCCCAGGCCCCCAGCGGGGTTGCTTCTTCCGCAGGGGTGGGCAGGGCAGTGGGGAGCGAAGGGAGGACGGGCATAGGGCAGGCGACTAAAAGCGAGGGCGGGGCTTAGCCAGCAAAAATAAGCCCAACCATCGGATACGTAGTAACCTAGCGATAACACGCCGACCAGCCACGAGCGTTCCCAGTGGCCGGGCCAGCCCTTGGTAATCTGCACCCGGGCAGTACCTTGCGGGCTATGACATACGCTACCCCTATTGCCCTGGCCGCCTTAACCCTTAGCTTGGCAGCCACGGCCGCGCCGCCTAAGATTGGGGGCGCCCCCAACGCCGCCCTCGATGCCCGCATTGCCACCCTGGCCGCCGCCGAGCAAGCTAAGGTGGTGGCCTGGCGGCGCGACCTGCACGAGCACCCCGAGCTGGGCAATGAAGAAACCCGCACCGCCCAGCTCATCGCCACCCAGCTCAAGAGCCTGGGCCTGGAAGTGCACACCGGCGTGGGCCGCACCGGCGTGGTAGGCATTCTGAAGGGCGGCAAGCCCGGCCGCGTGGTGGCCCTGCGCGCCGACATGGACGGCCTGCCCCTCACCGAAACCACCGGGCTAGCCTTCGCCAGCACCGTCAAGAGTACCTACCTGGGCCAGCCCGTGGGCGTAATGCACGCCTGCGGCCACGACACCCACGTGGCCATGCTGCTGGGGGCCGCCGAGGTGCTGAGCCAGGTGCAGAAGGACCTGCCCGGTACCGTCAAGTTTATTTTTCAGCCCGCCGAGGAAGGCTCGCTGCCCGGCGTAGTGGGCGGCGCCAAGCTCATGGTGCAGGAAGGTGTGCTCGAAAACCCCAAGGTGGATGCCATCTTCGGGCTGCACATCTGGGCCTCGGCCCCGGTGGGCCAGCTCCAGTACCGGCCACAGGGTGAGATGGCCAGCTCGGACCGCTTCACGGTGAAGGTCATCGGCAAGGGCAGCCACGGGGCCAAGCCCTGGAGCAGCGTGGACCCGGTGGTGACGGCCGCCGAGATTATCACGGCCCTGCAAACCATCGTGAGCCGCCAGCTTGACCTGACGCAGGATGCCGCCGTGGTGACGGTGGGCACCGTGCAGGCCGGCGTGCGCTACAACATCATTCCGCCCGATGCCACCCTCAGCGGCACCATCCGGGCGTTCAGCCCCAAAACGCAGGAGCAAATCTGGGCGGCCATAAAGCGCACCGCCAACGGCATTGCCGCCGCCAACGGCGCCACGGCCGAGGTCGGCATCGAGCCCTACGTGCCGGTCACCTACAACGACCCGGCCCTCACGGCCCGCATGCTGCCCACCATGCAGCGCACCGCCGGGGCTAGCAACGTAGTCGAGATTAAAGCCACTACCGGCGCCGAAGATTTTGCCTTTTACCAGGAGAAAGTACCCGGCCTGTTCGTCTTCCTGGGCGGCATGACGCCCGGCACCGACCCCAGCACCGTGGCCGACCACCACACCGCCGGCTTCCGGGTTGACGAGAGCGCCTTTCCGCTGGGTGTGAAAACGCTCGCCACCCTGGCCGCCGACTACCTAACCGGGAAATAGAGGAGGAATTGGGAAGGAGGAATAATCACCAGAAATATTTCTCCTTCCCAATTTCTCCTTGCATTAATTGTTGTGCACGAGGGGCTTTTTCTGGCTCTTGCCAAGCGAGAACTCGACCTTGAAGGTCAGCGTACCAAAGTCGTCGAGCTTGTCGGGGTTACCGCGCTGACTGATGTCGTCGAGCAGGTCGGTGCTGCTGAAGTAGTACAGCGCTTCTACCGTGAAAGCCAGGCGCTTGCTGGCCCGCAGCGTGACGCCCCCGCCCACGGGCAGCACTGCCGCCAGGGCCGGGTAGGTGTTGCGACCTTCGGGGGGCAGCGGCACCCCATGCTGCGCGGCCGACGGATTGAATATCGTGGCCCCGACGCCGGCCTCGACAAAGACGAGCACCGGCATTTCCTTGTGCGTGGGACCGATGTACAGGCTCTTATCGGCAAAGAGGTTGTATTGCAGGCGGCCCGTGAGCAGGCTGTTGTCGGCACTGAAGCTGTAGCCCCGGTCGGGGTAATCATCCACGGCCTTGAGGTGCAGGTAGCTCAGGTCGCTCACGAAGGTTAGGTGGGGGCTCAGCGTTTTGGTCAGGCCCACGTTGACGCCCACGCGCAGCGTGTTGTGGGAAAGCTTGCTCGTGAGGTCGCCATTATAATACGCCACGTTTACGCCCCCGCTGATGCGCAGCGGGTCGCGGTGGTAGGGCTGCCGGCTGGGCGTGAGAAAGCGGCGGGGCGCATGGTAGCCCGGAGGACCAGCCACGGCAGCCAGGCTGGTACCCAGCAGGGCAAGAAGCAGGGGAAAGCGCATCAGCAAAAAAGGTGAGGGCCGAAGGTGAAGCAGTAGGAACCCCCATACGGCAGAGGCGCGCCCGTCGTTGGGTCGATGGGCCGGGCCGGGCGGCGGGGCAGTATCTTGCGGCCTTATCTGGCTTGTTGCATGACGCTGACTTTTTCTCTCCCCTACCGCACCACCTACGGCCAGCGCCTGGTGGTATGCGGCTCGTTGCCCGCCCTGGGCCACTGGAACCTGACCCAGGCCCTGCCCCTGGCCTACGACGAAGCCACCACCCGCTGGAGCGCCTCCCTGGAGGTGCCCGCCGATGCTACCGCAGTAATTTATAAATACGTGCTGCTGTTTGAGGGCGGCGGCGTGGTGTGGGAATGGGGCGACAACCGCACCCTGGCCGTGCCCGCCAGCCCGGCCAGCCTGACGGTACGTGACTTCTGGCGTGCGCCTGCCCAGCCTGAAAACGAGCTCTTTACGGCGGCTTTCACCAAGGCGCTGTTTCGCCGGCCGCCCCACCACCCCGGCATCGGCACCGCTAGCCCCGCCCCCGCCAAAAAAGGCGCTGCCAAAGGCAAAAAAGCCGTGCCCGCCCCGGCCAGCGTGCGCTTTCAACTCGAAGCGCCGCGCGTCGACCCGCACCACCAGGTGTGCGTGCTGGGCTCGGACCCCGCCCTCGGCAATTGGGACAACACCCACCCACTCATTCTCAGCGACGCTACTTACCCCGCCTGGCAGGCCGAGCTGGCCTTGCAAAGCCCCGACCAGGAGCTGCGCTACAAATACGGCTTCTGGGACCCCCGGCGCCACGCCGTGGTGCAGCTCGAAACCGGCGACGACCGCGTGCTGCCGGCCGGCAGCGCCCAGCCCGGCACCCTCACCGTGCTCGCCGACGAAGGCTTCCGCTACGCCGCGCAGCCCTGGCGCGGGGCCGGGGTGGCCATGCCCGTGTTTTCGCTGCGCAGCGAGAAAGGCCTGGGCGTGGGCGAGTTTTCCGACCTCAAGCTGCTCATCGACTGGGCCGAGAAAACGGGGCTGAACCTGGTGCAGATTCTGCCCATCAACGACACCACGGCTACCCATACCTGGGTCGACTCGTACCCCTACGCCGCCATTTCGGTGTTTGCGCTGCACCCGCAGTACCTGCACCTCGAAGGCATTGCCGAGCTTAAGGACAAAGCCGCCCGCGCCGAGCTGGCTAGCCTCAGAGAAGAACTGAACGCAAAGGACTTCGTGGACTACGAGGCCGTGATGAACGCCAAGTGGAAGTTTCTCAAGCTCTTATATCAGCAGGAGAAAAAGAAGTTCCTGGCCGACCCCGAGTTCCACGCTTTCAAGGCCGAGCAGGCTAACTGGCTCGTGCCCTACGCCGCCTTCTCGGCGCTGCGCGAGCGCTTCGGCACCGCCGACTTCAACCAGTGGCCGCGCGAGTTTCACGCGCCCACCGGCCTGGCCCAGCTCACCGCTGAGCACGGCCCCGACTTCGACGAGTTTGGCCTGCACTTCTTCACGCAGTTTCACCTCGACAAGCAGCTGCGCGCCGCCGTGGACTACGGCCGCCGCCGCGGCGTGGTGCTCAAGGGCGACCTGCCCATCGGCATCTACCGCCACTCGGTGGACGCCTGGACCCAGCCCGAGCTTTACCACCTGGACCAGCAGGCCGGCGCCCCGCCCGATGATTTCTCGACCAGCGGCCAAAACTGGCGCTTCCCGACCTACAACTGGGCGCGCATGGCCCAGGACAACTACAAGTGGTGGCGCGAGCGCCTGGGCCACCTGGCTCGCTACTTCGACGCCCTGCGCATCGACCACATTCTGGGCTTCTTCCGCATCTGGGAAATGCCCGAAAACTCAGTGGAGGGACTACTCGGGCACTTCTCGCCCGCCCTGCCCCTGCACCGCGACGAGATAGTGCGCCGGCTAGGGTGGTTCGACTACGGCCGCCTCTGCGAGCCCTACATCCGCTGGCACCTGCTGGAGCGCACGTTTGGTAACGACGCCCAGGCCGTGTTCGACGAGTTTATGACGGCCGACCAGTACGGTGCCATCCAGCTCAAGCCCCAGGTAAGCAGCCAGCGCCTCATCGAAACGTATGTGGATGAGCAGCTTGCGGCTAGCCCCGAGCGGACCGAATTTTTGCTGCGCGTGCGGCCGGGCTTGTATCACTTCGTGAACGAGGTGCTGTTTTTGCCCGCCGGCAACGACTTCTACCACCCGCGCATTACGCTCAACAAGACCGCCAGCTTTGCCGAGTTGGCCGACGACGAGAGCCGCCGCCGGCTCTACGACGATATCTACGTGGACTTTTTCTTCCGCCGCCACGAGGAATTCTGGCGCGAGCAGGGGCTTATCAAGCTGCCGGCCGTGCGCTACGCCACCGACATGCTCATCTGCGGCGAAGACCTGGGCATGGTGCCCGCCTCGGTGCCCGGCGTGATGCACCAGCTCGGCATTCTGGGGCTGAATATTCAGCGGATGCCCTCGAACCCCGCCACCGAGTTTGGCCACCCCAACGACGCGCCTTACCTGTCGGTCGTGACGACCGGCAGCCACGACATGAGTACCCTGCGCGGCTGGTGGGAAGAGGACCGCGTGCGCACCCAGCGCTACTACGAAACCACGCTGGGCCACTGGCGCCAGCTGGCGCCCTACTACTGCGAGCCCTGGGTGGTGCGCGAGGTGCTGAGCCAGCACCTCTACTCGCCGGCCATGTGGGCCATTTTCCCGCTCCAGGACTTCCTGGGCATGGATACCAGCCTGCGCCGCGCCAACCCCCACGACGAGCAAATCAACGTACCCAGCAACCCGCAGCACTTCTGGAAATACCGCCTGCACCTCACCCTCGAAGAACTCAACGACGCCGTGGGCTTCAACGAGCCGGTGCGCGCGCTGGTCGAGGCTAGCGGGCGTGGCCCGGCCTACTAGGCGGCCGCCGCTAGCCTACTTTTCACCAAAAAGGCCGCCCGATGAGGGCGGCCTTTTTGGTTGGTGACAGTTGCTGCCCCGGCTAGTCGCCCAGCGACATCTGCTTCAGGTAGGTTTTCATTTGGGGCGTGGCTTCCAGCTCGCGGAACTGGCTCAGCTGGCTAGGCGACATCAGGTGCCCCGCCACGCGCTGGAGCTGCTCGCGCTCGGCCGGAATAAGCTCGGCCACTTCGGCAGCCGGATGATTAACGGCCTGCACGTTCATAAACTCAATTTCCTGCTCCAGATACTCCCGCAGACTGGTCCGCTGGGCTTCAGTGAGGTCGAGGCGACTGGCACAGGCCTGTACAAACTCTACGGCCAAGGCCGGCGGACCTGCCAAAGGCGCACCCAGGCCATGCGCCATGCTTGTGCAACTACTGGCGGCCACTATAAGAATCGTAGCAGCGCCAATCCACGGGAAGGTAAGAGGGATTTTCATAGCACACAGAAAAGAAAATATTGAACGTAATCACGTTGCAACCACCCTGCTACGAAAAAAGTGTCTGCCGTGGCCTTTTAAAGCATGTACTAAAGGCCAAGCAAAGTGACTTAATCCAGTTAAAGTATAATTTTTTTATAATATTTTCGAGTTATTATCAGTGGTTTATGAAATTATGATATAAGCTTTCTGCACAATCCGCGTCCATTAAATTTCTGATACTACCACCCGCATAAAACTGCACTTTATTGTCCGCACAAGCTAGCTATCTACCGGTAAAATGACTTTTTTTAGCTTGACTGCTTTTTTAATCCGCAAGCAGCAAGCACATTAGCGCGCTAAATGTTGAGCTACTCAAAAATCCTAAAAAAGTTGCCTGTCAGAGGTTTTTTTAGCTAATTTCTCAATCCGCCGGTACCAGTTACTTCGTATGGCACCGGCGAGCTCGACTATAAGGACGAGCTTACATTCGGCGAGTAAATCTGGAGATTCAGCGAAATTCTTCAATTGCCCCCGAATGCTGAATTTAGTTTTGTAACGCATTCAAGCCAGTGTTTTAAGCTATTCAGACCTGCTTGTCTGCGCTAATTATAAAATCCTTCCTGCTTACTTTTTTATTTTCACCCTAGCCACTTGGCTGTATGAGACCAACCTTACGATTACTTTTCGCTTGGCCGACTTTGGCCAGCCCTGGCAGGCCCTTCCGCTCCACATGGCTGTGGGCGATGCTGCTATTATTTGGGGCAACTCATGCTTTCGCTCAAACGCCCGCGTTAGAATTTGCGCCTAACGGGAACGGCGTTAACAATCCGACTGGTAATGGTCCTTCGACAGCTGACCAAGCTATTACGTTCCAGAATAATACGGACAACCCGACTGGTAATACATTTGCCGCTTACTCGGTACCCATCACAACTACTTTTTCGCTTAGTAACCAAGCGTATACTACGGTAGCTTCTGTACCTACTACAAATACGGGCACATCGTTTGGTGCAACTATCAACGGGGGTACTTCTGCCATTGCCTTTGCGCTTTATCCAACGATGGATGCGCAGTTCACGGGTACTTACCCAAGCGCTACTTACACATCGAATGCTACTAGTGGAGCAGGAGTGGGCATTGACCCAACTACTAACCACGGAACCTCCTTGTACAACTCGGTTCAGGCGCTCCAAGGCAAAGGCATTACAGCGGCCTCGACTCGTTTTGCTTACTCTACCGTAACTATTACATTCAGCCAACCTACTGTCAACCCGGTAATTCAAATTGTTGACCTGGGGGGTAATACCGGTAGGGTAGGCTTCACAACTGATTTAGACCTGATTACAGCAGGAGTAACACTCTCCGAACTAAGCGGCTCGACAGGCTTTGCTGTAACAGCAGCGCAGATAAGCAATTCAAACACTACTTACCCCGCGGGGAATTTCGTAAGTGGCTCAGTACTGGTTACTACCCCGGCAGCAGGTATTACATCATTGCAATTCCGGCTCTATATACACGGTGACGGTACGGGCCGATGGCCGATAGCCGGTGAGGCACAGGCCGGCGACGTATTCTATCTTGCAACTTCAGCAGTAACGCCAACCGACCTGTCTACGACAATCGCCGGCCCCACCACGGCGCTAGCTGGCCAAACGATAACCTACACTGCTACCACTACTAATGCGGGGGCTAGCGCTGCGGGCACACAAAGTACGATTACCCTACCCAGCAAGCCTGCAACGGTTACGACTTCGGCTAATGGCAGCTATGATGCCACCACGGGCGTCGTAACCTTTACTAATGGCACGGTGGCACCGGGCACTACGGTGACAAACACTGTTAGTTTTGTAGCCTTGGGTAGCTCAGTTACCGGGCGGGCAGCCAGCACTACGACCTCGACTGATGCCAATCCTAGTAATAACGATGGCTCAGCAGCTAATGCCAACGTAACGACTACTCTGACGCCCACGGGTGCCGCTGGCACCCCGGCTCCTTGCGCCAATCCTGGCAAAGATGGCGCAGTTGCGGGCCTCCTGACTACTCCTAATACTTATTATCCTAGTATTGCTAGCCAGACGCTAACTGGTGGCACCAGCACCACTATTGCAGTAGGTGCTGCTCGGGGCGCAGCCAATAATATTACAGCGGGCGACTTGCTACTTGTTATACAAATGCAAGGCGCAGCTATTGATGCAACTAACACAGACAGCTATGGTGATGGAGTGGCTGGAGGCCCAGCTAACGGCAACACCGCTACCAACTTTACGGCCGGCACTTATGAATACGTGACGGTGGCTAGTAGTACGACAACCGCAGCGGCAGGTGGGACAATCACTTTAACATCCGCTCTTAAGAATAGCTATTCAAATACTACGGCTACTACAACGGCTGGACAGCGCACTTTTCAGGTTATTCGTGTGCCACAGTATACCAACTTGACCCTAGCCGCCAATATCTCGCCGGTAGCATGGAACGGTAACACTGGTGGCATTGTGGTTCTCGATGTAGCTGGCAAACTGAACCTAGCTGGTTTCACAATTGATGCATCGGGTCTGGGTTTTCGCGGCGGTGCTGGCCGGAGGTTGACCGGCGACAATTCGGGCACTACGTCAGGCACTGACTACCGCAGCTCAGCTATGTTGAATACTGGCGGCACTAAAGGAGAAGGTATTGTTGGCACTCCGCGCTACGTGAACGACCCAGCTTACGCCGCAGCCAACAATGGCGTGTTGCTTGACACACGAGCGCCTGCAACTACGGGATATCCCACTCTACTACCACCTACTTTAAACGATGGCTACCCTAGCGGCGACAACGGTCGGGGAGCCCCTGGCAACGCTGGTGGCGGTGGCACAGATGCTCATCCTTCTGCTAACGACCAGAACACAGGCGGTGGCGGTGGCGCCAATGGTGGCACCGGGGGCCGTGGTGGCAACTCCTGGAACAGTAATAGTCCGGTAGGAGGTGAGCCTGGTGCGGCTTTCTCAGTAACCAGTAGCAGCCGGCTCACCCTGGGTGGAGGCGGCGGAGCAGGTGTAACTAATGACGGCACTGGTACTCCCGGCAATGGCTTCGCCAGCAGCGGCGCAGCCGGTGGTGGAGCAGTATTGATACGAACTGGCATTTTGAGTGGTACCGGCAGCATTTTAGCCAACGGTACAAATGCCAATAACACGGTTAACAATGACGGTAGTGGCGGAGGCGGTGCTGGCGGTTCTATCCTTCTGACGGTTGCCGTTAGCCAATCGGCTACATTGACCTTGAGTGCTAATGGTGGTATTGGTGGCACTAATACGGGTGGTGGTGTATCGCATGGCCCCGGCGGCGGTGGCGGTGGCGGCGTTATCTTAACTAATAATAATGTAACAGCTACAGCTACAGCGAATGGTGGTGCCAACGGAACTACGGTGCCTGGCGCTATCGCTTTCGGCGCGGCTCCTGGTACTACGGGTATCGCTAACCCAGCTATCAGCACTAGTATCGCTAACAGCACGGCGGGCGCTAACTGTGTCGCCGACGTAACAACAGCACTCACTGGCCCTTCAACCGTAATCGCTGGTCAGCCCACAGGTACTTACACGGCCACTTTTACTAATGAAGGCCCGCAGGCTGCCTCAAACGTGACCCGACAGGTAACGCTCCCAACCGGCGCAACTAACATTATTGTGAACGGGATGGCCTATACACCTACTACGGCCAACACTATCGACTTCGGCACCGCCGCCGCATTGGCTAACGGCGCCAGCAATGCCTTCACGTTTAGCTTCACCCCGGCCACCACGGCTACGGGTAGTGTAGCTATTACGAGCAACGTGACAACGACAACCCAGCAGGGGAGCAATGTCGCTCCGGACGCCTCGACCATTACCGCCGCAGTGGCCCCGACGGCCGACGTATTCACGACCGTGACGGCTACTACCACTTCGGTAGCGGCCGGGACGCTGGCATCGGCCGGCACGCCGCCCAAGTTCACGGTGGTTTTCAACAACAACGGTCCCGCTACGGCAGCCGGCGTGGTAGCTGCCGTGCAGCTGCCCAAGGGCCTGACCAACGTAACGGCTACCAACGGCGGCGTGTACAACAGCGCAACGGGCGTCGTAACGTACTCGGGGCTGACTTCTATCGCCAGCGGCACCCCAACCACTTCCGTTATCACGTTCGATGCCCCGGCCACCGGCCCGGTAGTGGCCGCAGCCACCGTTTCGACGACGACCAGCGAGGCCGGTCAAACGGCTAATAATACGGCCAACGCGGCCATGACCATTACGCCGGCCTTCGACCTGGCTACCACGCTCACGGGTCCGACCTCGGCCGTAGCCGGCGACCCGGTAACCCTGGCGGTAACCACGACCAACAACGGCCCCAGTGCCGTAGCCAACGCCGTGCAAACCCTGCAGCTGGTAAGCGGCCTGACTAATGTGTACGTGAGCAATGGCGGTGTTTATAACCCTTCGACTTCTACCCAGACCTTGGTAGCGAACGGAGTTAGCTACACGGTACCAGCCGGCGGCGTTGTTTTCCCCACCCTGCCCAACGTACCCAGCGGCCAGACGGTGGCCAACACCGTGAGCTTTGCTATGCCCAGCGCGCCGTTTGCGCCGACGGCTCTGGTAACGCCCAACACTGCCTCCAGCGCCACTACGGCCGGCGATACCAACCTCGCTAACAATGCGGTTGGCATCAACGGCAGCACGAGCGCTAGCCCGGCTTCGATAAGCGTAAGCACCACCGCTGCCGGCACGGCCAATGCCTACACCAAAATCAGCTCATCGGTGGCGAGCACTACGGTGGGCAGCAACGTTACGCTGACCGTTATCACGGGCAACAATGGTCCTAGCCAGGCTACTGGCGTTACGCAAACCGTGCAGATTCTGCCCGGCCTGCAAGGCAGCATCAGCGTAGGGGGTAGCACCACCAGCACCACTGCTGGAAACGTGGTGACCTTCACGAACGGCACGGCCAGCGGGGCTACTTACAACACGCAGACCGGCATTGTAACCTTCCCCACGCTGGCCAATGGCACGAACGGCAGCACGAGCGGCACGAGCGTGAGCAACACGATTTCGTTTGCGGCGCCGGCCTCTACGGGCAGCAACGGCCAGCTGCTGGCTACTGCTACGGTAAGCACTTCTAATACCGACCCCGTACCGGCCGACAACGTAGCGGCGGTAGCCGTTACGCTGCTGCAATCGACCGACCTGGCCACGACTATTTCGGGCCCGGCCTCGGCTACGGCCGGCCAGCCGGTTCAGTATACCGTGACCTTCCTCAACAACGGCCCGATGGCCGCCACCGGCGTGACGGAAACGGCGCAGCTGCCCGCCGGCCTGGCCAGCGTGACCATTACCGATGGCGCAGGCACTGCCGTGAGCGGCGCTACCTATACTGCTGCTACCGGCCTGGTTACCTTCCCCACCCAGGCCAATGACCCCAACGGGGCCACGCAGGTATTCAAGCTGTCTTTCGCTGCCCCGGCACTGAGCTTCAGCCCCAGCAGCAGCGTTGGCTCGAGCAGCTCCGACGCCGTACCGGCCAATAACAACGCCAGCGTAGCCACTACGGTAGCGGCCTCGGCCGACCTAGCTACCACGGTAAGCGGCCCGGCTACCGCCGTGGTGGGCAATGCGGTTACCTACTCGGTGAACACCACTAATAACGGCCCCTCAATAGCGGCCAATACGGTCACGACCTTACAACTGGCCACTGGCTTTACGCCGGCCACGTTGCAGGTAGGCGGGCAGACGGGTACGCTGAGCGGCAACGTTATTACCTACGGCAGCGGCGCTACTTACAACACGAGCACCGGCCTGGTTACCTTCCCGGCCGTTGCCAACCTAGCCAACGGCCAGACGGTGAGCAACTACGTAACGTATGTGATGCCCAACGCAACCGGTGGCCAAACCACCGGGGTTGCCTCCGCCAGCTCGGCAGCAGCCGACCCGATTGCCAGCAACAATACCAGCAGCGTAGCAACCAGCATTGCCCCGACAACCACGACTTCGGCTGATGTTACGGCCGCGGTATCGGCCTCGGCCAGCTCTGTCAATGCCGGCACAGCGGTAACGTTTACGGCTACTTACGGCAACATTGGTACCGACCCGGCCGTGAATGTGCGGCCTACGCTGCAGCTGGTGCCTGGCCTGACTACTACCAGCATTCAGGTAGCGGGGCAGACGGGCACGCTGAGCGGCAACGTTATAACGTTTGGCAACGGTGCTACCTACAACACGACCAGCGGCCTGTTGACCTTCCCCACTATCGCCAGCCAGGCTAGCGGCAGCACCGGCAATGTCAGCTATCAGGTGCAGGTAACGGCCCCGACGAACGGGCCGCTGCTGGCTACCGCTGCCACGACTACCGACACCAGTGAGCCGGCTACGGCGGCTGCCCAGGCCAACAATGTGAACAGCGCCAGCGTCGGGATTACACCCGTATTCGACGAGGTGACCAGCATCAGCGGGCCAGCCTCGGCCCTGCCCGGCACCAGCCAGACGTATACCGTAACGACGACCAACAACGGCCCCTCGCTCACGGCTAATACTACTACGCAAACGGTAACGCTGCCCAGTGGCCTCACGCCCACCAACATCACAAACGGTGGGGTATACTCGAGCACCAGCAACACCATTACCTGGACGGTGCCCGCCGGCCAAGCGCCTGGCAGCAACGGCGCCGTGGCCAACAGCTTCACGGTGACCCAACCCGCTGGCAGCCTTACGCTCACGGCCAACGTTACGGTAACCGGCGAAAGCAACACGGCCAACAACAGTGCGACGATTACTACTACGGCTACCAACCAGCCCCCGCTGGCTTACGCCGTGGTGAACACGCTGCAAAGCCCCATGGGCAACACCGCTGCCAACAACAGCGCCACGCCCAATGGCTTGCTCATTTCGCCGCTCGCGGCTTCCGACCCTCAAAACGCCCTCAGTGCCACAACGCCCTTTACCATCGTGAGCATCCCCCCTACCTCCCAGGGCGTTCTGTACTACAGCACCAACGGTACCAGCACGGGCACTTACGCTGCCGTGGCAGCCAATCAGACGCTAACCGCCGCCCAGGCTACTACCCTTCGCTTCCTGCCCAGTACGTCGTTCGTAGGCAACGCCTCCTTCACGTACCTGGCCACCAATGCGGCGGGTGCTCAGTCGCCGGTTGTGGAGTATACCATTCCGGTGGCCGCCGACCAGCCAACCTCCTACGTGAAGTATAACGACACGAAAGGCGGCACTAACACTAATAAGTATGTAACCAATGACATCCTGGCGCAAGTAACTGACCCTAACACGGCCGTTTATACCGCAGGGGGCTTGATTTACAATGCCACGACTGGTGTTTTGCAAAGTGGAGCGGCTAATGGCTTGCCCACCACCGGCACCAACGCGGTGCTGGCCTCGGGTACCCTGCCAGCTGGTGTAAGCCTTAATCCAACTACCGGCACCATCTACGTAAGCAACGCTAGCCTACTGGCTAATAACCCTACGGCGCAGACCTACACCGTATCGGTTACAACCACTGACAGCAATGGCGGTACCAACACCACGCCTGTTTCCTTTGTCATCGGGGCTTACCCGCTGCCGGTGGAATTGACGGCCTTCACGGCTTCGGCCGTGCAAAACCGCGACACCAAGCTGAGCTGGACCACCGCTTCGGAACTCAACAGCGCCTATTTTGACGTGGAGCGTAGCCTCGACGGCTTGGCCTTCACCAAAATTGGCCAGGTAGCAGCGCAAGGCACTGTAACGGTTGCGACGAACTACACCTTCACCGACCTGAACGCGGCACGCCTGGCCCAGGGCCCGGTGTACTACCGCCTCAAGCAGGTAGACTTCGACGCCAAGGCTAGCTACTCGCCTGTGCGCTCGGTTAGCTTCACCAAAGCCGGCACGGTGGCCCTGAGCCTCTACCCCAACCCGGCCCAGAGCGCCACAACCCTCGACCTGAGCCAGCTGCCGACCACCGGCACCTACCAGGTGCAGCTACTCGATGCCACCGGCCGCCTGGTGCGCTCGGCTAGCCTCGGCGGTGGCCTGGCCCAGTCGCTGGACCTGCATGAGCTGGCTACCGGCACCTACCACGTACTCGTGACGGGTACCCTGGCCGACGGCTCGACCCTACGCCAGACCCTGCGCCTTACCAAGGAATAAGCCCTTGAGACTAGCTAAAAAACCTCCCTGCCGCTGGCAGGGAGGTTTTTTTATACCCGACCCAGACTGGCCCCAGTCCCGTACGCGTATCCGTTCTTTGCACTTTCTATTTTCTGTTTATGTCCGAATCAACTTCTCCTAGCCTCACCCACGTCGGTCCCGGCGGCCTGCCCGCCATGGTCAACGTCGGCGGCAAGGCCGTGACGGCCCGGCTAGCCCGCGCCCGCGCCCGGGTCGTGCTCGGGGCCGAAATTCTGAAGCTAGTGCAGGCCGGCGACCTGCCCACCCGCAAGGGCCCGGTATTTCAAACGGCCATTATTGCCGGCGTGATGGCAGCTAAAAAGACGGCCGACCTCATCCCCCTCTGCCACCCGCTGGGCCTCGACGATTGCCAGCTCACCATCGAAGTAGTGCAGCCCGATGCTATTATTATTGAGTGCACGGCCCGCGTCACGGGCAAAACCGGCATCGAGATGGAAGCTCTCACCGGCGCCTCGGTGGCGGCCCTCACGGTGTACGATATGTGCAAAGCCATGTCGCACAACATCGTAATTGAGCAAGTGCGGCTGGTGGAGAAAACGGGCGGCAAGTCGGACTTTCACCACGAAGGCTAGCCCAGCATTTCGGGTTAATATCATTTTAAACACAAACGCCGCGCACTCTGAGAGTGCGCGGCGTTTGTGCTAGGGATGGGCGGCTACCCACACGGTACCGTCTTCATACTCCTCCTTCTTCCAGATGGGCACCACTTCCTTCAGCGTGTCGATAATGTATTGGCAGGCGGCGAAGGAGTCGGCGCGGTGCGGCGTAGACACGGCCACTACTACGGCCACGTCGCCGATTTCGAGGGTGCCGTGGCGGTGCACCACGGCTACCTGGCGCAGCATGGGCCACTTTTCCTGGGCCATTTCGGCCACGCGGCGCAGCTGGTGCACGGCCATGGGCGGATAGGCCTCGTAGTGCAGGCGCACCACACGGCGGCCGTCGCTGCGGCTGCGCACGGTGCCGATGAAAGCATTTACGGCGCCGGCCTCGTCCGATTCGGCAGCTTGCAGCACGGCAGCCACGTCGATAGCGTGGTCAACTAAGTCGATAAGCATTGGTCAGTTTCTAAAGCTCGAACAACGGCTAGCCCCCGCTCACGGGCGGAATCAGCGCGATTTCATCGCGCTCGTGCAAGGGCACATCTTCGGCAGCGTATTCATTGTTGACGGCCACGGCCAGGCTGCGCAGGCCGGCCAGTGCGGGGTATTGGGTGCGTAGGTCGGCCAGCAGGCCGGCAGCCGACTGCCCAGCTGGTGCAGCCACTTGCAGCGACGACTGCCCCACGATTTCGCGGGCAATGCCAAAAAGGGCAACGGTAAGGTTCATCTTGTCAATTATCAGTTATCAATTGTCAGTTGTTAGTTATCAGCTAAGTCATCACCTGATAAGTGGTAATTGATAACTGATACTTGACGAAGGCTAGCCGCCAATCGTGGCCATGCTCTCAAAATTGAGTTGGTGCACCGGGCGCTGGCTTTCGGCCTCGAAGCCGTTGGCGGCGCGGTGGTAAAAGGCGCTGGCCAGCGCTTCGGCAATGGCCGTATCGGTGGCGCCGCCGCGCAGCAGGGCCCGCACATCGAGCACGCCCTGGTCGTAGAGGCAGGTTTTGATGCCGCCTTCGGCCGTGAGGCGCAGGCGGTTGCAAGTGCCGCAGAAGGTGCGCGAGTAGGCCGCGATGATGCCCACCCGGCCCTGGTGGCCGGCAATAGTATACTCGCTGGCCGTGGCGCCGGTGGCGGTATAGGCCGGCACAAGGTCGCCTAAGTGCGCCTCCAGGTGCTGCCGGATGCGGCGGTGGTTCCAGGGCAGCGACTCGGGCGTGGCCACGTGGCTACCGCCGTTGAAGGGCATTTCCTCGATGAAGCGCACTTCGACGGGCAGGCCGCGGCTGAGCTCGGCCAGGGGCACCAGGTCCTGGATGTTGCGGCCATCCATTACCACGGCATTGATTTTCACTTGGATACCAGCGTCGAGCAGCGCGTAGAACGTGCGCATGACCTGCGGCAGCTCGTCGCGGCGGGTTATCTCACAAAACCGCTGGCGGTCCAGCGTATCAAGGCTGAGGTTGACGGCTTTCACACCCATGCGGGCCAGGGCCGGTACGTGGGGCGCGGTGAGCACGCCGTTGGTCGTGAGGCTGAGGTCGTCGATGCCGGGCAGGGCGGCCAGGCGCTCCATGAAGGGCACCAGGTCGCGCCGCACGAAGGGCTCGCCGCCGGTGAGACGCACCTTGCGCACCCCCAGGCCAGCCAGAATACCGACCAGGCGTAGCATTTCCTCGCAGCTAAGCAGCTCGTGCTTAGGCATGTACTTAATACCTTCCTCGGGCATGCAGTAGAAGCAGCGCAGGTTGCAGCGGTCGGTAATGGCCAGGCGCACGTATTCGAGCGGCCGGCCGTGGGCGTCGTATAGCACGGAGGAGGAGGGAAAAGACATCTAGCCAAATATACTGCGGGGGCTAGCTGGCCCGAAAGCGGCCGGCCGCACCAGCCCTGCCTACGCGGCCACGGCCGGGCAGGTTGATGCGCCCTTGGCTAGTAGAAGTCTTTTCCGGGAGGAATTGTTGCACTTGCGGCCACTAAGCTAATGCTCAGCTCCACCACGCGGCGAAGGAGGCTAGCCGGGGTAGTCTTCGAGGCCGCCGCGCAGGGTCAGCACATTATCGTAGCCCAGCTCGCGGCGCAGCAGGTCCACGGCTTTGGCGCTGCGCACGCCGCTCTGGCAGTACACCACCACCGGGCGGGTACGGGGCACCTCGGCGGCGCGGGCGGCTAGCTCGGGCAGGGGCAGCAGCACGGCGCCCGGCAGGTGGCGGCGCTGGTATTCGAGCGGGCCGCGCACATCGAGCAGCAGCGGCGGCGCGGCCGAGGCCAGCCGCTGGCGCAGGTCGTCGGCCGAGAGGCTGATAGCCTGGACTTCGGGGGCGCAGCTCACGTCGAAGTAGTCGGCGGGGCTAGCGGTGTCGAGGTTAATTTGACTCTGCGCCGCGTCGCGCTTGAAGCGCAGCGTGCGGCTCTGGAAAGTGAGCGTGTCGAGCAGCCAGAGGCGGCCGCTGAGCACGTCGCCCAGGCCCAGCACCACCTTCAGGGCCTCGGTGGCCTGCACCGTGCCAATGAGGCCGGGCAGCACATTGAGCACGCCGGTGGTGTTGCAGTCGGGTGCCTCGGCGGCGCTCGGCGGCTCGGGGAACAGGCAGCGGTAAGTAGGCCCGCCCGCATAATTAAACACCGAAACCTGGCCCTCAAACTTGTAGATGGCGCCCGACACCAGCGGCCGGCCCAGGCTCACGCAGGCATCGTTGAGCAGGTAGCGCGTGGGGAAGTTATCGGAGCCATCGACCACTACGTCGTAGCCGGCCACCAGCTCGCGCACGTTTTCAGGACTTACGCGAATGGGGTGCAGGTTGTAGGTATTCAGCTCGTTGAGTCGTTTTAGGGCGCGGGCGGCGGCTTCCACCTTAGGTTGGCCCACATCGGCGGGGCCGTAGAGAATCTGGCGGGGCAGGTTGGTCAGCTCCACCTTGTCGGCGTCGGCGAGGCCTAGCGTGCCCACGCCGGCAGCGGCCAGGTATTGCAAAATGGGGCAGCCCAGGCCGCCCGCGCCTACCACCAGCACGCGGGCCGCGCGCAGGCGCTGCTGGCCGGCTTCGCCGACTTCGGCCAGCTGCAGGTGGCGGCGGTAGCGCTGGCGCTCGGCGGCGGAGAATGGGTGTGACATGGCGTTTCTTTTTTGCAAAAGAAGATTAGCGCCGGAAAGTTGCAGCCCCCCTGGCCCCGCGGGGGTGGGGCCTCACAGCCCGTAGCTCACCGTGAGGTAGTACAGCCCACCCACGCTGGGCCCGCCGAGATAAGTCACGTAGTAGCTGTTCAACACATTGCTGGCCCCCAGCTTGAACCGCACCTGGGCCGCGGGCACGTAGTAGCTCAGCTGCGCATCGAGCGAGCTGAAGGCGGGCACACTGCCGTTCACGAGGAAGGTTTGGGAATAGTAGCTGACTTGGTGGCGAAAATTAAGGCCGAAGCCGAAGTTGCGGTAGGCGTTTTCGTTGGCCAGGCTCAGGTTGTATAGCCACTGCGGGGTGTTGAAGCCGTCTTCGAGGCCATCGCCGTTTTCGGTGCGGTCGAGGCGGGTGTAGGTGGCGTTGGCGCCGGCCAGGTAGCCCCTGGCCATGTTGTAGCGCAGGCCGGCCGAGCCGCCGTAGTTGTACACCTGGCTCTGCGAGTTGGTCCAGAGGCGGTAGCGGGCCTGGCCGGTGGTGGTGCTACCCGCGGGTATAGTCGTAGTATTCAGCGCCGTAGCTATCGCATTGAGGTCAGTGCCGGTGTTCAGCGCCACGCCGCTGGTGGTCTGCGGCACGTAGGCTTCGACTTGGGCAATGAAGTCGCGGTACGAATTATAGTAGAAATCGACATCGACCAGCAGCCGGCCGCCCGGGCCCAGCGCCGCCTTGTAGCCAGCTTCAAGCGAGCGGATATACTCGGGCTTGATGTAGGTGTAGGGGTTTTTGACGAGCAAGCCCTGATTGGCCGCCACGGCCTGGGCGCGGGTCTGGGCCGGCGTGCCGTTGATGCCGGCCGTCACGGCGGCGTTGAAGCGGTCGATGCTGCTGCGCAGGTAGCTGTTCTCAAACACGCCGTCGCTCATCACTCGCAGGCCGCCGATGCGCTTTACCTGGCCGCTGTTCACGTTGGAAAAGCCTTCAAACAAGCTCGGAAAGCGGTAGCCGCTCTGGTAGCTGAGGCGGAAATTCTGGCGCTGCGTGGGCGAGTAGACGGCCGTGAAGCGCGGGTTGAATTTCACGTTGAAACAGTCGTTCTTATCGACCCGCAGCGTGGCCGTGAGGCGCAGCTTTTCTTCAAACAGCCGCCCGCCCGCCTGCACAAAGCCGCCGGTTTTGGAGTACGTGAGGTTGTCGTTGAGCGGGTCTTTGCCGGGGTTGGGGTTGATGAAGTAGTTGCCATCGGGCACCACGAGGTAGGTGCGGTGGTCGGCCCCGGCCAGTAGGTCGAGGCTAGCCGGCAGGGCGGTGCCGCCGCGCCGCAGGGCCTCGGCCAGGTTTACCTGGGCTTCGGCGTGGGCCAGGTTGGCGCGCACGCGCAGGGCGGCGCCCACGTCCCAGTTGTTGATGTCCTGGAGCTGGCTCAGGCGCTGGTTGAAGGCATCGGTGCCGGACTGGAGGCGGCCGGCATCGGCAGCCGCGCGGGCGGCGCGGTGGGCCTCGGCCACGCCCAAGCCACTCTTGGTAGCATTGTTCCAGGCCGTGGTATAATCGCCGTACCACTGGGTGTCGGGCTTGTAGCTGCGGTCGATGTTTTCGCCCATCGAGCGCAGGTTGTAGCTCTTGCCGGTGTTTTCTTCGGTAAAATAGGCGCGGGCCTGCACCACTGGCGAGGTGAAGGTGAGCGCGTGCTGCTGCAAGAGGTAGTCTTGCAGCCGGAAGCGGTTCGCGCGCTGGTACACGTTGTCGAAGCTAGCCACGCGGTAGGTGTAGGCCAGCTCGGTGCCGGGCCGGAAGCGGTAGTGCAGCGCACCGTCGGCCTTGAGCGTTCGCACGTTGTAGTCCACCAGGTCGCGCTCGTCGTAGCCGGTGCGGGCCACCTGGTAGCTTTTGCCCCCCAGCGTAATATTCTTGCGGTCCGACGACTCGTTGCCGTAGCGGCTCACTTGGTCCTGGGCCGGGTTGTCGGCCCCAAACAGGCCGGTGGTGGCGTTGCCGGTGGGGTTGATGTCGGTCTGGTCGTTGGCAATCCAGTCGTAGGCCCGCAGGTATCTGGCGTTCACCTTGAAGGCTAGCCGGTCAGTCACCAGCACCTTCGCGTAGCGCACGCTGGTTTCGGAATAGCTTTTCACCGGCGAGCCATTCTCGCCAAACGTCTTGGCATTGGGGTCGTTCACGTGGTTGACGCCCGTTTGCTGGCGCACGCTCAGCCCCTCCGAGTTGAAAGGATTCTTCGTCTGAAAGTTGGCTAGCCCATTAATAGCATTCAACCCATAAAGCGCGGCGGCGGTGCCGGGCACCAGCTCCACGCGCTGAATATCGAGGTCGCTCGGTCCCAGCACGTTGCCGATGGGCCCGCCGATGTGCGGCGCCTGGTTGTCCACGCCATCCACGAGCTGGGCAAAGCGCACGTTGGTGGTATTGGTGAAGCCGCGCGCGTTAATCACCTTAAACCCAATGCTGGGCGTAATCACCTGCACGCCCTTCAGATTATCGATGGCGTCGAAAAACGAGGGCGCGGGCGACAACCGAATGGCGCGGGCGTTGAGCTTCTCCACCGTCACCGGCGACTGCAAAAAGCTCTCCTCCACCCGCGAGGCCGTCACAACCACCTCTTTGAGGTCGGTGCGCAGCGTGTCGGCGGGCGGCGGGCGGCGGGCTAGCCCCGGCTGCGGCTTGGTAGCCTGGGCGGCGGCAGCCTGGGCCAGCGCCAGCACCGAGGCGCACGCCACCGAGCCGCGCAGCATGCGTAGCTTATTGCTCATGCTTACTTCTTGCTTACTTCTTGCTTAAGAACTGTTTATTGCACTTTCACCACGCGCAGACCGGTGAGCTGGCGCACCCAGCGGGCGGGCTTTTTTTCGAGCGGCACGATGAGCTGGTAGGGGCCGTCGTGGGCGGGCAGGGGCTGGCCGTCGCGCAGGTCGGCCAGTAGGATAGTCTGGGGCGAGAAATCGGCGTCGATTTCGGGCAGCGCAAACACAGCCTGGTAGCCGTCGGCGGCGCTGGCCAGCACCACCTCGGCCAGCACCGCGCCGTGAATGCCCTTGCCCTCGGGCACGCCGGCCAGGTGCAGCACGTCGCGCAGAGCCACGCCGCGGTACGCGTGCATTTTGCCGTCTTTGTCGGTAGTGGTTTGCTCGCGGTGAGGCAAGGCGGCGATTTCGGCGGCGCTGAGCGTGCGTGGGGTAGCGACCAGGCCTTCGATACGTAGCTGCGCGGCGGCGGTCGGCGTGGCGCTCTGCGCATAAATCACTGGCCCAGTGAGACTAGCACCCGTCAGCACCAGAGCGGCGGCCACAAGTTTTTGGCAGCCGGCAGGAAAAAGTAGCATGTGGGGGAATAGGAAAGCTCGTTATATTTCAACGAATATAACGGAGGGCGCAGCCGATTGTTTATCTTTTTTCGGAATTACTGGTACAGTCGAGCTGTCTCGTCGGCCAGGAACTGCGCGAAGCGCGTTTGCATAGCCCGGAACTCGGCCACGGCCTGCGCGCCGGCTTCGGTGAGGGTGGCGCCGCCGCCGTGGGCGCCGCCGGCGTGGGCCCCCACCAGGGGCTGCCGCGCCTGCGCATTCATGGAACTCACTAAATCCCAGGCTTTTTTGTAAGACATCCCCATTTCCTTGGCCGCCTTCGAGATGGAGCCGGTGGCCTCGATGCGCTCCAGCAGCTCCAGCCGGCCGATGCCCAGAAAGCGGTCGGCCGGGCCTTCTATCCAGAGGCGGCCGTTGGCGCGGAAGGCTTGATTTTCGGCAAAAAGCTTGTGCATAAGAAGCAAGCAGTAAAAAGCAGCAGGAGCGCAAAAATAGCCCACCGGCAGCCGGCCGCCGCAAACCTGCGGCGGCCCGGCACGGTATAGTAGGCGGCCGCCGGCTTCACGGCTAGCCTTTGGCAAACGATATTTTTATGGAGTACGATGTGCTGGTAGTAGGCGCTGGCAGCGCCGGCTTGAGCGCCGCCCTTACTTTGGCGCGCTGCCGCCGCCGCGTACTGGTGGCCGATGGCGGAGCCCCGCGCAATGCGCCCTCGGGGGCGTGCACGGCTTTTTGACTCACGATGGCATCCGACCGGCCGAGCTGCTGCGCCTGGGCCGCGCGCAACTCGCCCCCTACCCTACTGCGGAAGTACGCGAACTGAAAATCGACCGCATTGTTCGCCAAGGGCCGGGCTTTGAGGCCACCGGCACCACCAGCCAGGGCCACGCCTGGACCGGCACCGCCCGCCGGGTGCTGCTGGCCACCGGGGTAGACGATATGCTACCGCCGCTGCCGGGTTTTCGCGAGCTGTGGGGCACGGGCGTGCTGCACTGCCCCTACTGCCACGGCTATGAGGTGCGCGACCAGCCGCTGGCTATTTATGGGCAGGGGAAAACCGTGCTGGGCCTGGCGCTGCTGCTCACCAACTGGAGCCGCGACCTGGTGGTGGTCACCGATGGCCCCGGCCACCTCACCGACCACGGCCGGCAGCGGCTGCATCGGCACGGCATTGGCGTGCGCGAAGAGCCAGTGGCGCGGCTGGTGGGCGAGCCCAACGGCACCCTGCGCTGCGTCGAATTTGCCGATGGCACCTACCTGGAGCGCACCGCCCTGTTTATGCACGCCCCACAGGAGCAGCGCAGCCCCCTGGCTGCCGAGCTAGGGGCGCGCCTAACCAGCAAAGGAGCCATTTGGGTAGATAAAAATGCCCAGACCTCCGTGCCCGGCCTGTACGCGGCCGGCGACATGGTGCCCGGCCAGCAGCAGGCTATGCTAGCCGCCGCCGAGGGCAACAAAGCCGGTATCTGTCTCAACGAGGCGCTTACCCGCGAAGACGTGCATAAGCCCGGGGCGGGCAAAAAATAAGGTGGCCTCAGCCCCCGGCCAGCCAGGCGTGCGCGGCGGCTTCGTCGATGAAAGTGGCAATCTGGCAATCGGTATCGGCGGCCGAAACCACGGCCATTACCGGCTGCCCGGCGCGCAGCGGCGACACCAGGAAGGCTAGCCGGACGGCCTCGTGGTAGCGCCCGCGCAAAGCCGGTGCGAAGGTTTGGCCAAACCAGGTGTTGACGGTGGGCTCGGTGAGGTCTTCGCGGCGGCGCAGGTCGAGCAGCCAGCGGGCACAGGCGGCCGCATCGGCCGCAGCTAGCAACGACTCGTAGCCGGCTTGCAGCTCGGCGGGCGTCACCTCGCGGTGCCAGCGCGCGATAAGCGCCGGCAGGTCAGGGCGATGCAGCAGGTCGAGGCCGTGGTTAGTCATAAAAGCCGGGCCGCCGGCAACTGCCGGCCTGCCTGCAAGTTAAGCCACTTCCGGTCACAAACGGCCATACTTTTGCCCCGTTGGGCAGTTAGTATTTCTTTTGCCCCTTTCGTCATCTATGAGCCCCAGTGCCCCAGCCGCTACCCCGCACGACCCCTACGCCGCCCTACGTATCCCCGATTTTCGCCGCTACATTACGGCTCGCGCCTTGTTTTCAATAGCTACCCAAATTCAAGGCGTAGTAGTGAGCTGGCAGATTTTTAAGCTTACCGGCGACCCGCTGGCCCTGGGCCTCATTGGGCTGGCCGAGGCCATTCCGAGCATCACGGTGTCGCTCTACGCCGGGCACGTGGCCGACTCGGTGCGGCGCAAGCGCATTGTGGTGCCAGCCGTGGTGGTGCTGTTTCTGTGCGCCGTTACGCTCTGGTGGCTGGCGCACCCGCTGCAAGCAGCCCTGCTAGAAAAAGGTCGCCTGCACCTGAATTTTGCCCACGCCACCATCGTGTGGCCGCTGTACTTGGTTATTTTCGTGAGCGGCATTGCCCGGGGCTTTATGGGGCCGGCGCTGTTTGCTTTTATGCCGCAGCTGCTGCCCGACCGCAGCGTTCTGGCCAATGCCGTGACCTGGAGCTCGACCACCTGGCAGGGCTCGGCGGTGATAGGGCCGGCCATTGGGGGCTTGCTGCTGCACCTCAGTGTCGAGTTTGCCTACGGGGTCGATATGGTGATGGAGGGGCTAGCGCTGCTCTTTTTCATTAGTATTGCCAGCCGCGAGCTACCGCCCATCGAGGGCGAAAAGCTGAGCATGGGCGAGAGCATTCTGAGCGGCATCAAGTTCATTTTCAGCAATCAGCTGGTGCTGGCGGCGCTTTCGCTCGATATGTTTGCCGTACTCTTTGGCGGGGCGGTGGCGCTGCTGCCCTTCTTTGCCGAAAATATTTTGCACGGCGGCCCCGATGCCTTTGGCTACCTGCGCGCCGCACCGGCCGTGGGCTCGGTGCTGATGGCGGTATTTCTCACCTTTTCGCCCCTCAAAAAAGGCGCGGGCCGCAAAATGCTGTGGGCCGTGGCGGGTTTTGGCGCGGCTACCGTGGCCTTCGCGCTGTCCACCAATTTTTACTTGTCGTTGTTCCTGCTTTTCCTCACGGGCGTATTCGATTCGGTGTCGGTTATCGTGCGCCAGACGTTGGTGCATACCTACACGCCCGAGTACATGAAGGGTCGCGTATCGGCGGTGAACAGCATTTTCATCGGCTCCAGCAACGAAATTGGGGCCTTTGAGAGCGGGGCAGCGGCCAAGCTCCTCGGCACCGTGCCGAGCGTAGTTTTCGGCGGCCTGATGACTATGCTCGTGGTGGCCATCACGAGTTGGCGGGCCGACCAGCTACGCAAGCTCGAAATGGGAGCCGGGAAGAAATAGCGCCTTTTATGGCAACGCATAAAGCCCCGCACCGGCTGCAGGTGCAGGGCTTTTGCTGCTTGTTAGTTTTGGCACCTCTAGCCCGCTATTGGCTGCGCCACCGTGCGGCGGCGGGCCTTACCCGACTTTTTGCGGGTCCGGTTCAGCCACAGCAGCACGCCCGTAACCGGGAAAGTGAGGCTGCACAAGGTCACGACCAGGACCAGCGCCTTGGTCCAGATGCCCCCGATTTCGCCGGTGTGCAAGGGCTTGGCGAGGCGGCGCAGCTGCGCGCCGGCCGTTTGGCGGGTGTACAGATGCTGGCCCAGCGCCACGCCCGTGCGGCGGTCTGCAAACAACGTATCGAGGCCCGCCGAGCGTAGCGGCAGGGTGCTGGGGGCACTCACGGTAATGGCGGCGGCGGAATCTTTGGGCGCGCCCACCCGCCAATATTCAGCGGTGCGGTACGTGGCCTGGCCGGTGCGCAGGGCCGCATCGTAGGCCACCTGGCGGCGGCTGCTGGGCCGGGCCGAAACCGGAGCTAGCAAACCCGCCGTGGGCCGCGAATTGGTAAGTGTGAATAAAGTCTCGGTAGCCCAGCGGTACGACATAATGACGCCCGTGAATGCTAATCCAAACAGAAACAGCGAGCAATAAAAGCCTAGCACCACGTGCAAGTCGTGGGTCAGGCGCTTGCCGCTAGCTCCCCACTTGATGCGCAGGCGGCCCCGCAGTATAGCGCGCGTTTTGGGCCACCACAGTACCAGGCCCGTGCCGGTGATAAAGAGAATAAAAATGGCCGACAACCCGGTCAGGGCCTTGCCCACCTCCCCGGCCAGCAGGCGCCGGTGCAGGTCTTCGGCAAATTTGAAAACGGGCAGCTGCTTTTCGGTTTGTAGCCCCAGCACCTGGCCGGTGTAAGGGTTGAGATAGGCCGTGCTGCCGCGCTCGGGCCGGCCCCTATCGGTGCCCCGCTTGCTTTGCGCCGGGTCACGGCCCAGTTCACCCCTAGCGCCGCCTTTGTGCCGGGGGCCATCGGGGCGGGCGTTGCCATCGCGATACATCAGCTCCACGGTACGCGCCGGGTCGGCGTATACTTTGAAGCCCAACACGCTGCTTTTTGGATTAGCCTGCTCAAACTGGCTAGCCAGCTGAGCCAGCGCCAACCGAGACTGCCCCACCGGCACGGCCACCGCGTAGCGCTCGGGGTGTAGCGCATGGGTTATTTCTTCCTCAAAAACCAGCACCGTCCCGGTGAGGCACTGCACAAAAAACACCAGGCCGGCCACCAGAGCTAGGTAAAGGTGAAGACGGCGAAAAAATATTTTCATCAAGCGGCTGCATTTAAATCAGGCCGCAATTTAGAACGATTTTAAATACGCAGCAGCTCTTTTATCGACGGACGCCTAGTCGCAGCGCACGTAGGGGCGAAGTTTGACGAAGTTTTCCTCTTTCAGCAATTTGAGTTGGCGCAGGTCGTCGGGCGTGGCGAAGGGGCCGTGCTGCTTCCGATAAGCTACGATAAGACGGGCCAACGGCTTGCCTACGTAAGGGTGCGGCCACAGCTCATCGAAGCTGGCCGAGTTCACGTGCACTGGCCGGGGGGCAAAGCCGGGCGCCACAAAAGTGTATTTGCGCAGGCTATCGACGAGGTCAGGCGCATCTTGCAGCACATATACTTCGGCTAACTGATTTTCAACCAGGTAGCCCCCCAGCTCGTCGCGGCGCCTGACTATCCACTTGGCCCGGCCCCGCCCGATTCCCCTTATCTGCATCAGCTGGGTGGTATCGGCCAGGTTGAGGTCGAAGGGCTGCAAGTGAGCCGGCTTGCGCGCAAAGCGGCCCGGCAAGCGAGCCCCGTTATCGCCAAAAGACGGCCGGCTGGCGGCGTAGTCGGGTCGCTCACGTCCAGGCAGCGCCTCGGGTAATTGCATAAAGGGCGCCAGCCGCTGATACACCGAGTCGGGCAGGCCGTAGATGCGCTGCACCTGGCTTTTGGCCCGAAAGCCCCCCGCCTTCTGGCCGTAGTTGACGATGCGGCCGGCCACAAAGTGCGGCACGCCGCGCGCCTCCCACCCCTCGGCGGTGAGGGCATTAGAGTCAAAAGGGGCTAGCCGCACCTGCGGCACGGCGGGGTAGCGGCTAGCCCCGCGGGCTGGGTAGCGCGCGGCATAGGCCCGGTCGTGGGCCACGCGGTTCGAGTCGAGGCGGGCGGTGAGGTCCTGGCCCCAGGCGTCGAGTTGGCGCTGGTCGGCGGCGGGCAGGTAGGCGGGGTCGGTGGGGCGCAGCAACAGCGGCGCTACGGCTATGGCCAATGCTACAAGCAGCAAGAGCACAAAGCCTCGCGTTTCGGCCCGCGAGAAACCAAAATACCGCCGCACCCAGCGCCAGACCGACCAGCGATTACCGGGTGGGCGAGCAGGCGGCGGCGAAGTAACGGGCATAAATAGGCAGCCAGATTACAACACGTATATCTGGCCGACTACAAGTATAGGGCAAGTAACTGATTCTAACGCAGCCTAGCTCCCCGGTTTGGCTTAAGAGCTAGGCCCGCGCGGCCACCGGCTCGTAGAGCTTGATGAGCTGGGCAGCGGCATAGTCTACCTCGGCTTCGGTATTGAGCTTGCTCAGGGAAAGGCGCACGGTGGGCCGGTCGGCGGCGGCACCGAGGGCTTCGAGCACGTGCGAGCCCAGCTGGGCGCCGCTGGTGCAGGCCGAGCCGCCCGAGGCTGCTACCTTATTGATATCGAGGCTAAAAAGCAGCATTTCACTGATGCTGGACGGCGGCAGGCTCACGCTGAGCACGGTGTAGAGACTCTGGTCGGCCTCAGCCGAAAGACCATTGAACCGCACGCCCTCGATGCCCGCCGCGAGCTGGCCGATAAACCGGTCTTTCAATCCCTGCACGTGGCGCTGGTGGTCGGCCATGTCGCGGCAGGCAATTTCGAGCGCCTTGGCTAGCCCCACGATGCCATACACATTCTCGGTGCCCGAGCGCACGTTGCGCTCCTGCGAGCCGCCGTGGATGAGCGGCGCCACCTCCACCCCACCGCGCCGGTAGAGAAAGCCCACGCCCTTGGGCCCGTGAAACTTGTGCGCCGAGCCCACCAAAAAGTGGTTGCTGAGCTGTTGCACATCGTGGTGGTAGTGGCCCATCGTCTGCACCGTATCGGTGTGGAACACGGCGTCGTGCCGGGCGCATATCTCCCCGATAGCCTTGATATCGTTGAGGTTGCCCAGCTCATTATTGCCGTGCATCAGGCTCACAAAGGTGCGCGGGTGGCTAGCCAGCAGCTCTTCGAGGTGCCCGAGGTCGAGGCGCCCCTGGGCATCGTGGCGCAGGTAGCTCAGCGTGGTTTCGCCATTTTTAGTCAGCGCTTGCAGCGGGTGCAGCACGGCGTGGTGCTCCAGGGGCGAGGTGATGGCGTGCTGCAGCCCCAGCGAGCGCACGCTGCCGAAGATGGCGTAGTTATCGGCCTCGGTGCCGCCCGACGTGAACGTAACTTCGCTAGGAGCGGCGTTTATCAAGTGGGCCACCGTTTTGCGGGCCTGCTCGATGGCCGAACGCACCTGCCGGCCCGGCCCGTGCAGCGAGCTGGGGTTGCCGTAGTACTGCGCTAGGTAGGGCAGCATGGCATCCAGCACTTCGGGGTCGAGGGGGGTGGTGGCGGCGTTATCGAAGTAGGCGTGCATGGTACTAGCGTTTGGTAATGGAAGGTGGCTGTTGCAGAACTCCACGCTATTTGGCGCCCACTTTCGAGCGCGCCCTGAAAGCGATAGCCAGTCAACAAGCGGCGGCTAAACAAAGCCTGCATGAGCCCGTGTTGCGCTGGTCGCAGGGCTAGTGCTAGGCTCAGCATCCGAGTTGATTGCTGCTTCAGCAGCTTCTTGAGGTTGTAGGCGATAGCCGTGATTAGCATCGTTTTATGCGCCGCTGCTCGCCCCTTGGTGTTGACCCGACGCAGGCCATAATGCTGCAGTAGACTACCAAAGACGGGTTCGACGGTGCGTTGCCGGACTCGGCGCATGTGCTGGCCTTGGCGCGTGCGCTGCCGCTGCCACGCCCGGCGATACGCCGCGTCAAAGGCGGAGCGAACCACCTGTTTAAACTGGCTATGCGGCACACAGCTCGCTTTGAGCGGGCACTGTTGACAATCCTTATAAGCCGCGCGATACTGCTTGACCCACGTCTCGTTCTCAGTCGTGCGAAAGGAGCGAAACGGCAAGAGCTTATTGGCTCGGCAGCGGTAGGCATCGGCCGCCGGCTCGTAGATAAACCCCTCGACCGTGGGCTTGTAGGGACCAAACACGGGAATCCAAGGGGTGATGCCTTGCTGCTCTAGAAAGGCATAATTGAAGCCGTTGGAATAACCCGTGTCGGCGACGAAATCGCGGAGCGTTAACTCCTGGGCCCTGAGCCGGGCTTGTAGCCGCGGCACCAGGGCCGGTAAGTGCAGGCAATCGCGACTGTCAGCCAAATCAGCCTGGATGTGGCTAATGACGCCCGTGGCCGTATCCACGGCCAGGCTACAGAGGTAATTCAGGGCCCGCGCTTTGCCGGGTTTAACCGAGATGCGGGCTTCGGGGTCGGTGGGACTGTAGTGCGTCTTGTTGCTGAGTAACTGCGCCTTGGCATGGTGGGCGCCCAGTCCCCCAGGCGCGGCTTGACGTTTGGCTTGACGCGCCGCGACACGCCGCAACTGCAACGCCGTCTTGGCGGAGGGTAACTCAGTGGGGAACGCCGTTTCCTGGGTCACGTGCAGGGGGGCGACGGGCGCTTTTTCGCGTAAGCTATCGAGTGAGGCATTGGCTTTGACGGGCGCGGAATCCACCGTTTGCGTATCGCCCGCGACGAGCCCAGCGGCCACGCACTGGCCGAAAACCTGGTCAAACAGGTGCTCGAAGACGGTGACTGGATACAGCTGGCGGGTCCGACTAATAGTCGAGTGCCAGGGCAAGTCCTCGTCCACCTCGTAGCCCAGAAAATAGAGGATGTCGAGCCGCAGACTGCAGTGCTCGACCAGGCGGCGGTCACTGGCAATGTTTTCCAACCGGCCCACGAGCACCAGCTTAAAGAACACCACGGGGTCGAGCGAGGGCTGGCCGGTGTGGCTATAGAGGGCCCGGGTCTGCTGGTAGAGAAAGTCCCAGTTGAGCAGCTCGGCTAGTCGGCGGTAGAGATTCTGTTTCGGCACGCGCTCCGACAAGCGGAAGCGTAGCACGACTTTATCGACGAACTGCTTGTGGCCCTGCATACCCCTAAGATACCGCTGGCCAAGCAGCTACTTCTGCAACAGCCACGAAGAATAAAAGAACGTCATGCTGAGCTTACCGAAGCATCTCTACCGCATCGTTGGGATTGGGTCCCTAGCGGCGCGAGCGAGATGCTTCGGCAAGCTCAGCATGACGTTCAGTTGGCTCCTGGCTAAGGCTCTATTTTGCGGAGATAATCTCTTTGATATCCGCGATAATCTTCTGCGCCAGGTGGTCGGCTGTGGCGTTGGAGTCCGACTCGGCATAGATGCGGATAATGGGCTCGGTATTGGACTTGCGCAGGTGCACCCACTCCTTGTCAAACTCGATTTTTACCCCATCAATCGTATTTACGGGCTGCTTAGCGTAGCGCTTTTCCATCTGCACCAGCACTTGGTCGGTGTCGATTTCAGGCGTCAGCTCAATCTTATTCTTGGAGATGAAATAGCTCGGATACGAGTTGCGCAAGCGGCTCATGGCCAGGCCCGACTTAGCGAGGTGCGTCAAAAATAGCGCAATGCCCACCAGCGCGTCGCGGCCGTAGTGCAGCTCGGGAAAGATGATGCCACCGTTGCCCTCGCCACCAATCACGGCGTTGGTTTCCTTCATCTTAGTAACCACGTTTACCTCGCCCACGGCCGCTGCCGTGTAGGTGCCGCCGTGCTTCTCGGTCACGTCGCGCAGGGCGCGGGTGCTGCTGAGGTTGCTCACGGTGTTGCCACCGCCGTGGTAGCCCAGCACGTAGTCGGCCACGGCTACCAGGGTGTATTCTTCGCCAAACATCTCGCCGTTTTCGCTCACCAAGGCTAGCCGGTCCACGTCGGGGTCAACCACGATGCCAAGGTCGAAGCCGCCTTTTTCGAGCACCTTGGCAATGTCGCGCAGGTGCTCGGGCAGCGGTTCGGGGTTATGGGCGAAGTCGCCGGTAGGCTCGCAGTGGATTTTCTCCACCGTTTCGACCCCTAGCGCGGCCAGCAGCTGCGGCACCGCAATGCCCCCGCTGCTGTTCACGGCATCGACCACTACCCGGAAATTCTTGGCCTTGATGGCCGCCACATCAACCAGCGGCGAAGCCAGGATGGCGGCAATGTGCTCGGCCAGAAAAGCATCGTCGGTGGTGTAGTTACCCAGCTTCGTAACGGAGGCAAAATCAACGCTTTCGCTCTCGGCCAAGGCTAGCACGCGCTCACCGGCTTCGGCCGACAAAAACTCGCCGTGCTGGTCGAGTAGCTTAAGCGCATTCCACTGCTTGGGGTTGTGCGAGGCGGTGAGGATGATGCCGCCGGCCGCTTTTTTGGCGGGCACGGCCATCTCCACCGTGGGCGTGGTGCTCAGGCCCAGGTCAAGTACATCAAACCCCAGGCCTTGCAGCGTGCCAGCCACGAGGCGGCTCACCATCTCGCCCGAGAGGCGGGCATCGCGCCCAATTACTATTAGCTTGCCGGCCCCCGGCTGAGCCGCCGCCCAGGCACCGTAGGCTGCCGTATATTTCACCACGTCGAGGGGCGTCAGCCCCTGCCCGGCGGGGCCACCAATGGTGCCACGAATGCCGGAAATAGATTTTATGAGGGTCACTGTTTGTCTCTTTAGCTTTGCAAAAGTAGCTAGCCTACTCGTTTGTTTGCTTGTTAGCCCCCTAGGCTGCTCCCTCACCAGCCCTTGCCATCAGCTTTCGTAATCGGCCATTGGGCTACCCTAGCCGACGCCTTCTGGCTTTTTTAACGACGAGTGCGCCTGTTCTTCTGCCCTATTTTTTATGGAAAATCCGTTGCTTTCTCCTTCCCGACGCCCGGCGCAGCTCGAAGCCTTTGGCCGCCTGCTCGACGTGCTCGACCGCCTGCGCCAAGAGTGCCCCTGGGACAAAAAACAAACGCTCGACAGCCTGCGCCACCTCACTATTGAGGAAACCTACGAACTGAGCGACGCCATCTTGCGCCACGACCTGCCCGACCTGAAAAAGGAACTCGGCGACGTGATGCTGCACCTCGTGTTCTACGCCCGCATTGCCGCCGAGCAGGGTGCTTTCGACATTGCCGACGCCCTTAATGCACAGTGCGAGAAGCTCATCTACCGCCACCCGCATATCTACGGCGATGTGCAGGCCGACGACGAGGCCACCGTGAAGCGCAACTGGGAGCAGCTCAAGCTTAAGGAAAAAGGCAACACCGGCGGCGTGCTCGGTGGGGTGCCCACCTCGCTGCCAGCCCTGGTAAAGGCCATGCGCATTCAGGAAAAAGCGCGCGGCGCGGGCTTCGACTGGGACGACCCTAGCCAGGTGTGGCTGAAGGTGCAGGAGGAGCTAGCCGAATTTGGCGCTGAGTATGGCCACGGCCAGCCGCCCGCCGATACCGCGCAGGCCGAACGCGCCACCCAGGAGTTTGGCGACCTGCTTTTTTCGCTGGTCAACTTCGCCCGCTTTGCCGGTATCAACCCCGAGGAGGCCCTGGAGCGCACAAATCGAAAATTTATTAGTCGCTTCCAGTACCTGGAGACGGCCGCCAGGCAGGCCGGCCAATCTTTACCTGACCTGACCTTAGCCCAAATGGACGTATATTGGAATGAGGCTAAGCAGGCCGGGGCCTAGCCAAGCGCCAGCCTACGCAGCATAATCGATTGAGTAAGGCAGCGCTGCCTTCAACTGAGGCGACTCCTTTTTCATCTTTCTTCGCCTTTTGCAAATTAACCTCGCACCCGGTTCTTACGTTGGCTATTCGTATAGAATTCAGCACTAATCGGGCTGGATATTGTCTCCCTCTTTTGGGGTACTTTTCCGCAGGGCTTATCCAAAAAAAACTTTGCTAAGTCCGGATTTTACCGGCTTCGGCGTAGATTCGGCCCCGAAACACCTGTTTGGCCCGCTGTCGCCAGTGCTTATCTGGCCACAGACACTTTTGTATCGCCTTCTTTTTTACCTTCAACCAACCCCCACCTCCTACACTTACCGGACACATGGAACAGAAAAATGCAGTAAACCCGAGCGCCCGCCCCGCTGCGCCGGCCGCCCCCAAAGCCGCCCCCGCCGCTAAAAGCAGCGGTGGAGCTTCGCTGTTTGCGGTATTGGTTATCGTTCTCGGCTTCATTATCAGCTTGCTCATCTACAAGTTTGTGCTGGGTGACCCTAGCCACTTCCTGGGCAACAACCCCGAGAACAACCCCAAGCCCGGTGACTATCTCGGCATTGTATACAAGGGTGGGGTAATCGTACCGGCCCTGATGACCATGCTGCTGTGCGTTATCACCTTCTCTATCGAGCGTGCCCTCACCATCTCGAAAGCCAAAGGCAGCAAGAGCATTGAGTCGTTTGTGCGCGGC
The DNA here is from genome assembly GCF_013256625.1 of Hymenobacter sp. BRD128. NCBI lineage: Bacteria > Pseudomonadati > Bacteroidota > Cytophagia > Cytophagales > Hymenobacteraceae > Hymenobacter > Hymenobacter sp. BRD128. The sequence goes on from NZ_CP053908.1 coordinate 3,447,960, forward strand.
GTGCGCCAGAAACTGAACACCAACGACATCAACGGTGCCATCGCCCTCTGCGACCAGCAGAAAGGCTCGGTAGCCAACGTAGTACGCGCCGGCCTGAAGAAATATCAGGAAATGGGCCGCGAAACCACGATGGCAACCGACCAGCGCGTGCTGGCCATCCAGAAAGAAATCGAGGAAAGCACCGCCCTGGAGCTGCCGATGCTGGAAAAGAATCTGGTTATCATCTCGACCATCGCTTCTATCGCCACGCTGACCGGTCTGCTCGGCACGGTATTCGGCATGATTAAGGCCTTCTCGGCTCTTGCTCAGGCTGGTAACCCCGACGCTACGGCCCTGGCAACGGGTATCTCGGAAGCGCTTATCAACACGGCCCTCGGTATCGGTACCTCGGCCCTGGCCATCGTAGGCTACAACTTCTTCACCAGCAAGATTGACGAGCTGACTTACAGCATCGACGAGGCTGGCTTCAGCATCATTCAGACCTTCGCGGCCCAGCACGGCGCCAAAGGTCAGGAGTCGTAGTAGCTGCTGGCACGAAAAGGGGGGCGGAGGCGTTTTGCCGTCCCCGCCCCAACTTTTTTTCTGGGTACGTGTGCAATTGGCTAGCCTGCGGCATCAGTACCACTGAGCGGCTCCCGCCCCCGGCGGCCCGCTGATGGTAACACCCCTAGCCCCTGCCCATTGGCCCGTCCAGTCATTTTAACTTCTCCCGGCAATGCCTAAAGTAAAACCGCACCGCACCTCGCCGTCGCTCGACATGACGCCGATGGTGGACCTGGCGTTTCTGCTGGTAACATTTTTTATGTTGACCACGCAGTTTCGCCCCGATGAAGCTGTGGTAGTAGACCCGCCGTCTTCGACGTCGGACCTGCAGGCCCCCGATAGCGACATCCTCACGCTCACGATTGACGCCAACAAGCGCGTATTCTTCGGCTATGATAAAGCGCCTGTAAAGGAAGCTGCTCTTAAAGCCGTCGGCGCCAAATACGGCGTCAACTTCACGCCTACCCAGGTTAAGCAGTTTTCGCTGCTGCCCAACTTTGGGGTGCCGATTACGCAGCTGGGTAGCTACCTGGATAAGGATACTGAGCAGCGCAAAGCGCTGAATAAGGGCCTGCCGGGTATCCCCTACGACTCGCTTAACAACCAGATGATTGACTGGGTAATGGAAGCCCGGAAAGCCAATGCTGCGTTGTTTCACAAGCCCACTTTCCTTGTTATTAAAGGGGATGGTGACGCTGATGTGAAAACCGTGCAAACGGTGATTAAGGACTTGCAGGAAAAAGACATCAATCGTTTTAACCTGCTGACGAGCCTCGAAATGAAGCCTTCGTTTGTGAAATAACCTGTTTGAATCATGGCAGAAATCCAACAAAAAGGCGGCGACTCCGGTAAGGGAGGCAAGAAACGGGCAAAGAAAATGTCGACCAAAATCGACATGACGCCCATGGTGGACTTGGCCTTCCTGCTGCTGACCTTCTTCATGCTCACCACCACTTTTGCCAAGCCCAACGTGATGCAGCTCACGATGCCGGTGAAAGACAAGAACCCCAAGCCCGAGGAGCAGACTAAAATCAAAGCGTCGCAGGCCATGACGATTATCCTGGCCCCCGACAATAAGGTTTTTTACTACTTTGGCTTGAACGAGCCCGCTGACAAGAGCGTGCCCGTACCCGAAATCAAGGTAACTGACTTCTCGGCCAACGGCATCCGCAAAGTGCTGCTCGACCGCCAGAAGCAGCAGCCCGAGCCTATCATTCTGATTGAGCCCTACGTCTACGACGGTAAGGAGTCCAAGTACAAGAATATGGTAGACATCTTGGACGAGATGAACATCACCGACCAAAAGAAGTACGCGTTGATTGATATCTCGAAGAAAGACGTGGACCTCATTAAAAAACAGAACCTGCTATGATGGATAATGCGCAGCTGGCTAGTGCCAGCCTGAACGACATCGTATTTGAGGGTCGCAACAAAGCTTACGGAGCCTTCGAGCTACGGCGCATCTACGGGCGCAACGTCACGCGGGCCCTCATCATTGGGGCTGCTTTGCTGGCGCTGCTGGTGTTTATTCCGGCCATTGCTAAAATGCTGGAAGACCGCAAGCCCAAGGAGGTGCTCAACCTGAAGGAGAACGTACTGATGGACGCGCCGCCTCTGGACGAAACCAAGCCCCCGCCCCCGCCGCCCCCCCCGAGGCACCCCCGCCCCCGCCGCCCAAACTCACGACGGTAAAATTCACGCCGCCCGTAGTAAAGAAAGACGAGGAAGTGAAGAAAGAGGAGGTGCCTGACCAGGAAGAGCTTAAGGATAAGACGGTAGCTACCGTGACCGTAAAAGGCAACACGGATACTCCCGACCTGAGTGACCTGAGCGGCGAAGGCACCAAACCGGTAGAGGAAGTAGTAGAAACCAATAAAGTCTATACCTACGTTGAGCAAATGCCTTCGCTGCCCGGCGGCGGCGGTATGGGCGCCATCGTATCGGCCATTCAGAAAAACGTGCGCTACCCCGCCGTTGACCTGCGCAACCAAGTAGAAGGCAAGGTATTCGCTAGCTTCACGGTGGATGAGAACGGCGATATTTCGGACGTTAAAATCGTGAAAGGCATCAGCAGCACGATTGATGCTGAAACCATCCGCTCTATCAAAGCCCTGCCGAAGTTTATCCCTGGCAAGCAGAACGGCCGCTCGGTAAAAGTTTCGTTTACCGTGCCCGTAACGTACAAGATTCAGTAGCTTCTGCCTACTTACTTAAAAGCCCTGACTAATCCCCTAGTCAGGGCTTTTTTGTGCTATCTATAAAATTATTTGAGCAAAGTACAGGGTAGTTGTATGGAAAAAATTGCGGGCTAGCATCAGTAAAATACTGGTGGCCACCGGTAGAATTTCTTCTCATTTTTTCTACCCCTGCTCAATGTCATTACTTCCCGCGTTTCTTACCGATAGCCTCGACGACGTTGTCTTCGAAGGCCGTAATCAGGCATACGGCGCCTACCAATTGCGCCAAGACTACCAGCAGCACCTGGCCTCGGCTGGGGGCTATACGCTGCTGTTTGGTGCGCTGCTTTTTCTGGGTGCCGCTGGATGGAGCCGGCTGCATCCGGCGACCGTGGCACCGCTAACCCATCCTGTTATTGCGTGTCCTATCATAATACCTAAGGAAGTCGTAATTGAACATCCCAAGGTGGCTCCCGCTAGCCCACCGCCCGCCCGCCCAGCAGTTACCCACCCTGCCCCTAGCATACCCACTGAGGTAGCGAAAGACAATGTGCCGCAGCCGCACATTACGCCGGTGACGCACACGGAAATAGTGGACGGCGCTACTGGCCCCGTCGTTCCCGGTTCGGTAGCTGTCACTGACCCTAGCGCTGTAGCTGGCCCGGGCGGCGATGCCACAACTGGCCCCGCTACGGCACCCGCCTCGAATGAGCCCTTCGTGGTCGTCGAAAAAATGCCGGAGTTCGCCGGTGGGCAGGCAGCCTTATTGCGCTACTTACAGCAACATTTGCGCTACCCCAACTCGGCGCTGGCAGCCGGCGTGGGCGGTAAGGTATTTATGAGCTTCGTGGTGGGGGCAGACGGTACTATTTCCGACGTCACGATTCTGAAAGGGCTGGGCTACGGGCTGGAAGAGGAAGCGCTGCGCGTGGTGCGCCAGATGCCAACATGGATGCCCGGCTACCAGAGCAAGCACCCGGTACCGGTGCGCTTTACCCTGCCTATCACCTTCAGCATTCAATAAGGATTACGAGGCTTAGTAGGAGAAATCAGGTTTTTGTGCCCTTTTTTGCAGGCTGATTACGCGCCCGCGCCGGACCCGAACAAATTGGGGTCCGGCGCGGGTTATGAGTATTCTATTACTCCCCTCGTTTCATGGCCCTTCCCACCACCGAAGAGCGCCTGGGCTCGCCCCAGCGAATAGTGCGCTTTTTTACCCTCATCATGTCGCTGGTATATGCCGCACTGGGCATTTGGCTCTGGCTGACGGCGCACCGGCCCTCGGCGGCGGGCGCCCTGCTGCCGCTAGGCCCCAAAACCCGCATGGTGCTGGGCTCCGTGTTTATTCTGTACGGCCTCATTCGCTTTGTGCGTACCATCCGCACGCAGTTTCGCAAACCTACTCCCGATGACTTTAGCTAATCTGTTTTACCGGCCCGGCCGCTCTGCTTTGGGCACGCTGTTACTAGCCGCCTGCATGCTGCCCGGCTGCCACCCCGACCGCTCGGCGGGCACCAGCGAAGACGCTACCGACACGCCCACCAGTGGCCACGTCGGCATTAGCGTCGATGAGACGTTTGCGCCCATCCTGGAGTCGCAGGTCGATACGTTTCAGAAGCTGTATCCCGATGCCCACCTCAAGGTATCGTATCAGCCGGAGGACAACGTGTTTCTCGACCTGCTCAATGATAAGGTAAAGGCTATTGTGACAGCCCGCGAGCTAACGGCCGACGAGAAGAAGACGCTGGACAAGCAAAATATGCTGCCTATCACCACCAAAGTAGGCATCGACGGGCTAGCCATCATTCTGAACCCGTCTAACCCCGACTCGCTGCTGACCATAACCCAGCTGCGGGGCATTTTCGGGGGCCAGACTACGCAGTGGAGCCAGGTGAGCGGTCAGAAAAAGCTAGGCGCTATCAATGTGGTATTTGATGCCAACCGAAGCAGCACCAGCCGTTTCATGCGCGACTCGCTGTTGCACGGTGCGGTGCTCAGTCCCAAGGCGTTCGCGGCGCAGTCCAATACCAAGCTGCTCGACTACGTGGCTAGCCACCCCACGGCCGTGGGCGTGGTGGGAGTGAACTGGATTTCGGATGCCGACGACCCTACCGTGCGCCGGTACCGCCGGGGCATCCGGGTGGCGAGCATTACCGCCCGCCCCAACCCGACCAAGGACGACTACATTCAGCCCGACCAAGTGTACCTGGCCCAAAAAACACCGGAGCTGCTCAAGCAGCACCCTGAGTTGCAGAACTACCCGCTGCGCCGCAACCTTTACGCCATTAGCCGCGAGGCGCGGGCGGGGCTGGGCTCGGGCTTTGTTTCGTTCGTGGCGGGCCAGAAAGGGCAGTTGATTTTTCAAAAATCGGGCTTGATGCCCGCCAATATGCAGGCCCGTATTGTAACCACGAATAAACGCCAGTGAACTACCTTGCGCCGCATCGCGTAGTATACCCACCAATCTTTCACCTGAAGTTTTCTTTTTTTCCTTCCCTCTTATGTCTTACAAGCCCTGGAAACCGCTGCTGCTGACCGTCCTCACCGTAGGGGCCGGCGCTACGGCCGCCACCGCCCAAAACATAGCCACTGCTCAGAAAGCCATTGAGCTAGGCCGCTACAATGAGGCACGCGCTGCGCTGCGCGGCAACAGCTCGCCCGAAGCCAACTTTGAACTTGGGCGCCTTTACCAGATGCGCGACCTGCCCGACTCGGCTAGCTACTTCTTCAATCGTGCCGCCGGCCCCACGCCGTTTGGCCAGGTAGCCGAAGGCCGCGCCCTGCTGGCTAAAGGCCGGGCTAGCGAAGCCGATGCTAAGTTCTCGGCTGCCGCTGCCGCCACCAAGAATAAAGACCCCAAGGTGCTAACCATGATTGCGCAGGCATATGGCGAGTACGACGGCAAAAGCCTGGACATTACCAAGCCGCTGACTTACGTTAAAACAGCTGAGGTACTGAGCAAGGGTAAGGACGACCCGGCCCTGATGGTAGCGCGTGGTGACATTTACCTGCACAGCGATGCCGGCGGTGGCGAGGCAATGAGCAGCTACGACCGCGCCATCGCGGCTAATCCGAATTACACGGAAGCTTACTACAAACGGGGTGTCTTGAATGTGCGCAGCAAAAACGGCGCCGGCGCCCAGGAGAACTTCAATAAAGCCATTGCCTTGAATTCGGGCTATGCACCGGCTTACCTCGACATGGCTACCATGTATGCATCGGCTAGCCAGTATGATAAGGCGCTCGCAGCATTTCAGCAGTACACCAACGTAGCGGAGAAGTCGCCTTCGACTACGGAGAAGTATGCTGCATTCCTCTACCTCTCGAAGAAGTACCCAGAAGCGCTGGCGCAGGCCAATGAAGCCTTAGCCAAGGAGCCCAATAACCCGACCATGAATCGCATCAAGGCCACTTCGCTGTATGAAACTGGCGATTACGCCGGTGCCGCGACTGCCATGGACCAGTTTATGAAAGTGGTTCCGGCCGATAAAATCCTGGTTGATGATTATTCTTACCAGAGCAAGATTTTGCTAAAAAATGGCCGCAACGATGAGGCATTGAGCGTGTTACAGAAGGCTATTGCCGGCACGACTGACCCTGCTAAGAAAGCCGACTTGCAAAACGACCTTGCTTCGGTATACTTGGCTAAGAAGGACTACCCGGCCGCCATTCGTATCTACAAGTCGAAAGGGAACCTTGACTTGGCTGACCAGTTCCGTATTGGTAGTGCTTATAGCGGCAACAAGCAGTACACCCAGGCTGATAGCGTATACAATATTATCACGACTGCCAAACCAACTTACGCACCGGCTTACCAGGCGCGCGCTCAGGCTAACTTCCGCCTCGACCCCGACTCAAAGAAGGGCTTGGCAAAGCCTTACTATGAGAAATATATTGAACTGACTAGCGCCGACCCAACCAAGTACCGCAGCGGTCTAATTGAGGCCAACAATTACCTCGGTTACTATAATCTGCAAAAAGGTGACAAGCTAGCGGCTACGCCCTACTACCAGAAGATTCTGGAAATGGACCCCACCAACGCCGATGCCACCAACGCCATGAAGATTATCAAGGGCGTGCCGGCAAAGACGACGACGACCAAGAAAACCACTACGACTGTTAAAAAGAAGTAGTATTCGTGGTCCTGCAAAAAAAGCCCCGCTGCCACTTGGCAGCGGGGCTTTTTTCATTCTTGCGTAACAGCCCAGGCTTCCCATTTCGCCAGCACTGCGGCAAAGTCTTCGGGTAGCTCGGCCTCGAAATATATTCGCTCGCCGGTGCTAGGGTGCACAAAGCCTAGCGAGCGGGCGTGGAGCGCCTGCCGGGGCATCCGGGCGAAGCACTGTTCCACAAATGCCTTGTAGGCGCCGCTAGCCGGTCCCACGCGGATGCGGTCGCCGCCGTAAGTAGCATCGCTGAATAGGGGGTGGCCGATGTGCTGCATGTGCGCCCGAATTTGGTGCGTGCGGCCGGTTTCGAGGCGGCATTCGAGCAGCGAGACGGGGCCGTAGCGCGCGAGCACCCGGTAGTGCGTCACGGCGTGCTTACCCTGCTCGCCGTCGGGGTACACGGCCTGCACCTTGCGGTCACGCAGGCTGCGCCCGATGTGGCCGCGCACAGTACCTGCGTCGTCGTCAAACTTGCCCCAGGCCAGCGCAAGGTAGCTGCGCTCGATGGTGTGGTGAAAAAACTGCTGCGAGAGATGCGTCATGGCCCACTCAGTTTTGCCAATCACCAGCAGGCCGGAAGTGTCCTTATCAATGCGGTGCACGAGGCCGGGGCGGATTTCACCATTGCGGCCCGTAGGTAGGTTTTCGAGGTGGTAGGCAAGCCCATTCACCAGCGTACCTTCCCAGTTGCCATAAGCGGGGTGCACCACCATCCCGGCCGGCTTATTCACGATGAGCAAGTCGGCATCCTCGTAGCGGATATCGAGGTTCATCTTTTGCGGCTCGACCTTGCCGGTGCGCGGCGGCTCGGGCAGCGTGATGGTAATGACATCGGCCGGCCGCACCCGGTAGTTGGACTTGGTTACGTGCCCATTCACTTGCACCGCCTCGGCCCGGATAGCGTCCTGAATCTTGGTGCGCGAGGCGTTGGCTAGCCGATTGAGCAAAAATTTATCGAGGCGCAGCAGCTCTTGCCCCCGGTCGGCCACAATGCGGTGGTGCTCATAAAGCTCATCGCCTTCGCCCGCGTCGTCGGGCTCTAAATCGGAGTCGGGGCTAGCGGGGGGCGGAAGCAGCATGGGTAAAAGCGGAGCGGAGTAGCTGACACGAAAAAAGCCGGAGCCACAGGCTCCGGCTTTTTGGCCACTGGTGGGCAATATTTATTTGCTCTTGGTTTTGGTCTTACCAGCCGGCGCGGCGGGTACCATAGGCGCCTGAGCTTTGGGAGCTTGCATTACCGGAGCCGTTGAAGGAGCCGTAGGCGTGATGCCCATTTTCTTCAAGATGATATCCGATACGTCGCCGTCTTTGGGGCCGTGCAGCAGGATAGGGTTACTGCCCGAATCCGAGTTCAGGATATAGGTATACCCCTGCTCATTAGCTACGGCATCAATGTTTTTCTGAATCTTGTCGAGCACCGGGCGCAGCAGCGTCTGCTGCTTTTGCTGCATCGATTGCTGGGCCGTCTGCTGAAACTCCTGGATGCTCTGGCCCAGGGTCTGCAGTTCCTTTTCTTTATCAGCCTTGATAACGGGCGTCATAGTCGGAGCACCCTTCTGGTAAGCATCCAACTTTGTCTGGTATTCAGTCGTCTTGGTTTTCAGCTGGGCCTCCAGCTGCGTGCCGTAAGCTTTCAGGTCCGACTCAATCTGCTTGCTTTCGGGCATCTGGCTCAGCACGTATTCCACGCTGGTAAAGCCAATTTTAAGGGGAGCCTGCGCCTGAGCGCTCGGAGCGAAAAACGAAGCGGCTGCGAGTGCGACGGCGGCGAAGGTCAGGTGAAGTTTTTTCACGCGGTTTACGAAGAAAGTCAAGGGTCTAAAAAAATTTCGGTTGCAAAGGTAAGGATACTAGGGCTTTCTGCCAGCAGAGGTTTTTGAGGCCCTGGTAGACTGCGTTTTGGCCGGAATAGCGGGGTCGGGCGTGCCCGAATCCGACTCAAAGTTAGGGTCGGTGCTAGTGGTCGGGGTTTTGGGCGGCTTCACAGTTTTTACCGGGCCTTTAGGGCCGGGCTGGTTGCGGGTGGGCGAGCCTAGCCCCAGCGCTTCCAGCACAAACTCAGTATAGTCGTGCGTGGGATTGACATAAATTAGCGTCAAATCCCCGGCTCTGTCAATAATCATATCTAGTTTGCGGGCCTTGGCAACCTTCTCGACCGCGTCAAAAATCTTGTCCTGCGCGGGCTTATTTAACTCCACACGCTTCTTAAATAGCTGGCCTTCGTAGCCAAACTGCTTGGTTTCGTAGGCTTTAACTTCCTGCTCTTTTTTCAGAATCTCGTCCTGGCGCTTCTTTTTCATTTCCTCAGTCAGGACGACTTCCTCGGCCTGGTAGGTGCGATAGAGCTTGTCGAGGTCTTTCTTCTGCGCCTCGATTTCCTTCTGCCAGGTATCAGTGAGCTTGGCTAGCTCCACCTGGGCCTGGGCATACTCCGGCATCTTGCTCATAATGTACTCGGTATCGATATAACCGAATTTCTGGCCCCAGGCCGGCGCACAGGCCACCAGTAGCAACAGTGCCAATACAGAACGAGCAACGTGAGTCATGCGGGAAAAAAGGAGCGCAATCCGAACCAGCTTCGGCGCGTCGGCTACAACGACCAAGCCAGCTTCTTTAGTCTAAGCAGCAAGCTGCCAGGCTGTTCTTAAACCACTTGGGCTAGCCAAAACGTTCAGCCCAGCGCAAGCCTAGCGAATCTGCTGGCCGATGATGAAGTGGAAGTGATTGAAATCCTGTGCCGTTGTAGTACCAGGAGGCGGAATTACTGTATCGAATGCCCGGCCGTAGTCAAACCCTAGCAAACCGAACGCCGACATGAAAATACGGGCCCCGAAGCCAGCCGAGCGGTACAGCTTATAGGGGTTGTACTGGCTGTACACATCTACCGCGTTGCCCGCTTCGGCAAAGCCCAGGATGTAGACCGTAGCGGCCGGGTTGAGGCTCACCGGATAGCGCAGCTCAGCCACGTACTTATTATAAGCCACGCCGCCGCTCTTACCCGTTTGAGCCGTCGGGATGGCGTAAGCACCATTGGGGTCGTCGTAGCCGCGTAGACCAATATAGTCGGTACCCACCAGGAATGAGCCGCCGCCGCCGTAGCCCAGGCCCGCGCCGCCCATCTTGAAGCGTTCAAACGGTCCAGGAGTGCGGTCCTTGCTATACGTGCCGATGTAGCCGAAGTGCGCCCGTGTGTTGAGCACCAGCTTACCCACGATGGGTGTAAACCACGAGGCGTCAAACATCCACTTGTGAAATTCTACCCACTCGTACACGTTGGGGTGCGCACCGGGGAAGGCCGAGTACGGCGGCGTCAGGCTTACGCTCAGGCTCAGCGACGAGCCCCGGCGGGTGTAGGTCGGGTTATCGATGCTATTGCGCGACAGCGTGGTATTGAGCGTAATGTTATTGGCGCGGCCGGTGCTGAAATCCGAGAAAATCGAATAATTTTGCAGCTGATACTGGCTGAACGAGAGCGAGTTGCTAAGCGAAAAATAGTCATCCGGCACCCGCAGCTGGCGGCCCAGGCCGATGGTAGCACTATTTACCTTGATAAAGCTGCCCGTAGTGGGGTTAAAATTGACCCCCAGGCGCGACACGCTGCGGTTCAGACTAAACGATAAGGAATTAGGCTTACGGCCCCCTAGCCAGGGCTCGGTGAAGCTGAACGAATAAGCCTGGTACTGCAAGCCATTGGCCTGCACATTTAGGGCCACGCGCTGGCCATCGCCGGCCGGTACGGGCGTCCAGTTGTGAAAGTCACGGGCCTTACGCAGCGAGAAGTTGTTGAAGACCAGGCCCACCGTACCAATAAAGCCGGCATAGCCACCCCAGCCGCCCGACAGCGTAATCTGGTCCGAAGGCTTTTCCACCACCGTATAATTGATGTCCACCGTCCCATCGGCCTGGTTCGGCACGGGGTTGATACCAATTTTTTCCGGGTCGAAGTACCCTAGCGTGGCAATCTCACGCTGCGAGCGAATGAGCAACTCCCGGTTGAACTTATCGCCGGGCAGCGTGCGCAGCGTGCGGCGCAGCACGTGGTCGCTGGTCTTGGTATTGCCCGCGATGTTGATGTCCTTTACCCGCGCCTGCACCCCTTCCGAGATGCGCATCTCAATGTCGATGGAATCGCCTTCGACCTTGGTTTCTACCGGGTCGAGCTGAAAGAACAGATAGCCGTCGTTCATATAGAGCGACTCCACATCCTGGCCCGTGGGGTTGTAATGCAGCCGCTTGTCGAGGTTTTCGTGGCTATAAGGTGCCCCGCGCTTGATGCCCAACACCGACGACAGCGTTTTGCTATCGTAGAGGTAATTGCCTGACCAGGTGATATTGCGGAAGTAGTATTTTGGTCCTTCGTCTACTTTCAGTTTTACAATCAGGCCCTTCGCATCACGCTCAATGGTATCGGACAGGATGGTGGCATCGCGGTAGCCCTGGTTGTTGTAAAAATCGACCAGTTTCTTCTTATCATCTTCAAAATCAGAGCGCTGAAATTTACCAGGCGTCAGGATTTTGTACGACTTGCGGGCCTTGGTCTTCTTGAATTGACTGGCTAGCTTACCGTCCTTGAATGCTTTGTTGCCTTCAAACTCAATGTCGTGAATACGTACCTTCTGGCCCTTATCCACGTCAATTTTCAGCGCTACACTGTTGGAAAGCGCCGAGTCAGCTACTTGGCGGATAACTACTTTGGTATCTAGGAAACCTTTGTTAGTGTAGAACTTGCGTACCTGCGTGCGGGTGTTAGCCAGCAGGGCATCGGTCACGACCTTACCCCGGATGAGCTTGATTTTCTTCTCAATATCCGTGGCCTGCCCCTTACTAATACCCTCAAACGAAAACTTGGAGAGGCGCGGCCGCTCGCGCACGTTGAAATCCAGGAATATCTTGCTGCCTTCGGTGCGCGCAACACTTACTGAAATATCGGCCACCAGTCCCTGCGCCCAAATTTTGCGGATGGCTTTGCCCAGGTCATCGCCAGGCACATTTATCACGTCCCCAATCCGCAAACCTGACAGGCTAATTAACGTATTAGGGTCTAGTGAGCGGGCGCCACTCACCGTGATGCCCCCCAGTTCGTACTTGCGCGGCTCTTCAGCGGCCGCTTCTACCTGCTGCGCATGCGCCGGCCGGGCTACCAGCACAGTAGCCAGCAGTAGTACACTCAACAATCCACTACGTAGGTAGGTACGCATCATTCTAACTAAATAATAAAATCAGGAGGCCGACAGCTGTTCGCTGGTTTTGCCAAAGCGGCGCTCCCGGCCCTGGTAGGCCCGCAAGGCATCGCGAAAGTGACTGCGCCGAAAATCAGGCCACAGAACGGGGGTAATATAAAGCTCCGTATAGGCGAGCTGCCAGAGCAGAAAATTGCTGATGCGCTGCTCGCCGCTGGTGCGAATAAGTAATTCGGGGTCAGGAATACCAGCCGTTGACAAATAGCTGGTTATGGTGTTTTCGTTTACTTCAGCCGGTTGCAGGCGGCCAGCCGCCACATCAGTGGCCAACCGCCGGGCCGCTTGGGCCAGGTCCCAGCGCCCGCTGTAGCTCAGGGCTAGCACCAGGGTCATGCGGGTACCAGCCTTCGTTAGCTCAATAGCTTCGGCTAGCTCGCGCTGGCAGTTAGCAGGTAGGTTGCCAACTTCGCCAATTGCTTGCAAACGCACACTGTTTTTTAGTAGCGTAGGTGTTTCCTGTCGAATGGTATGCACCAGTAGTTGCATTAGCGCAGTCACCTCAAAAGCCGGACGGTTCCAGTTTTCGGTTGAGAACGCGTAAAGCGTTAAGTAGTGCACCCCCAACTCGGCGGCCTCCTCTACCGTGTCGCGCACCGCCGTAATAGCACTTTGATGCCCAAACACGCGTAGTCCTCCCCGCTGCTTGGCCCAGCGCCCGTTACCATCCATGATAACGGCTACGTGGGCAGGAATATTAGAGAGGTCTATTTCGGACCGTTCGGCCATCTTTGCGGTTTGCGTATAAGAGGCCGCAAGTTACGCAAAGGGTTGCAGTCTGGCTTCGGCCGCGCCCCTATAAGCGAGGCAGACAACAAAGCCGTTAGATTTTAATTGACTATTTGTCAAGATATTAACCCCATAAAAGCACTGCACAAACCCTTATTTCAAGAGGCGTTTGTTTTTATTGTAAGGTGCCGGGCAGAGGATTTTATAGAAGGTATACGACAGGCTGATGCCGGAATAATAGTACCAATCCTGGTCGTGGCTATTTACGAGCAGAGGGGTCTGGTCGCCGGTGTGGTCGAGCTGGTCAGTAAAGGTCTTGCGCGCGCCCATCTCCAAACCCAGGTTGAAGTGTTCGGTGAGCGCGATTTTTAGGCCGGCACCAGCGGGAATGGCTAGGCCCACTTTAGCACCTTTGCGGTCAAAATCGGCTTTAAGGGCATCATTGGCGCTGCTAACAGTGGTGCTGACATAATACAGCCCTAGTCCGGCGAATAAATAAGGCGACACATGCACGCGGTGCTGGTCCCTACGGTCATGATAGTCCAAAAAATTGTATTCCACCACGCCGGCGGCTTCCGCTAGCCCCCCACTCAGGCTGAGTTGCCGATAGCTCTGCAAGGGTGGCACGCCACCGTTCACGCCTTGTACATTAGCATCGGTGGCACGCAGAAAGCCAGTCGTCAGGCTAGCCCGCAGCGTAACGGGCACCGACACATCACGGCGATAAAAGATAGTTAAGGCCGGGCGGCTATTCTGCCACTGAAACTGCGGCGATACTTCGCCTTTATAGTTGGTAGCGCCCACTCCAATGCCTACCTCACTGGTATGCTGAGCAAAAGCAGGAGTAGCTAAAAAAAACGCACTTCCCACTAGTAAGCTACTAGCGGGAAGTGCGAAGAGAAACCTAAAAACGGTCATGCAGCAGACTGTAAGGGTAAGGTCCAGCCAGCTAGCAATAGCCTAGCGGAACTTGGGGTTCTTAATTTTCGGGTTCAGGATGTAGTTGAGCGAGAAGCCGGTAACGGTGTACCAGTCGCTTTTACCCTGACCGCGCTTGGCGCCAGGGAGAAAACCGCCAGCTACCCCAGTCGACGTATTGGTGATACCACCGGGCGCAGTACCACCGCCGTAACCGCCAAAATATTGTGCAGCAGCGCTAGCACCCGACAAACTAGCATAGTTTCCGCTCACATCGTCTAGGTAACCAGTAAAGGTTTTACGCAAGCCTATCTCGAAAGCAGCATCCAGGTTGCGATTGATACGGTAGCGCACGCCAACACCGAAGGGCAGCGAAAATTGGAATTTGCTGTAATCAACCCCTTCCGTCTTCAATGCTTGCAGGTCAACATAGTTGCCGCTGGCATCTTTGCCCTGCGGAGAATGATGGAAACCAGCAACGCCACCGAACAGGTAGGGTACGAAGTCAGGACGCTTTAGGTAATTGTTGCGGTTTTCAATCAGGTCAACGATAACTACGGCCGAAGCTTCGTAGATATCATTGCGGAAATTCATATTTCGCGTGTAGCGGAAGCGGGCGTTCACATCGTCTTTGCTGGCATTGGTGTTGTCATCGGCCGTGATGCGGCCATAGGCAATAGCAAAGCGGCCCGACACGCGCGGAAAGAAGCGGTGCGTAATATTAAGGCCAATATTAGGCCGGGTATCGCCCAAGTGAAATGAGGCGAAGTTGGTGAGTGGGTTTAAGTCACCAAAATAGTTCATTGCATTCAGGCTCACCCCGATAGAGGTATACTGCTTACGCTTGCTGAACTGCTGGGCATCGGCATGTTGCGTAGAGCCTAGCAATGCTAGACCGGCGAGCACGGCCGTTGAGTACGTGAAAAACTTAGTCATAAGGCGTAGAGTAAGGAGTTGGTCGAGCTAGATGGATGCAAACGCGACAGGACGTGGTTCGCAACGAATGCAAAAGTAAGAGTTAAAGGTAACTAAAAAAAACCAAGCCTTTTTTTAGTAGCTTTTCAGCACTATTTTAACTGTAATGCAACAGCTGGATTACGGCGGTCAAGGCCCCAATTTAGTTTATTTCGCAAAGTACTTAAGAAATTGACGTGGTTTAATTTAACCAGCCGAGCGTTAAAGTTTTCACGCCGAACAGCCATTTGTATGCTTGCTTCGACCGGTACAGAGCGCGAATCGAGGGCAAGCAAGTAGCTGGTGGCGCGGCCTTCTATCTCAAACGAAATAATGCTTTGGTCGGATACAACAAGTGGGCGAACATTCAAATTGTGGGGGCATACGGGAGCGATGATAAAATTGTTTGTCTGCGGGAGCATTACTGGTCCACCACAGCTCAAAGAATAGCCCGTAGAGCCCGTAGGCGTAGAAACAACGAGCCCATCGGCCCAGTACGAGTTTAAATATTCTCCGTTGATGTAGGTGTGCACGACAATCATGGCGGAGGTGTCGCGCTTTAAAATACTAAATTCGTTGAGGCCAAAGTTAAGGGCACCAAATACATCGGGGTCGGTTTCGACCCGGAGCAGGCTGCGGTCTTCGAGGGTGAAGTGCCCCTTAAACAAGGCATCGATAGCTTGCGGAATATAGTCGGGATTGATGGGAGCCAGGAAGCCTAGCCGGCCGGTGTTGATACCCAAAATCGGTATCTGAAGCGCGCCGACATAGGTGACCGTATCGAGCAGGGTGCCATCGCCGCCGATGCTGAGCACAAATTGAACTCCCCGCAAGGAGTCGCCGCGCCGAAAAGTGCTGATGTCGGGTGGCAGGCGCAGGTGGCTGGCTAGGTAGTCGCAAAAAGCCTCGACTATCATCATCTCGGCCCCCCGGGCCACTAGTTCATCGAGCAGAGTTTGCAGGAAAGGGGCTACGGCCTCGTCAAATGGCTTACCCAGGATAGCAATTTTCATAACAAAAACTTAATACTGCGGCACCCTTGCAAATCAGATGGGGAAAGCCGTGCGGAAAAAGACTCCCGTGCTTGTGTAAACGGTGAGGGTACGAGTGAGCTCGACGCAGAAAACACGGTCGTAGTAGGTCACCAAATGTAGGCCCAGGCCCACCGATGCCAGCAACTGACCGGGCAGCTGGTTAGTAGGCGACTGGTAGCGGCCGACGCTGCCCCCCGCCACGCCCGCGTCGGCGAAAGCGTTGAGGTATACGGCCAAGGGCAGCGTACCTACTTTCGGATTGTGAATAAATGGCAGAGCCAGCGGCGGGGGGGCCCAGGCGCGCAGGCTCAGGCCCTGCTGCACGAGCGCATAGGAGCGGCCCTCGACCACGTAGATGTCGTAGCCGCGCACCAGTGCATCGTAGCCGAAGCTACGCGCATCGGCATAAGCCAGGCTGGGGGCAAAGAGTCGGGTTTGGGCGCTCAGGCCGCCGGCGTAGTAAAAACCGTGGCCCAGGCTGAGGTAGCGCGCGTAGCGCAGCCGCACTGTGGCGTAGGCCGGCGAACGCTCGGCGCCTACAAACTGGCGAAAATTGAGCCCGGCCTGAAAAAACTGCCCGGTAAGCGGATAGGCAAAAGTATTGCGCTGGTTGTTTGTAGTGACGAAGCTGGCATCCAGGTACGCGCGCTGCGCCAAGCCTAGCAGGTAGTCCGGGTTAAGCTGGCCAATAAGGTTACTGATTTGCTCCCGGTGATACGACACGTCGAACGCCGAGGCTAGCTGCACGGTGTGGCGCAGCCGCAACCCACTCGACACGTAGAAGCGCTGAATAGGAAAGGCATCGGTTTCGGCATCGCTGAGGCTACGCAGGCGGTCGAAGAACGTGTTGTAGTCGAGATTACGGCTTTGGTAGTACGAGATGGCTAGCCCCACTCCTATCCGGCGGCGGCGCCCCAGGCCGGGCGCCTCGTAAAACAACTCGTACTTGCGGTTGAAGCCGAGCTGGATGTTGGCCGTTAGCTGCTCGGCGCGCCCCCGGAAATTAGCATCGACCAGATGCAGGCCGTAGTCAATGCGCTGCCAGCGGTCGAGGCGGGTGCGCCAGCGGTTAAAATCCTCTCCCAGCGACAAAATAGGGCTAGGCAAAATATACCAGCGCTCCTGCATGCTGAACAGCACCGTAAGCTGCCCCGTGCCGCCGCAGCTGCCCTGCGCCAGCACAGTATGAAAGAGTTGCAAGTTGTAGAGGCGGCGGCGGTTGGCTTCGAGGCGGGTGGCCAAGTCGGCCACCGTCAGCGAGTCGCCTTCGTGAAAATCGAGCTCGGCGCGCAGCGTGCGCTCACGGGTGCGGTTGTTGCCCACAAAAAGAACGGCCGATACCCGCACGCGGGCGCCGGGGCAGGAGCCCACGCGCACCAGCGTGTCGGTGGGAACCACCACGGGGGCTAACGCTGGCGGGTGAGCCTCGCGGCGCAGCGGAGGCAAGCCATCGGGCGGGGCCGGCGGTAGCGGCGTTTGAGCTGCCAATAAGCCCGCCGACCCCAGCAACATGGTAAGGAGCAGCCAACCTACGGCAGTAGCAACAGAAAGCCGGGCGTGGTGCTTCACCCCGCAAAGTTAGACGCTGAGGTAGCGCAGCAGCGCGTCGAAGCGCTCCTGCTCGTCTTCACTCGCCACGGGTGTACCGCTAAACTGGGCCGATACCACGTAGCCAAACCGCTCGAGCGTGGCCGTGATGCGGGCCAGATTATCGGTATTGAGGCGCAACGTGAGGCGGATGCGGTAGGGGTCGTGCTCGTCGGCAATGACGTGGGCCGAGAGAATCTTGGCGTTGTTTTCCTCCACGTAGCGGCTGATTTGCGAGAGCGAATAATCGCGCTCCTCCATCGTGAGCACCAGGATGCTGCCCTGGCCAGCCACGCCGGGCACCGGCCCGAAGGCGGCCAGGGCATCGCTCACCGTTACCACGCCCGCGTATTCCTGCTGCTCGTCGAGCACGGGCACGAGCTGGATTTTCTGCTCAATAGCCAGCTCCATCACCCGGTAGAAGTGCTGGTCGTGCTGCACGTGCACGTTGGCGTAGCCTAGCGGCAGCTCGGCCAGCTGGGTATTGGGGTTTTCGTAGTCGGCCAGGTCTTGCTCGGTGACGAGGCCGCGGTAGCTGCGGCCGGTGAGCACGGGCAGCTGCCCCACGTGAAACTCTTCCAGCCACCGCGCGGCCTTGGCGGTCGTGTCGGTGCCCTTCAGCGGCGGAATCATCTGATTGAGAAGGTCTTCGGCGAGTAGAGCAGGCATAAATACATAAGCTAAGAAAGCGGGCAGTCAACAGCATACCAGCCTAGATTCGGGCCAACTGCCGCCAAAAGCAGCAGGACGCCGCACATGGCGCGGCAAGCCACGAATAGGACTACTAACGGGTGGGAAAGGTTGCTAAATAAAGGCAAAAACCAAGCCCAGCCTCGGCCAATATACCAGCTAGCGCGCCGAGCTGGCGGCCAGCATCGGCGAAAGCTGGTTGGTAGTGCGCTGCAGGAAGCCCGCCAGCCAGCGGTTGAAGCCGGCCGGGCGCTCCATCATGGGGGCGTGGCCGCAGTGGTCAAGAAACCGCAGCTCGGCCTGGGGCAGCAGGCGCTCGAAATCGTGCGCCACGGAGGGCGGCGTAATGGTGTCGTTCAGTCCCCACACCAGCAGCACCGGCACCGTGATGCGGTGCAGGTCGCCAGCCAAGTTGTGATGCTGGGCCGAGCGCGCAATGCTAATCATGCGCAGGCACTTGGCGTTGGAATTGGTAACGGCAAATACTTCATCGACCAATTCCTTGGTGGCCACGCTAGGGTCGTAAAACGTGTAGCCCACCCGCTCGCGCACAAAATTGTAGTCGCCGCGCTTCGGGAAAGAGCCGCCCATGCCGTCCTCAAATAAGCCGCTGCTACCGGTGAGCACCAGCCGACGCACGCGGCCGGGGTTTTTGAGCGTGTACACCAGCGCAACGTGGCCGCCGAGCGAATTGCCCAGCAGAGTAAACTCAGTGGGCAGCTGCAACTTATCCACAAAGCTTTCCACATAGGCGACCAGCCCCGGCACGGTGGCTTGCAACAGCGGCATGTCGTAGACGGGTAGCACCGGAATAATTACGCGATACTGGGCCGAAAACTCGGCCACCACGTCTTGCCAGTTGCTGAGCGCGCCGAAAAGCCCATGCAGCAGCAGCAACACCGGCCCCTGGCCTTCGTCGACATAGTCAAACCCGTGCTGCTGCTGGCGGCGAAGCTCCATAATTTCTGGTTTAGCGTTTCTAGGTTTTCGCTTTTGAGGGCTGGCACTCAACTGCCCAAACGACAGGCAGCCCGAAACCAGCCTGCGTAATAAAAAGTCAACCTATGCAATGTTACAACAGGCCATCCAATTTGCCAGCCAGCGCAGGCCGTGGGTGGTGAGCAGCGCTTCGGGGTGAAACTGCACGCCGTAGAGCGGCAACGCAGTGTGGCGCAGGGCCATTAGCTCGCGGTCGGCATCGGCGGTCACGGCCAGTGGGCGCAGGCTAGCGGGCAGCGTATCGACGTCTAAGGCTAGCGAGTGGTAGCGCGTTACGGGCTGGCGCCGGGGCTGGCCAGCCAGCCAGGGGTCGTCATCGAGCAGCTCAATGTCGGTCACCTTGCCGTGCCAGGGCCGGGCCGCGCGGCGCAGGCTAGCCCCAAAAAACTCGCCCAGCGCCTGCTGGCCCAGGCACACGCCCAGCATGGGCAGCTCTTGGTGGTAAGCCTCGACAACGGCCAGCAGGTTGCCCGCCGTGGCGGGTGAGCCGGGGCCGGGCGACAGCACGATGCCCTGAAACACCAGCGCCCGCAGCTCGGCCAGCGGCACATCGTTGCGGCGCACCAGCACCTCGGCCCCCAGCTGGCGCAGGTAGTCGGCCAGCATGTGGGTAAAGGAATCGAAGCTATCGAGCAGCAGAATTTTCAAGTTGAAATGAGGAATGAAGAAGTTAGAATGAGAAATTATGCCGCTAACAATTCTTCATTTCTCATTCTATTATTTCAAAGTAATTCACATTGCCCCTTTGAGCCTAGCCAGCAGGTTTTGGGCAAAGGGCAGCACGTAGCCGGTTAGTTGCAGGGCTAGCGGCGTGGCTTTCACCACCCAGGGCAGCACTACCGAGCCGGCCGTGAGGCTGGGCGCCAGCAGCGGCAGGCCGGCCAGGGCCGTGCCGTGCAGCAGCAGGCTCAGGCCCAGCAGCCACTTAAGACCGCCGGCCGCCGCGCCCAGCAGGTGGTCGAGCACCCCCAGTGGGGTGAGGTGCACGGCCTTTTTTACCAGCCCGCCCAGCAGGTGCACGCCCCACATAATACCCACCAGCACCAGCAGGAACGATACCAGCGGCAGCATGCCCCACAGCTCGCCCAGGTAGGAGCGCACCACCGGAATGGCCGCGCTCAGCAAGCACAGCCCACCCACTACCCCTAGCACGAAGGCCAGCAGCGACACCACCTCCAGCACCAGCCCGTGCCGGTAACCCTTGACGGTGCCCACGGCCAGCGGCAACAGCAACAGCACGTCGAGCGGAGCCATGTTACAGGTATTTGGAATGAGGAATGAAGAAGTACTTTCTGCTAATTTTCCATTCCTCACGCTAAGCTAACTAGAAGTCTGTGTTGTTGAGCAGCATATTCACCACTTCCGAAATGCGCTTGCCGTCGGCCTGGCCGCTGAGCTCGCGGGCGGCTACGCCCATTACTTTGCCCAGGTCAGAAGGCCCTTTGGCGCCCGTGCGCTGAATAATGTCTACGAGCTTCTGCACTAGGTCGCCCTCGCTAAGCTGCTGGGGCAAGAACTCTTCGATAATGGCCAGCTCGGCCAGCTCGGTTTCTTCGAGGTCGGAGCGGAACTGCTCTTTGTAGGTAGCGGCCGACTCGCGGCGCTGTTTGGCGGCTTTGTTGAGCAGCTTCAGCTCCTGGTCGGCGCTGAGGCCGGTGGTGCTGGCGCCTTCAGCCGTTTCGGCCAGTAAAATCTGCGATTTGATGGAGCGCAGGGCGGTGAGGCGGGTTTTGTCTTTGGCCAGCATAGCTTGCTTGATGCCGGCGTCGATGGTGTCTTTGAGAGCCATTGGGAAAGGGAAAGAGCGGGTTAGCGCAGTAAAAATTAGGAGTGAAGCCGGGATGCGGCAATAAATTGCTGCGGCTGGTCGAGGTATACGGCTAGGCGACGGGCCGTGCGGCGCAGGCCATACGGCCCCACAACCACTACCGGCTTGGCAAAGGTGAGCAACAGATTGGGGCTAGCGAATAAGAGCTTGCTCAGGCCTAGCACGCCGGAGCCCGCAGCCGGGGCTTCGTGCAGGGCTTCGGCAGCTACCAAGGCCGTGCGCGGCACGGCTAGCTCCCACACAAACCCAATGCGGAGGCGTAGCTCGTCGGGGCTCAGCAACACGGGCCGCAGGCGCACCGCCTGGGCATGGCCCAGCAAGAATACCAAGCCGTATGCATCGGCCAGCAGCAGCCAGGGCGCGAGCGCGGGGCACCAGTGCTGGGCCAGCAGGTGTACGCAGGTAGCCTCCACCACGAGCACACCCGCGGCCGTAGCCACCAGCGCCACAAAGCCCGATTCGCGGTAGCTGCTGAAGGCCGTGGCACGAATCGGTCTTTCGGGGCGGGCCCACCAGCCCAGGCCAGCATACCGCAGCACGGTGAGCTCGGCCAGCAGCAGTTCGCCCACCGCGCCCAGCGAGCGCATGGCGGCCTGGGCGCTAGGCCACACGTGGGGCTCCCGGGCGTAGGCCGCTCGGTAGGTATGCACCAAGCGGCGGGCCCGAGTGGCGGCTAGCCCCAGGGCCGCAGCTTCGAGCAACGCGGGCAGCAGGCGCAGGGCGCGCAACGGGGCCTGCTGGGCCGCAGGCAGCAGCCAGCTAGCTAGCCCTAAACACGCCCCCAGCACGGCTACCAGGCTGGTAAGAGGCAGGCGATAGGGCCGCATCACTAGGAAATAGAATAGCAGCGGCAAACAAACTAGCAGGTCAAAGGCTACCCCCACGGGCAGGGCCGGGCGCTGGCTGAAGACAGGCTGGTGAATGACAAGGTTTTCGATACCCAGCAGCAGGCTGGCCAGCGCCCCGAACCATAGCAATGGGCCCAGGCGAACGGGTGGGCGCAACGAACTAGTCATGGGCAGCGTGGTTTAGGGAGGAAAAAGTCAGGCGGCGCAGCGGCCCGGCAAAGGTACCTTGCACTGCTGCGCCGCCCTAGCCTGCCCGCCGCGCCCACTTACGTAGCCAGCTTGGCGCCGCCAAGCGCATCCGTTAAATCTGTTTAATCTGTTTGAATCTGTGGTCAAGCTAAGCGTTAACATCAACAAAATTGCCACGCTGCGCAACGCGCGCGGCCTGCACGCCCGCCCCGACTTGCTGCAAGCCGCTCGCGACATCGAGCGCTTTGGGGCCGAAGGTATTACGGTGCACCCGCGCCCCGATGAGCGCCACATTCGCTATGACGACGTGCGCAACCTGAAGAGCATCGTGACCACCGAGCTAAACGTGGAGGGTAATCCCACGCCCGACTTCCTGGCCCTGTGCCGCGAGGTGCGCCCCGAGCAGGTGACGCTGGTGCCCGACGCCCCCGACGCCATTACTTCCAATGCCGGCTGGAATGTCATTCAGCACCAAGGCTTTCTGCGCGAGGTAGTGGCCGAGCTTAAGGGCTACGGTGCCCGCGTCAGTATTTTCCTCGACCCCGACCCTAGCCTGGTCGATGCCGCCGCCCACACCGGCACCGACCGCGTGGAGCTCTATACCGAAGCCTACGCCCGTTACTACGCCGCCGACCGCGCCGCCGCCGTGCTGCCCTACCGCGACACCGCCCGCGCCGCCGTGGCCGCCGGCCTGGGCCTGAATGCTGGCCACGACCTCGACCTCGACAACCTAGCCTACCTAGCCCAGGAGCTGCCCGGCTTGCAGGAAGTGAGCATCGGCCACGCGCTGGTGGCCGATGCGCTGTATCTGGGCCTAGAAAACACGGTGCAGCTGTATAAGCGGCAACTGCGGCAGGGCTAGCGGCGGGCGCCCAGTCAAAGTAAGAGATTGGCGAAAAGCAGCACCTAACCGGCTGGCTTCACCAGCCTTTCACCCGCTGGGCTTGCCGGCCCCTGGCTGGGCCGTAACTTGCGCCCTCATTTACCTATCTCAACTGTAGTGCGTTCACGTTTTTATTCGGCTTGGCGCGGCGCGCTGGGCCTGGGGCTGCTGGCCAGCCTGGGCCTTTCGGCCTGCAACCGCTCGGGGCAAGGCGAAGCGGCCACCGACAAAACCGACACCCTAGCCGCCGCCAACAAGCCGGCCCCCGTCGATACCCTGAAGCTTAAGCGCCTGGCCATGCAGCGCGACTCGCTCAAGGCCGACAGCATTGCCAAGAAAACCGGCCAGCTGCCGGGCTCACTGCTGCCGGGCCACCGCATTGTGGCGTTTTACGGCAACATTCGCTCGAAGGGCATGGGTATTCTGGGCCGCGAGCCCAAGGCCCAGATGATGCGCAAGTTCGACGGTGTGCTGAAGGAGTGGCAGGCCGCCGACCCTAGCCTACCCGTGCTGCCGGCTTTTCACAGCGTGACCATCACGGCGCAGGGCGCGCCGGGCGCCGATGGCAAGTGGCGCCTCATGAACTCGAAAAGCACCATCGAGGAAACCCGCGCCTGGGCCCGGGAGAAAAATGCCATTTTGTTTCTGGATGTGCAGGTGGGCTGGAGCGACCTCGCCCACGAGTTGCCCAAGCTCACCGAATACCTCAAGGACCCGATGGTGCACCTGGGCATCGACCCCGAATTTGCGCTGGGTACTATGCACGTGCGGCCCAACAAGAAAATCGGCACCTACGACGCCAAAGACGTGAATTTTGCCATCAACTTCCTGGCCCGCATCGTGAGCGAAAACCACCTGCCGCCCAAGATTCTGATGGTGCACCGCTTCACTCGCAAGATGGTGACCAACGTTAAGAATATCAAGCTGGACCCGCGCGTGCAGGTAGTGATGGATATGGACGGCTGGGGCGACCCTACTCTCAAAAAGGATTCGTACAAAGCTTACATCGAGAAGGAGCCCGTGCAGTTTACCGGCTTCAAGCTCTTCTACGAATACGACATCAAGCCCAAGCCGCACCACATGATGACGCCTCCCGAGGTGCTGGCCCAGCTCAACCCCAAGCCGCTTTACATTCAGTATCAATAGGCGCGGGACTAGCCCTGGCACCTAAAAAAGGCTTCCGGCATAATGCCGGAAGCCTTTTTTTTATAACCTAGCGCCTAATAATCGTCACCTAAGTAAGCCACGTAAATAGGCTTTTGCAAAACGCGGGCCAGAATTAGTGGGCCGCATTGAGGTCGATTTTCTCGCCCACTTTCGGGCGCTTGACCAGCAAAATGAGCGGCACACAGGCCAGGAAGAAGAAGCCGAGCGCGTAGAAAATCTCGGTGTAGGTGATGAGCGACACCTGCTTCATCAGGGTGCCTTCGAGGGCAGCGTAGGCGGCTTGCTTGGCTTGGTCGAGGGCTAGCCCCTTGTTGAGAAAGCTCTGGGTGAAGGCCTGCACGCGCTGGGCCGTTTCGGTATTGTAGAGCGAGATATTGGGCAGCAGGGCCACGCGGTTGTTCTGGATGCTGCGCTCGAGGTAAGTACCCACGATGGCCACGCCAAACGAGCCGCCGAGCTGGCGAATCATGCCGGTGAGGCCGGCGGCCTGCCCGGCATCGCGCCCTTGCAGGCCGGCCAGGCTCATGGTGGTGATGGGCATAAAAATCAACCCTAGCCCCACGCCGCGCACGATGAGTGGCCAAAAGAAGTCGTGCTCGCCGGCCGTGGGCGAAATGCGGCTGCCCATCCAGAACGTGAAGCCGAAGAAGATGGCGAAGCCCACCGGCAGCATAAATTTCTGGGGCACGCCGGCCATCAGCATCCGGCCCACAATGGGCATCATCAGGCCCGAAGCCAGGGCGCCGGGCAACAGTATCCAGCCCGTTTGCTCGGCCGAGAAGCCCAGGATGCGCTGGGTGAAAATCGGAAACACAAACACCGAGGCAAACAGCCCGAAGCCCAGCACGAACGACAGAAAAGCGCCTACGGCCAGGTTGCGGCTCTTGGCCAGCACCCGCAGGTCCACAATCGGGGCCTTGGCCGTGAGCTCGCGCCACACGAAGCCAATGAGCCCGACGGCCGCTAGCCCGGTAAAGAGCTTAATAATGTTGTCGTCGAACCAGTCGTTGGTTTCACCCTGCTCCAGCACGTATTGCAGTGAGCCCACGCCCAGTATCAGCAGGCCGATACCGGCCCAGTCGATGTCGCGCAGCGGCCGCGGAATGGCATTTTTGATGCGCTCGGGGTCGCGGATAAACAGGATGGTGAAGATGCTAGCCAGAATGCCCACCGGCACGTTCACGTAAAAAATCCAGGGCCAGGAGTAGTTTTCTACGATGTAGCCGCCCAGGGTTGGGCCGATGGTGGGGCCGATAATCACACCCATGCCGAACAGCGCCTGCCCTAGCGGCAACTGCTTGGGCGGGAAGGTGTCAATCAGAATGGCCTGCGAAGTCGCCATCAGGGCTCCGCCACCCACGCCCTGGATAAAGCGGAAAATAACCAGCTCGGGCAGCGTGGTGCTTTGGCCGCAGGCCATGGAGGCCAGCGTAAATAAAATGACCGAGGCCAGGTAATAGTTTTTGCGCCCGAACTGCTCGGCCAGGAAGCCGGTCATCGGAATCACAATCACGTTGGCAATGGCGTAAGAGGCAATTACCCAGCTCACTTCCTGCTGCGTGGCCGAGAGGTTGCCCATCATCTGGGTCAGGGCCACGTTCACGATGCTGGTGTCAATGAGCTCCAGCAAGCAGCAGAAAACTACCGTCACGACGATAATCCACTTTCTAAATCCGGTTTCCATAGTACTTATTTAGCTAGTACTGAATGTATAAAATTTGGCATTGCGAGCGCAGCGAAGCAATCGCATCCGAACAGCACCCGAACGATTTCGTTCTGGGGCGATTGCTTCGCTGCGCTCGCAATGCCAAAATGGGCCTTACTTCACCGCCACGATGGCATTTACGCTCATGCCGGTGCGCAGCGGGTGGGCGGGGTCTTCTTTGTTGAGCACGATTTTTACGGGCACGCGCTGGGTTACTTTCACAAAGTTGCCGGTCGAGTTGTCGGGGGGCAGCAGCGCAAAGCGGGCACCCGTAGCCGCCGACAGCGACTCGATGTGGCCATCAAATTCTTCGTTCGGGTAGGCATCCACTTCGAGTTTCACCGGCTGGCCCACTTTCATGTTTTCAAGCTGGGTTTCCTTGAAGTTAGCCACCACCCAGGTGCGGGCGCTGCTCACCAAGCCTACTAGCTGCTGGCCGGGGCTTACTACCTGGCCGGGCTGCACGTTTTTGCGGCTCACGATGCCATTGGCGGGTGCCACGATGGTAGTGTAGCTCAGCTGAAGCTGGGCGTTGTTGAGGTCATTCTGGCGCTGCTTCACTACGGCCTCGGCCACGACTACCTGCTGCTGAGCGGCCGTTACCTGGTTGCGGGCCACGCTCACCTGGTCCTGGGCCGTGCTCTGCTGGGCCGTAGTCGATTTGAGGTTGGCGGCTACGGCATCATACTCGCTCTGCGGAATGATGTCCTGATTGCGCAGCTTGGTGCTGCGGGCCAGGTCCTGCTGCAAGCGGGTGCGGTTGGCGGCGCTCACCCCGATGCTGGTTTGGGCGGTGCGCACGTTGGCCTGGGCGGTGCCCACGGCGGCGCGGGCGGCGGTTACCTGGGCGCGGGCGGCCAGCAGGGCCGCCTGGGCGGCATCAACGCGCTGCTGATAGTCGGCCGGGTCGATGGTCACGAGCGTGTCGCCCTTTTTCACGTGCTGGTTGTCGTCAACATACACCTTCAGTACCGGGCCGCTCACGCGGGGCAGCACCGGGTAGATGTCGCCTTCTACCTGGGCGTCGTCGGTGCTTTCGTGGGCCTGGGCAAACTGGTAGCGCTGCCAGCCAAAGTAGCCACCTACGAGCAGCGCCAGGGCCACGATAATCAGGACGAGCGGGTTACGCTTCTTTTCGGGTTCCAGCGGCTCGGCCACGGCGGTCGGGGAGGCGTCTTGGAGTTCGGTCTGGGTAGCCATGAGACTAAAAAGAGAAGTTGATTACGAGTTAATGAAGGACTGCTTATTGCGAAGAACAACAAGCGGCTAGGGGATTATTCTCTTACGAGTAAGGTGGGGCAGGGCGCGGTGCGCACCACCATTTCGGCGGTGTTACCCATCAGAAAGCGGCTGAGGCAGGTCTTGCCATGCGCCCCGATAACGATAAGGTCGGCGTGGTAGCGCTGGGCCTCGGCCAGGATGGTGGGGGCAGCCTCGCCGTGCGCCATGGTGGTATACACGCGGCTAGCCCCGGCGGCCTCGGCGGCGGCGCGGTGGGCAAACAGCTCCGCTTCCATCCCGGCCGGGGCGGGCACGGCGGGCTCCTGCACGTAGAGCAGGCGCAGCTCGGCCCCGGTGCCCACGGCCAGCGCGGCGGCATACGCCACCAGCGCCACCGAGGCAGCCGAGAAGTCAAGCGGACAGAGAATGGTGCTGAGAGTCATTTCGTAATGGTTAATTATCAATGGTTAGCGGTTAATTAAAAGCACTAGTCTTTTATTAACCATTGACCATTAACATTTATCATTAATTACTGCCAAATCTGCTCGCCGGTGGCGCGGCGCAGCTGGTACTGGCCGAGTGTGTAGTTGTACATGGCCTGGGCGCGGGCTAGCCGGGCCTGGGCAAGTTGGGTTTCGGCGTCGAGCACGTCGAGGTTCTGCCCCACGCCATACTGGTAGCGGCCCCGGGCCCGGTTGAGGGCGTCGGTGGCCTGGGCCACCTGCTGCACCGCGTTGTCGTAGCGCGCCCGGCTAAATTCCATGTTGTTCACGGCCTGGCGCACATCGGCCCGGATTTGCTCCTGCGTGTCCTGGGTACGGGCCTGGGTGGCGCGGTAGTTAGCGGCGGCCTCCACGCGCTGCTTCTTGTTCTTATTGCCATCGTAGATGGGCAGCGAAAGCTGCGCCACACCCACAGTATTAAAGCGTATAGTATTGATGTTTGGCAAGATGTAGCCATTTTTGCCGCCCACCTGCGCCCCTACGCCCAGGCTGGGCAGGTTGCTTTTCTCAATGAGCTTGGCCTGAAGCTCGGCGGTAGTTTCGGCATCTTTGGCTAGCTTCACCTCGGGGCGGTTTTCGGCCGCTTTAGCTAGCTCGGCGTCCAGGCTTACGGCCTGGGGGTCGTAGCTGAGGCGGCCCTTCACCGGCACGTCGGCCTGCTGGGGCTTGTGCAGCAGGCGGGCCAGCTGCACCTGCTGGTTGCGCAGCTGGTTTTGCAGGTCGAGCTTGGTATTCTGAGCCTGCGTGATACGCACGTCGGTGGTCGTCACGTCAAACTTGGTGCTTACGCCCGCATCCACGCGCTTCTGCATCTCATCGCGGTGCGCCACCAACGAGGCAATCTGCTGGTCCTGCACCCGGATACTTTCGCGCATAAACAGGATATTGTAGTACACCTGCGCCGCGCTGAAAGCCAGGTCGCGCCGGGCCACCACAATATTGTCCTGCGCCGTCTGCACCTGCGAGCGCGACAGATTGGTGGTCGCGTCACGCTTCCCAAAATCCAGCAGCTCGTACTGCGCCGTCAGGTGCGCGTCGAAGTTATTGTTGGGCGCAAACTGCAGCAGCTCCCCGTTAAAGGGCAGCTTCACCACCGGGTCGAGGCGGGTGTAGGTGACGGTACCCGTCACGAGCGGCAGAAAGCCCGCCTGCGTCTGAGTCAGGCGGCTACTGGCCGCGTTGGCTAGCTCGGTGAGGTTAGTAATACCGGGGTTGGCATCGAGCACGGCCTGCACCGTGCCGCCGAGTGTCAGCGAGTCGCTTACTAGCCCGATGGGCTGCGCCGCCGCCGGCACGCTGGGCAGGTTCTGGGCCAAGGCCGGCCGGGTAAGCAGGCCGCCCGCCAGCGTCAGCCCCGCAAAGCCGGCAAGTTGATATCTAGAAAACATAAGCCAAGTGGCGTAGTAGTGTGCCCTCAGCTTACCGAATGCCGTGCCAATTGGTTATTGTTGGGTTTATCTCTACTAACCCACTTGCTATCTGTTAATTAAAAAATAATCGGTACCCTCCTCAAAGAAAATAAACTTCATGGTCTTTTCAGGGTTTCCTTACATATCAGGAATTTCTCAAACCATTATGATGCCCACCGCTAACCAGGATGAAACCCTATTGCTTCATCTGAACGAGGCCATCGCCACCATTCGCGACAAAGACCAGCTTTTTCAGATTATTGCCCGCAAGCTGCGGCTGATTTTTCCGTTCGATATGATGGGCATTAGCATTTTTGATAAAGAGCTGCTTAATAAGCGTCTGTTTTTTAAAGATTACACAACCATCAACCCACCCGAACCTGTGCCAGCCAACGTGGGAGTTTTTACGCCCATCGCTGGCTCGCCGGTCGAGCTGCTGCTGCAAGACCCGCGCATTCAGCACATTGCGTTGCGCGAATACCTACGCCAGTACACTGATTTTGAGCCTTTTCAGCGGTTACTGCGCCAAGGCATTCAGTACATGACGATGGTGCCGATGTGGCTCAGCGGCCACCTCACCGGCTACCTCATCCTATCCACCATCCGTCCCCCAGCCTACTCGGCCGCCGATGAGCAACTGCTCGAAAAAATAACGTCGCTAGTAGCGGTAGCCGTGCGCAACTCGCTTGATTTTGAAGAAGTAGCGCGCCGTGAGCAGCAGCGCACGCTCCAGCTCAACGTAACCAATGCCTTGCTCAGCATCAAGCAGCGCGAGCCGCTGTTTCGGGCCATTGCTGAAGAGTTGGGCCAGGTAGTGCCGTTCGACTACTTCGGCATTCGGGTGCAGCGCGCGGGGCAGCGTGAGGCCTTCGAGGGTTTTGCCGAGTTTGCCCGGCCCGACGATGACCCTAGCGGCGCCCTGCTGGTGCTCGACCCCAACCGGCACAACCACCGCCACCCGCACGAAATAGTGGATATGTACCGGCAGATGAGCGCCTTACTGCAAGCAGCGGGCCTGTATAGCGGCGAAGATTTCCGGCAGCTGGCCGTGCGCTACCCCGCCATGCGCGCTGCCTACGACGAGCACCGGGTGCGGGCCATGCTCATCGTGCCCATCTGGCAGCGGCCCGATGGCGCGGCGGTGCTGCTGCTAGCCTCGCCCGCCCCCGACGGCTTCACCCCCGACGACCTGGCCACCGTGCAGGCCCTGGTGCCCCAGATTGCCCTGGCCCTCGAAAACCTGTTCGCTTTCGAGCAGATTGAAGAGCTCAAGGCCCAGGTAGAGCAAGAGCGCACGTATTTAATTGACGAAATCAACACCGACCGGCCCGCCGATGGGCTCGTGGGCACCAGTCCGGCCCTGCAGCAGGTGCGCCAGCGCATTGCCCAGGTAGCGGGTACTGACGCCACGGTGCTCATCACCGGCGAAACCGGCACCGGCAAAGAAGTAGTAGCGCGGGCACTGCACCAGGCTTCGCCCCGGCACGGCCGGGCGCTGGTTAAAATCAACTGCGCCGCCCTGCCCGCCCAGCTTATTGAGAGCGAATTGTTTGGCCACGAAAAAGGCGCCTACACCGGCGCCGTGGAGCGGCGCATCGGCAAGTTTGAGCTGGCCAATGGCGGCACTATTTTTTTGGATGAGGTGGGCGAGCTGCCCCTCGACCTGCAAGCCAAGCTGCTGCGCGTGCTGCAAGAAAAAGAATTTGAGCGCCTGGGTGGCAACCGCGTGCTCACGACCGATGCCCGCGTGCTGGCCGCCACCAACCGCGTGCTCGAAGACGAGGTGCGCGCCGGGCGCTTCCGGGCCGACCTGTACTACCGGCTCAATGTATTTCCGATTCAGCTGGTGCCGCTGCGCGAGCGGCCGCAGGATATTGCTCCGCTGGTGCAACACTACCTGGCTAGCCTCAGCAAGCGGCTGGCCCGGCCGCCGCGCGCCATTCGGCCCGCCGACATGGCCGCGCTGCTAGCCTACGCCTGGCCCGGTAACATTCGCGAGCTGGAGCATGTGCTGGAGCAGGCCATCATTGTCAGCCAGGGCCAGTGGCTGGAGTTTGGCGGCTTTGCGGCCGGGCCGGTGGCACAGGCACTGCCGCCCGGCCCCGGCTTGGCCATTGAGCTGCTGGCTAGCCCCGCCGCGGAGGTGCATTATGAGGCTGGCGAGGCGCCCATCAAAACCCTGCGCGAGCAGGAGCGCGACCATATTTTGGCGGCGCTGCGCCGCACGGGGGGGCGCGTGAGCGGCACGCAAGGCGCCGCTAGCTTACTGGATATCAACCCCAAGACTCTGGAGGCCCGCATGAAAAAGCTGGGTATCCGGCGCACGGTGGTGGCGGGCTAGCGCTGTTCAAATTCAGCTTCAGCAACTGGTGCAATGGCTGGCTGCCGCAACTTTTTTAGCGTCTTTCGCCTTATTTTTGCGAATTATTTTAGCAAAAATGGCGAAGGCAAGAACGGTTTTTTTCTGCCAGAACTGCGGGGCGCAGTCGGCAAAATGGATAGGGCGCTGCCCCTCGTGCGGCGAGTGGAACACCTATGTGGAGGAGGTGGTGCAGAAAGAAACCGCCGCCACGACCACCGGCCAGTGGAAACCCGCCAGCACGGTGCCGGGCGGCAACCTTCAAAAAGCCGCCAAGTCGCGCCCGCTGGCCGACATTCAGCACGAAGAAGAGCCGCGCATCATTACCCCCGACGGCGAGCTCAACCGCGTGCTCGGCGGCGGCCTGGTGCCGGGCTCGCTAGTGCTCATCGGTGGCGAGCCCGGCATCGGCAAAAGCACGCTGATGCTGCAAATCGCGCTAGCCCTTAAAAAGCTGAAAGTGCTGTACGTGAGCGGTGAGGAAAGCGAAGCCCAGATAAAAATGCGCGCCGAGCGGCTGGCCGACGGCCAGCACCCCGGCTGCTACATCCTCACCGAAACCAACACCCAGAATATCTTCCGGCAGATAGACCAGGTGCAGCCCAACATCGTGGTCATCGACTCTATCCAGACCATGCACTCGACGCTGGTGGAGAGCGGCGCCGGCTCGGTGAGCCAGGTGCGCGAGTGCACCGCCGAGCTGCTCAAATATGCCAAGGAAACCAGCGTGCCCGTGCTGCTCATCGGCCACATTACCAAAGATGGCAGCATCGCGGGGCCTAAAATATTGGAGCACATGGTGGATACGGTGCTGCAATTTGAGGGCGACCGCCACCTGAGCTACCGCATTCTGCGCACCATCAAAAACCGCTTTGGCAGCACCTCCGAGTTGGGTATTTACGAGATGCAGGGCACGGGCCTGCGCCAGGTGAGTAATCCTTCCGAAATCCTACTTTCGCAGCGCGCCGAAAGCCTGAGCGGCATGGCCATCGGGGCCACCCTGGAAGGCAACCGCCCGCTGCTGGTGGAGGTGCAGGCCCTCGTGACGCCCGCTACCTACGGCACCCCGCAGCGCAGCAGCACCGGCTTCGACGCCAAGCGCCTGCAAATGCTGCTGGCCGTGCTCGAAAAGCGCGCCGGCCTGCGGCTAGGCCAGCACGACGTGTTTCTCAATATCGCGGGTGGCCTGCGCCTCGACGACCCGGCGCTCGACGCGGCCGTGTGCGCGGCCGTAGTCAGCAGCCTCAACGATTTACCCATTCCCGGCGATGTGTGCCTGGCGGCCGAGGTGGGCCTCAGCGGCGAGATGCGCGCCGTGCCCCGCCTCGACCAGCGCCTGGCCGAGGCCGAGAAGCTGGGCTTCCGGGAAATGTACGTGTCGCAATTCAATGGTCGCAACCTGGCCGAGCAGGACCGCGCCGGGCTGCGCATTCAGGCTGTGAGCCGGCTCGATGAGGTGTTGAATGGGCTCTTTGGCTAGCCCAGACCGGCAGCAGAACGACCAGCCGGTAGGGCCAGAATTTTGCTGCATCTTTTGGCTGAATCAAATAGCTAATAGCACAATTTGAGGGCATTTTTTTTTTGCCCTCAAGTTGTGCTAAGTGAGTGCGTAACGTGCCTTATCTTCGGTGCCATAATTGACTTTTACCGAGAAGACAGCTAGGCACACGTATTATGCCTTTTTGTTTATTTAGCTTATCGAGACCCTCCGGCCTCCGTCCTGCTACTATATGAAACTAACATTTACGTGTCTTTTAACCTGGGTAGGAAGCTGGGCGTTGGTAGCGGCGGCGCAGGCACAGGCGCCCGCGAGCCGGCCCGCCGAGGCAGGCGGCACCGCAGTGCTAACGGGCCGCGTGGCCAACCCTACGAACGATACCATCGCCGTATCTATTCACGACAGCCCGTTCGACAGCAAGGAGCGTATCAGCTATGCCCGTCTGAATGAGAAAGGTGAGTTTCGACTCAGCGTCCCGGTAGCGGGCTCTACCAAGGCCGATTTGGTGTATGGTGACGCAGTAGCCGACTTGTACCTGGACCCTGGCACCGACCTCGATGTGCGCTTTAAGGCCGAGGACTTGCCCGGCACGGTGAAATTCAAGGCCAATGACGTGCCGACCGGCTTTGCCACGCGCATTCGCAACAGCGCTAACCTAACCGACGCGCAGCGCCACCGCCAGCAGATGGCCAATGCCAATTCTTACCTGGCCGAGTTTGACGAGCAGTTTGTATCGAACGATGGCTTTCAGGTGTTGCCCGACAACATTCAATTGTACGAAGCCCCGTTCGTCTCCTTCCTCGACTACCGCATTAAGCACGAGCGAAACTTCCTGGAAGACCGCGCTGCCCGGCAGTCTTTCACCATAGATTTTTATAACTATGCCAAGGCGGAGATTACTTATTCCAACGCCAATGACCGCCTGACTTTTCCCGATTTGCGCGAGCAGGTAGTGAGCACCGAGGGCCGCATGACTATGACGCCCGGCTACTTCGACTACCTGCGCGACCCCAACCTGCTGAACGACCAGACGGCCGTCGGCAACGAGCAGTTCCAAGAGTTTTTGCTCAACTATGTGCATTACATGGCCGCGCAGCAGAAGCACCTGCGCACCGACCCCGACTTTTACCCGTTTTGCTACGCCTTGGCCAGCAAGCGCCTCAACGGCCAGATGAAGCTGCTGACGCTGGGCCGCATCCTGCAAGAATCTTTTCGTTTTGGGCACGTGCGGCAGTCGGCCGCCATGCTGGCCGATTTTCGCGCGCTCGATACCCGCAAGCGTTACGTCGCAGCGCTCGACAACGATTTTACCAAGCATAAGGCCTTGGCCATCGGTGCGCAGGCGCCTGACTTCAAATTGCTATCCGCTACCGGCGACTCAGTGCGCCTGAGCAGCTTCCAGGGCAAGCTGGTTTATTTGAATTTCTGGAAAACAACCAACGGCCTGTGTCTTCGCGACTTAGCTTACGCCCAGGACCTAGCCAAGCGCTTCGAGGGCAAAAATATCGTGTTCGTAAACGTAGCGCTTGATGAGATGGAGCTGCCCTGGCGCCAGCTCGTGACCATAAAGAAACTGCCCGGTGTGCACGTGCGCGCCCTAGGCGGCCTGCGCTCGGAGGTAGCCAAAGCCTATAATCTGCAAGAAGTGCCGACCTACATTTTGCTCGGCGAAGATGGTACTATCCTCAACCCCAAGCCCAAGCGCCTGAGCAGCCGCGCCGCCGTGGATGAGATAAACCAGTCGTTTGGCCGGGCCGGCGTGTACAGCGCCGCCGTGGCGCAGCTGCCCAACACGGCCAAGTAGCCCGCCCGCCGAGGCTAGCCGCGGGGCAGTGGCCAAAACTTCCGGGCCGCATTGCGTGTCTGTTGGGCTAGCCGGCTGGTGCCGACCTTTGCCTTATGCGCTCTACTCTCCGCGACGCCGTTTCTTTTTTGCGCAAGGCCACTCCTGCCCGCGTGCTCAACGGCAGCCAGGTAGTGGCTTCCTACGTGCTGAGCCGCCTCACGGGGCGCGCCCGCGCCTGGGGCCTGCCGGTGGCATTGGCCTTTGAGCCTACTACGAGCTGCAACCTGCGCTGCCCCGAGTGCCCGAGTGGCCTGCGCTCATTTACGCGGCCCACGGGCATGCTGCCGGCCGAGCTGTTCAAGAAAACGATGGATGAGGTGGCTAGCCGGCTGTGGTACCTCATTTTTTATTTCCAGGGCGAGCCGTACCTGCACCCGCAATTTCTTGACTTAGTAGAATATGCCAGCAAAAAAGGCCTCTACACGGCTACCAGCACCAATGCCCACTTTCTTACCGATGACAACGCCCGCCGCACGGTAGAGAGTGGCCTCGACCGCCTCATTATCTCGCTCGACGGCACCACGCAGGAGGTGTACCAGCAGTACCGCGTGGGCGGCAAGCTGGAAAAAGTACTGGCCGGCACCCGCAACGTAGTGAAGTGGCGTAAACAACTCAATAGCAGCACACCGCGCATTATCTTTCAATTTTTGGTAGTGCGGCCTAATGAGCACCAGATTGAAGATGCCCGGGCGCTAGCCCAGGCGATGGGCGTGGACGATGTGTGGTTTAAAACCGCTCAGATTTATGATTACCAGCAGGGCTCACCGCTAATTCCGACCATCGATTATTACTCACGCTACGCGAATAATGGCAACGGCACGTTCAGCCTCAAAAACAAACTCGTGAACGGCTGCTGGAAGATGTGGCACTCGTGCGTGGTCACCTGGGACGGCAAAGTAGTGCCCTGCTGTTTCGACAAAGATGCCGAATACCGGCTCGGCGACCGCCAGCACGAAAGCTTCCGTGCCCTCTGGCACGGCCAGAAATACCAGGGCTTCCGCCAGGCGCTGCTCAAGGGCCGCGACCAGATTGAGATGTGCCGCAACTGCACCGAAGGCACCAAGGTATGGGGCTAGCGCCGGCCGCAGATTAGCTGCGAGCTATTTCTTGCCTTTCATCAGGTTTTTGCCCAGCGACTCTATTTGCAGGATGAACTGGTCGACGTCCCCGTTGGCGTAGGCG
Organism: Hymenobacter sp. BRD128; assembly: GCF_013256625.1. Lineage (NCBI taxonomy): Bacteria > Pseudomonadati > Bacteroidota > Cytophagia > Cytophagales > Hymenobacteraceae > Hymenobacter > Hymenobacter sp. BRD128. The sequence continues at coordinate 3,483,635 of NZ_CP053908.1, forward strand.
CCGTAGGCCGACGAGATAGTACCCTTGGCCCCATCGGCAGTTTCAACGGCGTAGAGGATGGCGGCATCGTCGGGATTGCTTTCGCCCTCAAAGCGGAAATAATCGACGATGGTCGCTTCTTCGGGGCTAAAAGTGCGGGCGCTGTCGTTGTCCATCGTGGTCAGGCGGCCGTCCTTCACGGTAAAATCGTGGGTGTAGCCCTGGCTTTTGAGCTTCTTTTCGACGGTCGTCATCGAAGTCATTTCTTCTTTATCCTGCATGGCAATAGGTATTTCAAATGGCAAAATATGAGGCTGGCCTGAAGCAGGCCGCCCCGGCTATACGGAGCCGGGGCGGTCGGGGGTTAATAGCAGATACAGTTTTTGCATGGGCAAGCTAGCGGGCCACCGAGCGCGCCTCAATGGTGCGTTGCAAAGCCTCCACATCAAGCGCGGCGCCGCAGGCACCACCGCAGCCTTTGGCGCAACCGGCCTGGCCTTTGGCGGCGAAGGCTAGCCACAAGCGCCGGCCCATATAGAAAAGCGCAGCGGCGAAAAGAGCAAGGATAATGAGCAGTTGAACGTCCATGATACAAGCAAAACGGCGTAGACGGGCGGAAAGTTTGCCGGAGCACTGCGCGCTTACAAGCGGCCCAGGGTCGCCAGCTTCTGCGTGATTTCGTCTACGTCGCTGGTGCGTGCTACCAGCTTGCCCTGGGGGTCGAGCAGTAGGTAGGTGGGAAAGGAATTGATATTATAACCGATGATAACGGGACCATCTGTGCCTTGAAGCTCTGAGAGCTGTAGGCCCGGCACCTGGTGCTGTCGGATGGCCTTTTTCCATAGCGGCGCGCTATTAGGGCCTTCCAGCGCAACACCGATAATAGTCAGTTTGTCGGCGTACTGCTGGTGCAGGGTCTTAACCTTCGGCATAGCCTCTAGGCACGGATGGCACCAGTGCCCCCAAAAATCAAGCAGCACATATTTGCCGCGATAGGTAGCCAGCGAATGCTGGACGCCCGCCGTATCGGCCATGCTGAAAGTAGTCACTGCCTTGCCCAAAGTAGGCTGGTTGCGGAGAATAGCAACGCGCTCGGCAGCCCGCTGCCCGTACCAGCTTTGGCGCACGGCGGGCGTCAGGCACTGCAGCAGCCTTTCATATTCGGCCCCCGGGTAATTAAGCTGCATCTTCGTTTGCTGGTAGAGCTGGTAAGCGCTGGTACGGGCCGCCAGGTGCGCCTTAATAAACTGACGGGCAGCCTGCGCTTGTTGCGGCTGGTCATCGGCTGTCGGCTTAAGTGATTTGCCGTAGTCCTTCCAGCCCACGGTGTGGTTATATGCGCTCAGCACGTTGTTCTCGGGCGTGCCAGTGGCATCGAGCCGATTTAGCTGGTGCGCCGTGCCTCGCACATGCACGGTGCCCGGCTCTACCCAGAACCATTGAGATTCAAAACTCCCCCCCGCATTACGAAATATGATATTGCCCATGCCGTCGTCGGTCGCGGGGATGGCCTGCGCAAAATGGCCATTCACCACCCGTAGCGTATCGGTGTAATCTTTACCTTGGCGGGTGTAGTGATACTCGGCCGTGCGGGTGCCCATGCCGGTAATGTCGCCGATGAGCTGGATTTGGGCACAAGCAGGGCTAGCCAGTAGCGCAGCTAAGGCCAGGGGTAGCAGGGTTTTCATAAGGCGCGGAATTAAGAGCGCCCTAAGCTACGACTTATAGCTTTCCTTCCAATGCTGCTTCAGCACGGCCTGCATCTGGTCGTGCACGTGGCCGTTGGTGGCCAGGGTTTCGCGGTTGAAAACGGGGTCGCCGTCGGCTAGCCACTGCGTGACGCGGCCGCCCGCCTCGCGCACCAGCAGAATGCCCGCCGCCACGTCGTAGGCATTGATGTTGAATTCGAAGTAGCTGTCGAAGCGCCCGCAGGCCACGTAGGCCAGGTCGGTAGCCGCCGAGCCCCAGCGCCGGATGCCACGCGAGTGCTGCGCATACTCGGCCAGGATGGCCAGGTAGGCATCCATATGGTCAAACTTGTAGAACGGCAGGCCGGTGGCAATGAGTGTATCATCCATCTGCGTGGCTGAGCTTACGTGGATAGGCTGGTCGTTCAAAAACGCGCCGTGGCCCTGCGCGCCGCGGAAGCACTCGTCGCGGCTCACCTCGTACACCACACCCAGTACCGGCTCGTTGCCCCTGGCTAGGGCCACGCTCACGGCAAAGCACGGCAGGCCGTGAATGAAGTTGGTGGTGCCGTCGAGCGGGTCGATTATCCAGCGGTAGGCTACGCTAGCATCGGAATTAGCCACGGTGCCTTCTTCGGTCACGAAGCCGGCCTCGGGAAATAGGTTCTGCAGGCCTTCGACCAGCATTTTTTCTGATTCCTTATCGACGTAGGAAACCAAGTCGTGCAGGCCCTTGGTCACAATTTTTGATTGGTCGAAGCTACTCACTTGCTGGCGGATGAAAGCGCCGGCCTGGCGGCAGAGGCCAGCGACGGAGTAGGAAAGCTGAAGAAGGTCGGGGGTCATCGATTTTCTTATTTATGATATACTACCTTAAAAATTCCTTGTCAGGCTGACGAAGGAAACGTCTTGCCAGCGCCGTTGAGTGAAGCGGCCAAAATGCTTCCTTCGTCAGCCCGACGGACAGTTTTTGGCACGTCAGACAACAGCTAGGCCAGCATTTTCTTGCGGCGCAGCGCCGCCACGAGCACCAGCCCGATTATCCCGAGCACGGCCAGCACCTGCGCGCCGCGCCCAATGAGCTCGCCGTAGCGCACGTAAAACGTTTCTTCGCTATTGAGGTGCACGGTGGCGCGGCTGCTAGCCCCCACCCACCAGCCGGTGCGGTGCGAAATGGTACCGCGCTGGTCGATGAAGGCCGAGATGCCGGTATTGGCCGAGCGGGCGAGGTCGCGGCGGGTCTCGATGCAGCGCAGGGCGCCGTAGGCCAGGTGCTGCCGAAAGCCCGGCGAGTCGCTCCACCAGCCGTCGTTGGTGATGAGGCCCAGCAGGGTGGCGCCGTTGTGCACGTATTCGGCCACAAAGTCGCCGTAGATGCTTTCGTAGCAGATGAGCGGAGCTAGCCGCAGGCCGGGCGTAGCGGGCGGCGCCGGAAATACCGTGCGCTCATCCTGCGAGCCGTAGGAGCCAACGATACCGCCGAGGTCGATATTCTTGAGCACGCTGCTGAGAGCCGGCGGAATTTTTTCCACCCCTGGCACCAGCTTGCTTTTGTGGTAGAACTGCGGCGCCGCAGTAGCATCAGCAAAAAAAGCCGCCGCGTTGAAAATGTCGTAGTAGCCCACGTCGTCGCGATGCCGGGCCGTGGGCGAGGCATGGGCCGCGTCGGGATACGTGCTGAGGCTCGTGACGCCCACCAGCAAACTCAGGCCCGGATGCCGGGCCAGCAGCTCCTGCCGTATGCGCGCCACCTGCGGCGTTTGAGCGAAGGTAGTTTCGAAGAGTGGCTCTTCCAGCGAGGTTTCGGGCCACAGCACCAGCCGCGTTTGCGGGGTAATGCTAGCCTCGGTGCGCTGGAGCATGCGTGTCAACTGTTCATTATAGGGAATAAAGCGGGGATTTTCGGGAAACTTCTCGTTGTAGGGGTCCACGTTAGGCTGCACCACCACGACCTCAATACCAGGGCCTTTTTCCTGAAATCCGTGGTTGATAATAGAAGAAACCGTACTCGGCAGCCAGATGGCCGCCAGCGGTAGCGACCAGCGCCAACGACGCGGCCCATTGAGAGCCCACAATGGCACGCCGCCCGTTCCGAACCACGCCCAGAATATCAGCACATTCACCCCCAGCACCCACAGCGAGCCGCCCAAGAAGCCGGTGTACTCGTACCACTGCACCCAGCTCGTGGCGCTGGCAAAGCCGTTGCCCAGCGTGAGCCAGGGCCACGACAAGTCCCAGTGCAGGTGCAATTGCTCGAAGGCTATCCAATAGACGGGCAACGAGAGGTAACCGACTGTATTCCCGAACCGCTCCTTGGTGCGCCGAAACGCCAGCAGCGGCAGGCACATGAGCGCGGCATTGAGCACCACGGCGGCGATGCCGCCGCCCAGCGTGCTGTAGCTTACCCACCAGGTGGTGAAGGCGTTCCAGAGAAACAAAAAGAAATACGTATTGGCAAACACGCGCCCACGCCGGGCACCCTGCGCCGTGAGCACCTGCTCTAGCCGCAGGTAGGGCACGAAGCCTACGAACAACAGCAGCGCCAGCGGTGCGGGGTGCACCGGCCAGGCCGCCCACAGCAGCCCGGCGCCCAGCAGGGCCAGCAGCGGCGGCGACTGCCCCAGGCGGGCTAGCGGGCCGCTAGGCGTCGGGGTCATCGTCGGCGTCGCCATCATCGTCGGGGTGGTCGTCGTCGCGGTCGTCGCGGGAGTGGTATTTGCTGCGCTCACTGCGTTCTTGTTTAGCACCTTCTACTACCAGTACAATTTCGCCCTTAATGGCCGGGCGGGCGCCCAGCGTAGCGGCCAGCTCGCCGAGCGGGGCGGTGAGGGTTTCCTCAAATAGCTTGGTTAATTCGCGGCTGACGCTGGCCGGGCGCTCGGAGCCGAATACCTCGGCAAGCTGCGTGAGCGTCTTGACAATGCGGTGCGGCGACTCGTAAAAAATTAGCGTCCGGGTTTCGCGGGCCAGCTCTTGCAGGCGGGTCTGGCGGCCTTTCTTGGCGGGCAGAAAGCCTTCAAAGGCAAACCGCTCGGCGCCGAAGCCCGATTTCAGCAAGGCCGGCACCAGGGCTGTGGGGCCGGGCAGGCACTCCACCGCTAGCCCCCTGGCCAGGCACTCGCGCACCAGCAGGAAGCCGGGGTCGGAGATGCCGGGCGTGCCGGCGTCGCTCACCAGGGCCATGCGCTCGCCCTTGGCCAGGCGCTCCAGCAGGTGGGGCACCTGCTTGTGCTCGTTGTGCAAATGGTAGGCTAGCAGGGGCTTCTTCAGCTCCAAGTGCTGCAGTAGGCGGCCGCTGGTGCGGGTGTCTTCGCAGAGCACCAGGTCTACTTCGCGTAGCGTGCGAATGGCCCGCAGCGTAATGTCTTCGAGGTTGCCGATGGGCGTGGGCACAAGGGTCAGGGCAGCGGCTTCGGGCATGGCGGCAAAGGTACGGTAAACCCAAACGGGCAAACCTAAGTAAACCCCTCTACCAATTGCTTAGCTTTCCCTCCCTATGTCAGTCGACCCGAACAATCGTCCCATCCGCGTCATCAACGACGATACTACCGAAGAAGAATTTGCCGCTGGCCTGCGCATTCCCAACGCCGACCCGCCCAAGAATGAGAAGGCGCGCGGTGGCTTCGGCAACCGTGATGGCAAGGAAGGCTTTGGCACCGATAGCAGCGAGGGCATCACGGCCGTGGCCATGAATGCGCCCACCGACAGCCCCGACGACAAGCAGCCCGGCGACAACATGCGCACGGCCGGCGAGGGTGCCGACCAGCGCCGCGACCAGGACCTGCCCAGCCCCGACGACGAGCGCGATGAGGATGGCAACCGCCCCAAGCGTGGCCCCGTCGATGAGCTCGAAGCCGACGACCTGCGCAAAGGCCCCGACGAAATGGAGGACCGCAACTCGCACGTGGGCATGGGCCAGATGGCGCCCAAGCCCCAAAAACCCGTGACGGGCACCGATACCAACGCCGAGCTCACCGACCCCGGCGCCAAGGATTCGGCTATTGACCAAGGCTTTTAAATCAAACTTTTCAACTTATACCCTAGCAAAATCATGGCAGACCATAAAGCAAATAAGCAAGGCGAATCGCACCAGGGTGGCCCCAACGTGGCCAAAAAAGCCGCCGGCACTGGCGAAGACAACGACGCTGAGCGCGACGAAAAAACGGAAAAGCGCTTGCAGCAGGATGCGCAGGACGCGCCCGTGACGCACCCCAACCGCCACTAGTCGCTTAGCTGGGCTAGCGCTGCTTTTTACCTCACTGCTCATTCCTTTTCCCATGTCAACCCACCACACGGAGCGCAATAAAGACTCGCAGACCAACAAGAACGAAGCGGGCCTGCCCGAGCATCCCAAAGCCGATGCCCTGCCGGCTGGCAACCTCGATGAGGCGACTGAAGAGCGCCTCGAAGACGAGGCCCAGGACGCCGGCACCACACACCCCAACCGCGGCCACAACAAGCCCGACAACGGCAAAGGCAGCTACGCCTAGCCCCACTTTTCCTGCCGAAAACAACTGAAAGCCCCGTGCCTTTGGCCGGGGTTTTTTCGTAGGCTAGCCAGTTTACTTATTTCGATGTTTTATGCCCCGTCGCTTTGCCGCCACCGACCTGCACGGCTGCCTGCGCACTTTCCGCTACCTCGTGGAGCAGGAACTGCGCCTGCGCCCCGCCGACCACCTGTATCTGCTGGGCGACTATGTGAACAAAGGCCCCGACAGCCGGGGCGTGCTCGACTACCTGATGCAGCTGCAGGATTTTGGCTACCAGGTATACTGCCTGCGCGGCAACCACGAACACGAGCTGCTGGCCACCATCCACGGCACGCCCAATGCCAATGACATGTGGAAGCTGGCCGCCGAGCGTGCGATGACCCTAGCCAGCTTTGGCGTGACGCGGGCGGCGGCTATTCCGGCGCAGTATGCGCAGTGGATGGCTAGCCTGCCCCTGACGCTGGAACTGCCTGACTTTGTGCTGGTGCACGCCGGCTTCGACTTTGCCCTGCCGCCCGCTGAGATGCAGCAGGATACGCACAGCATGCTTTACAGCCGCGACTTCGTATTTGACCCTTCACGGCTGGGTGGGCGGCGCTTGCTACACGGCCACGTGCCCACGCCCGCGGCGGAAATAAAGGAAAAGGTGGCTGCCCGCGCCGGGGCTATTGGCCTGGACGCCGGCTGCGCCTTTCTCCAAAACCCCGAGCTGCGCCACCTGGCCGCCCTCAACCTCGATAGCTGGGAGCTGCACCTGGTCGAAAACCGCGAAGACCCCTACCCTATTGCCAGGCGCTGAGCTCCCTACCCGCCGCGGCTGCCGGCCGTGGCGGGTAGGGAGCCACCAGCAGATGCTGCAGGGCCGCCACGTGCGCGAGCAGCACAAGCGGCACGACTACGGCGGGCAGCCAGTTGAACGGAAAATACAGCAGGCCAACATTAGGCTGCTCAAAGGCGAAGCGCTGCACCGGCGAAGGCACCGACAACACGGCCGTCACCACGATATTCAGCAGCAGGCCCAGCCCCAGGATATTCCAGCCCAGCAGCGCCCGGCGGCCGATGCGCTGGCGGCGCACCAGGTAGTATACCAGCGGCGCGCTCAGGCCCATCAGAATATCCCAGTTGCGGCCCTCAAACGTCATCAGGCGCGGCACCGCGCCGTGCACGTACAATCTGTACAGCACCAGCTCGACGGGGAGCCGCACCACGTGCAGCAGCGTCAGCACTTCGAGGCGCAGGTCGGCGAGGTAGGCGCGGCCCCGCGCCGTGGCCAGGCTAGCCAGCAGCAGCAGCACGGGCGGCCCGAGCGCGAAGGCTAGCCGGGGCGGCAGGCCCGTGGTTACGGTATAAAACCCACTCAGCGCGAGGGCGCTTTGCACCAGCAGCCACCCCGCCAGCACCAGGAGCGTGCGCCCCGACCGCTGCGCCGCGTAATAAAGCAGTGCTACCGCGAGGAGGGTGGTGAGGCCAAAGGCCACAGCGAGCGAAAGCGGAATGGTCGGGAGCATAAGCAAGGCGCTGAAATTGTCTGGCAAAGGAACCGGCGCCGCCAGGGGCCTCCGCTTGCCATTTGGCAAGAAATACGCGGGCCTGCTATTTCTGCGACAGCGCCTTGCGGATGCGGCTCAGCGACGTGTCCGTAATACCCAGGTAGGAGGCAATGTGCTTGAGGGGAGCGTGCTGCGCCAAATCGGGGCTAGCCCGCAGCAGGCTTTCGTAGCGGGCCGCGGCGGGCTCGGTGATGGTGGCCAGCATCCGGGTTTTGAGGGCCGCGAAGCCCCGCACGAGCACCGCCCGCCCAAACTCCCGAAACTCGGGGTGGCCGTGAAACAGGGTGTTGAGCTGCGCGAAGCTGATGCGCCAGCCGGCGCAGTCGGTGAGAGCCTGCAGATACTCCTGCGAAGGCGTGCGCTGAAAAAACGAAGCCACCTCAAACACCACTTGCCCCGGGCCATAAAACCCCGTCGTGACGTCGTGCCCGGCCGTGTCGTAGGCAAAGGCCCGCACCAAGCCCGCCTCCAGAAACAGGTAGTCGTTGCTGACTCTACCGGCTTCCAGCAGAAAGCTATGCTTACTGAGGTGCAGGTAACTAAACTCGGCTGCTATTGCCTCGGCCTGCCCCACCGTGAGCAGGGCAGTGCTTTGTAAGAAGGAAACGAGCATTTCTTGGGCCATGCGAAAAAAGATTAACTGGTGAATGGCCAGCCACTACGAAGAAACACTCGGGTGGCCGGTCGTACTTTTGAGGCTATGCAAGCCACTGCCCCCACCTCCGCCGTTGCCGCCGGGCGCGACACCGCCGTTTTCGACCTCATTGCGCAGGAGCGCCAGCGCCAGACCCACGGCCTGGAGCTGATTGCCTCCGAGAACTACGTCTCCGACCAAGTGATGGAGGCCCAGGGCTCGGTGCTCACCAATAAGTACGCCGAGGGCCTGCCCGGCAAGCGCTACTACGGTGGCTGCGAAATAGTTGACCAGGTCGAGCAGCTGGCCATCGACCGCGTGAAGGAGCTGTTTGGCGTGGCCTGGGCCAACGTGCAGCCCCACTCCGGCGCCCAGGCCAACGCGGCCGTGATGCTGGCCTGCCTCAACCCTGGCGATAAAATTCTGGGCTTCGACCTCAGCCACGGCGGCCACCTTACCCACGGCTCGGCGGTCAATTTTTCGGGCAAGCTCTACCAGCCCAGCTTCTACGGGGTAGAGCAAAAAACCGGCCTCATCGACTGGGACAAGGTAATTGACACCGCCCGCCGCGAGCGCCCCAAGCTGATTATCTGCGGCGCCTCGGCCTACTCGCGCGACTGGAACTACGCCGCCCTGCGCCACGCCGCCGATGAGGTGGGCGCCCTGCTGCTGGCCGACATTTCGCACCCTAGCGGCCTCATCGCCAAGGGCTTGCTCAACTCGCCCTTTGAGCATTGCCACATCGTAACCACCACCACGCACAAAACCCTGCGCGGCCCGCGCGGCGGCCTCATCATGCTTGGCCAGGACTTTGACAACCCGTTTGGCCTGAAGACGCCCAAGGGCGACATCCGCCCCATGTCGGCGCTGCTCGACTCGGGCGTATTTCCCGGCACGCAGGGCGGGCCCTTGGAGCACGTCATCGCGGCCAAGGCCATTGCTTTTGGCGAGGCGCTGGGCGAGGGCTACACCCGCTACGTGCACCAGGTGCAACGCAATGCCCAGGCGCTGGCCAAGGAATTCCTGAGCCGGGGCTACGACATTATTTCGGGTGGCACTGACAACCATTTGATGCTCATTGACCTGCGCTCGAAGGGCCTTACCGGCAAGCTGGCCGAAAGCACCCTAGTACAGGCCGACATCACCATCAACAAGAACATGGTGCCCTTCGACGACAAGTCGCCCTTCGTAACGAGCGGCATCCGCATCGGCTCGGCCGCCGTAACTACCCGCGGCCTGGTCGAAGCCGACATGACGCGCATCGTGGAGCTGATTGACGAGGCCCTCCTGCATCACGCCGACCCTAGCCGCATCAGCGGCGTGCGCCAGCAGGTGAACGAGTGGCTGCAAGGCTACCCGCTGTTTCAGGCGTAAAGCCGTACAAGCCGGCTAGGCGGCTGGGCCGTATAACAGTCGTCTGTCATTGCGAGCGCAACGAAGTGGAGCGCGGCAATCCTTCCTTGTCGTACTCCTGGCGAAAAGGAAAGATTGCCGCGCTTCACTTCGTTGCGCTCGCAATGACAACAGATTATTAACTACTTCATTACTTAAGCATTGGCTTCCCCCGCTCAAAAATTTCAGCAGAACCGCGCCGCCGCCGAAGGCGAAGCGGAGATGTCGTTTATCGACCACCTGGAGGCGCTGCGCTGGCACATTATCCGGGCGGCCATCGCGGTGGTGGTGTTTTCGCTGGTCGCGTTTTTCAATAAAAATTTCCTGTTTCACGACCTGATATTGGGGCCGTCGCGCTCAGATTTCTGGACGTACCAGACGTTTTGCAAAATCGGGCATATGTTCGGCTCGACCGACCCGTGCGAAAACCAGGTCAATTTCATTATCCAGAACCGCGAAATGAGCGGGCAGTTGACCATGCACATCAGCACCTCCTTCATCGTGGGTATCTGCTTGGCCTTCCCCTACTTATTTTGGGAGTTGTGGCGCTTCGTGAAGCCGGGCCTGTATCCGCACGAGCGGGCCAACTCGCGCGGGGCGGTGCTTTTCGTGTCGATTCTATTCGTTCTGGGCTTGCTGTTCGGCTACTACATCGCCGCGCCGCTGAGTATCAACTTTCTGGCTTCGTACACCGTCGATGCTACTATCCAGAACCAGATTGACTTGCAGAGCTACCTGAGCACGCTCACGACCATGACCTTGTCGTGCGCCTTCGTGTTTGAGCTGCCCATGATAGTATTTTTCCTGGCCAAAGCCGGCCTCGTGACGCCCGAGCTGATGACGCTCTACCGCAAGCACGCCATTGTGGTCATTCTCATTATTGCGGCCATCATCACCCCGCCCGACATCTCGGCCCAGATTATCGTCACCATCCCCATTTTGCTGCTCTACGAGCTTAGCATTCACATTGCCCGCGTGGTGCGCCGCAACAGTGCCGCCCGCCTCAATCAGGAGCTAGCCGCGCAAAATGCTAAGCCGGTGGGCTAGGCCCATCCGTTAGCACATTAACCGAAAAAGCCCCGCCGAGTAGTACTCGGCGGGGCTTTTTCGTGCCTATTATTTACTTGATTGATAAGCGCCGGGTACGCCGGGCACCGGCTCGTAAGCCCCGAATACCTGGGGCAACAAGTGCCGCAGCTGGGGCAGCAGCTGATTCTGGTCCAGGATATAGGCCGGGGGGCGCGGGCCGAGGCTGCGGCCGATGTGCACCACGGCGGCGTACTCGTGGAGGTGGTTGAAATCGGCTTCGGCCAGCGGCCAGTCGAGATAAGGCCTAGCGGCGGGATGCGCGAGGTAGGCCCGGCGGTCGGGACCGAGCACCAGCACCGAGCGGCCTGCCGCCAAACGCCGGTAGGCGGGATTGAGCTGCGGGGCAAAGGCACTCTCGGGCGGCAGGCGCAGCAGGCTAGCCAGCCCCGGCACCAGGTCGCGGTAGCGCAGCACTACCACCAAACTCAGCACCACCACAAACAGCAGCTCGGGCAGCCAGCCCGCCCGGCCCGGCAGCTGCTGCCACAGATACAGCCCAAAATACGTGAGCGGCGGCAGCAGCAGCAGCAGCGAGCCGGGGGCTAGCCCGCGCCCCACCGCCAGCACCACCAGCGCCACCAGCAGCCACACCAGCATTAATTGGCGAAATTTGCTTTGGAACACCAGGCCCAGGGCGGTGCCGCCCGCCCGCAGCAGCGCCAGCAGCAGCAGCACCGCCACGCCGGCCAGCAGCGGCCAAGCCACGGCGGGTGGCAGGCCATCGGTGGCGGCCACGGCGGGGCGCAGGCCACGGTCGAGGTGCATGACGCTGAAATTGGGCAGCGCCCCCACGTACAGAAAAACCGTGGCTACCAGCGCGTAGGGCGATAAAAACCCGCACACCAGCAGCAGCCCGCTCCGAAAGGAATTGGCCGCGAAGATGAGCACCGCGAAAAGCCCGAGCAGCACAAAAAAGGCCAGCGGCAGGTAGCACAGCGCTGCCAGCCCCACCAGAAACCCCGCCCGAAACAGCCGGCGGTTGTCGTAGCCCTCGCGCGAAGTGGGCAGCAAGGCACTGAGTGCGAAGATGATGAACGTATGCCCGATGAGCAGCGGCGACAGCGTGTCGAGGTCGGCGGTGAGGCTAGCCACCACCAGGTAGGTGAGGCCCGCCAGGTAGCCCCGCTCGGGGTGCACGTCGGCGCGGTTGAGCACGGCATTGAAGCGCAGCGCCTGCACCAGCAGCAGCCCCAGCGCGGCAGCCCGGTACAGTAGCAGCGGCCGGCTCCAGGCCAGCTCCAGCACCCCGGCGGCGGCGGCGGCCAGCGGCGCAGTGCCGTCGTAGAGGTCGCGGTAGGGCCAGGCACCGCCGGCCACACCCTCGCCCAGCACCAGCAGGCGCAGCTCGGCCGCCGACACGGGTACGCCCAGCCACAGCAGCGGCAGCCGCAGGCCAAGCACCAGGGCGAGCAGCACCAGCAATTGGGCCGGAAAGGAGCTTTTAAAAAAGCGAAGCACAGTGAAAAAGTAATTTGGCCCCGCAAAGGTGCGGGCAGAACCCGCGTACTGCCTCAACTACCGGCTCTGGGGCTAGCGGGCAGTAGCGCGGACTTCCAGTCCGCGAGTTCGTAGCGCCCGCCTAGTCGCGAACTGAAAGCCCGCGCTACTGCCTGCCAAACCGCTTTGCTTACTTACCGGGCCGCGCACGGCGCGCGTTGCCGGGCAGCGTACCTTTGTGGTTTAGCAAGAAGTTATGGAAAGCAAACGACAACAAAAGATGGCTAGCCTGCTGCAGCAGGAGCTGGCCCAGGTGCTGCAGCGCGACCTGCCGCACCTGTTCAGCGGCGGGCTGGTGCCCAGCATCAGCACCGTGAAGGTGACGCCCGACCTGGCCGTGGCCCGCGTGTACCTGAGCCTGCTCATTGGCAACGACGCGCCCGAGCGGCTGGCGGCCATTAAGGAGCACACCAAGGAAATTCGCCACGCGCTGGGTAAGCGCATTCGCAATCAGGCGCGGGTAGTGCCCGAACTGACGTTCTTTCACGATGACAGCGCTGCCTACGCCGCCCACATGGACCAGGTGCTCAGCAAGCTCGACATTCCGGCCGCCCCGCCTGCAGACAGCGACGATGATTCGACCACCGACGTCCCGCGCCCGCGCCTGTTCAACCCTAAAAATGAGGAATAGACTTGCGCAGAAGCAATTTCTATTTCTTAACTCATAACGCCTGATTACCCTTGTACTACGACCCGATTAAGCGCAGCCTGGGCAACGTCTTCAACCGCTCGCCGTGGCTGCGGCGCCTGTTTTATCACCTGCTCGACCTGCTGCTGCTGCGCACCTGGCACGTGCACCGCGAGCTGCGCCAGTGGGCGCGCGGCCGCACCCGCGAGCCGCTCAACATCCTCGATGCCGGTGCCGGCTACGGCCAGTACAGCTACTGGCTCAGCAGCCTGAGCAGCCTCTGGCAAATCCTGGCTGTGGATGTGAAGGAAGAGCAAGTGGCTGATTCCAACAACTTTTTCCGGGCCATTGGCCGGCCCCAGGTGCAGTTTGCGGTGCAAGACCTAGTATTATATCAGGAGCCCAACTCCTTCGATTTGTCCATCGCGGTGGACGTGATGGAGCACATTCTGGAAGATGTGGAGGTGTTTCGCAACATCCACGCCTCGCTCAAGGATGGCGGCATGCTGCTTATTTCGACCCCTAGCGACCAGGGCGGCTCCGATGTGCACGCCGACTCCGAAACGAGCTTTATCGAGGAACATGTGCGCGATGGCTACAACATCCACGAGATTCAGCAGAAGCTGCGCACGGCGGGCTTCGAGCGCATTGAGGCGCGCTATAGCTATGGCGAGCCGGGCCAGATTTCGTGGCGCCTCAGCATGAAATACCCGATTTTGATGCTGGGCAAGTCCCGCTGGTTTTTCGTGCTGCTGCCGTTCTACTATGCCGTAGTTTTCCCGTTATGCTTGTTGCTCAATTGGTTTGATGCGCGCACCACGCACGACTCCGGTACTGGCCTCATCGTAAAAGCCTGGAAATAGGCTATCCGCACAAAGCCACTCTATTGCCCGGCTTTTACTTTTAGCTCTTGCCCGCTATGCAACTAATGAGGAAGGTTGAAGGTCAACAGGAACAATGAAGCGCGCCTTGTGAAGCCGGAAGACTTACTAAACGACCAATGGCGCAGAGCCAGCTAGCCCGATTTTGCGTACAAGCCCGCCTGTGAACGTACCTCTCCTCATTGCCCGCCGCTACTTTCTTTCCAAGAAAAAGCGCAACATCATTACCATCATCTCTAACATCTCGATGGTGGGCGTGGCGGTGGGCACGGCGGCGCTCATTATCGTGCTTTCGGTGTTTAACGGCCTCGAAGACCTCGTGCGCTCGCTCTACGGCAAGTCGGACCCTAGCCTGGTAATCGCGGCCCGCCAGGGCAAGTCATTTTCCATTGATACTTTGCTGCTTACCAACGTGCAAACCACGCCCGGCGTGGCCCTGCTCACGGAGGTTATTGAGGATAATGCCTTGCTGCAATACCACGACCGCCAGATGGTGGTGAAAATGCGCGGCTTGTCGGAAAACTACTTCGGCCAGATTCCCATCGACTCGAACCTGCTGGCTGGCGACCACCGCCTGCGCCGTGGCGAGCGCGAATACGCCCTGGTGGGCGAGGGCGTGCAGCGCGAGCTCGGCATCGTGCTCGACAACCGGCTAGCCCCATTGCGCCTGCTGTACCCGCGCCAGGAACCGGGACGTAAAACCCTGAACATCAATCCCGAAAAGGCGTTCAACGAAGAAACTATCCTGGCGGGCGGCATCTTCCAGATAGAGCAGCACCTCGATGACAGCTACCTCTTCGTGCCACTCACTTTTGCCCGCCGCCTGCTGGGCTACGGCAACCGCCGCACCGCCCTCTATGTGCGCGTGGGGTCTAGCTTCAAGCTCAGCAAGGTGAAAGAAGACCTGCGCGAGCGCCTTGGCACCGGCTTCACAGTGCTCGACTCCGACGAGCAGCACGTAAGTCTGCTTAAGGCCATCAAGATTGAGAAGCTGTTCGTATTCATCACGTTTGCTTTTATTCTGCTCATCGCCTCGCTCAACATCTTTTTCTCGCTTTCGATGCTGGTTATCGACAAGCGTAAGGACATTGCCGTGCTCCAAGCCATCGGCGCTACCGAGCAGACAGTGCGGCAATCGTTTTTGTTGGTCGGGGCCATTGTGGCGCTGGTGGGCGCCGTAGCGGGGCTGGCGCTCGGCATTGGCGTGTGCTGGGTGCAGCAAACTTTTCACGTTGTGAGCATGGGCATGGCCACGAGCGTGGTAGATTCCTATCCGGTGAAAATGCAAGCAACGGACATCTTTTTTATCGCACTGGCTATCATCTCGATAACCTTGGCAGTATCTATTCGGCCAGCGCTGAATGCCGGACGAATGCAAATTCGGGAAAACCTCTAGCTAAGCTGAACCGTAAGCGGTGCCAGGCGGCGCAGCGTATAAAACTGAGCAAAATCAGTCGGGAATCCCGGCCGCGCGGGCTAACTTGCGCGTTCTCGTGCTCGGCTATGAATGTTTCTACTGCACAACCATTCCAATTAGTTTACTCGCTGTTCGCGCACGAGTATCTGGGGCATCTTTTTACGGCCCATGTGGTGCAGCTAGGCCCAAGCGGGCGCCTGACGCTGCAACACCAAACGATTTCGGCCAAAAACGCGCCCGAATTTGCTGAAGGTCTGGAGAAAGACGACTACGAGCTCATCGCCCTCTGCGACCAACTGCAGCAAGACGCGGTTATTAAGGAATTCTGGCCCCGTAAAATCTCGGCGGCCGATTTTTTCCTGAAAATATATAACCCCGAAAAAGGCGATAAGCCGATGCAGGAGGCCATTAGCCGCTATGTGCAAACGCGGCTGGGCCGGTTGCTGGCAGGCCTCAAAGGCAAGCACGTCTTTATCATGGGCCGCGATGGCGAGCCCACCTGGCGCGAGTTGCGGCTAGCCCCGGTGCCCGCCTCGGTGCTCTTTCACTTCCGGCGCAACGAAGAAAGCACGCACTATTTCCCGACGATTCAGTTTCAGAGTCAAAAGCTTGATTTTCAATTCAAAAACGCGGTGCTGGTGTGCCAGCAGCCGGCCTGGCTGCTGCTCGACGATGTGCTCTACTGCTTCCGCCACGATGTGGACGGGCGCAAGTTGCTGCCGTTTCTGAACAAGAAATTTATCACGGTGCCCCGCGCCGTCGAAAAAAGCTATTTTCAGAAATTCGTGGCCCCGCTCATGGAGTCGTTCGACGTGCACGCGCGCGGCTTCGACATTCGCACCGAGCGCTACTTGGCCCGGCCCCAGCTCACATTTTCGGATGTGCCGCCCGCCCCGCCCGGCGGCGGCCCGGTGGTGCCCGTGCGCCCACCGGGCCCGCCCCGGCGGGGCCGCGTGCCCATGCCCAAGCCGCTGGTTATTCCCGGGGCGGGCACCGACGAGGCGCCGCTGTTTTTCAACCTCACCTTTCGCTACGGCGCCTACGACCTCCCGCTGACGCCGCCGCGCGCCATGAGCGTGCAGCTGGAGGAAGACGCTGACTCTTATGTGTTTCGGCGCCTGCTACGCTCGGCCAAAGAGGAAGGAGACCGGGCCGAAGAGCTGCGCCAGCGCGGCCTGCCGCTCGACGCCGACGGCCACGCCAGCCTGCCCAAAGCCGAAGCCTTCCGCTGGCTGCACGATAATGCGCCGGCGCTGGGTGAGCTCGGCTTTCAGGTGCAGGGAGGTGCCTCGGCTAGCCAGGATTATTTCATTGGGCCGGTGCGGGTGGAAGTAGGCATCGAGGAGCGCGGCGACTGGTTCGACGTGCGCGGTACGGTGTGGTTTGGCGAGTATGCGGTGCCGTTTATCCGGCTGCGGCCCTACATTTTGCAGCGCCGCCGCGAGTACCGACTGCCCAACGGGCAGGTCGCCTTCATCCCCGACGAGTGGTTTACCGACTACTTGGAGCTATTTGCCTTCGCCGAAGAAACCGACGGGCAACCGCTGGCCCTGCGCCGGCATCACTTATCCTTAGTTAATGACTTAGAGCAGGATAACCTGGCCACTGTCACGCTTACGCGCCGCCTGGAAAAGCTGCGCGACTTTGCCGCCGTCGAAGACCGGCCGCTGCCGGTGGGCTTCCGGGGCACGCTGCGGCCCTACCAGCAGGCCGGCTACAACTGGCTGCGCTTTGTGCAGGACTACCACCTCGGCGGCTGCCTGGCCGATGATATGGGCCTGGGCAAATCGGTGCAGACGCTGGTGATGCTGCTGGAGCGCCAAGAAAGCGGGGCTAGCCAAGGCGCGGCCTCGCTGCTGGTGCTGCCTACCTCGCTGGTTTACAACTGGATGGCGGAGGCGCGCAAATTCACCCCTAGCCTGCGGCTGTTGGTGTACACGGGTACCTACCGTGACAAGAACGTGGCGCAGTTTGCTGGCTACGATGTAGTGCTGACGAGCTACGGCATCGTGCGCCTCGACACTGACCTACTGGCTAGCTATCAGTTTGATTACGTGATTCTTGACGAGTCGCAGGCCATTAAAAACCCTAGCTCGACTACGGCGCAGGCAGTGCGGCAGCTCCGGGCGCGGCACCGGCTTATCCTCACCGGCACGCCGGTCGAGAACTCGACGATGGATTTGTGGAGCCAGATGACGTTTATCAACCCGGGCCTGCTGGGCACGCAGGCGTTTTTCCGCAAGGAATTTGTGAAGCCCATCGAGAAAAACCAGGATGAAAGCCGCACCCGTAAGCTGCACGCCCTCATCAAGCCCTTCGTGCTGCGCCGGCACAAAGCGCAAGTAGCCAGCGAGCTGCCCGCTAAAACCGAGCACCTCAGCTACTGCCCGCTTACGGAGGAGCAAGCGCAGTTCTACGAAGAAACCAAGAGCTTCTACCGCAACAAAATACTAGAAAGCCTGGAGGGCCACGCGCCCACGCCGGCCGGCGGCACCCAGCTTCTACTGCTCCAGGGCCTCACCCGCCTGCGCCAAATTGCCAACCATCCGCACCTGGCCGACCAGAGCTACGAGGGCGAATCGGGCAAGATGCGCGAGATTCTGCGCATGATTCGCAGCGTGGTATCGGAAGGCCACAAAGTGCTGGTTTTTAGCCAGTTTGTGCAGCATTTAGCGCTCGTGCGCGCTGGCCTCGATGAGCGCCAGCTAGCCTACGCCTACCTCGACGGCCACACCCGCGACCGCCAGGGCGAAGTGGAGCGTTTTCAGAGCGACCCCGACCTGCAAATCTTCCTCATCAGCCTTAAGGCGGGCGGCGTGGGCCTCAACCTCACGGCCGCCGACTACGTGTTCATCCTCGACCCGTGGTGGAACCCGGCCGTGGAGGCCCAGGCCATTGACCGCGCCCACCGCATCGGGCAGCAGCGGCCGGTATTTGTGTACAAGTTTATCAGCCAGGGCACGGTGGAGGAAAAAATTCTGGCCCTGCAAAAGCGTAAGCTACAATTGGTGAGTGACTTAATAACGACCGACGAGGCCGTGATAAAGTCGCTGACGCGCGAGGATATTGAGGAGCTGCTCGGGTAGTGGCCCGCGTCGGCCTGTGCCTCTGAAACGGAGAATAGTAAGCAGTTATATCCGTAACCCCGCAATTGTCGTTACTTGCGGGCAGATGGGCGCCGCGCCGGTGCCCGCTGCTTCTTACTCATGCACGCTCGACTACCAACGGCCCGCTTTTTCTACAATTCGGCTTTTTACCCCCTAGCGGCGGCGCTGCTCGGCGGCGCGGCGCTCAGCAGCTGCGGCGGGCCGGATAAAACCACCGAGAAAACCACCGCGGCGGCCAGCAAAACGCCCGTTGCCGCCATCAGCCAAGTGAGTGTGTTTGTGGATGCCTCGACCGGGATGCGCGGCTTTATGCACCCCAACGCGCCGGGCGAAACGGGCAGCCAATTTCAGCGCTCCATCACCGAGCTACTGAGTAATATCAACGACCAACGGGCTGTTAATCAAACCGCGCCAAGCTACTATTTCGTGCAGGAGAGCACGGCTAAGGACCCGCGCACCCTGCGCCCCACCACCTACGCCGAGCTGAGTAACACCGTGAGCGAGGGCATTAAAAACCCCGCGCTAGGCACCGAAATGCCCACCATGCTGCGCGACATCCTGAAGTTGCAAAAAAGCAAGCCGGGCACGGTGAGCGTGGTTATTTCCGACTTCATTTACGCCCCGCCCGACCCGAAGCAGACCTGGAAGGTGAAGACTGACGTGAAGGATGCGCTGAATGAAGCCTCGGCCCAGGACCTGGCTATCAGCATCTTCGCGGGCACGTCGGAGTTCCGTGACAAGTTTTTTCCCGGCAACCGCACGCACTTCCAAGTGCTGCATGGCAGCCGACTGCCCTACTACGTATGGGTGCTGGGCCAGCCCGCCGCCGTGGCCGCCGCCATGCCCTGGCTGAAGCCGCTGATGGGCGCCGACTTCGAGCGCGTAAGTTTCAACACTCCGGCCCCGCCGGCGGCGGTGTTTGAGCATTTCGGCAACGTGGGCGAGTGGTACGCCGACAAAACCGGCAGCCGCCAGACCCAACCCCTCACGCTGCACTTCACCAAAAGCCTCTCGCGCCAGGAGCCGGCCGAATTTGTGCTGGGCCTCGACCTCACGAACGCGCCTACTACCGAGGCTGCCAGCCTGCCAACCAAGTTGCAACTCGACGAAGCCGGTACGGGCGCTACCCTGGCCAAAGTCTGGACCGCCCGCGACGAACCCAAGGCACCCAGTACCCCGGCCCTGGCCACCTATACCCACCTGGCTAGGGTGCACCTAGAGCGCCTGCCGGGCCGCAAGCCCGCTACGGTGCGCCTCGTGCTGCCCCGCACCCAGCCCGCCTGGGTCACCAAGTACACTACCCTTAACGATAGCAACATCGCCGCCCAAGGCCCTAAGACCTTTCTGCTCAGCGAAGTATTGCAGGGCGTGCAGGACTACTACGACCAAACGCCCGCCGGCCGCGAGGTGTGGGCGTTACCCGTGCAGCTGCAGCCGGCCGACTAAACGGCCCGTTTCTTGCCGCTAGCCCGCACAGCGTGCTTTCCTTTTCCCGAAACCCTCTTTCTATTTCATGTTTCAGAAGCTTTTCACCACCCTCTACCAGGCGCTGCTGGGCACCGCCGAGCCATCGTCGCTGATTCCGGTTTACCAAAAAAGTATTTTTCCGGGCGTGGGCCTGGGCACGCTGTTTGGCGTGGCACTCGGAGCAGCGCTGCTGTTCTACGTGATTTTTAATCGGGTGCTGACCACGTCTTTCTACAAGACTTCGCACTGGTTTATCATGCTGCTGCTCACGGCAGTAGGCTCAGCTATTCTGGCATACTCACAGGCTCGCTCGGTGGTGTATGCCAGCCTGGATGGCGAAACGCTGGGCGCCGTGGAGAAGTCGGCTTACGACCGCTACGTGCTAGGTTTTTTAGTGGTAAATGCGCTGTACGGGGCCTTATTTTTTGTACTCTGGTCGTTTGTGGTGAAGCCGCTGTCGGTGAGCGCCCGTACTACGCCAGTGCGCTGGCCCAACTAGGCGGCTGAATTCCTGGGCTTGACCCGCTCCGCTTGTCATTACGAGCCTGCGCAGCGATGGCAAGCGAGCGATAGCCAGCTTCAATAACAAACCACAAACACTTAATATCCAAGCATGTCCACGCTTTATATCTTCGGCATCGGCGGCACGGGGTCGCGGGTTATCCGCTCGCTCACGATGCTGCTGGCGGCCGGGGTCGAACTTAAGAACTGTGACCGGGTAGTACCCATCATCATCGACCCCGATGCGACCAACGGTGACAAGCAGCGCACTATTGAGCTGCTCAAAACCTACCAGCGCCTGCGCGCCCAGATAAAACCCGCCGCGCCGGGCGCGAGCACGGCTGGCCAGTTCTTCGGAGCTGACATTCAAACCCTGGCCTCGCTGGCTAGGCCCGGCGAGCAGCGCGACACGCGCGTGAAAGACACGTTTGAGTACAGCTTTAGCGGCATGGAAGAGCCGCTGCGCGACTACCTGCGCTACACCAGCCTGCCGGTCGAAAGCCAGTACTTGGTGGACCTGCTTTTTGACCCGAAAAGCCTGGATGAGAATCTGAAAGTGGGCTTCAAAGGCAGCCCCAACGTAGGCAGCGTAGTGCTGAACCAACTGGTGGACTCGCCCGAGTTTCAGTTTTTCGGCAACGAGTTTCGGGCTGGCGACCGCATTTTCTTTATCAGCTCCATCTTCGGGGCACGGGCGCGGCGGGCTTCCCGCTGCTGCTCAAGAACCTGCGCGACCGCGATGCCAACCTGCCGCACATCGAGCTGCTGAACACGGCACCGATTGGAGCGCTCAGCCTGCTGCCCTACTTCAGCCTGAAGAGCGAGGATAGCAGCGCCATCGACTCCAACACCTTCATTACGAAGACGAAGGCAGCGCTAGCCTACTACCAGCAAAACCTGCACGGCCTGAACGCCATGTACTACCTGGGCGACCAGGCGCAGAAGCAGAACGACAACCACGAGGGCGGCATTAGCCAGCAGAACAACGCCCACTTTATTGAGGTGGTGGGGGCCCTAGCGGTGCTCGACTTTTTGGATAAACCTGACAGCATCGCCCACGAGGAGCACTTCTATGAGTTTGGGCTGGAGCGCGACGAGAACGATTTGCGCTTCGAGCACTTCGACCGCCGCCAAACCTTGCCGAAGGTGGGCGAGGCGCTGACGCGCTTCCATTTCTTCGCTACCTGGCTGCAGCACCACCTGGACGAGACGATGTCGGCCACGTACGCCACTAACCTGGGTTTGAAAAACGCCTGGGACCGCGACCCGTTTTACCAGGATTTGCGCCGGTTCTTATTCGACTACAACTCGCCCGACCGGCAGTTTATCAGCTATACTGCCTGGCTGCGCGAACTGCGCGACAACTCGCGGCGCTTCCGACCCTTTAACCTGCGCGACGGCTACGACCCCCAGAACCACTGGGACAGCATGGCCGACCTACTTGAGCCGGATTTCGACAAATCAGTAGCTGGCAAGGAGCTGAAAAAGAAAGGCTTATTTGGCAAGTCAGACGTTATCGACCCTAAGCAAATCCGGGTAATGCTAGACAAGCGCCTGAGCCAGGCCGTGGCCAATGACACGGCTAGCTCGCCGGCCACGGCGCTAGTTCGCACCTTCACCGAAGTGATGGATGAGGTGGTGCACGGGCAGCAGTTGCTGCAATAGTGGGCTAGGTTACCCTAGTCACTTTTTAGGCTGTCATGCTGAACGCAGTGAAGCATCTTGCTCGCTCCGTTGCTGACGATGAAATTACTAATCCAAGCGAGATGCTTCACTGCGTTCAGCATGACGTTCTAAGTAGGAATCGTGCCGCAAATAAGCGTCTGTTTAACAGATTTTTATGAGTAACATCCTTCAGCTCCTTGACCGCGGCAAGCCCACGCTGCGCGGCTGGCAGGAGTCGGACCGCATCACGGCCGGCGAAGCCGAGAAAATGCAGGACCCCGCCGGCGATAACCCGCGCCGCACGGCCACGGCTATCCCCACCCCTTTCGGGCGCATGCACCTGTTGGAAACGGCTTTCAAGTTTGTGCGCCAGCAGCCGCAGGGCAACTCGCTCTACCATAGGCTGGTAGCCCAGTGCTGGGACATGTTGGAGCTACTGTTCTACAACAAGGCTACCGATGCCTACCGGCTGCGCTTTGTACCCTGGGCCAAGAAAGAGCAGGTAGACCTATTGGTGCAGAGCCGCGAGCCACGCATTAGGCTGCTGGGCAATACGTTGCGCTTGTACCTGGCCGACCCGCACTTCCGCGAGCTGGATACGCTCTACCTCATTTTTGCCGACAGCCGCGACGCGAGCGGTCGCGAAACCCGGCAGTTACTGGGGGGCACGTCGCCCTTCACGCTGGTATTTGCGCACCCGGCCGTGCCGCGGCTCAATATGCAGCGCAAGGGCGACGGCAACGGCTTTTACTTCGATAACCAGGTAGTGCCGCTTAATCAGCGCAGCGCTGAGTTTCAAAACTACATTTTCGGGTTGTTTGAAGTGCACCCCGAGCTGCGGCAGGAGAATTTTGCGCAGTGCATCGCGCAGTTTCTGGCTGCTACCGATAAGGGCCGCGTGCAGGCCCTAGCCGAGGAAAAGCCGAACGTGGCCACCTTCGAGCAGCACTACGAGCCGCTGCGCGACGCGCTGGGCAATGCAGTGCAGGTGCGCGGCATCACGCTGTTTAAGCAAGCCGAAGCGCAGCAAAAAACGACTTCCGACTGGTTTATTCGCTTTAATGAGCGGGTGCCGCAGACCGGTAAAATTCCGCTGGTGCTGATGCCCGGCCTCGACCTGCGCCGCAGCGACTACTTCGGCGGCACGGCGGGCACCGACCAGACTATCATTCAGTACGGCTACGAAAGCCAGCGCCTTGAAGAGCGCCGCCTCGAAACGCTAGGGGTGCAGTATCCTTTCTTGACGGTCAATGACTTCCTGGAAGACCGGCTGCTCGAAGTACCCTTCGCGGTGAACACCGAGCGCTTCTACTTTGGGCAAGTGCAGCCCGAGCCGGGTGCCCGGCCCGAGGACCGGCCGCTGCGTTTTTTGCTGCCGCTGAAGCGGGCGTGGTTCGATTATTTCGAGCCGGCCGACCTGGATAAGCAATTGCGCCTCACGCTGTTTGACAACCACGTGCAGCTGCGGCTAGCCGTGCCCGTGACCAGCGGACGCGAGGTGGTGTATGAGCGCAGCTACTACTTCCGCCCCGGCCCTAGCCAGGGGCCGATGCCCCGGTTGATGCCGTGCGCAGCGACTCGCCCAAGACACCCTACCGCGGCGGCCGCGTGAGCGCCCGCCTCGACGTGGGCGTGTTCCCGTTCTACAAGTTTGAGGGCGCGAATGCCCGCGACAACGGCCCCTACTACGTGCAGCTAGCCGACCAGAACGAGGGCACCGACCTGGCCAAGCTCAATTTTTACCAGGGCGGGCAGGCGCTGCCGACGCTCGTGCCCGGTGGCACGCGGGGCGTGCGCGCCCGCCAGCGCATGGGCCGCAACCCCCGCGGGCCGGCCAGCACCTACTACGAGGTGGTGGGCACGCACTTCGACTTTTTGGAAGTGGAAACGCCCGTAAGCGGCCAGCTCTCGGCCCCGGCCACCGGCCTGCTGGTGCCGCGCTGGCAGGTGGTGAGTCCGGGCGCCCAGCGTTATACCTTTGCTGTGGATTTTGGCACCACCAACACGCACGTGGCCTTCGCCACTGCCGACCGGCCCGAGCCGCAGCCCTTCCGCATTGGCACCGAGCGCGAGATGGAAGTGGTAATGCTGAACCGCCCGTTGCCTTCAAGCGACTTCGTGCTACCCAAGCGCTACGGGCCCGATTCGTTCGGCATGATGCCCTTGGCCGACACGGTGCGCAACCGCGAGTTTGTGCCTGCCTTCATCGGCATCGAGGGTGCCGAGTCGGCGTTCCCGATTCGCACGGCCACGTGCGAATCGCCGGCCTTTATTAGCGAGGGCAACCCGCTACTGTTTGGCAGCATCAACATTGGCTTCTACCTGAGCCGCGACGGCTTCCTGTACAACCACCCCGAGGATGGCCGCTACCGCACCAACCTGAAGTGGAACACCGAGGGCGGCGAGCGCGCCGCCGGGGTCGAACGTATTCGGGCTTATATCCGGGAGCTGCTGCTGCTTATCAAGCACAAAGTGGCGCTGAACGAGGGCGATGTACGCGCCACGCAAGTGGTGTGGTCGCGCCCGCTGAGCATGAAAACAGTGGCGCGCCGCGACTTCCACGACATTTGGTACCAGGAGTTTGAGCGGGTATTTGGCGAGGAGCCGGGCCAGCGGCTAGCCGACCTCAGCGAGTCGTGGGCGCCGTACCTGTACCTCACCGACCGCCACACCGACGGCGGCATCGTGCCCTCGGAGCGCGACAACGTGGTGAACATCGACATCGGCGGCGGCACGACCGATGTGCTGTTGCTGCGCGGCAAGAAGCCCGAGGCCACGCTCTCGTTCCGCTTTGCCGGCGACGTGCTGTGGGGCGACGGCGCCTTCGGCGGCGCGCGCCAGCAGAATGGCCTGCTCTACTACTACGTGGCCCGCACCGCCAACAAGCCCGTGAGCCAGGAAGCGGCGGCCGCCCGCGAGGTAGTGCGCGCCGCCCTGGAAAGCAAGGCTAGCTCGGCCGACGTGGTAAGCTTGCTGTTCAACTTCGATAAACAGCTGGAATTCAGCCGGGAGCTGCGCAGCGCGCGGCAGCTGCGCATTGTGCTGCTGCTGCACTACGCGGCCGTGGTCTACCACGTGGGGCAGGTGTGCCAGGCCCGGCAGCTGGCGGTGCCGCGCCACCTGTGCTTTAGCGGCAAGGGCAGCACCTACCTGCGCATGCTCGACCTCGACCCGCAGCTGGGCACGCTCACCGAGATTGGCAAGCTCATCTTGGAGTTTGCCTCCGGCCAGCCGGCCCCCAGCGATTTCCGCCTTACGCTGGTGAGCCAGCCCAAGGAAGCTACTGCCAATGGCTCGGTGCTGTGGAAGCAGGCCGGCGGCGACGCCGCCCAGGCCAAGGCCCCGGCCGAGTTTGTACTGCCCGGCGTGCTGCCGGCCGACGCGCCCGCCGGTCCGCCCCAGGCCTTTACCCTAGCCGAGGCCGAAAGCGACACCATCGAAGACGAAGTAATTGCCAACGCCCGCCGCCTGGTGCGCTTCATCACCCACGACTCGGCCGAAATCCGCGGGCTGCTCGACGAGCTGAATGTAGAAATCGACCCCGATTTTGTGTACAATTTCCTCGATGGCAAGCTGAAGGATAGCCTGCGCGCCGGCTTGAACTCGCTGCGCGACAGCGGCACCAACGCCGACGACCGCCTGCCCGAGACACTGTTTTTCTTCCCCTTCCGCGATGCCTTGTTCCAGCTGGGCCGCGAGCTTTTCAAGCGTTACTATGCCTCGCAAACGCATTAAGTTCGGCACCCTAGCGGGTGGGTTGGCCTTCGTGCTGCTTGGCTCGCCCGCCGGGGCGCAGAACCCGACTACTACGCCGCTGGCTACCAACGTGCGCCCCCCCGATGTGCGCGCCTGCTTGTGGGCTGCCACGGCGCGCTACGTCTACAACGACGACCCGACTCTGGCTAGCCTGCGCCCCCAACTGCTGCAAACTATCGACAGCAGCAGCGTGAAGGCCTTTGGCCGCCGCCTGGAAGAGACCGTGCGGCTCGAACGCAAAACGCTGGGCAAGCAAGGCCATCTGCTAAAGCTGCTGGAGCTTTACAAGACCGTTAGTACCGAAGATGACTCGCCCGACCAACTGGCTGCTGCCATTACTAACACACTGCTAGCCAATAAGCCCGGGCGTGAGTCGCAGCCCGGCTTTGTGCAGCTGCGCACCTCCCTGCACACCTTGGCCAACCCGACTGCGCTAGCGGCGGCTAGCCATCCCGCTAGCCTCACTGGCCCCGACAGTGCTACCACGGTGGTGCAACCAGCCCCCGCGGCGGCCGCAACGGCCGTGGCTAGCCCTCCTTCCCTCACGCCTATTTCTTCTACGCCTATGATTGCCTGGGTCGCGTTGGCTTTGTCGATAATCAGCCTGCTGGTATCACTTTTCAAGAGCAGCTCGCGCGGCCGGCACCGCCATAGCCACAGCGCCTCCACGCTTAGCCTGACTACTCTTACCGATGAGATGCGGGCCGAAGTGCGCACCATGGTGCAGCGCGAGGTGGGCAAGCTACCCGGCGCCCGCCCGGCGCCCGACGCCCCAGCCAAACCCGCCAGCCCGGCGCCCCCCGCCCAACCCCAGACTACGCCACCTAAAGGCACCGCCCCTAAGGCAGCCCCAGCACCCGCCGCAGGGCCGGCCGCGCCGCCTCAGCCGACGGCTAGCCCCGCCGCTGCGCCAGCCGAGCCCACCGCGCCAGTGCAGGACGATACTTTCTTCGACGAAAATTATCCCCTCGACACGGCGGCGGTTCCTCCGGCGGCCTCTCCCACGCGCACGCTCTATGCCAACCAGCAGCCCATCGACGGTATTTTCAAGCGCGATATGCTGGCCGAGGCACCCGCCTCGTACACCATTTTTGAGCTGACTACGGGGGCTAGCGCGCCCGACCAGGCGCAGTTTACAGTTACCAGCAATGCGGCGGGTCACGCCGGTTACATCGGCAGCCACCAGAATATTCTGGGCGGCGCCTGCGAGTACCCATTTCCGAAGGGCAACGTGTCGCGCATCGTTACCGACGCGCCTGGCCAGGCCCAGCGCACGCCCAGCGGCGACTGGCAGATAACCCGCAAGGCGCAGGTGCACTTCGAATAACTTCGCGGCATGGAGGCACTCGAATGGCTCGCGCTGCTCATGGTTATCGGGTTTCAGGCGCGGGCCTTCTGGCAAAGCCGGGGGGCTAGCGCGCAGCTGGCGGCGCTGTTTCCGCCCAGCAGCGCGCTGCGCCTGTCCCGGCACCACGATGAGGCGAGCGGCCAGCAGGCCGACGTGCTGCTGGCTACCGGCGCCACGCCCGACTTCGAGGCCGTGGTGCAGGACACCAATGCCTATCTGCTTAAAAACAAAGGCACTGCCGATTTCGACATTCTGCAAAGCATTGCCGAGCGCCGGGCCGTAGCCCTCGATGCCGAGGTGCAGAGCAGTACTTCTTCGCCGCTCTACATTGGGCTGATGGGTACGTTTTTGGGCGCCATTCTGGGGCTGGCCGGGCTGCTGGGCGGCAGCGGCAAGTTTGACGAAGCCGGGATTCAGGGCTTTCTGCGGGGCGTGACGGTGGCCATGATTGGCAGCCTCTGCGGACTGGGCCTCACGCTGTGGGGCAATGCCCTGTACCGAAACGCCCACCGCCAGGCCGAGCAGCGGCGCAATGACTACTACACGTTTTTGCAGGTGCAGCTGCTGCCCATTCTGCACTCCGATATGGCCGGCAGCCTGGGCAGCCTCAAGGCCGTGCTCGATGCGTTTAACCAGGAATTTCTGAGCAAGATTTACGAGTTTGGGCCGATAGTGCAGGCCCTAAATGAGAACATCAGCACCCAGAAAGGCTTCTTGGAGCAGCTCCAGAAAGTGGGCTACACCGAGATGGCCAACGCCAGCATCCGGGTTTTTGACAAGGTGGCCCAGAGCGCGCACCACTTCGAGAATTTTCTGGCTTACCAGCAGCAGCTCAACGAGATGCTGCGTCACGGCGGCGAGGTAGCCGGCAAAATCACGGGCCTGCTCGCCCGCCTCACTGGCCTCGAAACCGGCCTCAACCAAGTACCGGCCCTGGTGCAGCAGCACGCGGGCACGGTGCAGGCCCAGCTTAGCTTCTTTCGCCAAAACCAGACCGAGCTCGACCGGCTAGCCCGGCAGTCGGAGGTGTTTATGGACACGCAGTACCACGAGCTGGCGGCCGTGATGCGCCAGCGCATGACCGTGCTCAAGCAGGAAGCCGACCAGGCGGCGCGGGTGCTGGAAGACCACTTTCAGGCCCTTAATAAGGACAATGTGTACGAGCGCATTGTGCAGTACCTCAGCCCATTCAGCGAATTACCGGCCCAGCAGCGGGCGCTCAACCAATTGCAGGAGCGCCAGGCCCAGCAGACGGCCCTGGCCCTCCACAACCTGCAAGACCGGCTGGCCAGCGACTCGGCTCTGCAGCAGCAGCTGTTGCAGCAAGTGACGCGCACCAACGTGGTGCTGGAGCAGCTTACGCAGCGCAGCTGGCTCCAGAAAGCGCTGGGCCTGAACATGAAATAGCCGGCGCCCCGCATGAACCCCAACCGCCGCGACTTCTTTTGGCCGAGCTACGTGGACCTGATGACGGCCTTGTTTCTGGTCATGCTCGTGCTGTTTGTGCTCAGCTACAAGCGGTTTCAGGACAAGCAGGCTAGCCTGGAGCAGGCCAAGGCCCGGCTCGAAGTGCAGCTCAAGGAAAAGAAAAAGCTCGACGAGATACGCGCCGCTCTGGCTAGGCTCGAAGACCCGCGCTACTTCGTGTACAACCAGCGCTACAAGCGCTACGAGCTTAATTTTCCGGTCGAGTTCCAGGCCCAGCGCTACGACCTGCCCGCCGAGGCACACCAGCCCCTCATCCAGGCCGGGCGCTTCTTACTCAAGCAGATGGAAGTGCTCGACCGGGCCGACAACGTGCAGTACCTGGTAGTAGTGGAAGGCCGGGCCGCCAAAAACCCTACCCTGCCCGATACTGACCCGCGCAACCTCGACGGCGCGGCCGTGCGCCAGCTCAGCTACAACCGGGCGATGGAGGTAATCCGCCTCTGGGAAAGCGCTGGCCTACGCTTCCCGGCCAACCTGGAGCTGGTGGCCGCCGGCAGCGGCTTCAAGGGCGTGGGCCGCTACACCGGCTTCCGTGAGGAAGCGAAGAATAAGCGCTTCATCATCCAGCTTCAGCCCAAAATCGGCTCGCTGGGCAAGTAGCGCGAACTACCGGGTTCGCGCTATTCCTCAAACGTATTGCTCAGCAGCTTTTCCTGGCGCATGTACACAATCTGATACGCCGCATTGAAGCGCACGCGCACCTGGGTGCGCAGCCGCTGGTATTTCTGGAGCGATGGGCGGTAGAGGCGCATCTGCTCGGTGAAGGTGGCCGTGCGGCTGCCGTCGGCGGCGGGGTCGCTCACGCGCAGCGTGCCGGGCTCGATGCGGGCGGTGGCCTGCTGGTTGTCGGGAAAAAAGCTGCGGCCTAGCTCCGCATCGATGGCGTCGGGCGTCAGGTTTTGGCGAATGTAGAGGCGCTCGACCTGCGGGGCAAAGTGCTCGCTGGCGTGCAGCGGCGGG
Source organism: Hymenobacter sp. BRD128 (assembly GCF_013256625.1). Classification (NCBI taxonomy): domain Bacteria; kingdom Pseudomonadati; phylum Bacteroidota; class Cytophagia; order Cytophagales; family Hymenobacteraceae; genus Hymenobacter; species Hymenobacter sp. BRD128. The sequence goes on from NZ_CP053908.1 coordinate 3,513,172, forward strand.
GCATACAGGTCGGCATAGTAGCTGGCCATGGCGGCGCGCACCCGGGTGGCAGCCGCATCGTCGCCGGGCTCGCCGGCGGCCGGAATGGGCCGGGCGGCGGGCGGCGCGGCTACTGCTTTGGGTGGCAACACGGCCGGGCTAGCGGTCGAAGCCACTGTTGTTTCGGTCGAATCGAAGTCTGGGGGCGGCACTGACGCTGCTACCGGCGCCGCTTTGGCTTTGTGCCTGGGCTTGCGGGCGGGCTTTTTATGCTTCGTGACAACGGGCGCTGGGGCGGGGGGCGGCACGGGTTCAGTGGTAGGCAACGCCGGGCTGGTCAGTTCTTCGTTGGGGTGGCTGGAGCTAGTAGCAAAGTAGGCCACGGCTGCTATCACGCCTATTAGCAGCACTATAATAAACCAGCTGGCCCCGGTGCGCCCTTCAGAAACGGGCTCCCGGCCCGGACGGGGTGGGCGGGGCGGTGGGGCGGCGGGGCGCACTGGCGCGGCCACCGCTACCGGTGCCGCTGGCGCTACGGGTGGTGCTGGCTTAGGCTCGGGGTAGAATGTGGGCGCGGGCTTGGGCTCAGGATAGAACGACGGCGGGGGCGCCGGGGCGGGCGGCTCCTGGCGCATTTTAGCGAGCTGCTCCGCAATGCGCTGGCGAGCGGCGGCCTCTTCGGCGGCGGCAGTCGGGCGGGGTGGGCTAGCCGGGGGCGGCGCGGCCGGGCGCGCTACCGAGGCAGGCGGCGCGCTGGGCGTTTCGGCCGGCGCCGGGGCGCGGCTGAACATATCCAGCAGCGAGGGCAGCTCCTCAACGGGAGCAGGCGGCACCCGTTGGGGAGCCGGCGTCGGTAGTGGCGGCGCAGCTGCTGGCTCGCTCGGGTGCAGCTTGGCCTTGAGCGTGGCGAATAGCTCGGGCGTGATGACGCCGGCTGCTAAAGCGGCTTCCAGCTGCTGAAGTTCGGTGGAGCGGCCGGCCGCCGGGTCGGGCGTGAGTTCGTCTGAATGTGACATGCGGGGGCGCGGCCGAAACCGGCTTGCTATTTTGGCGCTAGCCTATACGTAGCGTCAGCTCCTAACGTAAGAAGCTGGCTAGCTCGCCAAATTACCAGGCCAGCCCGCAAACCGGCCCGCCTCGCCCCTTTCTTATGCACCTGCTCCTTCGCTTTGCCGTGGCCCAGCCCCCCGCCGTGGTGGCCGCGGGCTTCACCCGCGAGCTGTTTATCGCCCTGGCCCCGCCGTTCCCGAAGTTTCACCTGCTGCGCTACGACGGGTCCCGAACCGGCGACACCGTGGCCATCGAGCTGCAAGCCGGCCCCAAGCGCTGGCGCTGGACTTCCCTTATCACGGCCAACGGCACGCTGCCCGATGGTACCCACTACTTCGTAGACGAAGGCCAGGAGCTGCCCGCTCCGCTGCGGCAGTGGCGGCACCGCCACCTCATCGAGCCCGCGCCGGGCGGCGGCAGCGTCATCGTGGAGGACATTACGTTCAGCACCGGCCGGCGCTGGCTCGATGCCCTCATTTGGCCCGCCATGTGGGCGCAGTTTAAGCTGCGCGGGCCGGTGTACCGGCGTTGGTTTAAGTAGCGCCGAGTAGCGCGAACTTTGTAGTTCGCGTTTTTTCATTTTTGCCAATCATCATCTGGAAGCGCGTTTTACACCAATCGCGCTCCTGCGCTACGCCTATGCCCGCTACCGTCGTTCTCAAGCCCGGAAAAGACCAATCGCCCCGCCGCCGCCACCCCTGGGTTTTTTCGGGTGCCATTGCCAGGCTCCAGGGCGAGGCCAGGGAAGGCGACGCCGTGGAGGTAGTAGCCGCCAGCGGCGAGCGCCTGGGCACCGGCCATTTTTCGCCGGGCGGCTCCATCGCGGTGCGCTTATTCGATTTTGGCCCCGAAGCCCAGCTGCCCAGCCCCGAGTTTTGGGAGCTGCGCCTGCGCAATGCCTACCAGCTGCGCCAGCGCCTGGGGCTAGCCGCCGCGGGCGGCACTACTGATGTATACCGCCTCACCCACGGCGAGGGCGACGGGCTGCCGGGCCTCATCATCGACGTGTACGGCGATACGGCCGTTGTGCAGGCGCACAGCCCGGGCATGTACCTGGCCCGCCACGATATTGCCGCCGCCTTGCAGCGCGTGCTGGGCGAGCGCCTGCGCGCCGTGTATGATAAGAGCGCCGAAACCGTGCCCGCCCAGGCCGCGCCCGATGCCCAGAACAACTACCTTTTCGGCGAGAGCAGCGGCCACGAGCACCTCGTGACCGAAAACGGCCACCAGTTTGCCGTGGATTGGGAAACCGGCCAGAAAACCGGCTTCTTTATCGACCAGCGCGACAACCGCGAGCTGCTGGCCCGCTACGCGCCCGGCCGCCGCGTGCTCAACACGTTTTGCTACACCGGCGGCTTCTCGGTGTATGCGCTGCAAGCCGGGGCTAGCCTCGTGCACTCGGTCGATGCCAGCAAAAAAGCCATCGAGCTCACCGACCGCAACGCCCAGCTCAGCGGCCACCAGGACCGCCACGCGGCCTACGCCCAGGACGTGCAGCACTTCTTCAAAAACCCGGTGAGCGAGGAGCCCTACGACCTCATCATCCTCGACCCGCCGGCCTACGCCAAGCACCTCTCGGCCCGCCACAATGCCCTGATGGGCTACAAGCGCCTCAACCTGGCCGGCCTGCGCCACCTGGCGCCGGGCGGGTTGCTCTTCACTTTTTCGTGCTCGCAAGTAGTTAGCCCCGAGCTGTTTGAAGGCGCGGTGCTGGCCGCCGCTATCGAGGCTGGCCGGCCAGCGCGCATCCTGCACCGCCTCACCCAGCCCGCCGACCATCCGGTAAGCCTCTTTCACCCCGAAGGCGCGTATCTGAAGGGCTTGGTGCTGGCCGTGGAGTAAAACAAAGCTTCGTAATTACGCCGCGTTAAAAGCACAGATTTTACCAAGCCTGGCCAAACTTCTACCCTAGCCGCATTGGTTAGCAACTTAGTGTTTACGAAAAAGAAATCTTCGCCCTCGCGCCAGCCCGTGGCCATTATCGGCGCGGGCGTGGCCGGGCTGGCCGCTGCCGCGCGGCTGGCGGTGGCCGGGCACCCGGTCACGGTATTCGAGGCTAGCGGCTCGTTTGGGGGTAAGATGCACCAGTTTGCGCTGCCCGGCGGCTACCGCTTCGATGCGGGCCCGTCGCTGTTTACGCTGCCGCAGCTGGTAGACGATATTTTTCGGCTCGCCCACCGCGACCCGGCCGACTACTTCCGCTACGGGCGGCTCGACCCGATTACCAACTACTTTTTTGCCGATGGCACCCGGCTCACGGCCTGGGCCGAGGCTAGCCGGTTTGCGGCTGAGGTCGAAGCCAAGCTGGGCGTGCCGGCCGCGCAGGTTACGCAGTTTCTGGCGCGCAGCGGGCGGGCCTACGAGGCTACGGCCGGTACTTTCCTGCACAAGTCGCTGCACAAAGTGCGTACCTACCTCAGCGCCGAAACGCTGAGGGCGGTGGCCGCCCTGCCCTCGCTCGGCCTCACCGGCACCATGCACGCGCGCCACGAGTCAGCCTTTGGCCAGGATGCGCGTCTGGTCCAGCTCTTTGACCGCTACGCTACTTACAACGGCTCCGACCCTTACCAAGCGCCGGCCACGCTGTCGCTTATTCCGCACCTGGAGCACGGTATTGGGGCGTTTTACCCGGAAGGCGGCATCTACGCCATTGCCAGCAGCCTGCACCGGCTAGCCGAGGAGTTTGGAGTGAAGTTTCGCTTCAATGAGCCGGTGCGCGAGATTCTGACGGCCGCCGACCTCGTTACGGGCCTGCGCACCGACCTCGACATCTACGATTTTGGCGTGGTGGTGAGCAACATGGATGTGGTGCCCACCTACCGCCACCTGCTACCAAGCCAGCCGGCGCCCGAGCGCACCCTGGGGCAGCCCCGCTCGTCGTCGGCGCTCATTTTCTACTGGGGTATCGCCCGCGAATTTTCCGACCTCGACCTGCACAACATCTTCTTTTCCAAAGACTACAAGGCCGAGTTTGACGCCATATTTCAGCAGAAAACCGTGGCCGACGACGTGACGGTGTACGTCAACATCACGAGTAAAAAAACGCCCACCGACGCCCCGCCCGGCCACGAAAACTGGTTTGTGATGGTGAACGTGCCCCACGACCAGGGCCAGGACTGGGCCGCCCTTACCCAAAAAACCCGCCGCGTGGTGCTAGCCAAGCTCGGCCAGGCGCTGGGCACTGACATTGAGCCGCTTATCCGGGCCGAGAAGGCCTGGACGCCGCCCGGCATCGCGGCCGACACGTCGTCGTTTGGCGGCGCGCTCTACGGCAGTTCGAGCAATAATGCGCTAGCCGCGTTTTTAAGGCATCCCAATTTTTCGGGCCGGCTGGCCGGGCTGTACTTTTGCGGCGGCTCGGTGCATCCGGGCGGCGGCATCCCGCTGTGCTTACTTTCGGCCAAAATTGTGGCCGAACTCATTGATTAGTTATAAGTTAAAAGTTATGGATTATGAGTTGCCTTTATTAGTTGCGGCCAGCTAGCCTGTTTCGCCAACTCATAATTCATAACTTCTAACTCATAACTCCTCTTTGCATGGAGTTTTCAAACTTACCCGCCCCGGCGGCATCTACTAGCCGGGTGCGACTGGCGCAGGGGCTAGTGCTGCTGTTTCATCTGACGGGCTTCGTGGGGCTGGCGTTTAGCCAGGATAAAACCTTTTATCTGAAATACACGCCCCTTACGCTGCTGCTGACGGCAGGGCTGCTGGCTATTTTTCAGCCGGGGCGCAATCTGTCGTTCTGGCTTTTTGCAGTGCAAGTATTTTTGCTCGGCATGGTGGCCGAGGTGGTGGGCACCAATACGGGCCTGCTGTTTGGGCACTATGCCTACGGCGCCACGCTGGGGCCGCAATACATGGGGGCGCCCTGGCTTATTGGACTCAACTGGGTTGTAGTGACGTACTTGGCGGGCACGCTGGCGGCTTATCTACCGGCTTCCTTCGCGGTGCGCGTAATTGTGGGCGCCGCGCTGATGGTGGGCTTCGACTTGTGCCTGGAGCCGATAGCCGGCCGGTTCGACTTCTGGCACTGGACGGGCGGGATTATTCCGCTGCGCAACTTCCGCGACTGGTTTTTGCTGGCGCTGTTCCTGCAACTGCTCTTCGTGCGCACGCCTTTTCCTAAGCGCAACCCGCTGGTGCCGCTGGTGTACCTGGTGCAGCTGCTGTTTTTTTTCGGCCTGAGCCTCCTCACCCCCTAGCCACGAAATCTTCTGCGCCAGCCGGTTGTTTCTACCCGTGGGGCGCTTGTGCTACCAGCCCGGGCCTAGCGGCTGCGCGCTGGCCAGGCTATTATTTTTTGGCAACGCCCCGCCGCTAGCTCTGGTAGCTGGTTGGCGGGGCGCTTTTTATGAAACACATTCTCTTTTTTGGCGATAGCCTCACGGCGGGCTATGGCCTGCCGGCGGCCGACAGCTTTCCGGCCCGCATTCAGGAAAAGCTCGACGCGGCGGGCCTGCCCTACCGCGCCCACAACTACGGCGTGAGCGGCGAAACCAGCGCCGGCGGGCGCCAGCGCCTGGCTAGCGTGCTGGCCCGCCAGGCCCCCGACGTATTTGTGCTGGCGCTGGGCGCCAATGATGGCCTGCGCGGCATACCAGTGCGCGAAACGGTGGCCAACCTGCGCGCCATGCTGCACGAGGTGCGGCGGCAGTTTCCGGCCGCGCAATTGGTGCTGATGGGTCTCGACTTTCCCTTCGACCTGGGGCCGCTGGGCCTGCCCGGCCTCAGCCGCTACGCCCAGGATTTCAGTGCCTTATTTCGCACCCTGGCCGAGGCCGAGGGCGTGGCCTTTGTGCCCTCGCTGCTGGCCGGCGTGCTCGGCCGCCCCGAGCTGAACCTGCCCGACCGCGTGCACCCCAACGCCGCCGGCCAGCGCCTGCTGGCGGCCAACGTGTGGGCCGTGCTGGCGCCGCTGCTGCACGTAGTGGCCTAGCCGGCTACGAGCAGCGCACCGGCCGTTGAGACCCTCGGAGTACATTTGCCAGGCTAGCCCCGCGCTAAGACCCAGCACGTTGGGCTAGTCGTTTTCGCCCTTGCCCGGGCGTGGCCCGAGGGCCCTTCACCTCTTGGCCGGGCCAGCAATGTTTCTCCCACCCTCTCGCACTTTGCGCTCGTTATGAACAAGTTAGTGACCCTGCTGGGCAGCACCTTTCTGACTACGGTGGCCCTAGCCCAGACCACGCCCCCGCCGGCCACGCCGCAGTGGCGGCCGAGCTACCACTTCGCGCCCACTGCCCACTGGATGAATGACCCCAACGGCATGGTCTTCTACCAGGGTACCTACCACCTGTTTTTTCAATATTTCCCCGGCGGCATGGTGTGGGGGCCCATGCACTGGGGCCACGCCACCAGCCCCGATATGCTGCGCTGGCAGGAGCAGCCCATTGCGCTATTCCCGGATAGCCTGGGCTATATCTTCTCTGGCTCGGCGGTGGTTGACAGCAAGAATACCAGCGGCTTTGGCAAAAACGGGGTGGTGCCGCTGGTGGCCATTTTCACCTACCATAACCCCAAGAAAGAGCAATCGGACCCCGCACACACCCAGAGCCAGGCCCTGGCCTACAGCCTCGACGCGGGTAAAACCTGGACCAAGTACGCGGGTAACCCGGTGGTGAAAAACCCCGGCATCGTGGACTTCCGCGACCCCAAAGTGAGCTGGAACGAGGTGGCCAACAAGTGGATAATGACGCTGGCCACCAAGGACCGCATCACGTTCTTTTCCTCGCCCAACCTCAAGCAGTGGACCAAGGAAAGCGAGTTTGGCGCGAAGGTGGGCGCCCACGGCGGCGTGTGGGAGTGCCCCGACTTGTTTCCGCTCACGCTTAATGGTAAAACTCATTGGGTGCTGATTGTCAACATCAACCCCGGCGGGCCCAACGGCGGCTCGGCCACGCAGTACTTCGTGGGTAGCTTCGACGGCCATACCTTCAAACCTCTGAACGACAAGACGAAGTGGGCCGACTTTGGGCCCGATGAGTACGCCGGCGTCACGTTTGCCAATACGGAGCCGCGCCGCCTGTTTCTGGGCTGGATGAGCAACTGGGAATACGCCAACCAGGTGCCCACCTCGCCCTGGCGCAGCGCCATGACCATTCCGCGCGAGCTGGGCTTGCGGCAGGAAGGCGGCGAAATCTACCTCACCTCGCAGCCCGCCCGCGAGCTGGCTAGGCTAGCCGCCGCGCCCACCACGCTCCAAAACGTGGCCGTGAAAGCTCCCGTGGACCTGGCCCGCCTCAGCGTGCCCAGCGGCAACTACCGCCTCAACCTGAGCACGAGCCAGCTCGCCAGCTTCGAGCTGGTACTGAGCAACGCGGCCGGCGAGGAGCTAGTGCTGGGTTATGACAAGGCGAAGAACGAGTACTTCATCGACCGCCGCCGGGCCGGCAATACCAGCTTCAGCCCCAAGTTTGCAGGCCGCCACGTGGCCCCGCGCCTGGCCACGGCGGCCGGCGCCGACCTCACGCTGTTTTTCGACGCGGCCTCGGTCGAGCTCTTCGCCGACCACGGCCTGACGGCCATGACGGAGATATTTTTCCCGTCTAAGCCCCTGACCAACCTGCGCCTGCGCTCGGCCTCGGGCCTCACGTTTCAGCAGGTGAGCAGTGCCGCGCTGGCCCCCAAGGCAACTGGCAAGCCCCCAGTTGTGGGCCAGCGGTAAGCTGATAGTTTGGGTATTTATCAGCTGCTTCACGCGCCACAGACTGGGGGCGTCTGGTATTGCTTTGTCAGGATTGAGCTTAGGAAAGATTCCGGCCGGGCGGCCGCGGCAGCTGCCGCGCAGCTCCGGGGTGGGCCGGCTAGGCTGGCTGCTACCGGCAGGCAGTGCATCCGCCGCTGAATAACCAAGGCCGAAAGGACCGTCAGCCCCCCAATGGCCGCCAGCGGCGCCCCTAGCCCCAAGGCATCGGCCAGCACGCCGGTGAGCAGCGCGCCGATGGCGTAGCCCGCGTCGCGCCAGAAGCGGAAAATACCCACGCTGTGCGCCCGCTGCGCCAGCGGCGCATACTCGGCCACCGCCGCCAGAAACGTGGGATACACCAGCGCCGTGCCCGCGCCCAGCAGCGCCGCCAGCAGCAAAAACGCGGGGTACGACGAGGCAAAAAGCATGGCCAGCAGCGCCGCGCCTTGCAGCAGCATCCCCCAGAAGAGCAGGTCTTTCTTGCAGAACTGGTCGGCTAGCGGGCCAGTGAGCAACTGGCCCAGGCCCCACACGGCCGGGTACACCGCCGCCACGGTGCCAACCTGGGTCAGGGTAAAGCCTTTGCTGGCCAGCAGCAGCGGCAGCAGGCCCCACACCATGCCGTCGTTGAGGTTATTCACCAGCCCGGCCTGCGTGACGGAGCCCAGGTTGGGGTGCCGCCACGTCACGTCCCAAAACGAAAGGCGCGAGCCGGCCGGGCCGGCGGGTGCCTGCGCGGCCTCCAGGGCCACGTGGGCGCGGGTATCGCGCACCAGCAGGCTAGCCAGCAGCCCTAGCCCGGCCAGTATCAGGCCGAGATAAAAGGGATAAGGCCGCAGCCCGTAGTGGGTGGCTAGCCAGCCCGAAGCGAAAGCCGTGGCCGCCACCGCCAGGTAGCCGGCCGACTCATTCAGGCCCATTGCCAGGCCGCGCTGCCGGGGGCCGACGAGGTCGATTTTCATCACCACCGTGCTCGACCAGGCCAGCCCTTGGTTGAGGCCCAGCAGCACGTTGGCCACCAGCACCCAGCCCCAGCTCGGGGCCCAGAGCAGCAGCAGCGGCACGGGCAGGCCACACAGCCAGCCTAGTAGCAGCAAGTTGCGGCGGCCCAATCGGTTGGCCCAGGCGCCGGCGTAGTAGTTGGCCGCGGCCTTGGTGAGGCCAAACACCACAATGAAGGAGAGAATGGCCGAGCGCGCCACCAGGTGAAACTCCTGCTCGGCCAGCCGGGGCAAAATGGTGCGCTCGAGGCCCACCATACCACCCACGAAGGCATTGACGAGCAGCAGCAGGGTAAACTGCGGCCAGTTTTCGCGCAGGCCAAGTCGAGGCGTCATAACCAGAATAGCAAAACGTTAGCGAGGGAAAGGCCGCTGGCTAGCCCGGTTTAGAGCGGCAGCTTATCGCGCAGGGCGCTGTAGGTCCAGGTGCCGGCCAGGGCGGCGAGTAACAGGATGGCCGCCGCCCCGATGCCGCTGCCCAGCTGCGCGAACATCGGGCCGGGGCAGGCGCCGGTGAGCGCCCAGCCCAGGCCAAAAAGGAAGCCGCCAATCCAGGTGCCGTGGGTGTACTGCTTATCAGCCAGCACAATAGGCTCGCCGCTGAGCGTGCGCAGGTGCAGCCGCTTGATGAGCTGAATGGAAACCAGCCCGACCGCAATGGCCGACCCAATGACGCCGTACATGTGAAAGGCCTGAAAGCGGAACATCTCCTGAATCCGAAACCAGCTCACGACTTCGCTCTTGGTGAGGATGATGCCGAATAAGGTGCCTAGCACCAGGTAGTTGAGGTTTTTCATGGTAGCAAAGCGGCCTTAGGAAAATAGTAGCGGGTATACCAGCCAGGTCATGACCAGGCCACCGGCGAAGAAGCCAATGACGGCCACCAGCGACACCCATTGCAGGTTAGACAGCCCCGAAATGGCGTGGCCCGAGGTGCAGCCGCCCGCGTAGCGCGTGCCAAAGCCCACCAGAAAACCCCCCAACACCAGAAACACCCAGCCCTTCCAGTTGGCCAGGTTGTCGAGCGCAAAAAGCTCGCGCGGCAGCAGGCCCGAGAAGTCGGTGAGGTGCAATTGCGTGCGCAGGTCGTGCACCGTGGCGGGCGAAATGCCGACCCTGGCCGGGTGCCCGAGCACCTGGTAGCCCAGGAAGCCGCCCAGCGCAATGCCGAGCACAAACCACAAGTTCCAGCTTTCGCGCCGCCAGTTATACGTCAGAAATGGAATGCCGGCGGGCACGCAGGCGGCGCACACATGGCGCAGCGAGCTACTGATACCCAGCGCTTTATTGCCAATGAGCAGCAGTGCCGGCACCGTGAGGCCGATGAGTGGGCCGGCCACGTACCAGGGCCAGGATTGTTGCAAAAAATCAGTCATGCAGAAAAGTGGGTAAGCGACCGGGCCTAGCGACCGGCCGGCTGAAAGGATTTCACGGCCTCGCCCAGGTCAAAGACCGGCGTGCCGGGCAGGGCCGGGGCCACCACGCTGCTGCCCGCCGCCGAGCGGTAGCCGCCGGCGCAGTGCACCACCACGGGCTTGGTGGTCGGAATTTCGGGGGCCCGCTCGCGCAGCTCGGGCAGCGGAATGTTGAGCGCGCCGGCAAAAATCGGCTCGTGCTTCACCTCCGAGGCATTACGAATATCCACGATGGTATACTGCTCGGGGTGTTGCCGGAAAGCCGCCACGTCGAGCGTAGGCAGCGCGGCCTCCGTCGAGGGCGAGCCCACCCGCGCGCCTTTAATCCGCGTTTCGTAGCCGATTTTGGCCGCCTTTTGCACCAGGGCGGTCAGCGTGGCCTCGTCGGCCGCCAGTAGGTAAAAATCTTCTTCCGGCCCGATGATGGACCCTAGCCAGGTTTCAAACTTACCGCCCGCCTGGATATTGAGCGCACCGGCCACGTGGCCATTTTTGAACTCGGCCTCGGGCCGGGCATCAACCACCAGCACGCCCGTTTCCAGCGCCGCATCGGGGGCTAGCCGGGGCACCTGCCGCACGCTCGGGCCGTAGGCCGGGGCCCCGGCCTTGTTCAGCTCCACATCGTAGCCGAAGTATTTAGGAATGAATGGCTGGTCGGCCAGCAGCTCCTGCACAAAGGCTTGCTCGCTAAGCGGGCGCAGGGCGGGGTTACCGATTTTCTCGGCCCCGATGGTACTGCTGTGGGCCGTGTTGGTGGTGCGGCTGCACAGCGAGCCCGCGCCGTGGGCCGGGTACACCAGTACGTCGTCGGCCAGGGTCAGGAGCTTTGCGCGGGTGCTGTGGTAGAGCTGCCGGGCCAGCTCCTCGCGCCGGGCGGTGAGGTTGCCGGCGTTTTCGCGCAGGTCGGGCCGGCCCACGTCGCCCAGCAGCAGCGTGTCGCCCGTAAACACGGCCACGTCCTGGCCCGCGCGGCTAAGCACCGCGCTCACCGAATCGGGCGAGTGGCCGGGCGTGTTCAGGGCCCGAAATGTGAGCTGGCCCACGGTAAATGAGTCGCCGTCATCAAAGGCCGCGTGCGGATACCCGGCCCCCAGCAGCTTGCTTACCCGGATGACGGCGCCGGTGCGCTGCGCAATTTCGAGGTGGCTGCTCACAAAGTCGGCGTGCGGGTGGGTTTCCAGCACGGCCACGATGGCAGCGCCGTGGGCCTGGGCAAAATCGTAGTAGGGCTGCGGGTCGCGGGCGGGGTCGATGAGCACGATTTCGCGGGCGCACTCACTGAGCACGGCGTAGGAATAGTGGGCCAGGCCCTGGTCTTCAAACTGTTCGATTTTCATGACAAATCAGAAAATAATAAGCAGGTTAAATATTTAAAATACTAAACATTATGCATGATGAAACAGCAGTTCTTTGGCCAGAATAAACGTGCCCATCGCCAGGGTGAACCAGCCAAAAGCCGGCTTGAGCTTGGCTCCCGGAATGAAGCGGGCCAGGTAGGTACCCAGCACAATGCCACCCAGCGCAAAGGCCAGAAACCCTAATAAAAATGGCCACGCAATGGGCACGCCCGCGCTCAAATCGCCGGTAAAGCCGATGAGCGAGTTCAGGGCGATAATGGCCAGGGAAGTACCCACGGCCAGCTTCATGGGCAGGCGCGCGCCCAGTACCAGCCCCGGAATAATGAGAAAGCCCCCGCCCGCGCCCACAAAGCCCGTAAGCGTGCCCACCACCAGCCCAATACCGAGAATGAGCGGGTAATTGAACCGGCTTTGGTGAGGCCGCTCTTCGGCGATGGCTTCCGCCACTTGCTGGCTGCGAATCATCGAAACGGCGGCTACCACCATGAGCCCGGCAAACGCCACCAGCACCAGCAGGTCTTTGGTAAATACAAGGCCGCCCACCCTAAATAGCTCGTGCGGAATAGCCGGCATCAGCTTTTTACGCACCAAAAACACGGCTAGCAGCGACGGCGCCAGAAACACTATCGCCGTGCGCAGCGACACCAGCCCCCGCCGAAAATAGCCCGACGCCCCCACTACCGAAGTCGAGCCCACCACAAACAGCGAGTACGCCGTGCTCAGCACCGGGCTCACGCCCATCAGGTACACCAGCACCGGCACGGTAAGGATGGAGCCGCCCCCACCCATAATACCGAGCGAAAGGCCAATGAAAATGGCCGCGAAATAGCCGAAGTAGTGCACCATACGGAACGAGAAAAAACGTATGAAATTATGAAAACTTGTTCATGTATTTTAGTAAAAAAAAGCCGGGGCACCTATAAGAAAGTGCAGCTGGCCAGGCACTGGATGACATCAATGACCTCGCGCATCTTCAGCGCGTAGTAGATGTTTTTACCCTCGCGGGTGCTGCTCAGAATACCTTTCAGCTTCATGCCGGCGAGGTGGTGCGAGAGCAGGCTCTGCTCCACCTTCAGCTTCTCGCTGATGTCCGTCACCGACAGGCCTTCCTGCGCGGCCAGCAGCTGCACAATGGCAATGCGCGTGGGATGGGCCGTGGTCTTCAAAATAAAAGCTACCTTTTCCATCTTCTCTACCGAGAGGTTCAGGTCGATGGGGGCAGTGGAAGGGGCAGCAGACATCATTCGGGGACAAACTTATGAACACTTGTTCATTCATACAAGTACCGGCCGCGCAGAAGTTCCCGGTGTTGAAAAAAGCCCCCCAAAACGAAGCGCTGCGGCAAGTGCCGCAGCGCTTCGTTTTGGGGGGCTCATAAGCTATAAGCACCCGAAGCACCAGTCAGGCCGGCTCAACCGCTGGTTGCTGGCTGCGCTTTGCGGCCAGCCTACTGCATGTGCACCCGGAACTGCCATACGTGCTTGTCGAGCACGTAGCTCAACTCCTGCAACTGGTTGGAGGTCACTTCATCGACCTTGCTCAGGTGCTCGATGCGCTGGCGCACGCGCTTAGCCACGGTGGTAATGCGCTCGGTCATGATAATGAGTACCTGCTTGTCGGTGAGGTAGCCGCCGGGAAACTCGCCCAGGTTGGCGGTAGCGGCCACTACGCCGGTGCGGCCGTCGATGGGGTTACCTACTTGCAGCACGCGCTCGGCCAGGATGTCGGCGTATTTGCGATACTCGTCGGCATTTTCCTGAAGCTTTTCGTGCAGCGGCAGGTAGAGCGGGCCGCGCAGGTTCCAGTGGCTCTGCTTCGAGTCGTGAAACAGCTCCAGCAGCTCTACCACGGTGGCTTGCAGGTCGTCGGTAACGGGCTTGCGCTTGTCGGCCTCCACCGGAATGAGCGGGTCGGCGGCGGGGTTGCGGTAGTCGAGCTTACCATTGGGGTCGGCGGGTGGCGCAGGGGTATTGTCGGGAGCCGTGCTGCTGCCCGCGGGCATCGTCATGGCCGGGGCGCCAGGCGTATTTTTAGCGGCGCGGCGGGTTTGGGCGTGGGCCTGGGGGGCAAGGGCGGTCAGCAGCGCAACAGATGCTGCCAAGAGATAAATTTTCATAAAAACTTGTTAGTAAACGTATTATCGACTCTCGACTGCGTGGCTATGAGGCTAGCCGGCAGTCCGGTTTGGTAGGCATCTGAACGAGTTCTTTCCTTATGCCCCGCTTAGCAAGAGCTTAAGATTTGCTTAAAGCCGCCGCAGTGGCCGCCTCAACTACGTTTAACGACTGTGCTGCCAGCCCACCTTTTGGCGCGTCGGCAGCCTTTTTTCACTTGCCGCCGCGCCTGGCGCTGGCCATTGCCCCCGCACCCATGCAGCTACTGGTAATTGAAGACGAGCCCGGCATTGCAAGGTTTCTTAAGCAAGGGCTGGAGGAGGAAAGCTTTGAGGTAGAAGTAGTGGACAATGGCACCGCGGGCCTACGCCAGGCCCTGGCCCAGAAATACGACCTGCTGCTCATCGACTGGATGGTGCCCGGCCTCACGGGCCTGGAAGTGTGCCAGCAGCTGCGCGCCCGCCACGACCACACGCCCATTATCTTCCTCACGGCTAAGGATACCGTGCCCGATACCATCGCCGGCCTGCAGGCCGGAGCCAACGACTACATCAAGAAGCCCTTTCATTTTGAGGAGCTGCTGGAGCGCATCCGGGTGCAGCTGCGGCCGGCGGGGGGCCGGCCGAGCGCTTCACGCTGGGGCCTATCGTGCTGGATGTGAGCACGCACCAGGTATTTAAGGGCGACGAGGAGATTGCGCTCACGCAAAAAGAGTTTGCGCTGCTGGAATACCTGCTGCGCCACAAAAACAAGGTGTGCCGCCGCCAGAGCATTATCGAAAACGTGTGGGACATTCACTTTGAGTACAACACCGGCGTTATCGACGTGTACATGAATGCGCTGCGCAAGAAGCTTAAAATCAGCAAGGAAGATGACTATCTGCAAACCATTCGCGGCATTGGCTATGTCGCCCGCGACTAGATGAGCCTGCGCTTTCAGGACCGCATTGCGCTGCACTACGTGCTGGCCACGGCCGCGCTGGTGGTAGCGGCTTACCTGGTGGTGTTTGGGGTGGTGCGCGAGCGCGTGTACACCGACCTCGACCAAAACCTGCGCTTCGAGGCTGCCAAGCACATGAGCGAGCTGCGCGTAACGGCCAGCAGCATCCGCTTTGCCCACAAGGGCGAGTGGCTGGAGCGCGAGCACCGCGAGGTGCAGGTAGACCCCGTTTTTATTCAGGTAAACGACTTGCACGGGCAGCTCATGGACCGCTCGCCCAACCTCAAAACCGACCAGCTGCCCTTTGCGGCGGGGCCCGACTGGCAGCAGCCGCGCAACGTGCTGCTGCGGGGCAAGGCCCTGCGCCAGGTGCAGGTGCCGGTGCGGGCACCGGGCGGGCCGGTGCGGGGCTACCTGCTGGCAGCCATCTCGTCGGAGGCGGCGCAGCACGTGCTCGACAGCCTGGCGCTCGTGCTGCTAGGGTCGCTGCCGGTGGTGCTGCTGGGGCTGTTTGGCAGCGCGCAGTGGCTGGCGGGGCGCAGCATCGCACCCATTATCCAGATTACGGAAACAACTAACCGCATCACGCGCAATAACTTATCGGAGCGCATTGCACTACCACCCCGCCCCGACGAGCTGCACACCCTAGCCAGCGCCATCAATGGGCTGCTGCACCGCATCGAGCAGGCCGTGGCGCGCGAGAAGCAGTTTACGGCCGATGCCTCGCACGAGCTGCGCACGCCGCTGGCCGTGCTCAAGGGCACGCTGGAGGTGCTGGTGCGCAAGCCCCGCCGGCCCGAGGAGTACGTGGCCGACATCACGCGCGGCATTGGTGAGATTGACCGCCTGACGTACCTGGTGGACCAGCTGCTGCTGCTAGCCCGCTTCGAGAACCACGCCAAGGGCCTGAACCAGCAGGAGCTGACGGTGCTGACCTGCGTGCACGACGTGCTGTACCGCCGCCGCGCCGACCTGAACGCCAAGCACATCCGGGTAGATGTGCAGGATGGTGACACGCCAGCCATCGTTTCGGACCCGTACCTGGTAGACCTGATTTTGGACAACGTGCTGGCCAATGCGGTGAAATATTCGCCGGCCAATTCTACCATTACGGTGGGGCTGGAGCCGGTAGCCGGGGCCCTGCGCTGCACGATTACCGACGAGGGCATTGGCATTAAGGCCGAAGATTTAAACAAAATTTTTGACCCGCTCTACCGTTCTGATGCGCTGGCCCACAAGGAAATCGGGGGCACCGGGCTGGGCTTGTCCATCGTGGCCAAGGCTTGCGCGCTGCTTCACATTACCCTGGCCGTGCGCAGCGAGCTGGGCCGGGGCACCACTTTCACGCTGGGCTTCCCGCTGTAGCCTACTGCTAGCCCCACAAAAATATCCGCGTGTCCTTTCAAGGAGTGAGCCGGCATTTTTTGCACGACTTCTTGCTTTAGAAGCTTTTACCTCACTACCGAACGCCCCGCCCGGCCAATGGCTACCCCCGACGATGCTGCCTTGGATGCCCGCCTGACGCACTTGCGCCAGACCGACGCGGCGGCGTTTCTGGAAGAATTGTTCAAGGTGTTTTACGCCCCGCTCGGGGCGGTGACCTACCGCGTGGTGCCCGACCGGGCGGTGGTAGAGGACATTCTGCAAGACGTGTTTTTGCGGGTCTGGCAGGGGCTGGCCACGCTGCCGGCCATAACCTCGCACCGCGCCTACCTCACGCGCATGGTTCTCAATGCCGCCCTGCGCTACCAGCAGCGCGCCCAGCGCCAAGTGGCCTGGGACGAGGCCCCGCCCGCCAGCGCCCCCGTGGCCCCCGATGCCCTGGCCCAGCTGCACGCCACCGAGGCTAGCGCGGCCGTGGCGGCGGCCCTGGCCCACCTGCCGCCCCAGTGCCGGGTAGTATTTGAGCTGAGCCGCTACGAGGAAATGAGCTACCAGCAGATTGCCGAGGCGCTGGAAATCTCGCCTAAAACCGTGGAGAACCAGATGAGCAAGGCCCTGCGCATTCTGCGCCGCGAGCTGGCGGGCGTGCTCAAAAACCTGTATGGGCTGCTGCTGGCCCTGCTCGCCCTGCGGGCGCTGGCCCTGGGCGGCACGCTGCCCGGTCCCGGCCGGGCCACCCCCATGGGTTATTTTTGGGGCCGCGTGGGGTGGCGGCGCCGGGGCGTATCTATCGGGTACTGAGTTCCGCTCCTTTTCCCTGGCTTCCTGCTTGATGATGCACCGCTACCCCGAACCACCAGATGCCCCCTGGGCGCTGCTGGCCCGCCACCTGGCGGCCGAGGCGTCGGCCGCCGAGCGGGCCGACCTGCGCGCCTGGGTGCAGGCCGACCCTAGCCACCTGCAAATCCTGACCACTGTGACGCGCGCCTGGGAGCGGGCGGGTGAGGCGGCGGCGCAGCCCGTACTGTTTTCGCCGGCCGATGTGGAGGCCGCCTGGCAGCGCTTCCGCCCCTGATGGCCGCGCCCGCGCCGCCCCGGGCGCCCGGGGCTAGCGGCACGCCCCCACCGCCGGCCGCGCCTGTGGTGCGCCCGCTGTGGCCGGCAGCCAAACCGGCCGCAGCTACCTGGTGGCAGCTAGCCGCCGCGCTTGCGCTGTTGGTGGGCAGCGGCTACCTGCTGCTTGAGCGGCAGTTTTTGCACAAGCACGACACCGTGACCACGTATGCCAGCGCCGCCCAGCGCCAGCTGGTGCGCCTGCCCGATGGCAGCCGCGTGTGGCTGAATGCCCATTCGCGGCTGCACTACCGGGGGCTGGGCGCGCCGGCTAGCCACGGTGTGCGGGCCGTGCAGCTCACCGGCGAGGCCTATTTTGAAGTGGCGCATAATGCTGCCCGGCCTTTCTTAGTGAGCACGGCCACGGCCCGCGTGCGGGTGACGGGCACGGCCTTCAACGTGCGGGCCTACGCGGCCGAAGACTCGGTGGAAGTGAGCGTGACCCGCGGCCGGGTGTGGCTGCGGCGCCTCGCCGCCCCCGACAGCGTGCTGCTCACGGCCGATACCCGCGCTGCCCTGCGCGCCGCCGATGCCCCCGGCCGCGTGGCCGCTACCCTGCGCCGCACGCCCACGGCCGACCAGAATTTCCGGGCCTGGCAGACCGATACCCTGCGCTTCCGCGATACGCCGGTGGCCCAGGTGGCCCAGACGCTGCGCGCCACCTTCGGCACCACCGTGAAGCTGCTGAGCACCAGCCTGGGTAACTGCCGCTTTACCGGCACCTTTGCCCGGCCGCGCCCCGAGCAGGTGCTGGCCGTGCTGGCCGCCGCCACCGCCAGCCGCCTGGCCCCCGACGGCAGCGGCGGCTACGTGCTAACTGGCACGGGCTGCGCCGAAGAGGCTGCGGCCACGGCCGACCTTTCCGATTCTGCCACGCTAGTTGCCCAGCCGTGAGCGGGGGTACTACGCGCGGGCCGGCGGCGGGCCACTTGCTGGTTGGGCTGCTGGCGGGCGGGCTACTCAGTGGCTTGCCGGCGCTGGCGCAGCCGCCTGGCCAGCCGGGGCCAGCGGTGCTGGCGCGCCCCGTAGCGCCCCGGCCCGGCAATCGCCCGCTGGGCGAGCTACTGGCCGAGCTATCGCGCCAAAGCGGCCTGCCATTCAGCTACAGCAGCTCGCTTATTCCGGTCGGGCACCGCTTCCGGCTGCCAGCCGGGCCGCCGCGCCCATTGGGCCTGGTACTAAGTGAAGTGCTCGCGGCTAGCCATTTATCCTACGGCCTGCTCGATGGTCAGCTCGTGCTTTGGCCCACCCATACGGCGCTACCCGCCGGAGTAACCGCCGTAAATGGCCGACCTGCCAGCAGCCGACCGCCCCGGTCTGGGCCGGCAGCCTTCGCCGCCAAGGGAGCTGCCAATGTCGCAGGCGCCTCGGCCGGGCG
Organism: Hymenobacter sp. BRD128; assembly: GCF_013256625.1. Classification (NCBI taxonomy): domain Bacteria; kingdom Pseudomonadati; phylum Bacteroidota; class Cytophagia; order Cytophagales; family Hymenobacteraceae; genus Hymenobacter; species Hymenobacter sp. BRD128. The sequence goes on from NZ_CP053908.1 coordinate 3,531,584, forward strand.
CCGACCGGCTAGCCAGGCGGCCCCCCTTGCATTTGCCGCCCACCCATCCGCAGGAATCGGCTCCCAGCCTACCCTAGCCTGGCCCCCGGAGTCGCGCCGACGAACCAGCAAGGCACCCGGCACGACCGGGAAGACTACCAGACTGACGTTGCCACTGGCGAGTTCGCCGACAAGCAATGCGCCCGGCACCGCCAGAGCGTTAGCAACGGCCCCGCCAGCTAGGCTTAAGCATGCGCAGTCAGCGGCCCATAATACCCCGAATAACCGGGCTGGTTCTCCCCGCCGTTTGGGCCCAACCGCCCCGGCCAACGGCCAGCCTGCCATCGCCCGCACCTCGGCTAGCCCGCCACTCGGGAGCACTGCGCTGCCAGGTCTTTTAACTGATAATCAAGGTAAAAAATCTACTGAATCTTTGGGCCGGGCCACAATCGGCCGGCCCGCCGCTGCCGTAGCGCGGTGGCCAGCCAGCACTGAAGCAGCTAGTTCCTTGGCCTTATTAGCGCCGCTAACTACTACCTTGCTAAGCACTGAGGGGCCAGCAATTCCGCCGGCGTTAGGCTTGCTGGCTGCTGCCCGCCCGGCGCGCGAAGCGGCTAGCCCCAGCGCCCCCAAAAAGCGCCCGGACCTGGCTACTATCTGGAACCACACCTACTTGCACGGTGAGGCCTGGCTGAGTGAAAGCCTGCCCGTGGGCGGCACCGTCAAAATCGGCGTGCCGCGCGTCTACTTGGTGCTGGGCGCGGCCATTGGGCCGCTCGACCGGCGCGCGGGGGCAGTTTGGGGGCTGGGGCTGGGCACGGCGGGCCGGGCGCGGGGGCGCTTCACGCCCAGCCTCGATGCCGTAGCGTGGTTTTTGTCGAGCGATGGCGACGACGGCATCCGGCAGGCGCGCCTGCTGCAGCTGCGACCGCTGCTGGCCTGGCAGTTCAAGCGCGACGGCCAGGTATCGCTGCTGGCCGGCCCGACCTTCAACCTCGCTACGGCCAACCATAATGGCAATCGGCAGTGGTCGTTTGGCCAGGACCGGTGGCTGTGGCTGAATACGGCGGATGACCAATCGATTATCCGTCTGTGGCCGGGGGTGCAGGTAGGTCTGCGCTTCTGACAATGCGAGCCCCAGCCGACCCCGGCTAGGGCATGACGAAGCCAAAATCCACGCTCACGATGTTGGCCGTGAGGCCGGTCGTTTGCCAGTAGTGGCCGTAGCGCAGGTCGATAGACTTGAACTTGGCAACCCGGCCGCCGAAGGGCGTTTTGAAGCGCCCCAGCCCGTAGAGCGGCGCGTAGCGGAAGCCCAGCCCCAGTTTCTGGGCCGTGAAGGCCGACAGGTCGTAGTCGGAGGTATAATACTCGTCGTAGATGGAGTGCTCCCGCCAGGGCGCGAAGTAAGTCGAGGCCGTTTGGGTGTGGTAGCGGTAGAAGGGATAGAGCGTGAAAAACGGCGACACCTTCACCGGCGCTTCCAGCTCAAAGGTGTGGGCCCGGATGCCAAAATTGTCGTTGTAGAAGCGATAAAAGCCCCTGATTTGAACCAGGTCGGTGGCGTAGTAGTTGAGGCGCAGGCCCACCGGGAACTTGTTGCGCAGGCGCGGCAGCAGCTCGGTTTTGGCGGTGCCCAGCGTGCCGGGCGTGCCCAGCGCGCGGTCGCTGTCATAAAAGTATACCCGGTGAAACGGCGTGCTCAGCAGCCCGCGCTGGCTCACCAGCTCGGTGCTCACGGCCATTTGCAGGCGCTTGGTGAGTACCTGCGAGTACACGATATTCAGGTTGTAGCTCTGGCGGTTGTCGAAGCCCGAGCCGTGCGCCTGGTTGCCCGAGCCGGTGGCGGCAGTGCGCAGCTCGACGGGCAAAATCAGCGTCACCCGGTCGAGGTACACCTGCCCGCCGATGCTCAGCTCGCGGTTGCCGTCGCGCGAGCCGTGGGTCCAAGAGCCGGCCAGATTAAACGATTGGTAATCATACTCCTTGGATGCCCCACCGCCGATGCTCAGGATGGTGCGCTTGTCTTTCAGCGTGCGCGCGTAGCCCAGGTCGATGTGGTAGCGCACGTCGCTGGCCGAGGGCGAGGAAATAACCTGGTCGATGCGGTCGGTCGAGGCCGAGGCGTAGTAGTCGAAGCCCACGTTGGCCGTGAGGCGCGCCACCGAGTCGAGCGGCACGTTCAGCACAATGGTGGGGGCCACATCGGTGAGGTGCTGCGTGCCGATGCCGCCCTCCACGGCCCCGTGGTCGCCATTTTGCTGGTAGTAGCTGCTGATAAAGTCCAGGTCGGTTTCGCCCACCGATACGGGCGCGGGGTGCGCCACCGGAGTGGCGGCCGGCACGCCCGAGCCATCGAGGCGGTTGGGGTTCGGGGTGCCCTGGGCCAGGGCCGCCACGGGCAGCGCCAGCACGAGGCCAGCGGCTAGCAAAAATCTCATGTGTAAGCTCTTAGATTCGCTTGTAAACCCACGGCTAGTTGCAGCCGCAGCCGCCGCCCACCTTGCCGCCGTTGGCGCCGCCGGCCCCCTCGCGGTAGCTCTCGAAGTTGACTTCCGAGGTTTCAACCTTCTTGGTGGCCAGCTTCATATCTTCGTCGTTGAGGTAGGCTTTCTGGTAGGCCGCCACCGACACGCAGCCGGGTAGCAGGGCGCTGCCGGCCAGCAATAAACCCAGCGCAACCGGGCGAAAAAAGGCGGAGAGTCTCATCGGGTAGCGGAGGGTTTGGCAACGGCGGCGGCGGCGCTGTGGTACGAATTAAGCTGCATCCCCCTGGAAACCAAGGTTTGCCCATCGTCGGTAATCACGGTAGCGTCCACGCCCTTGAGACGGTTTATCAGCGCTAGCCCCGGCTTGGCGCCGAGCACAAACACGGCGTCGTCGAGGGCATCGGCCAGCTCCACGTCGGGGCAGATAATCGTAACCGAGCGCAGGCCCGTGGCCGGGTAGCCGGTGTGCGGGTTGATGATGTGGCCGTAGTACTTGCCGCCCACCGTGAAATATTGCTCGTAGTTACCGGCCGTCACCACCGCCAAGTCACTGACCGTGAGCCACGACGACACCGTGTGCGGCCGGGCCGGGTCGCCGATGGCAATGCGCCAGCCCGCGCCGTCGGGCTGCTTGCCCCAGCAGTACACATCGCCCGAGCCGTTGATGAGGCCCCCGGCAATGCCCATTTTCTTCATAATCTCCTGGGCGCGGCGCACGCCGTAGCCTTGTAAGATGCCGGCTAGGTTGATGCGCATCCCTTTCTCGGGCAAGTACACCGAATGCGTAGCCGGGTCGAGCTTCACCTGCTGCCAGCCAATGCGCCGAATGGAGTTGCGAACCGTGGCCGAATCGGGCAGGCTGGCGTGCGCCTGCTTGTCAAATTGATATATTTTGTCACCACTGGCAAACGTGATGTCAAACGCCCCGCCGCTCAAGGCCGAAATCTTCAGCGTGCGCTCGATAAGGTCGTACACCTCCTCGTCCACCACCACCGGCCGGATGCCGGCCAGCCTGTTAATTTTCACTACCTGCGAGGTCGAGTCCCAGTAGGAAAAAAGACGGTCGATGCGCCAGGTTTCGCGCATCCCGGCACGCAGCGCGCGCCAGGCCAGCGAGTCGTCATCCGACACGGCCGTGAAGGTGAAGTGCGAGCCCATCAGGTGCGCCGCGCGGGTGTAGGCCCGCGCCGGGCGGGCGGCGGCCACGGTGGGCGCCTGCGCCGCGGCCACCAAGCTGCTGCCCACGCTCAACCCCGCTAGCGCAGCAACCCGCAGCTTTAACAACTGCTTAATCAGCAAGAACATACGCCTAATTTTTGGCAAGTAGTTGATTCAGATACGTATCGAAGGCGGTGGCCCCGCCGGGGCGGTAGCCGGTGCGGGCCAGCACTTTACCCTCGGGCGAGAGCAGCACCACGGCCGGAAAGGCTCCCTCCTTGTTGAGCCGGGCAGCGGCCTCCTCGTTGCGCTTGGTTTGGGCCGGGTCGAGGCGATTTTTCTTGTTGCGCGGAAAATCGAAGCGAGCCAGCACAAACTTGCCCTGCGCGTACTGCGCAAACTCGGGCTGGTCAAATACTTCCTGCTTGAGCAGCATGCAGGGCTTGCACCAGTCGGAGCCCGAAAACACGGCCAGCACCGGCTGCTGGCTAGCCTTGGCCTGGGCCAAAGCGGCGGTAAGGTCCGAGGTCCAGACCAGGGCGGGGGCCTGCGCGTGGGCACTACCGGCGGCCAGCAGCACCACAAAAGAGATAGCAAGCAGTCGCATAAATACAGAAGCGAAAGGGGAGAACAGTAGGAAGTTACTAACTATAAGCTTTTGCCGGCTAGCCGGTTACGTGCAGACTGGTGCCCGTTTGCACCACGACCACCTGCTTGCAACCCGACGAAGCCGGGCTGCTGATGGCGCCACCACCCAGATTAAATACGGCGTTGTGGTTGGAGCAGACGAAATGCGCAGCCGCTTGGTTGAGGCACACGCTGGTACCCGGATGCGGGCACGGCGCCTGCAGGGCCACGCAAGCATCGGCGGCAGTTTTGGCCACGATAATGGCCCGGCTATCTACGTAGGTGTAGCGCACGCCGGGGTTGTCGAGCGGGGTGCTGGTCACGGCCGCGAGGTCTACCATAAAATAGATGCCGCTTGCCGCCGCTAGGGTCAGATTACTACTGGCGCAGCCACCCAGGCAGCCCGCAGCTAGCAGACCAGCCGCGCCCAGTCCAACATTGTGGTTGATTACTGAGCTAGCCGTCATAATGGGGAGCAGGAGAAAAGGATAAGTTAGGGGCGGGTAGCTAGCCCCCGGACGGTGTACCAGCGCTGCCGAAGAGATGCACAGCAGTTCAGCAACCCCTACGCCAAGAGAATTTATTTTCAGTTAAAATCTTTATAAATAATGTTATTTTCTTCATTATCAAAATTATATCTCCGAAAGAGTTGCCTCAAATTGCTGAAGATGGCAGAATAATATCGCCCTGCCCAAGGCTTGGGATACCAATATAGACCCGCATTATGCCGTAATAAGGCATTTCCCGAATCAGCCGCGGGCGCTAGCCAGTCAATTTTATCTGTCGGCTCTTTCCCCCAGTGCCATCACCGCTCTCCGGCACGCCACAAACCAAAAAGCCCCCGCTTATAACCTAATAAGCGGGGGCTTTTAGTACCAGAGACGGGACTCGAACCCGTAAGCCCGTGAAGGCAAGGGATTTTAAGTCCCTCGTGTATACCATTCCACCACTCTGGCAAGAGGTGTTGACACAGTCAAAACTAATTGAAAAATATCAGTCTTGCCTTGAAACAGAAAAGACGTTGCAAGTAAGCAACGTCTTTTCTGTTTTGGAGCGGGAGACGAGGTTCGAACTCGCGACCTCGACCTTGGCAAGGTCGCGCTCTACCAACTGAGCTACTCTCGCTTGAGGTTTGTTCGCCGTGGTGGCGAATGGTGGTACAAAGGTAGGCAAAAGTGCGCAGCACGCAAGTAGCAGGTCCCATTTTTTTGATTAGCGAGGTGTTGTGGCTTCATTTTCAAGTAAAAAAAAATTTCCACCTCTGTGTTGGCGCTTGCCAAGGCATTTTTTACAGCCCGGCAAAATCCAGTGTGTACCGGGCCGCCGTAGGTGAGCCAGGTTTTAACCTCAACTATTTTTCTTTTTCCTTTTTTACCCATGAAATTCTCTTTTGCAACCCTCGCTTTGGTAGCATTGCTTGGCACGGCCGGCGTTCAATCGGCTTCGGCCCAAAAGGCCAAAACTGTGATGGTGGGCGGCGCCCCGATGTACCCCACGAAAAACATTATTGAGAACGCCGTTAATTCGAAAGACCACACCACCCTGGTCGCCGCCGTGAAGGCCGCTGGCCTAGTGGAAACCCTGTCGGGCCCTGGTCCTTTCACCGTGTTTGCGCCTACCAATGAGGCCTTCAATGCCCTGCCCGCTGGCACGGTAGAAACTTTGGTGAAGCCCGAGAATAAGGCTACGCTTACCAAAATCCTGACCTACCACGTGGTAGCTGGCAAAATGACGTCGGCCGACTTGGCGAAGGCCATTAAGGCGGGCGGCGGCACGGCCAAGCTCACTACCGTGCAGGGCGAAACCCTGACGGCCATGATGAAAGGCAAAAACATCGAGCTGAAAGACGAGAAGGGCGGCGTAGCTACCGTTACTATCGCCGATGTAATCCAGAGCAACGGCGTGATTCACGTAATCAACAAAGTGCTGATGCCCTAGTGGCTAGCCACGGCTCGCTGCGTAAAACGCCGGCTTTCTCCTAGGAGAAAGCCGGCGTTTTTGCGTGTCCGGCTCTATTTGCCAATGTCGCGCCTGGCCAGTAATTTGAACCGTCCATCTCCATTCTATTACTTTTTCCACCCATTCTATGTTTCTTTCTACCCGGTATTGGTTACATGCATTTTTAGTAGTAACAAGCTGGCTGCTACTTACTCAGACCGCTACTGCTCAGAAAATGCGCGACACAAAATATGAAAAAGGCACTCTTGTAAAAGGTCAAAAAACGGGCATCTGGGAATACTATGGCTACACGCCTTCGGGCGAGAAAGTGGTGCTGCAACGCTACGACTACGACCAGCACCAGCTGCTGTACTTTCGGCCCGGGCCCGACATTACGTGCCACACCGAAGTGAGCCCCGGCAAGTGGAGCTACGTGCGCCCCGACCAGCCGCCGCTCTTTATTGGTAGCGACGTGGCCCTGGCCGAATACACGAGCCGGCTCAACTACCCGCCGGCGGCGCAGGCCCGCAATATTCAGGGCAAAGTGGTGGTGGCCTTCGTGATTGATACGCTCGGCCACCTCAGCAACTACCACTTGGTGCAGCGCATTGGGGGCGGCTGCGATGAGGAAGCCCTGCGCGTGGCCCGCACCGTGCCCGAGCAGTGGGTGCCCGCCCGCATGGGGCGCCGCGCGGTGGCCGTAGAGTACGAGCTGCCGCTCAACTTTCGGCTGGCGCAGCCTTAAGCCGGCGGTAGCCGTATGTTGGCGGCATGAAAGTAGCTTTTTTTACTTCGTTGGCTAGCCTGGGCCTGGCGCTAACGCTGACTGGGTGTGACTCAACTCCGCGTGAGCGGCAGGAAATAGTGCGCCAGGAAATGACCAAGCTCGACACGGCGGCGCATAACACCGGGCGCACCCTGCGCCGGCTAGGCCGCCAAACTGCCCGCTTCGACTCGGCCAACCACGCCCGCCGGGCCGTGCCCCTGGCGGCGGCCCGGCAAAAGCGCATGGACCAGGAGCTGCTCGGCAGCTACGCCGGCCAGGTGGCCAGCCTCACGCCGGCCACCATTGCGGGGGCCTACGGAGAACTGCTGCGCGCCACCCGCGTGCGCCAGGCCGGCTGGCAGGCCCGCGACTGGGACTACGCCCAGGACACCTACCGCCGCCTGAATGCCCAGCTGGCCCGCATTCGGCTCGACCTGCCGGCCCGCGACGAGCTGCGCATCCGGGGCTGGCAGGCCGAGTTTACGGCTTTGCGCGCCAAGCGCACCGCGAAGGACCTGCACGCGGCCACTGCCACCAACTAGCAGCCGGGCTTGTTTAGGTAGCACGGGCCAGCCTGCGCTGCATGGGCTAGTATCTTAGCGCCGAACGCCTCCTGCTGAAAATCTGCCCCTTACCCTAGCCATGACCACTGAGTTTACGCCGCCGAAGTCGGAGAATATTATCGTGTTCGACTCGTATTATGAGCCGCTGGCGGCGCATCTGGCGCGCACGCAGCTGGAGGCAGCGGGCATTCCGTGCTTTCTGACCAACGAAAACCTGGTGTCGCTCAACCGCATGTACAGCCCCGTGGCGGGCGGGGTGCGGCTGCACATCTACCAGCGCGATGCGGCGCGGGCGGCCGAGGTGTTGCGCCCGCCCGTTGTGATGCAGGCCGTGCGCGGCGGGCTAGCCGCGCCGGCCGCCGATACTACCCATGCCCTCACGTGCCCGCGCTGCGGCTCGCCCGACGTGGTGTTTGATGCGGCGGCCCGGCCCGGCGCGGCCCACTGGTTTGTGGCGCTGCTCTCGCGGCTGCGGCGCTACCCCTTGCAGGGCCGGGCGCACCACTGCTTTCACTGCGGGCTCAATTTCTGAGGCTAGCCGGCGGCGCCCAACTTTTTGCGGGCCGAACGGCTTTAAGCTGGCATGAAAAAACACCCGCAACAAGTGGCGCTCATCACGGGCGCCAACAAGGGGCTAGGCCTCGAAATAGCGCGCCAGCTCGGCCGGCAGGGCCTCACGGTGGTGCTGGGCGCCCGCCAGGGCAAGGCTGCCGCACCCGCCGCCGCGCTGCGCGCCGAGGGCCTCGACGCCCACGAGGTAGAGCTCGACGTAACCAGCGCCGCAGATATTGCCACGCTGCCCACGTTCTTCGAAACGCAGTTTGGCCGGCTCGATGTGCTCGTGAACAATGCCGGCGTGCAGCTCGACGACGGCCCCGACGTGAGCCCCGATACCCTGCGCCAAACTTACGAGGCTAATGTCATTGGTCCTTATGCTATTACGCAGGCCTTGCTGCCGCTGCTGCGCCAGGCGCCGGCCGGGCGCATCGTTAACCAAAGTAGTATTTTGGGTTCGCTCACAGCTATCAGCCAGGGGCAGGGCGGCAGCTGGGCCACGCCGGGTTACACCTCCTCTAAAGCAGCGCTCAATATGCTGACGGTGGTGCTGGCCCAGCACCTGGCCGGCACCAACATTAAGGTGAATGCGGCCCACCCCGGCTGGGTCAAAACCGACCTCGGCGGCGACAATGCCCCGCTGGGCGTGGTCGAAGGGGCCAAAACCGCCGTGCGGCTAGCCCTGCTGCCCGCCGACGGCCCCACCGGCGGCTACTTCCACGATACCGAGCGCCTGCCCTGGTAGCAGGGTTGCCTGCAACGAATGCGTCTTTAAAGCCCTCTTTACCTTATGACTAGGCACTGGGGGCTTTTTTGCGCGTTAGCGCTGCTGGGGGCCAGCCGTGCGCAGGCCCAGGCCCTGGCTGGCGATGGGTTGAAGGGCGACTATTACGACGGCCGCGCGTTTAACAAGTTTGTGGTGAGCCGCCGCGATGCCACCATTAATTTTGATTGGCACGGCGCCCGGCCGGTGGCGGGCCTAGAGTCCGAAGATTTTTCGGTGCGCTGGACCGGCTGGCTGGTGCCGCCCACCACGGGCCGCTACGTGCTGCATGTTAGCGTAGACGACGGCATCCGGATTTGGCTGAACGACCACCTCCTGCTCGACGATTGGCGCGGCCAGCCGCTGAGCTATTACCAGGTGGAAGTAGACCTCAAGGCCGGCGAGCCCTATGCGCTGCGCATCGACTACTGCCAGTATTTTCTTTCCACGCGGGCGCGGCTAGCCTGGCTGGCTCCGCCCACCCACGCGCCGGCCAGCACCTGGCACAACCTCTGGGGCACGGCCGAGAGCAAAGCGGAGCCCGTAGTGATTCCGACGCGCTACTTATTCAGCTACTATCCGGGCGCGGCCCCACCGCGGCCAGCCACGCCCGTAGCGACCCAGCCGCCCGCATTGCCTGAGCCGCCCAAGGCTATGGCCCCGCGCGCAGTGGCCCCTGCCAAAGCGGCGCTGCTGCCCCAGCCCGTTATCACTCACAAGCCTCGGCCAGTGAGCTACTTGCAGACCGCGCCCACGGCGCCACTACCAGCGACGCAGCCGCTTCTTCAGCTTCCGGTGCCCGACTCGGGCCGGGTGGCAGCGCTGGCGACCCGGCTAGCCGGTGGGCAAGCCCTAACCCTGCACGCCCTTTTGAGCAGGGCAAGGCCGAGCTGCTGCCCCGGGTGCAGGCTAGCCTCGACACCCTGGCGCAGGCCTTGCGCAGCCACCCTGCCCTGCGCCTCGAAGTACAGGGCCACACCGACAACCAGGGCGACCCGGCCATCAACCAGCGGCTCTCGCGGCGGCGGGCCGAAGCGGTGTGCCAATATCTGGCCGGGCACGGCGTAGCTAGCAGCCGGCTGCGGGCCGTGGGCTGCGGCGGCAGCCAACCCGTGGCCGACAACCGGCAGCCCGACCAGCGCCCGCGCAACCGCCGCGTGGTATTCGTGCCGCTGGCCCGCTAGCCCTCTGCTGCTAAGCAGTTGGCGCCTGGCTAGATGGCCGCCGTGACCCGGCGCGTGCGCGGGCGCATTGGCGTGAGCGTTTTGGGGCGCGGGGCGGGGCGGCGCACCGTTACGGGCACGGGGGCTTTGGCCAGGCGGGCGCGCTCCAGCAGCCACGTTTGCAGGTAGCTGAGGCCCTCGGGTGAGAAGGCGGCCTGCCGCTCGCCCGCCACGATGGGCCACTTGGCCGGGTCATCCTGAAACAAGTGATTGACACCCCCTAGCCGGTGCGCCTGCACCGGCTGCCCCGACTGGCGCAACCCCTTCTGCAACAAAGACATATTGCGCCCGGCGGCCACCTGCAAGTCGGCCGTGCCGTTGAGCAGCAGCACCGGGCAGCGCACCAGCGAAAGCCGGCTGGCCGGGTCGAAGTCGAAGAAATAGCGCGACCAGGGCGAAGTCAGCTGCACGGCGCGGGCGCGGGCCATCGGCTCATCGAGGGCCGAGTTGCTGCTGCGCAGCAGGGTAATGATTTTGGCGCGGGCGGCGGCGGCATTCGGCGTCTGGCGCACGGTTTCGACCAGGCGGTCAAACAGCCCCTGGGCGGCTTTCACCTGCGCGCCATCGGCCCCGATAAGACGCATGATTTCGCCCTGCTGGCGGCGCAGCACATCGCGCCCCGGCTGCCCGTAGGCGGCCAGCGAGGCCACAAAATTGGGCGCTTCGAGCGGCTCGGCGGCGGCTAGCAGGGCCACGTTGCCGCCCTCGCCGTGGCCGAGCAGGCCTACCTGCTGCGGCGCGATAAGCGGCCGGTCGCGCAAAAAAGCCAGCGCCGCCCGGGCATCGGTCACAAAGTCGGCAGTGGTGGCGCGGCTGAAATCGCCGCCCGATTTGCCCACGCCCCGGTCGTCGTAGCGCAGCACGGCCACCCCGTGCCGGGTGAGGTAGTCGGCCAGAATCCCGAACACGCGGTAGCCCTGCACGTCCGAGTCGCGCCCCTGCGGCCCCGAATCGGATACCAGCGCCACGGCCGCAAACGGCCCCTCGCCGCTCGGAATGGTGAGCGTGCCGCTGAGCTTAATCTTCGCTACCGGGTTGTAAAACGTCACTTCCGACTCGCGGTAGGGTGGCGTGAGGCGCAGTTTTTTGGCAGCCTGGGCGGCGGCCGGGGCGGTGCCGCGCTCCAGGGTGAGGTCCGTTTTGAGGCCCGGCTGCTGCCAGGTGCCCACCAGCTTATCGCCCCCGGCCAGCACCTTGCCCTCGAAGCGGCTACCCGCCTGCTCGATGCTCAGCTTAAGATTATCATCCTTCAGCTCTACCTCAACCGGCATGCGGCTGATGCGCTGCTGCGGCACGTCGAGCGCCGCGTAGTAGGTGCCGTTGCTGAGCGGCACGATGGTAATGATGAGCGTGAGCGTGCCGCCCGGCACCTTCAGCGGGCCCTGCCACTGGCCGTTGAGACGCGGGGGCTCGCCGGTGCCCGCCAGGTGGCTAGCCGCCCGGCCAGTAGAGCTGATAAAAATAAGTAGCGAAAGGAAAAGTAATAATTTTTGCATAAAATTTAATTCTACCAGGAGCAGGAGCCGTAGCCCTTAAAAACTACTGCAAACTACCAAACAAGCGGCATTCCGCCCGCAATACAGGCTCATTCGCTAGCATTGCTTCAGGAGTAATTGTACAATCCTTTTCCTGGCATCATCCCTAGCCAGGAGCCAGGTTTTTACCAGCCAGCAGGCGGGTTGCCGCCACCCACCGGGCCCGGTTTTACGTAAGCTTTTTCACTCATTCCAGCCTTTTCCACTATGCCAACTCGCAAAGCTGCCACGCCGGCCCCACCCAAGCGCCCTACCGCCAAGGATATGAAGGAGCACGCCCAGAAGCTTCCCTACCCCGCCAAACAGGCCGACATGACATTTCAGCCCCAGAGCAGCCTGGCCGCTTACCGCGCCGCCGGCAAGCTCGAAGGCAAGGTGGCCCTCATCACGGGGGCCGACTCGGGTATTGGCCGCGCCGTGGCCATCGCCTTTGCCAAGGAAGGGGCCGATGTGGCCATTCTTTTTAATGAAAACCAGGAAGATGCGCAGGAAACCAAGCGCTTGGTCGAACAGGAAAACCGCAGGTGCCAGGTGTTGCAGCTCGATGTGCGCGACCGCGAGCAGGCGTTTCAGGCCGTGCGCCTGGTGCGCCAGGAACTGGGGGGCTGAATATTCTGGTCAACAATGCCGCCTTTCAGATGGCGCAGGAGAAATTTGAGGATATTCCGGAAGCCCAGATTCGGCGCACGTTCGACACGAATATTCTGGGCTACATGTGGATGGCGCAGGCCGTTATTCCGCACCTGCAAAGCGGCGACTGCATCATCAACACGGGCAGCGTAGTGGGCCTGGTGGGCATTCCGCTGCTCGTGGACTACGCCTGCACCAAGGCCGGTATTCACGCCCTTACCAAATCGCTGGCCCTGTACCTGGGCGAGCGCAATATCCGGGTGAACTGCGTGGTGCCCGGCCCGGTCTGGACGCCCAACATTCCCGGCACCATGCCGCGCTCGGAAATCGAGAAATTCGGCCACGAAGTAGCCCTCAAGCGCCCCGGCCAGCCCGAGGAGCTGGCGCCGGCCTACGTGCTGCTGGCCTCGCAGGATGGCTCGTTTATGACCGGCGCGCTGGTGCACGTCACGGGTGGTAAACTCAGCAGCGACGAGTAAACTTCTGGGCCGTTTCCCCGTTCAGAAGGAAGGAAATCCGTAGCGCCTGATGCTGACGAATTTCCTTCCACCCGTTTTTTTGGTATGACTTCGCAGGATTTGCTTTCCTCGGCGCACGTATCGGCGGCCACCCGCGCCGCCCTTACCCAACGCCTGGCCGACACTGGGGCGGCCTATACGCCGCAGTTTTTGGCCCCCGAAACCTACCGGCTGCTCGAAGCCGTGGCCGCGCGGTTGTTTCCGCAGCCCGAGCGGCCGGTGCCCATTCCGCTAGCCCCGGCCGTTGACCAGCGCCTGGCCGCAGGCCGCGCCGATGGCTGGCGCTACGATGCCCTGCCGCCCGACCGCGAGGCCTATCGCCTGGGCCTGGGTGGCGTGCAGGAAATCGCGCAGTCGCTTTTTAAAACTGATTTTGAGCAGCTCAACCCTAGTCAGCAGGATGCGGCAATCCAGGCGCTGGCCAGCGGCAACCCGCCCGGCGCGATTTGGCAAACGCTGCCGGCCGGCCGCTTTTTTGAAGAACTACTGGCCGAGCTTACCGAAACCTATTATGCCCACCCCTGGGCGCAAGATGAAATCGGCTATGTAGGCTATGCCGACCTGCCCGCCTGGGCCAAAATCGGTCTCAACGAAAAAGACGACCGCGAAGCATAGCCAAATAACTAGCTACATAACAGCTCTTTATCTATTTATCATATCCGTTATATGCCCGACGAAGAAATCGCCGAGGAAGGTATCCTTAGCCCTACCGCGCCCGCCATTCAGGACCCCCTGCTGCGCGAGCTGCTGGCCGAAAATGCGCCGCTAGCCGCTCCCATCGACACGCCGCTTGAGCAGCCGCAACCCCTGCCCGCCCCTACCGAAACCGTCGATTGCATCGTGATTGGGCTGGGCGCGGGTGGCGCGCCGCTGCTGGCCCGGCTAGCCCAGGCCGGCCTGAAGGTGGTAGCCCTGGAAGCCGGCCCCTGGCATAATCCCGAAAAAGACTTTGCCACCGACGAAAAAGCGCAGGACTTCCTGTTTTGGAACGACGAGCGGCTGGCGGCCGGTGGCGACCCGCTGGCGATGGGCAAAAACAACTCGGGTACCGGCGTGGGCGGCTCCACACTGCACTACACTGCCTATACGCCCCGCCCCCTGCCCGACGACCTGCACCTGAAGCGCGACTTCGGCCAGGGCGAAGACTGGCCGCTGACCTACGACGAGCTGGCGCCTTATTTTGAAGAAGTTGAGCAGTTTCTGGGCGTTTCGGGGCCTACCCCCTACCCCTGGGGTCCTGGCCGGCCCAAGGGCTACGCGCTAGCCCCGCTGCCGCTCAATAGCGCCGCCCAACTCATGGTGCGCGGGGCCGAGAAGCTCGGTATCAAAACCGCGCCAGCGGCCAACGCCGCCCTCTCGGCCCGCTACTACCAGGAGGGCGTGGGCTGGCGCGAGGCCTGCACCAACCGGGGCTTTTGCCAGGCCGGCTGCTCGAACGGTGCCAAATCCAGCATGGATGTGACGTACATTCCGCTGGCAGTGAAGCACGGGGCTGATATTCGCCCCAATAGCTTCGTGACGGAGATTGAGCGCGATGCGCGCGGCCACGTGGCGGCAGTGGTGTACACGCAAAATGGCCAAAACCACCGGCTAGCCTGCAAGAATCTGTTTCTCTGCGGCGGCTCGGTCGAAACCCCACGCCTGCTGCTGCTCAATGAGTTGGCCCTTACCAGCGGCCAGGTGGGCCGCAACCTGATGGCTCACCCCGGCCTGCAGGTGTGGGGCACTTTCCCCGACGAGGTGCGCCCGAATAAAGGCATTCCCGGCGGCCTTATCTCGCAGGATACGCACCGGCCTAAAGACGCCGATTTTGCGGGCGGCTACCTGCTGCAAAGCATTGGGGTAATGCCGGTTACGTTTGCGGGCCAGGTGGCGCGCGGGCGTAAGCTCTGGGGCCAGCCACTGCGCGACTATATGCGGCAGTTCAACCACATCGCGGGCATCAACATCCTGGGCGACTGCCTGCCCCACGCCGACAATTACCTGGAATTAAGCGACGAAAAAGATGCCCGCCAGCTGCCTAAGCCACGCCTGCACTTCACGGCCCAGGAAAACGAGCTGCGCATGAATGCCCACGCCGCGCGCACCATGCGCGGCATCTGGGAGGCCGCCGGGGCTAGCGACATCTGGGATTTTCAGCGCTATGCGCACGTTATCGGCACGGCCCGCATGGGCCTGAACGGCGACGATGCGGTGGTGAACCGCGACGGCCGGGCCTTCGACGTGCCTAACCTGTACATCTGCGACAACTCGGTGTTTCCCAGCGCGCTCAGCGTCAATCCGGCGCTCACCATTATGGCGCTCAGCCTGCGAACTGCCGATAAGTTTCTGGAAAAAGAAAGACGGCGGGACGAGTAAGGTGCAGGGCTTGTTCCCGCCCATGCAGTCGAGCTACAACTACTAGTCGTTTAATGACGGGCGGGGGCAAGCCCCGCACCTTACTTTTTTATGAAATCCTTTCTCACCGAAATTAAAGAGCATTTCGGCAACGGCAACTACGAGGGCGACGAATTTGGGGGTGCACGGGGCATAATGGCAACGGCTTGCCTACGGGCCTGCCCAACAATTTTATGTTTGCCACCGGCATCGAGTGCAGCTACCCCACCATCGACCATGGCAAAACCCGCCGCGACCTGCTGGCCGAGTGCGACCACTACAACCGCTACAAGGAAGACCTGGGCCTGGTAAAAGAAATGGGCCTGAAGGTGTTGCGCTACGGCCTGCCGTACTACAACATTCAACAGAGCCCCGATAAGTACGACTGGGAATTTTCGGATTTGGCAATGGCCGAGATGCAGCGGCTAGGCATCACGCCCATTCTGGACCTTATGCACTTTGGCGTGCCCGACTGGCTGGGCAATTTCCAAAACCCCGAGTTACCGGTACACTTTGCCGCTTACTGCGAGGAAGTGGCCAAGCGCTACCCCTGGGTGCGCTACTACACGCCCGTCAATGAGATTTACGTCACGGCTAAGTCGAGCGCCAAGGATGGCCTCTGGAACGAGCAGCTGAAGTCCGACAAAGGCTTTGTGACCGCCCTCAAGCACACGGTGGCGGCTAGCATCATGGGCACGCAAAAGATTGCCAAGCACCGCCCCGACTGCGTGATTGTGCAGAGCGAGTCGGCCGAGTTTACGCACGAGCTGCGCGCCGAGCACACGCCCACTGTGCAGCTCGCAAACAAGCTGCGCTTCACGGCGCTCGACTTGCTGTATGCGCATCATCCAGAAGGCGAGGTTATTAACTACCTCTACGACAATGGCATGACCCGCCAGGAATACGACTGGTTTATGGCCGGCGAACCGCCGGGCTACCAAGTAATGGGCAACGATTACTACGGCCGCAACGAGAAAATAATGCTGCCCAACGGTGAGCTCTGCACCAGCATGGATGTGCTAGGGTGGTATACTATTACCCACGACTATTACCAGCGCTACAAAAAGCCGGTGATGCACACCGAAACCAATGTTTTTGATGCGAAGGAGGCGCCCACCTGGCTCTGGAAGCAATGGGTTAATATTCTGCGGATGCGCAAGGAAGGCGTGCCGGTGCTGGGCTTTACGTGGTACTCACTCATCGACCAGGTAGACTGGGAAACGGGGCTAGCCCAGAAAAAAGGCACCGTAAACGCCTGCGGCCTCTTTGACCTCGACCGCAAGCCGCGCCCCGTGGCCGAGGCCTACAAGATGTTGCTGCAGGAGTACGGTCAGATTACCATCGTGCCCCACGGCGAGCTGTTTGAGGTGACTGAGCGACCGGCCACCCTGAAAGTAGAGGTCTAAAGTTCACTATTTGCACAGAAAAGTGCTACATTTAGGAAGCAGTCCGAATTGATTTCGGGCTGCTTTTTAGTAAGTAATTAATCGTAAAACATTCATAGTCAGACATGTTTTTTCGATTGTTTGGCGGCGGTCAAGCTAGCGGGCCAGCCCCCCGGAACTAGTTGCCACCTGCTGCACCTTGCGTAACTTGCGAGCGTATCCCTCCAACCCAAGGTCTTGCGTATCGCTCTAATTCTATGAAATTTACCGTTTCGCTACTGCTGCTGGGCCTGCTGCTGACCGGCCAGCTCGCGGTGGCCCAACGAATCAGCGTCAGTGGGCAAGTCGTGGAAGCGGCTACCGGCGAGCCGGTGCCATTTGCGTCCATCTTTGTGCCGCGCACCAGCACCGGTGTCACGGCCGACTTGGAAGGCAAATTTAAGCTTGCCCTCGACGGCGCCCCCGACTCGCTGGCCGCTTCGGCGCTCGGCTTCCTCCCGCTGCGCAAAAAACTCAGCAATGAACCTAGCCAGACCATCTTATTCCGCCTGAAAAAAGGGGCGGCGTGGCCCTGGGCGAGGTAGTCGTGAGTTCGCGCCAGCCCGAAAACCCGGCTTTTCGCATTTTGCGCGAAGTGCAGAAGCACAAGCCCGAAAACGAGCGCACGGCCCTCACGTCGGCCGAGTTTGACTCGTATAACCGCATCGAGGTGAGCCTGGCTGACATTCCGAAGGCGCTGGCTAACCGCAAAGTGGTGAAGGACATGCGGGCCCTGGCTGCCCGCCACGGCGCGGCCGCCGCCTCCGACCCCGACGCCCCGCTGCCGCTGTTTGCTTCCGAGGTAGGCTCGAAGGTGTACGTGAAGTACGGCCCGCCCATGCACCGCCGCGAAGACATATTACACAAGCAGATGCGCGGCGCTGGCCCGCGCGAGGGCTCGGTGCTGAGCCAGATGCTCGGGTCAAATTTTCAGAACTTCGACTTTTACCCTAATTGGCAAAATATTCTGGGTAAAGACTTTATCTCGCCCATCTCGGCGGGTGGGCGCCTCACTTACGACTACACCCTGCAAGACTCGCTGCTGGTGGGCCAGGATATGTGCTATAAGATTGCGGTGGCGCCCAAGCGCGACCACGACCTGGCCTTTACGGGCACCATCTGGATTACCAAGGAGAAGTACGCCCTGCGCCGCATTGACGTAATAGCCAGTGAGCACGCTAACCTCAACTTCGTCAGCGACTTGCGCATTTTGCAGGAATTGACGCCGCCCGACCAGGGGCCGGGGCTAGCCGCCCGCACCCGCCTGGTAGTGGCCGTGCGCCCCGGCGACAAGCAGGCCGCCATGCGCGTGCGCTTCACTACCGTAAACTCAGGCTTTCAGCGCAATACGCAGCACCCAGGCAGCTTCTACGACCAGCCCATCGTCTCAACCGTAATGGAGCCGGGCACCGACAGCGAAACCAGCGGCCTGATAAGCGGCGTGCTACCGAGCGGCGCTACTGAGGGTTACTTTGATAAAAACCGCCCCGACACGCTCAGCCTCAGCGAGCGTCAGACGTTTGCGGTGCTCGACTCGGCCCGTGAGCTGCCCGCCGTGCGCAGCACCCTCGACTGGATTGATTTGTTCATCAATGGCTACCGGCGCGTGGGGGAGCGTGGACTGATTGAGCTCGGGCCAATCATCAATACCTTCGCCTACAACAACTTTGAGGGCGCGCGCTTTCGCGTTGGCTTCCGCACTACGCCGGCTTTTAGCCGCAACTGGGTGCTGCAACCCTACGTGGCCTACGGCACAATGGACGGGCGCCTCAAGTACGGCCTGCGGGCCAATTATATTGCCGAGCGCCGACACTGGACGGTAATTGGGGGGGAGTATCGGCACGACATTGAGCAGTATGCGCTGCTCGACAACGACTTTTTGCCGGAGAATAATCTCTTCGTAGCCGCCTCGCGCTGGGGGCGCTTCCGCGAGGGCCTGCCCATTATGCGCGATTTATCGCTGTTGAGCTTGCAGCGCGATTTATTTCACGGCTTTACGCAGAGCGTGATTTTGCGCTACCAGAATAGCGTGCCGCAGTTTATGGTGCGCACCCAGCCGCGCACACCGGGTGGCGACCCCACCGAGCTAACGCCCGACAAGCTGCACCAAACTGAGATAGTACTGGAGTCGCGCTACGCGCCCGACGAGAATCTGGTGCAGGCTGAAAACCGCCGCCGCGCCATTGGCCTCAAGCACTGGCCGGTGTTCACCTTCCGCTACACCTTTGGCACTATCGACTGGTTTCGGGGCAATAATACCTACAATAAGTATAACCTGCTGGTCACGCATAGCCTGTCGGCGGGCCACTTCGGGCGCCTCAGCTACCGCGTGGAGGGCAGCTACATTCCATCGGAGGTGTCGTACTTGCTGCTGAAGGCGCCGCTGGGCAACCAGACGCCGTTTTTCAACATCAACTCGTTTAACCTGCTCAATTACTTTGAGTTCGTGACCGACCGCTCGGTATCCCTGCGTCTCGACCACCACTTTGAGGGCATCATTCTGAACGCTATTCCGGGCATCCGGCGCTTTAACTGGCGCCTGGTAGCCACGGCCAATTTTCTCTACGGCGGCCTCACCGACGCCAATAAGCTTTCGCCGGTGGGGCGCGGCAACCAGTTTCTACTGCCCTCGCTGGGCAAAGCGCCTTACATTGAAGCTGGCTACGGCATCGAGAACATTTTCAGGTTTGTTCGGGTCGATTTTATTCACCGCGTCACCTACCGCAACGAACCGCCGCGCAACGGCATCACTCCGCCCAATTTCGGCATCAAAGTCGGCGCGCAATTCCGGCTGTAGCGAGCAATGCGCATAGCAGACATAAGGGGAATACTGCTGTTCAGCTTTCCTGAACAGCAGTATTCCCCTTATGTCTGCTACTCACTACTGCTGCTTGGCTAGCCAGAGCGAGGCGTTCATATGCAGCGGGGCGTGGCTCGAAATTTCCGTCCAGCCGGGGTATACCGTGTTGCCGGGGCTGCCGGTGCCATCGTCGGCCGGCGACGAGTCGGTGATGCAGCAAACGCGGCCCGTGCCGAAGGTGCTGGTGGCGCACATGATGTTGCTGAGGCCCTGCGCAGAGCTGCCCTGCCAGATGAGCGGCGTGGCCTGCGAGCCGCTGGCTTTGGTGATGGTGGCGCCGTTCGAGAACTTGAGCTGCGTCACGTTGCCCTGCGAGCCGTGCAGGATGACATTGGCGGAGCTAGCCAGCACGTTGCTGGTTGTTTCGGAAATATTGGTGAGGGCGATGCTGTAGCCAAACGGGTTATTCTGCACCGAGTTGTTGGTCATCAGGTCGTTCCAGATGGCCGGCGAGTCGTAGCCGTCGTTGTCGCGGTCCGACTGTGTGTGGTCAGAAATCATGAACAGGCCGCCGCCGTTCTTCACGAAAGTAAGGATGGCCGTTTTCTCGCTGGCCGTGAACAGGTTATTGGGTTCATCCACCACGAATACGCTGTAGTTAGCCAGGTCCTGCGGGTTGGAAGTATTGCCGTAGGTGATGGCCGTGCCGCTAGGCAGGTTTTCGACCGAGTTGCCGAGCTTCACCAACGCCACGCCCCACGACGAGAGGGCGGCCGTCCAGTAAGTTTCCGGGGTGCTGGCCGTAATGCCCGAGGCGGCCGGCGTGGGGTAGCGCGGCACGACGCCCGCATCTACGTCGAGCGCCCAGTCGGCATTGCCGGCTAGCTCGCCGTGGCTGGCGTCGAACAGAAATTTCTTGCCGATGGTGGGGGTGCCCCCGCCGCCCGTGCCGGTACCGCCGTAGCTTTCGACGGTAATAT
This sequence comes from Hymenobacter sp. BRD128, assembly GCF_013256625.1. Lineage (NCBI taxonomy): Bacteria > Pseudomonadati > Bacteroidota > Cytophagia > Cytophagales > Hymenobacteraceae > Hymenobacter > Hymenobacter sp. BRD128. The sequence continues at coordinate 3,551,908 of NZ_CP053908.1, forward strand.
TGTCGAAATTAAGGCGATTGGTCGTGCCATCGGTTTTGCGCACTTGCAGGCGCACCGTACCGGCAAGGTTCACCGTGAAGCTAGCCGTGCTCAAGGCGGTGCTGCTAGTGGTGATAGTGCTGCCCACTTTGGCGTAGGAGGAGCCGCTGTTGGCGCTGGCCCACAGCTCCCAAGTGCCGCTGGCATCGGTGCCGTAGCGCGCGTGCGCCACCGTGACCACGCCCGCGCCGCCGCTCAGGTCGAAGTTCATGCTGAGCGTACCGCTGTTGCGCACCCTGGCCGACTGGCTACCGGTTTTGGCATCGGCGGTGGTGTTGCCGATGAGGGCGTCGTTAAGTGTCCACGAGCCCGAGCCGAGCGTGACGCTGCCGCTGGTGTAGGCCGTCTTGGTGCCGGTTTCGAAGCCCTCGGGGAAGCCAGGCGCCGAGGCATTCTGACTGAGAGCACTGGCGGCCGGTAAGGCGGGGCTAGCCTCCTGCCGGGCGCAGGCGGCCAGTAGGGCGGCGCCCAGCAGCGGCGCTGCCAGGTAGCGAATTACTTGCTTCATGTGGTTGGTTTTGAGTGGAAAAGAGTGAGTTAGGAGCTGGCAAAACTACGCCTTTTCATCAAACGAACACATGAATAAAAGATGAATAACAATTGGATAACCTCCTCTTATCCGTCGACACGGAGCTCATAAGTAAAACGCCCCTGCTTCAACTTGAAACAGGGGCGTTTTACTTATACTAGATGTAGCCACGAGCAGATTCGAACTGCTATCAAGCGTTTAGGAAACGCCTATTCTATCCCTTGAACTACGCAGCCAGGCCACAAAGTTACGCCGCCGGGGCGGCGCAGCTACATCTTATACGCGAGCACGATGCCAAACGAGAGCGCCGTGAGGATAAGACCCACCATGAAAATGGAGTAGCTCACGCGCAGCAGCTTGTATTTGCGGTCGAGCACTTCGCCGAGGTAATACACGTCGGTTACCATGTTGGTATAGAGCGTGTCTTTCTGGCGCATCAGGTCGCGCATGCCCTCCTGAAAGTGCTGGAGACTAAGCTTGGTGAACTGCCCGAAAAACAAGAGGTTGACGCGCCGGTTGGTGGCAATTTCGGGGTTGCGCTTCAGCCACTTAAAGCTCGTGACGTCGGGCTGGGCCGAGAGGATGGCCGACGTGACGGACCCTAGCGCCGTAATGAGCAGCACGCCCATCGGCACCGCCAAGATAGGGTTGCGGGTAAAATTGGTATCGCCAGTAACCAGGTGCGACGACTTAGCCCCCAGGTAAGTAATTATTACCGAGAGAATTACCGCATTGAGCTGAATCATCATGCTGGCCTTTTTATCGGCCATATCCGAGAGCTTCATGTGATTAGAATACATGGTGCGAAACATCGTTTCGATGCCCCGCTTGGGCTCGGCGAAGGTGTCGGTAGCTTCCTTTGCTTTCTTCTTGGCTTTTTTGGCGGCTTTTTTCAGCTGGTCGCGCTGCTCTTCAATATTGGCTTTGAGGCACTTTTTGTAGCGCGCCTTGCCTACTTCCGACCGGTACTTGTGGGCCAGCATGAAGTTGAGCTGCAGCTCGGCCCAGTCGGGGGTGGTGTACGACTTGTCGAGGGCCAGCTCCCACTCGTTGCGGATAAGCTCGGCGCGGGCCCGGAAATCATCGGCCGCGAGGTTGCTCATGTCGGCATCGACGAGCATCTTTTCAAGCTCGGTCCGGGCCTCTTCGTTGCGGTGCGTGGCCCGGATGAGATTCTTAATGACCTCGATACGAGCCGGGTCGTAGCCTTTTTCCTTGAGCCAGGCTTCGGCGCGGACCATGCTTTTGTACTCGTGGCCGTCGTAAGTATCGAGGTAGCCCGAATCGTGAAACCAGGCGGCCAGCAGTAGCTCCTCGGTTTGCTCGGGGCTGAGGTGGGCATCGTCGGCCAGGTTGCGCGCCTGCTTCACCACGTAGGCCGTGTGGGCCAGCGTGTGGTAGGTGAGACGCGGGTCAAGCTCTTTTTCGAGTATCGGCTCAAGATAAGCCTGCGCCTGCTGCACCAGCGCCGACGGCTCGGGCTTGGGCGGCTTGGGGGCCTTGGCCGACGCGGCCCCTTGGTTGGCGGGTGCCGCTTCGGGGGTGTCGGCAGGGGTAGCCGGGGCGTCGGCGGCGGCGGGGAGGGTAGTAGTAGCCATAATTCAACGCAAGAAACAACTGCCGGCCGGCGTTGGGTTCGGCCCGGTGGCGGGCTTTCAACGCGGGCTAGCCAGCGCGGGTTAGCCGCTAAGCTCAACCGCAGGGGCCGGCTTTGCGTAGCTGCGCCTAGCCAGCGCGCAAAGCCGGATTCATTTTAGCTTCACCAGTGGGCCGCACAGGAAGCCAGGCCACTGGCTGGCGGTATGGAGCGGCCTGCTGCCAGCAGAAAGCCTTGAGTTTTTGCACTTTCCTTATGACCCCGCCGGTGGGTCGTAATTTTGTTTCTATGACGCTCTTTTTCCGCCTTTTATTCTGCTTAAGTCTGCTCGCCGCCCTGCCCCGCACGGCCGCCGCGCAGCTTGAGGAGCTGGGCGAAGCCGGTGAGTCCGACTTCAACCCCGTCAATCCCAAGCCCAACTACCGGGGCAAGGCCCTGGGCTGGGAAAAAAACCTGCCGCCCGATTCTAGCCGCCTGCGCTACTCGGTGTTTCTGATTGGCGACGTGGGCAATCCCATCCCGGCCGACAAGGGCGGCGAGCCCTCGCTCAACTTCATGCGCCAGCAGATGCTGCAGGCCGGCAGCAAGAGCGCGGTGGTATTTCTAGGCGATAATATCTACAACCAGGGTATGCCGCCCGAAGGCGCCTACGACCGCAAGATTGCCGAGGGCCGCCTCAATACCCAGCTCAATATTCTGAAGGGCTACCAGGGTGAGAAATACATGGTGCCCGGCAACCACGACTGGATTCAGGGCTACAAGGGCGGGCTAGCCCAGGTAAACCGCGAGCAGGCCTACGCCGAGCACTACCTGGCCCAGGACTCGACCGAGTTCTCGTATACCGGCGACTTTCTGGTACCGCGCGATGGCTGCCCGGGGCCCTACGAAATCCGGCTGCGCGACGACCTGGTGATGATTGCCATCAACTCGCAGTGGTTTATTACCGACCAGGCCAACCGGCCCTTTGGCGAGGCCTGCGGCGCCGATACCGAGGAGGAAGTTTATGCTCAATTAGAAGAGGTTATCAAGCGCAACCAAAGCAAGCACATTCTGATTGTGACGCACCACCCGCTGTTTTCGGATGGTATTCACGGCGGCTACTTCACGTTTGCCGACCACGTATTTCCGCTCAGCATTGTGCAGAAATACGCCTTTTTGCCGCTGCCCGTCATTGGCTCGGTGTATCCGCTAGCCCGCAAGTACGGCGGCATTGCCCAGGATTTGGCCTACCCGGCCTACCAGGATTATAAGAAGAACCTGCGCGAGCTGTTTGCCAAGTACCCGAACGTGATTTACGCCAACGGGCACGAGCACAACCTCCAATACTACGACGACCCCGGCAGCAAGGCGCACTTCATCACGAGCGGCTCGGGCTGCAAAACCCAGCACGTGAAGCCCGGCAACGGCGGCGACGCGCTGTTTTCGGACAAGGAAAAGGGCTTCGCCCGGCTCAATTATTACGACGACGGCCAGGTGTGGGTCGAGTACCTCATTCCGAGCGATGCCGACAAGGGCCAGACCGCCCGGCGCGTGTATCGCCAGCAGGTGTATGCCGAGCTGGGCCGGGGCACCCTGGCCAGCGCCAAAAAAGGCCCCGGCAGCGCCGTAAACACCACCAAGCCCGACGCCGGCCCGGCGCAGGGCACCCGCGCCCCCGCCGGCACCGCCCAAACCGTGAAGGGCAACCAGAGCCGCGACGACCTCGACAATGCCGCCTCGACCGGTACGCCCAACAAGCCCACCGGGGCGCCAGTGGTGACCTCGGCCGCCCCGCGCCCTGATTATAAAGACAGCACCGTGACGGTGGCCGTGAACCCGGCCTACAACCAGCACGGCAGGTTTCACAACTGGCTGCTCGGCGAGCACTACCGCCGCGAGTGGGCCACGCCGGTGAAGTTCCCGGTACTCGATATTAAAACGGCCGAGGGCGGGCTGATACCTTATAAAACGGGCGGCGGCAAGCAAACGGCCTCGCTGAAAGTGCGCAACGAAGACGGCTATTATTTCAAGGTGCGCGGCATCGATAAAGACCCCGCCGCCGTGCTGCCCGAGAATTTTCGGACCGGGCTAGCCAAGGCCGTGCTCCAGGACCAGATTTCGGCTCAGCACCCGTATGCGGCCTTTGTGCTGCCGCCGCTGGCCACGGCGGCCGGCATCCTGCACACCAACCCGCGCTATGTCTACATCCCCAACGACCCGGCGCTGGGGCAGTACCAGCAGAAATTTGCCAATACGCCCGCCTCGCTCGAAGAAGACGCCAAGGGCAGCCAGGATACCGACGCCTCGCTCGGCTACGCCAAGAAGCTCGTGAGCACCGACAAGATGCTTGAAAACCTGCTGGAAGACAACGACAACCAGGTGGACGAGCCGGCCTTTGCCCGCTCGCGCCTGTTCGATATGTGGATTGGCGACTGGGACCGCCACGAGGACCAGTGGCGCTGGGCGCAGCGCAAAACCAAGGACGGCGACAAGATTTACACCGCCGTGCCCGAAGACCGCGACATTGCCTTTTTTAAGGGCGATGGCGTGCTGCCCACGCTCATTTCCAAGAAGTTTGCGGTGCGCAACTTCCAGAATTTCGGCTATGACTACGGCGACTACAAGGGCCTCAACCAGACCGGCCTGAGCAACGACCGCCTGTACCTGAGCGGGGTGAGCCGTGAGGAATGGGTGAAACAGGCCGAGATTATGAAGGCCCAGCTAACCGATGAGGTGATTGAAAAAGCTTTCCGCGATAAGTGGCCTAGCCAGATTTATGCCGAGCACGGCGCCGAGATTGTGGCCAAGCTCAAGAGCCGCCGCGACCTGCTGCCCGACGTGGCCCGCAAGTACTCCGACCTGATGAGCGACATCGTGGAAGTGCGCGGCTCGCAGAAGCGCGAGAAATTTACGGTGACGCGCCTGCCCGACCACAAAACACGGGTGGTGATGCAGAAAATCAGCAAAAAAGGCCAGCTCACCAAGGTGCTTTACGACCGCACCTTCGACCGCGTAACCGATGAGATTCGCCTCTACGGCATCAGTGGGCGCGATATTTATGACCTGAGCGGCGACGAGCGCCAGGGCCACAAAATCCGCATCATTGCCGGCACCGGGCGCGATTCTATCGTGGACGACTCGCGCGTGGCGGGTATGCGCCACCGCACCCAGATTTACGACGCCGACACCGGCAACGTCATCATCAACAAGCTCGGCGAGGCCCGCCTGCGCCTGGAGCCGGGCGTGGACGTGAGCCGCTACGACCACCCGCACCGCTTCGACCTCAAGGACTACCGCCTCAACTACACCGGCCCGGCGCTGTTTTTTGGCTATAATATCGACGATGGCTTTCTGCTGGGCGGCGGCGTTACGCACCGGCGCTACGCCTTCCGGCGCGAGCCCTACGGCTCGGAGCAGAGCCTGACGGCCAACGTGGCGCCGGCCCGCAGCGGCGCGTTTAACCTACGCTATATCGGGCAGTTTACGAGCGTATTCGGGGGCAAAACCGACCTGCACGTGGCGGCGCAGTACTACGGCCCGCAGCTACTCTACAACTTCTTCGGCATCGGCAACAACACCCAGAACTACGCCAAAGAGCACGAAGGCAACCCCACCAACCGCTCGGTCAACAGTGCCTACCGCATCCGCTTCGACCGCTTGTATATAGCGCCCACTTTCGAGCGCAAGCTCTTCACCTTCGGCACCTGGGGCATCGGGCCGCAGTTTGAGCGCTTCCGGGTGATGGACGACCAGATTGGCACCGTTATCAGGGACAGTATCGGCGCTGATTTGGAGAACCGCCATTTCGGCATTCGCAACTCCGACTTTCAAGCCAACACCTACCTCGGCGGGCTGGTCTACCTCAATCTCGGCGCGCAGTCGTCGCCCAAAGACCCACGCATTGGCATTCAGTGGCACAACGAGGCGCAGTATAACTTCCAGCTCAACGGCGAGCAGCTTACCTACGGCCGCATCGCCTCCGAGCTGAAGGCCTACCTCACGCCCAATTTCCCGTTCCGCATCACCTACGCCGGGCGCGTGGGCTGGCAGCACAACATCGGCGACTACCGCTTTTACCAGGCCAACACGCTGGGCGGCACCACCAACCTGCGCGGCTACCGCCGCACCCGCTTCGCGGGCCGCGACGCGCTCTACGGCAACTTTGAGGCGCGCCTGCACCTGTTTAAGTTCAACGCCTACCTGTTCCCCGGCACGTTCGGCATCATGGGGCTAGCCGACGCCGGCCGCGTATACTCGGCGCAGGATACGCGCAGCGGCCTGCAGGCCTTCCACACCGGCTTCGGCGGCGGCGCCTTCGTCAATATCCTCGACACCACGGTTATCAACGTCACCTATTCGGTAGGCGAGGAAAAGCTGGTGTATGTGGGGTTTGACTTTTTGTTTTAAGTATTGGCGCAGGTCGAAATAAAAAAGTAAAAGTCCCTTAGTGCATCAATGCACTAAGGGACTTTTACTTTATAGTCAATAAGTTAACCTGTGAATCAGCGTTAACTATCAGCTTTCAAGCTCACTATCCCTCCACCCACACCGGCTCGCCGCTGAGCGCGGCGTTGCCGGTGAGCGCATCGAGGCGCTGGTCGTCGGTGAGGTCGTTGAGGCTGGCGCCGGGGTGCTGGCTAGCCACGGCCAGGCGCAGGCCGGCGCGCTGGTGGCCGTAGCCATGGGGCAGGCTGACCACGCCGGGCATCACGGCCTCGGTCAGCTCAATGGGCACTTCGATGCTGCCCACCCGCGAGCGCACCCGCACCAGTTGGCCGGCGGTGAGGTGGCGGGCGGCGGCATCGGTGGGGTGTAGGTGCAGGGTGCAGCGGTTGCGGCCCTTGATGAGGCGGGGCAGGTTGTGCATCCAGGAGTTGTTGCTGCGCAATTCGCGGCGACTAATTAGCAGCAGTTGCTCGGGTGCCAGGGCTAGCGGCGCGGCCAGGGCCTGCCGGGCGCGGGCCAGGTCGCCGAGCAGCAGCGGCGGGGCCAGGTTAATGCGCTGGCCGGCCGTGCGCAGCGTGTGCGGCAGGCGCGGCTGCAAGGGGCCGAGGTCTACGCCATGGGGCTGCGCGCGCAGGGCGGCCAGTGAGAGGCCGGCCGGGCCGTAGGCGCCGTAGCGCAATCCCAGGTCGATTTTAGCTTCGGGATTTTCCGGGGGCGCGGCGGTGGCCGGGTCGTAGGCATCGCCGGTTTCGAGGCGCTGGCGCAGGCCTTCAAAAATCTCCCAGTCGTAGCGCTGCTCCGCCGTTTTCTCAACCAACGGCTCGGAGTAGCGCGCCGTGTTGCGAATGGCCAGGGCGTGAAACGACACGTCGTAGTGTGCCGTTTCGAGGCCCGTGGCGGGCGGCAGAATGTAGTGGGCGTGGCGCGTGGTTTCGTTGAGGTAGATGTCGATGCTCACCATAAAATCGAGGCTAGCCAGCGCCGTGTCGAGCTGGCCGCCGTTGGGCGTGCTCAGCACCGGGTTGCCGCAGCTCGTGACCAGCGCCCGCAACTGGCCGGGGCCGGGCGTGCGGATTTCCTCGGCCAGGCAGGCCACCGGCAGCTCGCCCATAAACTCGGGCACGCCGCGCACCCGGCTGCGGTAGCGGTCGTAGCGCTCATACGCCTGAGGCTTACCCAGCAGGTCGAGGGCGGGCGTGGCAAACATGGCCCCGCCCGGCTCGTCGAGGTGCCCGGTGAGAGCGTTGAGCACGCTCACCAGCCACAAGCACAGCCCGCCAAACTCCTGCACCGATACGCCCACCCGGCCGTAGCACACGCCGCGCCCGGCGGCGGCCAGCTCGCGCGCCAGCCGGCGCGTGGTGTCGGCCGCCATGCCGGTGCGGCTAGCCACCTGCTCGGGCGCAAAGTCGGCCACGGCGGCGGCGGCCAGCTCGGCCAGGCCATCGAGGCAGTCGGCCAGCCGGCCGGGCCGCACCAGGTTTTCGGCGAAGAGCGTGTGCACCATCGCCAGCAGCAGAAACACGTCGGTGCCGGGCCGGATGAAGTGGTGCTCGTCGGCGCGGGCGGCGGTTTCGGTGCGGCACGGGTCGATGACAACCACCCGGCCGCCGCGGGCCTGAATGGCGCGCAGGCGGCTAGCCACGTCGGGCGCCGTCATCAGGCTACCGTTGCTAACCAGGGGGTTAGCCCCCAAAATCAGCCAGTAGTCGGTGCGGTCGAGGTCGGGCACGGGCAGCAGCAGCGGATGCCCGAACAGCTGCCAGGCCGCGAAGTGGTGCGGCAATTGGTCCACGGACGAGGCCGAGAACAGGCTGCGCGAGCCGAGCGCCTTCAAAAAGCCCGGCATCGACAGCTGGGTGCCCGAGTTGTGCACCGTGGGGTTGCCGGCGTACCAGGCCGTGGCGTGCGGGCCGTGAGCGGCGCGCACCGCCCGCAGGCGGGTGGCCACCTCGTCGAGCGCCGTGTCCCAGCTCACTTCTTCCCAGCCGGTGGCGGTGCGGCGCAGCGGCCGGCGCAGGCGGTCGGGGTCTTCGTATATATCCTGCAAACCCAGGGCTTTGGGGCAGATGTGGCCCCGGCTGAGCGGGTCGGCCTTATCGCCCGCGATGCGCAAAATCCGGCCATCCTGGTGCGTGATTTCGAGGCCGCAGATTGCCTCGCAGAGGTTGCAGGCGCGGTAATGCGTTTCGGGCGTCATAAGGGCGGGAATGAGCGGGAAAAGATACGGCCAGCCGCGCCGCTAGCCCCTTTCCCCGCTCATTCCTTCCCCTGCCTACTGCACCTTGCGGCGCCGCCGGGCCAGCTTTTGTAAGTAGGTGCGCTCGGCTTCCTGCGCCCGCACCACCGGCTGGCCCTCGGCGGGCAAAATGTAGTGATTGTCGAAGTCGCGGGCTTTCACGTTGTCCTGGCGCTCGAGGTCGAGCAGGTGGCGGATTTCGGCGCGTAGCGTGTCGTCGAGCAGCGGGAAAGCCACTTCCACGCGGCGGTCGAGGTTGCGACTCATCCAGTCGGCCGACGATACGTAGACTTTTTCCTGGCCGCCGTTGCCGAAGACGTAGATGCGGGCGTGCTCCAGGTACCGGTCGAGCAGGCCGCGCTGGCTGATGGTTTCGCTCAGGCCGGGCTCGCCCGGCACCAGGCAGCCAATGCCCCGGATAAGCAGTTCGATGCGCACGCCGGCCTGGCTGGCCGCGTAGAGCGCGGCAATCATGCCGGGGTCTTCCAGCGAGTTCACTTTCAAGATGATGTAAGCATCCTCACCGTGCTTGGCGCGGCTGGCCTCGGCGGCGATGAGCTTGAGCAGCTGCTTGCGCAGCGTGAAGGGCGCCACCAGCAGGTGCTGAAGGTGGCCCGGCTCCTCACCGGTGATAAAGTAGCGAAACACCTGGTCGACCTCGGCCGTGATATCGGGGCTGGCCGTGAACAGGCCGTGGTCGGCGTAGAGGTGGGCGGTAGCCTCGTTGAAGTTGCCCGAGCTGAGGTAGGCGTAGCGCTGCGGCTGGTCGTCGGCCTCGGCGCGGCGCGTAATGAGCAGCAGCTTGGCGTGGCACTTGAGCTCGGGCGGCGTGAAGATGACGTGCGCGCCGGCCCGCTGCAATTTTTCGGCCCAGTGCAGGTTGCTTTCCTCATCAAAGCGGGCCTTTAGCTCTACTACCGCCGTCACCTGCTTGCCGTTTTTCACGGCTCTGAGCAGCGCCTTCACCACGGCGCTTTTGGGTGCCACGCGGTAGAGCGTGAGGCTGATGGCGCTCACGCGCGGGTCGTGGGCCGCCTCACGCAGCAGGCGCGGCACCACGTCGAAGCTCTGAAAAGGCGGATGCACCAGGTGGTCGCGCCGGGCAATGCTGGGCAGCAGCGGGCCGGTGCGCGGCAGGCTGGGGTGCGGCAGCTCGGTCCAGGCCGGGTTCAGCAAATCGCGCCGCCCAAAATCAGGAAAGCCGAAAAAATCGCGGAAATTGTGGTAGCGGCTGCCTTCCACCAGCTCCTCGTCTTCAATGCCGGTTTTCTGCTTGATGGCCTTAAGCACGCTCTTGGGCGTGGCGGGGTCGAAGAGCAGCCTAGCCGGGTAGCCGGTGGCGCGCTTGGCCAGGCTGCTCTTGATTTTGGCCATGAGGTCGCCCGAAATTTCTTCCTCAATATCCAGCTCGGCATCGCGACTGAGCTTGATGGCATTCACCTGCACCCGCCCGTAGGCCGGAAAGAGGCTAGCCGCGCCGGCCCGCACCACGTCGTCCAGAAACAGCACCAGGTGCGGGTCGTCGGCGGTGCCCGCGCCGCCGGGCAGGGCCACGAAGCGCCCGCCGTGCCGCTTGGTGGGCAGCTCCATGATTACGACGCGCTCGGCAGTGGCCTTTTTGGCTTTGCCCTTGCCCGCCGCCGGGCTAGGCAGCGGCTGCGTTAGGTCGAAGGTCAGGTATACGGCCTGGTCTTTCAGAAAAAGCTGGTGCAGCGTATCGTCGAGCACGATGGGCGAGAGCAGGTCGCGCACGTTCTCCTGGAAGTAAGTTTTCACCCAGTCGCACTGCGCCTCGGTCAGTTCCTCGGCGGTAAGCAGCCGAATGCCCGCGCCTTGCAGCGCGGGCAGCAACACCTCGCGAAAGGTGCGGCCAAACTCCTCCTGCTGGCGGTGCACTTCGGCCAGCACCTCGGCCAGCAGGCGCTTGGGGCTGCCGCCGGGCAGCTGGGCGCGGGTTTTCTTCTTGAGCTTGACCAGCCGCCGCAGCGTGGCCACCCGCACCTTGAAAAACTCGTCGAGGTTGGCCGAGAAGATGGCCAGAAACTTGAGGCGCTCGAGCAGCGGCACGGTGGGGCACTGCGCCTCTTGGAGCACGCGGGCATTAAAGCGCAGCCAGCTCAGGTCGCGGGCAGGGTTTTCATTCAGGAAGGTGGTGGGTGGAGGATAGCGCATACGGAAGAACGTCATGCTGAGCTTGCCGAAGCATCTCTATCACGCCGCTAGGGTCACTAACCCCAGGAAGTGGCAGAGATGATTCGGCAAGCTCAGCATGACGCTCCTTTCTGACTAACTGCCTTGTGATTAACTGCTCTTTGGGTAGTCGTAGAAGTAAAACTCGGCATTGGCCGGGCCGGCCTCGGCCCAGTGCTCGACCTGAAAGCGCACGCACACTACGGCCGCCGTGGGCAGCTCGTGGGTGAAGCTGTTATGGGGCAGCAGGTAGTTGGCCGTGTCGGTTATGGTGGGGTTGTGGCCGGTGAGCATGGCCGATTCGGCCGCGTCGGGCAGGTCGCGAATAACGGCCAGCTGCGAGTCGAGGTCGGCCTGGTAGAGGCAGGGCTCAACCTGAATCTTATCGTGCGGGTAGCCCAGTTCGCGGGCCACGAGCACAGCCGTGGTCATGGCCCGCACGGCGGGCGAGCTCACGAGCAGGTCGAGGGCAATCTGGCGCTTGGCCAGGGCCTGGCCCATGGCGGGGGCGTCGGCGCGGCCCCGGTCGTTGAGGGGGCGCTCCTGGTCACTAAGCTCATCAAAGCTCCAGCTCGACTTGGCGTGGCGCATCAGATACAGGGTTTTCATGGTCGCAAGGGCTTAATCAGCGCTAAACTAGGGCCGGGCCGGGCAGCGACGTATATTGCCGGCATCAAAACGAAGCTAACCGCTTGTTGACAAGCATCTTTCACCCGGTCTTATGAAAACATTACGCACGCGCGGCGGCCTGCCGGTGGCCCTGGCCGTGCTGGCCCCCACCCTCTCGCTAGCCCAAAGCGACGCCTACACCGTGCGGGGACAGCTGAGGCGTTAGCCCCCGATTTTACCCAAAACGATGCCAACGGCAAGCCCGTATTGCTGCGCGACTTCCGGGGCAAGTACGTGCTGGTCGATTTCTGGGCGAGCTGGTGCGGGCCCTGCCGGGGCGAAAACCCCAACGTGGTGGCCAATTACAACCAGTATAAAACGCGCAACTTCACCGTACTTGGCCTGTCGCTCGACCGCGAAAGTGGCCGCGACGCCTGGCTCAAGGCCATCGAAACCGATGGGCCAGCCTGGACCCAGGTATCGGACCTTAAATTCTGGAAAAACGACGTGGCCCAGCTCTACGGCATCCAGGCCATTCCCCAGAATTTCCTCATCGGCCCCGACGGCCGCATGGTGGCCAAAAACGTGCGCGGCGAGGAGCTGGGCAAAAAGCTGGCCGCCGTGCTGCCCACCGCCGCGCAGTAGGGCTAGCCACCAGCCCGCAGGCAGCAGGCAGCATTAAAAAAGGCCGGTCAGTGGTGACCGGCCTTTTTTAGTGGCAGCAGCCTAGCCAGGCTATTCGCCGTAGCCGGCCGCGAAGTGCGGAAAGCGCTTGGCGGCCAGCTCGCCCACGCGGCGGGCCAGCAGCTCGCGCAGGGCCTCGATATTTTCCTTGTTTTGGGCCGAGATGAATACCACCGGGTCGTGCATGCGGGCCATGTATGTTTCCTGCAATTGCTCGAGGGGCGGGCGCGGCGCGGCCTCGTGCTGGTCGGTGGGCCACTCGTCGTCGCCGGGTTCGGCATCGAACTGCAGCGCCGGGTTTTCCTCAGCCTTGTACTGGTCTATCTTGTTGAATACGAGCAGGGCGGGCTTGTCGGCCGCGCCAATTTCGCGCAGCGTTTCGTTCACCACCTCAATGTGCTCCTCGAAGGCCGGGTGCGAAATATCCACGACGTGAATCAGCAAATCGGCCTCCCGGATTTCATCGAGCGTGCTCTTAAAGCTCTCAATGAGCTTGGTGGGCAGCTTGCGGATAAACCCTACGGTATCAGACAGTAGGAAGGGCACGTGGTTGTCGAGCACCACTTTGCGGGTGGTGGCATCGACGGTGGCGAAAAGCTTGTTTTCGGCAAATACCTCCGACTTACCCAGCAGGTTCATTAGCGTGCTCTTGCCCACGTTGGTGTAGCCCACCAGCGCCACCCTGATGGTATTGGTGCGCGTCTTGCGCTGCGTAACGGCCTGCTTGTCGAGGTCTTCGAGCTTCTCTTTCAAAAAAGCAATGCGGTCGCGCACAATGCGCCGGTCGGTCTCGATTTCCGTTTCGCCGGGGCCTTTCATGCCCACGCCGCCGCGCTGCTTGTCCAGGTGAGTCCAGAGGCCGGTGAGGCGGGGCAATAGGTACTGGTACTGTGCCAGCTCGACCTGCGTGCGCGAGGTGGCCGACTTAGCCCGCAGCGCAAAAATATCGAGAATGAGCAGCGACCTGTCCACGATTTTCACCTTCAGCTCGGCCTCCAGGTTGCGCAGCTGCGAGGGCGAGAGGTCATCGTCGAAAACCACCATGCTGGTTTTCTCGTGCGTCACCCAGGCCTTGATTTCGGCTAGCTTGCCCTCGCCCACGTAGCTGCGGATGTCGGGCTTGTCGAGCTTCTGCACAAAGCGCTTGGTGGCCTGCGCCCCGGCCGTTTCAATCAAAAAAGCCAGCTCGTCGAGGTACTCGGTCGTCTGCGCGTCGGTTTGGCGGCGCGGGGGCACGCTCACCAGCACGGCGGTTTCAACTTCCTTAGCCGTTTCGTAGGTCTTGGTTTTGAGCAGGCGGTCGAGCTTGGTATCGCGCCGGGCGGGCGTGTGGTCGGTAGCGCCCACGTGGCGGGTGCTACCCTGGCCGTTGTTGTCTTTAGATTTGGACATAAAAAGCGGAAAGCGACGGCGGCCAGCGGCCAGCCCGGCGCTATTTAAGCGTGAGAGAATAGGCAACGACCTCCTCAATCTGGGCCGGCGTCAGGGTTTTGCCAAAGGCCGGCATCTTACGCATCCCGTTGGTGACCAAGTAGGTGCGTCCGAAGGCGTTGAGGTTACTCTTGGTCAGGTCGTGGGCACCGTTGCGGCCCAGGCGGCCGTCTTGGCCGTGGCAGCGCTGGCAATTCTTTTGAAACAGGAGCTGGCCGGGCGCGGGCGGCGCGGCCTGCGCCGCGCCCGCCCCGGCTAGCCCCGCCAGCAGAAGGCCGGCAATTTTAAAAACATTCATTACGGAAGCATAACGCAAAAACTGTCCCGAAAGTAACCGGCCCGGCCGCTTTATAGCGGGCGGGCCGGCATCTAGCCCGACCTTTGCGCCGTTTTAGTGCTTTTTCTGCTTTCTGTCCCCCGCTAGCCCGTGCGCGTTGCCCTCGTCATCAATACCTCCTGGAACATCTGGAATTTTCGGCGCGGCCTGGTGCAGGCCCTGCAAGCGGCCGGCCACGAGGTGCTGGCCATTGCACCGCCCGATGCCTATTCTGGCCGGCTGGAAACCGAATTGGGCTGCCGCTACGTGCCCATCCTGATGGAAAATAAGGGTACCAACCCCATCAAGGATGCCCAGCTGACGCGGCGCTTCGTGGCCGTGTACCGGCGCGAGCGGCCCGATGTGGTGCTGCATTTCACCATCAAGCCCAACATCTATGGCACGCTGGCCGCGCGCATCGCGGGCGTGCCCAGCATCAACAACGTGAGTGGCCTGGGCACGGCTTTCATTGTCGAAAACCTGGTGAGCAAGGTGGTGAAGGGCCTCTACCGGCTAGCCTTCCGGTTTCCGGAAAAAGTATTTTTTCAGAATAATGACGACCGCGAGCTCTTTATCCGGGGCGGGCTGATACGGCCGGCGCTCACGGGCCTGGTGCCCGGCTCGGGCGTCGATTTAAACCGCTTCCGGCCCGAGCCGACCGCCGCAAAGGCGCCCGGCGAGCCGTTTACCTTCCTGATGGTGGCGCGGGTGCTCTACGAAAAAGGCATCGCCGAATATTTTGAAGCCGCCAAGCAGGTTCGGGCGGCGCTCGGCCCCGCCCATGTGCGCCTGCAGCTGCTGGGCGCCCTAGATGAGGCCGGCGGCGTGGGCGTGACGCGCGCCACCTTCGAGCAGTGGCTGGCTGAAGGCAACATCGACTACCTGGGCACCAGCGACAACGTGGCCGCCCACCTGCACCGCGCCGACTGCGTGGTGCTGCCCAGCTACCGCGAAGGCACCCCCAAAACCCTGCTCGAAGCGGCCGCCTGCGGCAAGCCCCTGGTAACCACCGACGTGCCCGGCTGCCGCGAAACCGTGCAAAATGGCCGCAACGGCTACCTCTGCCAGGTACGCAATGCCGCCGACCTGGCCGATAAGCTTCTGACCGTGGCCCAGCTGCCGCCCGCCCGCCTAGCTGCCCTGGGCGCCGCCAGCCGCCAGCTGGCCGAAGAAAAATTTGACGAGCAGCTGGTGCTGCGCCAATACCTCGACGCCGTGGCCGAGGCCGGCCGGGCCCGCCACCCTAGCGCCCTTCGGGCTTAATTTCGCCGCTACTTATGGAAGTTATCACCCACGCACTGCCGGGCTTGCTGGAGTTCCGGCCCCGCATTTTTGGCGACCCGCGCGGCGCATTCTTCGAGTCGTTCAGCGCCCGCACGATGGAATGGTTGGGCCTGCCCCGCCACCACTGGGTGCAGGACAACCAAAGCAGCTCGAAGGCCGGCACCCTGCGCGGGCTGCATTTTCAGCGCCCGCCCCACGCCCAGGCCAAGCTCGTGCGCGTGGCCCAGGGCCGCGCCCTCGACGTGGTAGTAGACCTGCGCCGCCGCTCGCCCACTTTCGGCCAGCACGCCAAGGTGCTGCTCACGGCCGAGCTAGGCAACGTGTTTTACGTGCCCGAAGGCTTTGCCCACGGCTTCGTAGCGCTGGAAGATAATACCTTGTTTCTTTACAAGTGCTCAGCGTATTACGCACCGGCTGCCGAGGGCGGCCTGCGCTGGGACGACCCCGCGCTGGGTATCGACTGGGGCTTTGCGGGCGAGGCGCTGGTGTCGCCCAAGGATGCCATCCTGCCCACCCTAGCCGAGCTGGCGAGTCCGTTTTAGGCAGGCGTTACAGCTGCGGCAGCAGTGTTTCCAGCCCCATGCCGCGCGAGCCTTTGAGCAGCACGAGCTGGCCGGCTACCGGGTGCCCGGCGAGCCACACGGCGGCGGCCGTTTTATCGGCAAAATGCTGGGCGGCGGGCTGGGCCTGGGCGGCAAGCTGCATCAGCGGGCCGATGAGCAGCACGTTATCCAGCTTCAACTCGGCCAGCAGCTGGCCCAACGCGGTATGCTCGGCTTCGGCACTATCGCCCAGCTCAAACATGTCGCCCAGGATGGCTAGCCGGCCCTGCCCGGCGGCTACCGGCCGCTGCGCAAAGCTGCGCAGCGCGGCGGCCATGCTGCTGGGGTTGGCATTGTAGGCGTCGAGGATGAGGTCGTTGCCGCCGGCCGTGCGCACGAGCTGCGAGCGGTTGTTTTGCGGGTTGTAGCTAGCCAGCGCGGCGGCGACCTGCGCGGCCGGCACGTCGAAATAAGCCCCCACGGCGGCGGCGGCGGCCATATTCGGAAAATTATACTCGCCAGTTAGCTGGGCCGCCACTTCGGTGCCGTCCCAGAGGCGCAGGCGCAGGGCGGGGTCGGCGGCCAGCAGGCTAGCTGGGTAGGTATCGGCCGGACCGGGGTAGCTGGTGCGTTGTGGCACGGGGCTAGCCAGGGCGGGCAGCTTGGCATCGAGGGTGTTGACGAAAGCCGTGCCGCCGTGGCTGGCCAGGTAGTCAAACAGCTCGCCCTTGCCTTTGGCAATGCCGGCTTCGCCGCCAAAGCCTTCGAGGTGGGCCTTGCCGATGTTGGTGATGAGGCCGTGGGTGGGCTCGGCCCACTGGCAGTAGCTGGCAATTTCGCCCTGGTGGTTGGCGCCCATCTCGACGATGGCGATTTCATGGGTTTCGGGGCGCAGGCGCAGCAGCGTGAGCGGCACGCCGATGTGGTTATTGAGATTGCCAATGGTAGCCAGCACGTTATACTGCTGCGCCAGCACCACGGTCAGCAATTCCTTGGTGGTGGTTTTGCCGTTGGAGCCCGTCACGGCCAGCACGGGGCCGCGAAAGCGGCGGCGGTGCTCACGGGCCAGCGCCTGCAGGGCGGCCAGCGGGTCGGGGGCGTAGGTGTAGTGCGCGGGGTCGTGGGCGGCCAGGGCCTCGTCATCGACCACGGCGTGGCTAGCGCCCTGGGCCAGCGCCCCGCCGGCAAAGTCGGCCCCGCGAAAGCTCGGGCCGTTGAGGGCAAAGAACAGCGTGCCGGGCTGGGGCTGGCGCGAATCGGTGCTAACCTGGCCCTGGGCGGCGAGGTAGTGGTCGTAAAGAGTCATCATTTCAAGACGTAATGAGCCAGGCGTAGTGCGCCATTGGCCGATGCTAGCGGGGCACTGAGCGAGCCGCTAACAATTTGCCCCGCAGCGGGCGCTATTGTTGGCCACTTATTCACTACTCGTTGCTCACTGCTCATTAATAATTATGGGTGCAACTTACGGCCGGGCTGGCGTTGTTAGCCGGTACCGGCTTTTGGGATTTAGCTTATGCGGCGTTCTTTTCTTTTGGCAGGGCTGCTGGTAGGGGTGGCTACGGGCGCGGCGCGGGCGCAGGCGCCGAGCTCGCAGTTTGGCTTCACCTTCGGGAGCGTGGCCAAGATTGTGCAGGGCACCGATACGTTGGCCCAGGCCTGGACGGGCGGCCTCAACACGCCGCAGTTCAGCACCATCGACCTCAACGGCGACGGCCAGCCCGACCTCTTTGCCTTCGACCGCGAAACGGCGCGCTGCTACACCTTTCTGAGCGTGGCCGGGGCTAGCGGCCGGCGCTGGCAGTACGCGCCCGACTACGAGTCGCTTTTCCCGAGTGACCTCTCGGGCTGGGCCCTGCTGCGCGATTATGACTGCGACGGCCGCGCCGACCTCTTCACCTACGCTAGCGGCGGCGACATTCGGGTATTTCACAACGTGGCCAATGCCAGCGGCCGGCCCACATTTACGCTGGCCAACAACCAGTTGTCGTTTCCGGTGGCTAATGGCTACATCAGCAACCTCAACATTGGCTCGTACAACACGCCCAGTATTCAGGATGTGAACGGCGATGGCCGGCTCGACATTCTGACCTACGACTTTGTGGGCTCGACGGTGCTGGAGCTGTACCTCAACGCCAGCACCGGCGCGTGCGGCGGCATCAGCTCGTTTACGCAGAGCACCAATTACTGGGGCCAGCTCCAGGCCTGCGCCGGCACGTGCGCCTCGTACCAGCCGGCGGGCAGCACGGCCTGCGCGGTCTACAAGGTACAGCACAGCCCCGGCCACAGCGTGTTGTTTATCGACCTGAACGGCGACGGCAAGCTCGACGTGCTGGATGGCCGCGACAACTGCCCGCAGCTCACGCAGCTGCTCAATTCGGGTGCCTCGACGGTGGCGGGGCTGGTGGCGGCGAGCGGGGTGAGCAGCGCCTTTCCGTCGGCCGCCGCGCCGGTGAACCTGCCGGTGTTTCCGGCGCCGTATTCGTTCGATGCCAACTTCGACGGCGTGCCCGACCTGGTGGTAGCGCCCAACATGACCGACAACTCGCTCGACCGCGTGAGCATGCGCCACAGCATCCGGCTCTACCAAAACGCGGCGACCAGCGCCGCGGCCGTGCCCAGCTTCAGCCTAGCCAACGACGGCTTTCTGCAAAACGACATGCTCGATGCGAGCGAGGGCAGCGTGCCGGCCTTCGCCGACATCGACGGCGACGGGCTGACCGACCTGCTGGTGGGCAACCAGGCCGACCTCGTAAATGGCTACTACCGCGCCAGTATCTACTACTACCGCAACGTGGGCACGGCCCGCCGCCCGGTGTTCCGGCTCGTGACGGACGACTACCTGGGGCTAGCCGCCGCGGCCGCGCGCACGCCCAGCGTCAAGTTTGAGAGCCTGCGCCCGGCCCTGGCCGACGTGAACCGCGACGGCGCCCCCGACCTCGTGTATTCGGTGTATAACGGCACTACCAACCAGCTGCGCTACATCCTGAACGCGGCCCGGGCCGGCCAGGCCGTGAGCTTCGACCCTAGCCGGGCCAGCTACTTTAAGCCGCAGGGCGCGGCGGGCACCGGCGTGCTGCCGGCCAGGCAAGGCGACACGCCGTGCTTTTTTGACGTCGATGGCGATGGCTACATGGACCTGCTGCTCGGCACCAACGACACCCAGGAGGCGGGTGGCAGCCTGCGCTACTTCCGCAACCAGGGCGCGGCGGCCGGCGGCAACGTGGACAACCTCTTCGTGCTCGCCAACAACAACTACGGCCAGCTACTCGACGCCGGCAGCCGCCCGCCCTACCTGGCCCCGGCGGTGGCCGACTTCGACGGCGACGGCCGCGCCGACCTGCTCGTTCTCGATGGCAAAGGCGCGGTGACGCTCTACTCGGCTTTCCAGGGCCAGAGCGGCACTTTTTTGGGAACCAACGAGCTGTTTCTGAATAATTTCACTAACCAGTACGAGCCGGCCCGGCTGGGCAAAGGCTACGTGCTGCGCTTTGCCGCCGCCGCCGCCGACCTCAACCAGGACGGCGCGCCCGAGCTCTACGTGGGCACCGAAACCGGCGGCCTCGTGAGCTACCTCACGCGCAACCGCACGGTGCTGGCCGCCCGCCCCGGCGCGGCCACCGCGCTGGCCCTCAGCCTCTACCCCAACCCCGCCACCGGGGCCGCCACCGTCGAAACCGCCCAGCCCACCAGCCTGCGCCTCTACGACCTGGCCGGCCGCCTCGTGCGCACCGACGCGCAGTTGGCCCGCACGCGCCAGCTCGACCTGCATAGGCTAGCCCCCGGCCTCTACGTGGTGCAGGCCACGGCCGCCGATGGCACCACCACCAGCCAGCGGCTGGCGGTGGGCCGGTAGGCTAGCCGGGGCTAGCGCTCGTCGCGCAGGTCGAAATGGTCGGCATCGAGCAGGAAGGGCAGCTGCTGGCGCATTTCCTGGAGCGGGGCGGCCCGCAGCGTATGCGTGAGCACGGTTTGCAGGTTGCCGGCCTGGACCAGGTACTCGCCATGAATATTGAGCACGGCCGACTGGCCGGGGTAGTCCAGCCCCTTGCCATCACTCCCCAGGCGGTTGACACCCAGCGTATACGCCATATTTTCGATGGCCCGGGCACGCAGCAGCGTGCGCCAGATTTCGACCCGTGCCTGCGGCCAGTTGGCCACGTACAGCAGCAGGTCGTAGGGTTCGTGCGGGCTGTTGCGGCTCCATACCGGAAAGCGCAAATCGTAGCAGATGAGCGGCCGGATGCGCCAGCCGCGCCACTCTTCGAGCAGGCGGTGCGTACCCGCCGTGTATACCTCGTGCTCGCCGGCCAGCCGGAACAGGTGGCGCTTGTCGTAGGCGCTGTGGCTACCGTCGGGGCGCACCCACAGCAGGCGGTTGTAATATCCTTCGCCATCCTGAGTCAGCAGGCTGCCCGTCACCACGGCATCGTAGCGGGCAGCCTGCGCGCGCAGCCAGTCCAGGGTAGGGCCAGGATAGCGCTCGGCCTGAGCAGCCGCTTCCATGCTAAAGCCGGTGGTGAACATCTCGGGTAGCACTATCAGGTCGGTAATGCCGGGGCCGTGCAGGGCCGATTTCAGCAGGTCGTCGAATTGCGCGCGGTTGGCGGCCGGGTCGTGCCAATGCAGGGTAGTTTGGACCAGAGACACCGTTAAATCATTCATCACAACAGCTAAATTACCGAGCTTGGCCCACGAAAAGCCAAACATAGCGGATAAACCGAAATAGTACAATAGGTTAGTTTTTCCGCTAGCCCTTCAGCTACCCGGCCAACCGGGCCAACCGGCGGGCCGCCGCCTGCAAAGTGGCTGATTCTTTGGCGAAACAAAAACGTACCAGTCCGGCCTCAAAATTATCATGGTAAAACGCCGAGACTGGCACCACCGCCACGCCCCAGGTGCGAGCAAGCTCTTCGGCAAAAGCCAGGTCGCCCTGGGCAGAGAACTGCCCGTAGCCAGCCAGCTGAAAGTAGCCGCCCGGCACGGGCCACAACTCCCAGCCCGCGCCGGCCAGCAAGCCCGCAAACTCGTCGCGCCTGGCTTGGTAAAAGCCCGCCAGGCTGCGGGCGTGCACGTCGCCTGGGTCGGCTTCGAGCACGTCGGCCAGGGCGTGCTGGGTGGGCGTGCTCACGGCGAAGGTCACGAACTGGTGCACCCGCCGCAGCTCGGCCGTGAGGGCGGGCGGCGCCAGGCAGTAGCCCACCTTCCAGCCGGTGGCGTGGTAAGTTTTGCCAAACGACGACACCACGAAGCTACGCGCCCGCAGCACCGGGTGCTGGCGGGCGCTGCGCGGCGCCACCCCGTCGAACACCAGGTGCTCATACACCTCATCAGAGAGCACCAGCAGGCCGGCATCTTCGACGAGGCTAGCCAGCGCGGCCCAGTCTGCGGCGGTGAATACGGCCCCGCTCGGGTTGTGCGGCGAGTTGACCATAATGAGCCGGGTGCGCCCGGTGATGGCCGCCCGCACGGCGTCCCAGTCGGGCCGAAAACCCGGGGCGGGCAGGCGCACGTAGCGCGGCACACCGCCTTGCAGCCGCACGGCCGGGCCGTAGAGGTCATAGGCCGGCTCCAGAATGATTACCTCGTCGCCGGGCCGCACCACGGCCGCCAGCACGCTATACAGCGCCTCGGTAGCCCCGGCCGTGATGGTAATTTCCTGCTCGGGGTCGGGCGCGGGCGCATCGGCTTGCAGCCGCCCCACCTGCGCGCCGATGGCCTGGCGCAGGCGCGGCAGGCCCGGCATCGGGGCGTACTGGTGGCCACCGCTAGCCAGCGAGCGGCGCGCGAGTGCCTCGCGCAGGGCCAGCGGCGGGTCGTAGTCCGGAAAGCCCTGGGCCAGGTTGATGGCCCCGGCTTGCTGGGCCAGCAAGGTCATGCGCGCAAAAATGCTGACGCCGACATCGGGCAGCTTGGATTCTATCATGCAGAGCGAAAGAACGCGGGAAAAGGAAATGATACTCAGAGCCGGCAGGCTTTGCTACTAGATTAGGATTTTGCCGCCAGCCCCGTAATTTTGGGAAAAGTACTTATCCGCCCGGCTTTGGGCCTCGCTTTATCGTTTACTATGTCCATTATTTACCGTACTTCTTTTGTGCAGGTGCGCCACGACCCGGCCGGCGCCACCCTCGAAACTGAATGGCTGGACTTTGCTAATTCCGAGCAATTGCGCTCGGCGCTTACCGAATCGCTGCGCCTGGGCCGCCAGCACCGCGTGCGGGGCTGGATTGCCAACAATACGCTGCTGCGCACCATCCGGCCCGCCGACCAAGACTGGATAAGCCAGGAGTGGTTTCCCGAATTTGCCAAGCTGGGCGTGCAGCGCATGGCCATCGTAGAGTCGCAGGACGCGCTCAACCGCATGGGCATCAGCACCATTATGCAGCGCGCTACCGCGCACACGCCCTTTGCCACGCAGTATTTTGCCGAGGCCGCCCCGGCCCGCCACTGGGCCGCCAGCACCGGCACTACCACGCCCACCCCAACTAAGTAAGCAGCTGCTGCTCAAATAAAAGCCCCGTGCCGCCGACTACTACATCGGCAGCGCGGGGCTTTGCGCTTGGGGCGGGCTAGCCGCTAGAGGCTAGGCAGCGCGGGCTTCAAATCTTGCGGAAACCGCTGGCGCACGTGCTCTACCTTGTGGGCCGACACCGTGGCGATGTAGGGATTATCGGGGTTCAGGCGGAAGTAGCCCTGGTGGTAGTCTTCGGCGGGCCAGAACTGCGTGAAGGGCACTACCTGGGTCACGATTTTGCCGCCGTACTCCTTCGAGGCGTTGACCTTGGCAATGGTTTCGTCGATGATTTTCTTTTCCTCGGGCGTGCGATAAAACGCCGCCGAGCGGTACTCGGGGCCAGTATCGGGCCCCTGGCGGTTGAGCTGCGTAGGGTCGTGGCTGGCGGTGAAAAAGATGTTGGCCAGCTCCTGGTAGCTAATCACCTTGGGGTCGTAGTAGATATTGACCGTTTCGGTGTGGCCGGTTTGCTGGCCCGCCACCTGCTCGTAGCTGGGGTGCGGCACGGTGCCGCCAGCGTAGCCGCTCACCACCTGCTTCACGCCTTTAATTTCTTCAAAAGCCTCCTCCTGCGCCCAAAAGCAGCCGCCGGCAAAGGTGGCCTGGGCTAGCCCGGTGAGGTCTTTAGGCGCAAAGCCGGCCGTAGAAGCCGCTTGAGCGGCCGGGGTTTTGGTCTGTGCCTGGGCCGGCTGCTGCGGGCCACAAGCCACGAGGGCGAGCAGGCCTAGGCCAGAAACGGCTGACAAAAGCTTCGTCATGGGAGTCAAGGAAAAGAAGTAATGAGGTTTATACGCTAACCGCGTTCTCATCGGATTCCTTATAACACCACCGGCCAGCCCCGAGTTCGGCAGCTTAAGAGCCGGCCAGCCCTTTCAACTCCTGCAATTTCAGCAGCGCCTCAATGGGCGTGAGCGTGTTGATATCCAGGCTAGCCAGCTGCTCGCGCAGGCGCTCCAGGGCCGGGTCGCCGGGCTCAAACATACTGAGCTGCACCTTGGGCGCCGAGGCTACGGCCGTGGTGGCGCGGGGCCGGGGCTGGCTAGCCTTGGGCTGCTCATCAAGGCCCGCCAGCATTTCGTCAAACTCGGTGGGCGCGCCCGGGTCCACGGCTTCGGCCAGGCCGGTTTGGGTGCGCTCCTGCTCAAGGTGGTGCATTATCTCGTTGGCGCGCAGCACCACGGCGGGCGGCATGCCGGCCATGCGCGCCACGTGAATACCGAACGAGTGCTCGGAACCGCCCGGCCGCAGCTTGCGCAAAAACAGCACCCGGCCATCGGCCTCCTGCACGGCCACGTGGTAGTTGCGCACCCGCGGGCAGTCGTCGGCCAGCTGGTTGAGCTCGTGGTAATGGGTGGCAAACAGCGTTTTAGCCCGTGCTTTGGGATTGTTGTGCAGGTGCTCCACAATGGCCCAGGCAATGCTGATGCCGTCGTAGGTGCTGGTGCCGCGCCCGATTTCGTCCATCAGCACCAGGCTGCGGTTCGAGAGATTATTCAGGATGCTGGCCGTTTCAGTCATCTCCACCATGAAGGTGCTTTCGCCCTTGCTCAGGTTGTCGCTAGCCCCCACGCGGGTAAAAATCTTGTCGATGATGCCGATGGTGGCCTCGTCGGCGGGCACAAACGAGCCAATCTGGGCCAGCAGCACAATGAGCGCCGTCTGGCGCAGCAGGGCCGA
Organism: Hymenobacter sp. BRD128; assembly: GCF_013256625.1. NCBI lineage: Bacteria > Pseudomonadati > Bacteroidota > Cytophagia > Cytophagales > Hymenobacteraceae > Hymenobacter > Hymenobacter sp. BRD128. The sequence continues at coordinate 3,575,981 of NZ_CP053908.1, forward strand.
CTTACCAGCCATATTCGGCCCGGTGATGACGACGATTTGTTGGTCGTCCTGGCTCAGGCACAGGTCGTTGGGGATGTAGCTTTCGCCGGGCGGCAGCTGCCGCTCAATCACCGGGTGGCGCCCGCCTTTGATATCCAGCGTCGGCCCGTCGTTCACGGTGGGCCTAGCGTAGCGGTACTGCCGCGCCGTGGCCGCAAACGAGGCCAGGCAATCGAGCACGCCAATGGCGCGGGCGTTCTGCTGCACCTGGCTCACGAAGTCGAGCGCCGCCAGCACAACTTCTTGGTAGATACGGCTTTCGATAACGAAGAGCTGCTCCTCGGCGTTGAGAATCTTCTCCTCGTAGGTCTTCAGCTCCTCGGTCACGTAGCGCTCGGCGTTCACCAGGGTTTGCTTGCGAATCCACTCGGCGGGCACCTTGTTTTTGTGGGCGTTGCTCACCTCAAGGTAGTAGCCAAACACCTTGTTATAAGCCACTTTCAAGGATGATATACCCGTGGCGGCCTGCTCGCGCTGCTGCATCTTGAGCAGAAAATCCTTGCCCGAGAAGGCTAGCCCGCGCAGCTCGTCCAGCTCGGCATCGACGCCATCCAGGACGACGTGGCCCTGGTTGGTGAGCAGCGGCGCGTCGGGCCGGATTTTCGTTTGAATTTCCTTGCGCAGCGAGGCGCAGGGATTGAGCTGGTCGGCCAGCTTTTCGAGGGCGCGCACGCCCGAGGCAGCCAGCTTTTCGCGCAGCGGCGCAATGCTTTCGAGGGCCCTAGCCAGCTGCAACAACTCGCGCGGATTCACGCGGCGCACGGCTACTTTCGAGATAAGGCGCTCTAAATCACTGATGGGGCGCAGGTTGGCCTGCACTTCTTCCAGCAGCTCGGGGTCGGCCACCAGGGCCGCCACGGTGTCGAGGCGGCGCTGAATCTGGCTGACTTCCTTCAAGGGCAGCACCACCCACTTGCGCAGCAGGCGGGCGCCCATCGGCGTCAGGGTTTGGTCCAAGATGTCGATGAGCGGCACGCCGCCGGGGTGCTGGGCCTGCACCAGCTCCAGGTTGCGCACCGTGAAGCGGTCGAGCCACACGTACTTATCTTCTTCGAGCCGCCCGAGGCTAGCCACGTGCTGAATGTCCGTGTGCTTGGTTTCGGCCAGGTAGTGCAGAATGCAGCCGGCCGCAATCACGCCTTCCTTCAGGTTATCGACCCCAAAGCCCTTGAGCGAGGTGGTGCGGAAGTGCCGCGTGAGGGTATCGTGGGCGTAGTCGGGGCCAAAAACCCACTCGTCGAGCGCGTAGGTGCAAAAATCGGGGCCAAAATAACCCTCAAAGTCGGCCCGGCTGCGCTTGCAAAACAGCACCTCGGCGGGCCGGAAGTTTTGCAGCAGCTTGCCCAGGTACTCGATGGTGCCCTGGGCGGCCAGAAACTCGCCGGTGCTGATGTCGAGAAACGAGATGCCACCCTCCGTTTTGCCGAAGTGCACGGCGGCCAGGTAGTTGTTTTGGCGGCGCTCCAGGGTATTGTCGTGCAGGCTCACGCCGGGCGTCACGAGTTCGGTTATCCCTCTCTTTACCAATCCCTTGGCCTGCTTGGGGTCTTCGAGCTGGTCGCAGATGGCCACGCGCTGGCCGGCGCGCACCAGCTTGGGCAGGTAGGTATCGAGGGCATGGTGCGGGAAGCCGGCCAGGGCCACCTCGCTGGCCGTGCCCGCGCCGCGCTTGGTGAGGGTGATGTCGAGGATGCGGGCGGCCGTGACGGCATCCTCGCCGAAGGTTTCATAAAAATCACCCACCCGAAACAGCAGCACCGCGCCGGGGTGCTCGGTCTTAAGCTGGTAGTACTGGCGCATGAGCGGCGTGTCGGCCACCGCAGCGGGCTTGATGTGGTCGGGCCCCAGCGACTTGATGGCAAACTTGGACTTGGCGGCGGGGGCAGGAGCGGTAGACAAGGCAGAAGCGCGAACTTTGGGGCTCGCCAGTTTTCAATCAGTAAATTAACGAAGCGTCTGTTAGTGCGAGCGCAGCGCGGCAATGACAGAGTAGGCTTTCAAAACCTTTTTCGCGAACGACAAAGTTCGCCCCACTTTGATGCGCAAACTCACGATGCAGGAGCTGAACCGCCTGCCGGTGGCCGATTTTAAGGCTACCGCCAAAAGCCCGGTAGTGCTGGTGCTCGACAATGTGCGCTCCTTGCACAACGTGGGCGCCGTGTTTCGCACCGCCGATGCCTTTGCGCTCGCCCACATCTACCTCTGCGGCGTTACGGGCCGGCCGCCGCACCGCGAAATAACCAAAACGGCCCTGGGCAGTACCGAATCGGTGGCCTGGACGCACACGGCCACTACCCTGGAGGCGGCGCAGCAGCTGGTGGCCGCCGGCTACCAGCTCGTAGCCGTGGAGCAAACGACCGGCTCGGTGCAGTTGCCACAGTTTCAGCCCCGCCCCGGCCGGCCGCTAGCCCTGGTGCTGGGCAACGAAGTATTTGGGGTTGATGATGAGGTGCTGGCCCTGTGCGAAGTGGCCATAGAGATACCCCAGCTCGGCACCAAGCACTCGCTCAATGTGAGCGTGGCGGCCGGCGTGGTGCTGTGGGACGTGCTGAGCAAGCTGGCAGTTTTTGGCTAATACCCGCCGGTACGGCCGGCCAAGAAAAATCTGGTATTAGGCTGTTTTTTCGGATGCTAGTTGGCAAGCGATTTAGGAAACTGGATTATCTTTGAAGCAGGCCACACGCGGCTTTTTTATTCTCCCATTTCCTTTTCTATGACGTTGTTTTCTACCCGCTTGGGCTACCGCACGCTGGCTCTTGCTGCGGCCCTGGCAGTACCTGGGCTGGCGAGCGCGCAGCAGGGCAGCCCGGCCGTAGTGGCCTTTGCGGCCAAAGCCAAGGCGCAGGGCCTGAGTGCCGGCGACGTGGCCAATGTACTCGTCACCAACTCGTATACCGATGCCAGCACCGGTATCACCCACACCTACCTGCAACAACGGGTCAATGGCTTGGTAGTGTTTAACGCCACCGGGGCCGTGCACACCGACCCGACGGGTAAAGTAGTATTTGCCGCGCAGGACTTTGTGGTGAACGCCACGGCCAAGGCGGCGCCGCCGACGCCCTCCCTCACGCCCGAGCAGGCCGTGGTAGCCGCTGCCGTGGGCCTGGGGCTGCCCCGGCCGGTAGGCCTGCGCACAATGGTAGAAGCCCGCGAGGCCGATGGCCTGGTGTTCAACAACGGCGGCATTTCGGATGAAAATATTCCGGTGCGCCTCCTATACACGCGCCAAGGCGACAAGCTGGTGCTGACGTGGAACGTCACCATCACTCAGCTCAACCGGCAGCACTCCTGGAATGCCCGCGTGGATGCCCAGACCGGTCGCCTGGTGGAGCACAACGACTACGTCGTAAGTGAGGCGGCTACCTTTAGCGAGGCCGTGCTGCGGCACCAAAGCCGGCAGTCGCGGGCGGCCTTCGGGCCAGCGGCGGCCCCGGCTAGCGTGCGCAGTATTTTGAGCCCCAGCGCTGCTGGTAGCCTCACGGTATACCCAGTGCCGCTCGAATCGCCCAACTCGGGCAGCCGGCAGGCAGTGCCGCTAGCCAGCGCCAACCCGACGTACTCGCCCTACGGCTGGCAGGTGAGCCTGGCGCCGAGCGGTACGTTTCCCGATTCTTACTCGCTCGCCTCCAGCGGCAAGTTTTTGACCCGGGGCAACAACGTAGCCGCCTACGACGACAACAGCAACACGGTAAGTGGCCCCGGCAACGCCAATTTTAAATCGCCTACCAGCTCGCCCGATGGAGGCCCCACGCTAAATTTCGATTTTCCCTTCGTGCAAACCGACGGGGCGCGGGCTAATCTGAGTGCTTCCATTACCAATTTATTCTACTGGAATAACATGGTGCACGACGTGATGATGGCGCACGGCTTTAATGAGGTAGCGGGTAATTTTCAATACAAGAATGCCACCGGCCTCGGCGCGGGCGGTGACCCGGTGCGCGCCGAAGCCCAGGATGGCAGTGGCCGCGACAATGCCAACTTCTCCATTACTCCCGATGGTACCAGCGGCACCATGCAGATGTATTTGTTTGACAACATCGCTGGTAATAAGCTAGTTATCACTGGCTCAAGCGCGGGAGCCGGTACTTATCGGTTTGTGTCCGTCGCTTATGGACCTAGCATTACTAAAAAGCCCTTTACCGGCAACCTGGTGCTGGTCAATGACGGCGTATCGGCCGATGGCGGTGACCACGCCTGTGCCTCGCCTTTTACCAACGCTGCCGCTGTAAGTGGCAATATTGCCTTTATTCAGCGCGGCGGCTGCCCGCAGCTTCAGCTCAATCCTAAAGCGACCAACAACTTTTCAGATAAAATACGGCGGGCGCAGGCCAACGGTGCCGTTGGCGTAGTGCTGTTTGACTCGGTAGCTAGCACCAGATACCTCTCCATCGGCAGTCCGGATACCGCGGGCATTCGCATTCCGTCCGTCTACATCACCGGGGCTGATGGGTTTAAGCTACGGTCAGTTTTGCAAAGCGGGGGCAGCCTGGCGGTGGCATCGGCTACGCCGGGCGCCGACTTCGATGGGGCCTTCGACAATGCGGTAGTAAGCCACGAGTATGGGCACGGGGTAACCAACCGCCTCACGGGCGGCCCCGCCAACGCCAACTGCCTGATTCAGACATATACTTCTAACGACAATACGCTCTACACGCAAGTGATGGGCGAAGGCTGGAGCGACTTTATCGGCCTGTGGATGACGACGCAGCCCGGCGATATCGGGAGTACGCCGCGCTACGTCGCCAGTTACCTGCTTGGTGGCACGGCGGCCACCGGGCCGGGCCTGCGCACGTATCCGTACTCTACTAATATCAGCGTTAACCCCTTGACCTACGGCCGGGTGGGCAGCAATGCTACCTACAGCGAAACGCACGGACTAGGGGAAATATGGGCGGAGACACTCTGGGAGCTGAACTGGCAGTTTATCAACCGCTATGGCTACAACGCCGATATGTTTGGCACCACCGGCGGCAACAACCAAATGCTTAAACTGGTACTTGATGGCTGCAAGATTCAGGTGTGCAACCCTGGCTTTCTGGACGGGCGCGACGCCCTGCTCCGGGCCGATACGCTTACCAACCGCGCGGCCAACGCCGACATTATCTGGAACGTGTTTGCCCGCCGTGGCATGGGCAACACCGCCGTACAGGGCGACCGCGTGAATGGCACTCCCCGCCTCACGGGCATCAAAGAAGCGTTTGACCTGCCGCCCAATGTAAAACCCATCACCCTGGCTACCCAAAACGGCGTAACGGTGAGCAACGCGCTCGAAGCCTTCCCCAACCCGGCCCAGGACCGCCTCACCGTGCGCACGCAGCTAGCCAGCACGGTGCCCATGCGCGTGGCCGTGCTCGACCTGCTGGGCAAAACGGTGCTTTCGACCACCGTGCCCACTGCCCAGATGCAGCACACCGGCGCTGAGCTGAACACCGGCGGCCTCGCCACTGGCCTCTACGTGGTGCGCGTCACGACCTCGGAAGGCACCTACACTACCAAGGTGACCATTCAACACTAGCGTTAATGAGAAATTTAGCATGAAGAATGCTCTGTTTTCTCATGCTAAATTTCTCCTTTTTCATTCCTTCATAAAAAGCCCAGCTTCGGCCGGGCTTTTTTTGGGCGCGTACTACACTGGCTTATGTCCGACTTCCCTACCCGCCCCGATGCGGCGCTGCTAGCCCTGCGCCCGGCCATTGCCGGCCAGCCGGCCGCCATTCCCACGCCCGGCACCGTGGCCGACTTTCAGCACCAGGTGCTGCGGCCGGTGCTCAAGTTGCAGCACGCCGTGCTACTGGCCACCGTGGCCGATTTTGCCCGCGACTACCGTCTGCCGCTAGCCCCCGCCGAGGCCACCCGCCTGCTCACCGAGCTGCTGGCGCGCAATGCCCGCCTGCGCGCCACCATTGCGGGGCTAGCCGTGGGCCTGCTCACCACGCCCGAATTGGCGTTCTTTCGCCAGCACCGGGCCGAACTCACGCGCCGCCTGCTCGACCTGGCCGGGCAGCGCGTGCTCAGCAGCCTGCCCGAGCTGTTGACGCAGCTGCCCCCCGCCTAAAAAAAGCGCGCCGCCCGGTGCCGGGCGGCGCGCTTTTTTTAGGCGGGGGGCAGCTGATTGGCTGCTTAATCGTTTGGCGAATCGCGCAGGTGCACCGGGCCGTTTTTGCTTTTGCGGCGCAGGCGCATGTTCAGCAGCTCTACTACCAGCGAGAAGGCCATGGCAAAGTACAGGTAGCCTTTTTCGACTTCCTTGTGGGCGGCCTCCATCACCAGCATAAAGCCAATCATGATGAGAAACGACAGCGCCAGCATCTTGATGGTCGGGTTGCGGTTCACGAAGTCGGCCACCGCGCCACTGAAGGCCAGCATAATGCCCATAGCGCAGATAACGGCCGCTATCATCACCAGCACATTGTCCACGAGGCCCACGGCCGTGAGGATAGAATCGAAGCTGAAAACAATGTCAATGACAATGATTTGCAAGATGATAGTCCCCAGCTTGGCGTGGGTTTTGGCCACGTTTTCGTCTTCTTCCTCGCCTTGCAGCTTGGTATGAATTTCGGTAGTGCTCTTATAAATCAGGAACAAGCCGCCCGCCATCAAGATAAGGTCGCGCCCACTCACGCCAAAGTCTTTAATCAGCGGCGGCAAGTTGATGGTAAACAGCGCCGCGCGCAGGCTCACAATCCAAGAGATGCTGAGCAGCAGCCCGATGCGAAACAACAGCGCCAGCAGCAGGCCAATGGTGCGGCCCCGAGTCTGCTCATTCGGGGCTAGCCGGTTGACGGTGATGGAGATAAAGATGATGTTGTCAATCCCCAGCACGATTTCCATCAGCGTGAGGGTGAGCAGGCTAACCCAGGTTTGCACCTGCGAGAAAGCCGCGAAGTGCTCAGGCGAAAAAGCAGCGAGTGGTGACAAAAAGGCTCCTAAAAAGGCAAACAAGTGAAGTAAGGGTGAAAAATACGGCAGCCGCGCCCAATGGCGCGGGCCCCGCTGGCCAGCCCGAATGCAAGCGCCGACGGGCCGGCTACGACTTCATATTCACAAATTGCAGCGGCTGGCCATTATCGGTGCGGCGCAGCAGGGCGATAACGGCCTGTAAGTCATCAATCTTCTTGGCCGACACGCGAATCTGGTCGTCCTGCATCTGGGCCTCAACCTTGATTTTGCTGTCCTTGATGTTTTTGATGATTTTGCGGCCCGCGTCTTTATCTACGCCCGCGCGCACCTTGATAGTTTTCTTCACGAGCGTACCGCTAGCCTGCTCTTCGGCCGTGAAGTCGAGGGCCGTGCCGTCGATGCCCTGCTTCACCACGCGCGTGAGCAGAATATCCTCCAACGCCTTGATACGCATAGAGTTTTCGGAGCTGAGCTGGATGGTATTGCCTTTTTTATCGAGCTCGATGCCGCCCTTGGTATCGCGCAGGTCGTAGCGCGTAGCCAATTCTTTCTTGGCGGTATTGATGGCGTTTTCCAGCGTTTGCGGGTCTACTTTGCTGACGATGTCGAAGGAAGGCATGGGTAAAAATACGTAACTGAAACCAGGCGGCGGGCCTAGCCAGGCCCGGGCAGTAAAGGTACGGATTGGCCGGAAGCGTGTTTTGCGCGCATCTTCGCCGCCCGGCCCGGCCCCGGCGGAGTTTCCGCCGGCTTCTACGCCTTTTTGCTTCGTATGCCTTCTCCCCCTACCGACTGGCCGGCCCTGGTGGCCCACTACAACCGCATCAATCGCTACGGCCAAGCCAATGGCATGACGCTCACGGTAGCCGAGCCGGGGCAGGCCGAGTACCGCATGGTTATTCAGGAAGCCCATCTCTCGTCGCCGGGCACGGCGCACGGCGGCGTGCTGGCCGGGCTTATGGATGCCGTGCTGGGGGCGGCAGCGCTCACGCTAGCCTACACGGCTGGCGACCTGGTATCGACGGTCGAATTCAAAATTAACTACCTGCGCCCCGTGCACCTCGGCGACGATCTGCGCGCCGTGGCTAGGGTCGAGCACACCGGCAAGTCGATTATCGTGGCCAGCGGCACCATCTACCGCCAGGCCGACGATGCCGCCGACCCCGCCGTGGCCCAGGGCCTGGGCACCTTCAACCGCTACCCGGTGGCCAAAAAGCAGCTGTAACCCGGCACGAAAAAGCCCCGCTGCTACCCGGCAGCGGGGCTTTTACAACTAATTAGCTTAGCTAGCCAGGGCCTGCTTACAGCACGGCGCCCATTGAGTGCGCCACAGTAGTTGGCTCGTAATCGCCGTCTTCGTCGCCCGTCATGGCGGGGGCGGCTACTTTGCGCACGTTGCGGGCGCAGTCCTCGTCGCGGTGGTTGCGGCCCACCGTGAACTCGACCCAGTCGCCTTCGCGCAGGTCATTGAAGTCGCCTTCCGACAAATCGGCGTAGCTAAAAAACAGATTGTTAGGCGGCATCACCACGAAGCCAAAGCCGTTTTTCAGGTTTTTGATGGTGCTGATGCCGATGGTGCCAACCGGGCCGGCGGCCGTGGGGCCGGTGGGGCGCACGGCGCGGCTGGCGGCCGTGGCTGCACTAGCGGCGGCAGCGGCCGGCGCGTAGCTCTGGCCGTTGGTGGCGTGGCCATTAGTAGCGGCCGGGGCGGGCATGGTGGCAAACGCGGCGGGCTCGCTCTGCGTCACAAACATGTTCTCTACTACCTCATCCTGCTCCTGCAAGCCACGGTCGATAACGGCGTGCATGGCCACCGGGTAGGTAGCCTGCTCCAGCAGGTGCTGCGAGGCGCGCGTCACGCGGGTTTCGCCCTTAAAGTCTTCGTACTTAAAGTCCCAGTTGAGCAGCATCACGCGGGTGCCCACGGTGTTGAGCTTGCGAATGAGCGGCACGTAGTCGGAGTCGCCGGCGATGAGCACCACTACATCAAGAGTTTTGTGCAGCGCCATTTCGAGGGCTTCGAGGCTCAGCCACACGTCGATACCCTTTTCCTGGAGGCGGCCGTCGCGGGTTTTGAGGGGCATGTAGTGCGTGCACACGCCCAGGTTCATCAGAATATCGTCGAGCAGGCGGTCGTGGAAGAGGCGGTCCTTATCACGGGCTTCGGTGGCCGAGAGGCGGCCCCGAAAAAAATGGGAGGTTGTAATCTGCGCGAGGCGCACATCTACGTCTTCTTCTTCGGCTACCTGGTGGCGGATAAATTCGTGCAGGCCTTCGAGGCTAATGCGGGCCTTGCGCTCATGCTGGAAATAGTAATAATCACTAATCTTAAGAAAATAATTGCCGTCGTAGAAAACGCCGACCCGGATGAGCGGACTATTCATCTGGTTCATAAAATACAGAACGTTGGTGGGGGTAAAAATTTGTGAATGGGGTAGCAGTTGGAATAAAGCCCGCCGGCTAACGGCACTGCGGGCTGACACAGTAAGAATAAGCGACTTACGGGGCACACAGGTCTAGGTGAGCTGTGCTGTTATACTATACACCAGGATATTTTTCCGCCACCGTGCCACTCGCTCAACTGCGAAGCTAAGACACGACCGGTACATACACAAGTAATTCATTTTAAAACCCAATGCGCCCGATAGCCAGCCCCAGCACCAGCAGGCCATAGCCCAGGCAGATGGCAGCTTCTAGGATATTCCCGGTTTTGGAGCCAGTGCTGAGCAGCGGTATTTTGAAGCAGATGCCCACGGGCCGCAGCCACTGTACCCCCGATTTGGTGAGGGTGTCGGCCAGCAGGTGCGAAGCGTAGCCGGCCCCGGCATACTGCGCAATGCCGCGCCAGCCCAGCGCGTGGTCGGCCAGGTAGCCAATGTAGGTCCAGAGCGCGGTAGCCCAAAGGGTGTGCGTCCAGGTGCGGTGGGCCGTGAAGGGGGCCACCGCGATAAACGTGCCCAGCAGGCTCAGCCACAAGTACTGCGCATACAGGCCCGCCAGCACCGTGGCTAGCCCCGTAAAAAGCAATGCCAGCCGGCGGGCCGAGCCGCCCTGCAAGGCCACGCCCAGCAGCCCGAAGGCCAGGGCCGCCGTGTAGGTGAGGCGCTGGTCGGGGCCGGGCCGCAGCTGCCAATAGGCGTAGGCCGCCAGCCCCAGCGCCGCTAGCCCAAAAGCCCAGCGCACGTAGCCGTAAGTGAAGCCCAACCGGTGGCTGAGCTTGCTCTCGGGGTGGTCGAGGTCGGGGGCGAGGGCCGAAAAGCCCGCCAGGGCAATGCCGGCGGGTGAGAATGGAATACCCTTGACGAGGCTAGCCACAGCTACGCCCGTAATGAGGCCGATGGCCAGGTGTGCAGAACCGCGCAACTACTTACTGCTGGGGAGCTTCTAAATTATTAAGGTGGCGGGCGTGGTGGCGCAGCTGGTCGTCGTGCTCGAGCAGGTGGTCGGTATTCTCGCGATTTTCTTCGCGCGTGGCTTGCATCTGGGATTCCAGGCGGTCAATGCGGCCATTGATTCCCTGTAATTCGGAACGTACTTCGTGCGTCTCCATTGTCAATGCGGCCACTACTTCGGGCAGGTCACGCGGATTCATAAAATAACGTACTAAAAATCTTGGCCCAAGTTACGGCGGAAACTTTCGGAGGCTAGCCACGGTATTGTCTGAGCGCCTCGCCCGACCGGAATTTTGCCCGGCCGGGCTGCCTGCTTTTAGCCCACCAAGTCAAATTTTGTGCAAGTAGCTGATTTTCTTCGCCTTTACCGCCTCGACGCCGAGCTGCAAACCCTGAGCGCCCGCCTGCTGGCTGCCTACAAGCCCGCCGAGCCCAGCCGCCCGGCCGACGACGCGGCCCGCGGCGGTGAGCTGCGCGTGCACCTACGGGGCCTGGTAGGTTCGCAGGATGCCGTGGTGGCCGCCGCCAGCGCCCACCACGCGCATCCCAACGTGTTTGTGCTGCACGACAAGGACGAAGCGGCGCTCTTCATGGCCGACCTGCGCCACCTGCTGCCCGACGGGCCGGAGGCGCTGCTGTTTCCGAGCTCCTACAAGCGGCCCTACGAGTTTGACGAAACCGAAAACGCCAACGTGCTGATGCGCGCCGAGGTGCTTAACCAGCTCAATGCCAGCCGGCAGGCTAGCGTGGCGGCGCTGGGGAAGGCCCCGCTCATCGTAACGTACCCGGAGGCGCTGAGCGAGAAGGTTATCAACCGCCAGAGCCTGGTGCAGAATACCTTCTCGGCTAAGGTGGGCGATAAGCTGGACGTGAATTTTTTGGGCGAGCTGCTCGGGCAGTATGACTTCGAAAAGGCTGATTTTGTGTACGAAGCGGGGCAATACGCCGTGCGTGGCGGCATCGTGGACGTGTTCAGCTACGCTAATGAGCTGCCCTATCGCCTCGAACTATTTGGCGATGAGATAGAAAGCATCCGCACGTTTAACCCCGAAACGCAGCTTTCGGTGGAGCCGCGCACCTCGGTGAGCATTATTCCGAACGTGCAAACTAAGCTATTGCAGGAACGGCGCGAGTCGTTTCTGGAGTTTTTGCCGCGCACCAGCTGCCTGTGGGTCAAGGATGTGCGCCAGACGCTGGACGTGGTGACGGAACTGTTCGACAAGGCCGAAAGCAACTTTAAGCGCGTGCTGGACGAGGCTGGCGGAATGCAAATCGTGTCAAAGCCCAGCGACTTGTTTGAGAATGGCAAGAGCCTGAGAAAGTGCTTCGACGAGTTTGCCATTATTGAGTTTGGCAAGCGTTTTTACTTTAAGAATGCGCAGGAATTTCAGTTTGCGGCCAAGCCGCAGCCGAGTTTTAACAAGGATTTTGAGCGCCTGCTGAAGAACATCCGGGAAAATAAGGTGCGTGATTTCACCACCATTATCGCGGCCGACTCGGTGCGGCAGGCCGACCGCCTGCGCACGATTTTCGATGAGCTGGACCCGAATGTGCAGTTTCAGCACCTACTCATTGCCCTGCGCGAGGGCTTTATTGATGAGCAGCTGGGGCTAGCCGTGTACACTGACCACCAGTTGTTTGAGCGCTACTACCGGGCGCAGGAAACGCGCAAGTTCTCGAAGAAAAAGGCGCTCACTTTGCGCGAGCTCAAGACCCTGCAGCCCGGCGACTACGTGACGCACCAGGACTACGGCATTGCGCGCTTCGCGGGCCTGACGCAGGTGGAGATAAACGGGCACGTGCAGGAGGCTATCCGGCTGGTTTACCGGGATGATGACGTGCTGACGGTGAGCATTCACGCGCTGCACAAGATTGCGAAGTACAGCGGGGCGGAAGGCTCGCCGCCTACCATGAGCAAGCTCGGCTCGCCGGAGTGGGAGAACAAGAAGAAGTCAGTTAAGAAAAAGGTGAAGGACATTGCGGCCGACCTTATCCGGCTGTATGCCAAGCGCAAGACGGCGCCGGGCTTTGCTTTTTCGAAGGATGACTTTTTACAGGCCGAACTGGAGTCGAGCTTCATTTACGAGGACACGCCCGACCAGGCCAAGGCCACCGAGGACGTGAAGCAGGACATGCAGCAGCCCCACCCAATGGACCGGCTCGTGTGCGGCGACGTGGGCTTTGGCAAGACGGAAATCGCCATTCGGGCGGCCTTTAAGGCGGCGGCTAATGGCAAGCAAGTGGCGGTGCTGGTGCCGACTACGATTTTGGCGATGCAGCACTACAAGACCTTCCGCGACCGGCTAGCCAACTTCCCGGTGACGGTGGAGTACATCAACCGCTTCAAGACGCCCAAGCAGGTGAAGGAAACGATGGAGCGCGTGGCGGCGGGCCGCACTGATATTCTAATCGGCACGCACGCGCTGACCAATAAAAGGCTGCAATTCAAGGATTTGGGGCTGCTTATTATTGACGAGGAGCAGAAGTTTGGCGTCAAGACCAAGGACAAGCTCAAGGAAATTAAGGTGAACGTGGACACGCTCACGCTTTCGGCCACGCCGATACCACGCACCTTGCACTTTTCCTTGATGGGTGCCCGCGATTTGAGCGTGATTGCCACGCCGCCACCCAACCGGCAGCCGGTGCAAACCGAGCTACACGTGTTTGACGAAACCCTGGTGCGCGATGCCATTGCGCGCGAGCTGAAGCGCGGCGGGCAGGCGTTTTTCGTGCACAACCGCATCAGCGACATCGTGGAGATGGCGGCCATGATAGTGCGCCTCGTGCCCAACGCCCGCGTGACCGTAGCCCACGGCCAGATGGAAGGCGACGAGCTGGAAAAGCGCATGATGAAGTTTGTGGAAGGCGAGTACGACGTGCTGGTTTCGACCAACATCATTGAGAGCGGGCTGGATATTCCGAATGCTAACACCATCATTATCAACCGGGCGCACCTCACCGGCCTCTCCGACCTGCACCAGATGCGCGGCCGCGTGGGCCGCTCGAACCGCAAGGCCTACTGCTACCTGCTGACGCCGCCGGTGGCTAACCTGCCGGCCGATGCCCGCAAGCGCCTCAACACGCTGGAAGAGTTTTCGGACCTGGGGGCGGGCTTCAACGTGGCCATGCGCGACCTCGACATCCGGGGCGCGGGCAATTTGCTGGGCGGCGAGCAGTCGGGCTTTATCAACGACCTCGGCTACGAAGCTTACCACCAGGTGCTCGATGAGGCGGTGCAGGAATTGAAGGAAACTGAGTTTCGGGACCTGTTTTTGGGTGAGGGCACGGCCGGCACCAGCCAGCAGCGCCTGCAACTGGCGGCCGGCGCGCTCAACGCGCCCAAGGAAACCCAGATTGAAACCGACCTGCCGGTGCTCATCCCGGACACCTACGTCAACAATGTATCGGAGCGCCTGCAGCTCTACGCCAAGCTCGACCGGACGCAGAAGCCGGAGGAGCTAGCCAAGCTAGTGGCCAGCATGACCGACCGCTTCGGGCCGCTGCCCGAGCAGGTGCAGCAGCTCGTGGACATCGTGAAGCTGCGCTGGCAGGCTAGCCGCCTGGGCTTCGACAAGCTGACCCTGAAGCGTGAAACGCTGCGCGCCTACGTGCCCGCCGGGGCCGGGCACGAGGCATACTTCCAAGGCGAGCAGTTTGGGCAGATTCTGAATTTCGTGCAGACGCACCCGCGCACGGCCCGCATGAAAGACCAGAAGGATAAGCTGCAAGTCACCATCGACGGCATCAAGAACGTGGGCATGGCTCAGCGCCTGCTCGTGGAGCTAGGGGCCGCCGAGATGGTGCTGGCGTAAGCAACTGATGCATAGAAAAGCGGGCTTCGGTAGTGATGGCTACCGAAGCCCGCTTTTTGCAGGTCTAGCTAGCGCGATTTGGGCGCTACGTAGATGGTGGCTTTGCCCTGGCTAGGGTCGCCGGCCAGGCTGACGCCTTCGGTGGCAATCTGGAAATTACCGCCGCCGTCGGCCGTATAAAACAGAAACTCACCCTGGCCCTTGAGGTCGGTGCTGAAGGTGGGGTCCCAGTAGAGGGTGAGGCGGCGCGGGTCGGAGGCGGGGGCATTCAGGACGGGCGCGCCGTAGCGCGGCTGGTAAAACTCCCGGGCCTGGTAGTAGCCGGGCAGCTTTATTACCAAGAGGCCGGGGCTAGGACCTTTATCTGCGCCCTTGTAGTTCTTGTCGCCGCGCTTGGTATACACGGCAATAACCCCGCCGTTGGAGCCGGCACCGAAAATGGCGGCTTCGGGCCCTTTAAAGACTTCTACGCTTTCCACCTGATTGGCGGGGATGGAGCTGATGGCATCGTCATCGACCTTCATGCCATCCAAGATGAAGATGGGTGAGCCGGACCCGCGAATCTGCACGTTCATGTTGGGCGGCGAGCCCGATATGGTGAGGCCCGCCACGCGGCCCTGTAGCACCTGAAAAATACTCAGGCCCGACTGCGCCGAAAGGTTATTAGCGAAGTCGATGACAGTGTTAGCCACCGCGCCGTAGAGGCGGCGGGTATCGTCGCGGGCTACGAGCTCTTTTTTGCCGGTCACGGCCACATTGCCGAGCTGCACGGTGCGCGCCACGTAAGCATCAGGATTATTCTGGCGCTCCTGCACCTGCTGCTGGCGGCTGCGGCGCAGGTAGTCGGCCACGCCGGGCGGCGCGGCGGCCAGGGGTGGTAGCGGCGGCAGAGGCGCCCCGAAGGTAGGCGGCCCCAGGTCGGGCCGAATCATGACATTGCTGCCGCCCGTCTGGCGCCGCGCCTGCAAGGTTATCACGGCCGTGTCGCGGCCCGGAAAGCCCGTGAAGTTGAAGCGCCCATCGGGCCCGGTAGTAGCCGTGAGTACGCTGCGCGCAGGCTTGCTTTGGATAAAGGTAAGCTGGCTATTGGCAATGCCCTGCTGGCCCATGCCGGTGACCCGGCCAGAGAGGCTCAACGATTGCTCGGCGGGGTAGGTAATGGGTGGCGGCGTGGGCCCCAGCACCTGTTTCCACACGTAGCGGCGCCAGCCCTGGGTGAGCAGCAGGTTGTCGAGGGCCTGGGCGGTTTCGGGGTTGGTGTTCTGGAAGTAGTACGCCGGATTTTCGACGTAGCCGGCCAGGTCGGAGGTCAGCAATAGATTGGTGGCCACGTTGCCGGCCTCGGGGTCGAGGCTAGCCGCGCCCGCCTCGGCCACGGCCACCGAGAGGTGCGTAGCTACCGGCTGGCCACCAGCATCCTGCACCTGCACTTTCACGTGCACGGGGTCGTGGGGGCATAGGCGGCGCGGTCGGGCGTGAGCACCACGCGCAAAGCGGGCTGCCCCCGCAGCACGAAGGCTAGCCGCTCGGCCTGCGGCGTGCTTTGCGCATCAAACAGCGTAAAGTGCAGAATGCCATTGGGGTAGCGCGCCTTGGCCACCTTCCAGGTCACGGGCGCACCGTCGTCGGTGATGGGGCGCGGCACCAGGCCAATGAGAAAGCCGCGCACCTCGGTAAGCAGCATTACCGGGCCGGGTACCGGGGCGCCGGGCGTGCCCCGGTAGCGCGCCTCCACGGTGTAGCTGTCGCCGGCATCGGCCACGTGCAGCGCGTAGCCGGTGGGCTGCACGGCGGGCAGCGGGTAGTCGGCGCTGGTGCCGTCGGGCAGCTTCACGCGGGCGTGGTAGCGCTGGCCGGCGGCGGGCGTAAAGCTGAGCCGCCCCATGCCCGCGTGCGGCGTGGCAAACACCGCCACCACGGGCTGGCCTTTCTCATCCAGCACCTGGCCGCTTACCACGGCCCCGCGCCCGCTGGCCGCCTGCGCCTTGATGCCCACCGTAGCTGGCAGGCCCGCCACCAGGGCGCCTCCTTCGGGGAAGAACTGCACATCGACCTTGCCGGCGGGCAGCACGCTGGATTTTACGGCGGCCTTGGTAGCGGGGCCGGCGTCAGCCCCAACGGCGGCGGTCTGGTCGGGCGAGGCGGGCCACACTTGCAGGCGCCGCTCATACACGTAGTTGGGGCCGGCATTGAGCATCCAGCTGGTGTAGGCGCGCAGCAGATAAGTGCCGGCCAGCAGGCTGTCGTTCAGCTCGATATCGCCGGCGGCACGGCCGCCCACCAGGCGCAGCGTGCGGCGCACTACCACCCGGCGCTCGGGCGAGAGCAAATCGACGTGCAGCACCTTGCTCAGCGTATCGGGCCGGTGGCGCAGGGCATCGACCACGTAGGCGCTGAACCAGATGGTTTCGCCGGTGCCGTAGGCAGGGCGGTCGAGGTGCAGGTAGGTTTTTTCGGGCACCGTGGCGGCATAGTAGGCGCTCAGCTTCTCGGCAATAACGCGGATGGGATTGTCGTCGGCCGGCCGGCGGAAGGCCATCAGGGCCGACGCGCCCACCACCAGCGGCACCAGCCACGTGCGCAATCGCTTGATTGCGCGCGGGTTGGCCATAATTTTATCTTTCATAGTAAACAGCAAAAGCAGCGCTAGCCCGGCGCACCTACAAGCCTACGCCGGGCGGGGTGGCGAAAGTATGAAGCAATAGCCTAGCCAGCCGCTTGCGCACTAAAAAGCCCCGGCACTGGGGCACCGGGGCTTGCGGCAATCTGCCTGAAAATCGGTTACTTAGTCGCAGCCCTCGGGGCCGCAGGCGGGGCCGTCGGCCAGCACGGTGGGCTGGGCTTTGGGGTGGGCCTCGGCCCACACGGTACCGAGCACTTCGGCAAATACTTCGCTGGGCTGGGCGCCCGACACGGCGTATTTATCGTCGAAGACGAAGAAGGGCACGCCGCGCACGCCGATTTGCTGGGCCTCGTACTCGTCGCGGCGCACCTCGTTGGCGTAGGTGCCAGCCAGCAGGGCCTGGCGGGCCGCGTCGGCATCGAGGCTGATTTCGGCGGCCAGGCTAGCCAGGGTATCGAGCGAGTTCAGGTCCTGGCCTTCGAGGTAGTAGGCCGCGAAGAGGCGCTCTTTCATCTCGCCCTGCTGGCCGTGGTGGGCCGCAAAGTGGATGAGCTGGTGGGCCAGAAAGGTATTGGCCGGAATGGTTTTGTCGAAGTCGTAGGCCAGGCCTACTTCTTTGGCAATCTGCGTCATCTGGTCGCCCATGCGGCGGCCTTCAGCTTCGGATACGCCTTTTTTCTTGGCTAGCGAGGCGTGGATGCTCTCGCCGGGCACGGGCACGAAGTCGGGCGTGAGCTGGAAGCTTTTCCACTCAATCTGCACGTCGTCGCGGTGGGCAAACTCGCCCAGGGCGTTCTCAAACTTGCGCTTGCCGACGTAGCAGAACGGGCATACCACGTCGGACCAGATTTCAACTTTCATAGGACTAGCGGGCTAGGTAATAATCGGAACAGCACGAAGCGGCCAGGGCCACTAAATGTTTAGTTGCTCAGCTGCTTACCCCCGGTGGGCGGCCCGCGTTCGGCCCGGCGGGGCTAGCCGGGCCGTAACCTTCGGCGGGCCGGCGGGGTTAGCACAAACGACTTTTCAAGCATTCGCTTTTCTTAACTTATGGACTATCAGAAATTAGGCTCGTCCGACGTCCGCGTTTCGCGCATCACTTTTGGCAGCTGGGCGGCCGGCGGCTGGATGTGGGGCGGCACCGAGCAAAATGACGCCGTGGGCGCCATTCACGCCGCCCATGACCTCGGGGTGACCAGCATTGACACGGCCCCGGTCTACGGCATGGGCCTGAGCGAGCAGATTGTGGGCGAGGCCATCAAGAGCCTGCCGCGCGACAAGGTGCAGATTTTGACCAAGTTCGGCATGCGCTGGGACCAGCCCAAGGGCGACTTCGCCATGAAAACCAAGGACAACCAAGGCCGCGACCTCGATGTGTATAAGTACGCCAGCCGCGACAGCATCATCAAGGAATGCGAGGAAAGCCTCAAGCGCCTGGGCACCGACTACATCGACCTTTACCAGCAGCACTGGCCCGACGTGACTACACCCATTGCCGAAACGATGGAGGCCGTGCAGCGCCTCATCGAGCAAGGCAAGGTGCGGGCCGCCGGCGTGAGCAACTACTCGGTGGCCCAGCTGGAGGAAGCTGAGAAGACGCTGACCCTAGCCAGCAACCAGGTGCCGTACAGCATGTTGCGCCGCGACATTGAGAAAGACGTGGTGCCCTACGCGCAGCAGCACAACCAAGCCATCTTGGTCTACAGCCCCTTGCAGCTAGGTCTGCTGACCGGCAAAATGAAGCCCGGCCAGCATTTCGACGCCAGCGACCTGCGCAGCACCAACCGCCTCTTCAAGCCCGAGGCAGTGACGAAGGTCAATGAGTTTCTGAACAAAATTCGGCCCCTGGCCGAAACCAAAAACGCCACCCTGGGCCAGCTCGTGCTGCGCTGGACGCTGGCGCAGCCCGGCATCACGGTGGTGCTGGTGGGCGCCCGCAACCCCGAACAGGCCGTGCAAAACGCCCGCGCGATGGACGTGCAGCTGAGCTTCGAGGAGGTCGATTTTATCAATAAACAGCTGGCTAGCCTGCAATTGGGCTAGCCAGCTGCCTCCCCCGTTGGCTAGCCCACGCGTACCACAATCTTGCCGAAGTGCGCGCCGCTGCCCATGTGGGCCAGTGCATCGGGCACTTTATCAAACGCAAACACCTCGCTGATAACGGGCTTTACTTGGTTGCTATCGAAGGCTTTAAGGAGGTCGGCCAGCATCTGGGTGCTGCCTACGTAGATGCCTTGCAGGCGCTGCGTGAGCAGCGGCACCATGCGCAGGTTGGGCGCCTCGTCGCTAGGCGACACCTGGCCAATCTGAAACACCGTGCCGCCCGGCTTGAGGGCGCGCAGCGAGCGGGCCATCTGGCCGGCCACTTCGAGCACGTAGGTGGCGCCTTCGCCCTGGGTTAGCTCGCGCACTTTGTCTTCCCAGTTGGGCGTGGTTTTGTAGTTGATGCCGTGGTCGGCCCCGAGGGCTTTTGCCTGGGCTAGCTTCTCATCCGAGCTGGAGGTGATAATCACTTGGGCACCAAAGAGCTTGGCGATTTGGAGGCCGAAGATGGAGACGCCGCCCGTGCCTTGCAGCAGCACCGTGTCGCCGGGCCGCAGCCGGGCCTGCTCGACCAGCGAGTGCCAAGCCGTGACGCCCGCGCAGGGAAAGGCCGCGGCTTCCTCAAACGAGAACGAGTCGGGCACTTTCACCACCGCGCTTTCGGGGAAGGCCACGTACTCGGCCAGCACGCCATCGGTGCTGCCGCCCAGCGAGCGGTGCACCTTGACAGCCGTGAAGGCGCCGTCGGCCCAATCGGGAAAGAAGTTGACGGCCACGCGGTCGCCGACCTGAAACCGGGTAACGCCCGCACCCACCGCCGTCACCACGCCGGCCGCGTCGCTGAACGGAATCATGGGTAACTTCTCGCCGGGGTAGCCAAACCAGCCGTTGGCCAACGCCCAGTCGCGGTAGTTGAGCGATACGGCTTTAACTTGAATTTTCACCTCGTAGTCGCGGGCGGTGGGCTCGTCAAAATCGCCCAGCTTGAAGTTGGCGAGGCTTTTGGGTTCGTGCAGTTTATACGCTTTCATGATAACCAGAAAGGGGCCAGGCGGCCCCGTGTGAGAACCGTAGCAACAAGCGGAACCCCGGAAGGTCTAGCCCGGCGGGCAAAATCAGTCGCTAGCCCCGACCCGGCTTGCGTAGTGCCGGGCCGGCGGCCAGCTTGTGCGCTGCCGCGCCAAGTTGCCCGCCGGCGGTAGTTTTGGTCTTCTCCCCCGTTGCCGCCATGCCCCTGCCCTACCGCCGCCTCGTCGTCAAAATCGGTTCCAACGTGCTCGCCCAGCCCAACGGCCTGCCCGACGAGGACCGCATGGCCCAGCTGGTGGCCCAGGTAGTGGGCCTCAAAAGCCAGGGCTGCGAAATCATTCTGGTATCGTCGGGGGCGGTGGCGGCGGGGCGCAGCCTCATCACGCTGCCGCCCAAGGCCGATGCCGTGCGCAGCCGCCAGCTGCTGGCCGCCGTGGGTCAGGTAAAGCTGCTGAGCCTCTACGCCGCGCTGCTGGCCCCGCACGGCCTGCTGGGCGCCCAGGTGCTGGTAACCAAGGAGGATTTCCGCGACCGCCAGCACTACCTCAACATGCGCAACTGCTTTCAGGAATTGCTCCAGCAGAACGTCATTCCCATTGTCAATGAGAACGATGTGATTTCGGTAACCGAGCTGATGTTTACCGACAACGACGAGCTGGCCGGCCTGGTGGCGAGCATGCTCAATGCCGACGCGCTCCTCATTCTGAGCAACGTGGATGGTATTTTCGACGGCGACCCTGGCCGGCCGGGCGCGCAGGTTATCCGCCGCATCGCGCCGCACGACACCAGCTTTGCCGAGTTCGTGCAGGCCACGCGCTCGCAGTTTGGGCGCGGCGGCATGCTCACCAAGTGCTCCATTGCCCACAAGGTGGCCGGGCTGGGCATCAGCGTGCACATCGCCAATGGCAAAACGCCGGACATTCTGCCTAATATCTTGAATGAAAGCGCTGTCAACACTTGGTTTCAACCCAGCAAAAAGGCCTCGGGCACCAAGAAGTGGCTGGCCCACGCCCAGGCCGCCCAGGCCACCGTGCACGTAAACGCCGGCGCCCGCGCCGCCCTGCTAGCCCCCGCCAAGGCCACCAGCCTGCTGCCGGTGGGCGCGACGCGCATCGACGGCGATTTTCAGAAAGGTGACCTCATCCGGCTCGTCGATGAAGCCGGCCACCCGCTGGGCCTGGGCCTGGCCGAGTACGGCGCCGACAAGGCCCGCGAGCGCCTGGGCCAGCACGGCCAGCGCCCGCTGGTGCACTACGATTATCTGTTTTTAACTACTGAAAGCTAAGCAATTGCCTAGCAGCGCCAGCGCCTGTTTTTATGACTGCCTACTCCGACTTCTTTCGCGCGGCCCAGCAGGCTAGCCGTGCACTGGCTACGGTGCCGCCCGCCACTACCGATGCCGCGTTGCGCGACCTGGCCGATGCCTTACTCGCCCACACCGACTTCGTGCTGGCCGAAAATACCCGGGACCTGGCCCGTATGCCCGCCGCCGACCCGCGCCACGACCGCCTGCGCCTCACGCCCGAGCGCCTGGCTAGCATGGCCCAGGACCTGCGCAACGTGGCCGCGCTGCCTTCGCCGCTCGGCACCGTCATCAGCAAGAAAGAATTGCCTAATGGCTTGCAGCTAAAGAAAATACGCGTGCCGCTAGGGGTGGTGGGCATCATCTACGAGGCGCGGCCCAACGTGACGTTTGACAGCCTGGCGCTGTGCCTGAAAACCGGCAACGCCTGCCTGCTGAAAGGCGGCTCCGATGCCGCCGCCTCCAATGCCGCGCTTATCGAGGTGGCCGGGCCAGTGCTGCTGCGCCACGGCCTGCCGCTGGGCGCCGCCACGCTGCTACCACCCGAGCGCGCCGCCACCGAGGCGCTGCTGCAAGCGGTGGGCCTGGTAGATGTGGTTATTCCCAGGGGCAGCCAGGGACTGATTGACTATGTGCGCCAGAATGCGCGCGTGCCTGTTATCGAAACCGGGGCTGGCGTGGTGCACACGTATTTTGACGAAACCGGCGACCTGGTTAAGGGCGCGGCCATCATCGCCAATGCTAAAACGCGCCGCGTGAGCGTATGCAATGCGCTCGACTGCCTGTTAATCAATACTAAGCGCCGGGCTGATTTACCAGCTTTAGTGGCGCCGCTCGCCTCGGCACGGGTGCAGCTTTTTGCCGACGCGCCGGCCCATGCGGCCTTAGCCGGCCACTACCCGGCCGCGCTGCTGGCCGAGGCGAGCGAGGCGCACTTTGGCACTGAGTTTTTGGATTATAAGCTGGCCATTAAAACGGTGGCCAGCCTCGGCGCGGCCCTCGACCACATTGCTGCGCACGGCTCGCGCCACAGTGAGGCCATTATTTCGGAAGATGCGGCGCACATCGACACCTTTTTGCAAGTGGTTGACGCGGCCGCCGTGTACGCCAATGCGTCTACGGCCTTCACCGACGGCGCGCAGTTTGGGCTCGGGGCCGAAATCGGCATCAGCACCCAGAAGCTGCACGCGCGCGGCCCGATGGGCCTGGAGGAGCTGACGAGCTACAAGTGGCTGGTGCGCGGCACCGGGCAGGTGCGGGCGGGCTAGCTGCTCGCTTCACCAGGCTAATCTACTGTTATTATGAACGTTACTTTCCGCGCCATACTCGAAGCTGGGGGCCCAGCTTCATGCCTACCCAGATTGTGCAGGTACCCGGCCACGCCTGGCAGGCGGTAGGCGGCAAGGCCACGAAGCGCGTTATTGCCACGCTCAACGGCCACCCCGAGCGGTTGGGCCTGCTGCCGCAGGAAGGTGGCGGGCGCTACCTCATGCTGCGCAAAACCCTGTGCCAGCGGCTAGGCTTGGCCATCGGCCAGGCGTTGGAAATAAGCCTGGCACCCGACCCCAACCCCGACTACGTGGCCCTGCCCGACGAGCTAGCCGAGGCCCTGGCCGCCTGGCCCGAGGCCGAAGTGGCTTTTCAGGCCCACACCGGGGCCA
The DNA here is from genome assembly GCF_013256625.1 of Hymenobacter sp. BRD128. Lineage (NCBI taxonomy): Bacteria > Pseudomonadati > Bacteroidota > Cytophagia > Cytophagales > Hymenobacteraceae > Hymenobacter > Hymenobacter sp. BRD128. Next base: position 3,598,783 of record NZ_CP053908.1, read on the forward strand.
TGCGCCGGGCGATGGCGCGCAAGGTGGCCGATGCCAAACGCCCCGATACCCGCGCCCGCTACGCCGTGGAGCTAGCCGAGCGGCTGGCGCAGGGCGGCCATCCGTTTCGGGCTAGCTAGTGCTTTAATTCCAACTAGTTATAGTTACTACTTTGCCGGGGCCACTCACCATAAACTTGCACTCTTCAAACTTGGGGGCGGCGAAGCGGGGGCGCACGTTGTTGGAGAACGCGTAGGGCTCGGTTGGGATACCCAGAAAATTCTTGTCGAGCTTGTCGTTATTGTTGGTATCCTGGGTCAGGGCCACGGCCCACTCGCCGGGCGTCAGCTCCACGGGCACCGATATTTCGGTTTTGCCTTCCGGCTTCACCACTACCCGAAATGCCTGCTGGTCTTTTTGCAGGAATTTGTCGGCGGCGTTGTAAAAGTTCAGCTTCACCACCGACTGCGTCGAGGCCAGCGCCGACACGACGACGGTCACGGTTTCGGTGGCCTTGGCGGGCGGCGGCGGGGGCGCGGCGCCCAGCGAAAAGCCGCTCAGTACTAGCGCGGCCAATGGCAAAGTCTTCATGGGGAGGCGCTAACGGGCGGCTGGTTGCTCCGTAAACTTACGGCCGGCCGCAAATCGTTCCTAGCCTCCCCGCGCCGGCCGGTGGCTACCTTGCGCGCTCCCGCTCTTCGCTACTCCACCGTATGCAACGCTACTTTCAAGAATTTCAGCGTATTGCCGAGGCCGGCACTTACCATGAGCTAGCCGCCCGGCCGGTGCCCAAGCCCGAATACTTTAACTGGACCACTGAAATTCTGGAAGGCCTGCACGTGGCCACCCATCCCGACAAGCCCGCCCTGGTGCTGGCCGGTGATGCGGGCCGGCGCACCATTACCTATGCCGAGCTGGCGGGCCAGGCCAACCAGCTCGGCATAGGTAATGGTGCGCCGCCGAGGTGCTGCCCCAGCAGGCCGTGCTACTCATGGTGCCGGTGTGCGCCGAGCTGTGGGCCACCTACGTAGCCGGCATCAAGGGCGGGCAACTACTGATTCCGGCGGCTAGTATTCTCACGGTGAAGGACCTGGAGTACCGCTTCGGCCGGCTGCTGCCCGCCGTGGTGATTGCCGACCTGGAAAACGCCGCCAAAATTGACGCCGCCGAGCAGGCCCTGGGCCAGCCCATCCGGCTCAAGATGCTGGTGGGTGGCCCCAGCGCCCAGCGCCCCGGCTGGGTCGGTTTTGAGGGGCTAGCCGAGCTGCCCACCGACGCCGAAGCCACCACCACCCGCGCCGACGACCCGCTGTTTTTGTTTTTCACTTCGGGCACCACGGGCCTGCCTAAGGTGGTGACGCACACGCACTTTTCATACCCCGTGGGCCACCTCAGCACCGCGGCCTGGATTGGGCTGCGCCCCGCCGACCGGCACTGCAACATCGCGCAGGCCGGCTGGGCCAAATTTGCCTGGAGCAGCTTTTTTGCGCCCCTCAGCGTGGGCGCGACGCTGGTAGCCTACCAGGGCAGCGGCCGCTTTGCGGCCGAACCACTGCTGGCGGCCCTGGCTCGAGAACGGGTCACGACATTTTGCGCGCCGCCCACGGTGCTGCGGCTGCTGGTACTCGAAGACCTGGCGGCCCACGACTTCAGCTTTCGCGAGTGCGTGAGCGCCGGCGAACCGCTTAATCCCGAAGTGATTGAGGCCTTGCAGCGCGGCACCGGCCAGCTCATTCGCGACGGCTACGGGCAGTCGGAAAGCACCTGCATGGTCTACAACCTGCCCGGCGATGCCGTGCGCCTGGGCAGCATGGGCCGGCCGTCGTTTATGTACGACATTGAAATCGCGGATGACGAAGGCACTAGCCTACCCGACCTGGCCGAAGGTCACATCACGGTGCGCACCGATACCGGCCGGCCCAACGGCTTATTTACCGGCTACTTCGGCGAGCCCGAGCGGGCGGCCAGCGTGTTTCGCCACGGCCTGTACTACACCGGCGACAAGGCCTACCGCGACCCCGACGGCTACCTCTGGTTTGTGGGCCGCGACGACGACGTAATAAAGTCGAGCGACTACCGCGTGGGGCCGTTTGAGGTGGAGAGTGTGCTCGTCGAGCACCCGGCCGTGGTCGAGGCCGCCGTGGTGGGTTCGCCCCACCCAATTAAGGGCCATGAAATCAAGGCCTTCGTTATCCTTAGGCCCGGCACCGGGGCTAGCCCCGCGCTGGCCCGAGCGCTTTTTGCCTATAGCCGCGCCCAGCTTTCGCCCTATAAAATGCCGCGCATCCTGGAGTTTGTTGAAGAACTACCCAAGACTATCAGCGGCAAAATCCGCCGCGTGGAGCTGCGCGCCCGCGAAGCCCAGCAGCGGCGCGGGCCGGCCGGCGAGGCGGAGTTTTTTTACGAGAAGGAGCGTGAAGGAGCCTAACTACCCGAAACGCAAAGCACGCCGCTAGCCTGTTGGCCAGCGGCGCGCCCAGGCGGAGCCTAGCGGGCTACGATTTCTTCTCTTTATCGACCGGGAATTTAGCCAGAATGTCCTTGGCCGACCTGCTGAAGTCGCTGCCCAGGCGGGCGGGGTCATCGACCGGGTCGGCCATCGAGCCGCGCCACACGAGGTTGTTGGTGCGGCGGTCAATGAAGTCGATGATGAGCGTGCCCTCGCGGTACTGCTCGGTGCGCGGCTGGCTGTAGTACGAGGGCGTGTACCAGTAGCCGTAGTTGATGGGTAGGAAGGCCCCCCGGTAGCCCACGGCGTAGGGATACGCATAATTGGGGCCGGGATAGGTATCGTACACCGTGCGCTCGGCCTGCTCTACGTAGGTGTGCGTTGTGATGAGCAGGTCGGGATTACTGTCCACCTCGCGCAGGCCGCGCTTGGCCATTTCGCTCGCGATGGCCTGCTTGATGTGGTCTTGGGCAATGGGGCTGCGCAGCAGCGGGTTCTGGTCGCCGTTGGTTTTTACTTCCGTATCAGCAAAGTCAAAGGTGCGGTAGTTGGCAAAATTCACGTTGGACTGCTGCTCCACGTTCACGGCGGAGGAGCAGGCACTCAGGCCGCCCCCGAGGGCTAGCGCAAGGCCTAAGAGGATTTTTTTCATGGGAAAAGGACGAGATGGATGGTGTATGCGTCAAGGCAATACCTTTTTTGGTCGGCCGAGGTTACGTCGAGCTTACTTTGCGGGTCTGGGGGCCAACACGCGGGCTAGCCGGGCCGTATGGGCTGGCAACTGCCGGGCCGTGTGCCCGTCCCTGCGCATCTTTGGCCCTATGGAAGTGGAAGGACTAACGAAAATCGCCGACCTCGGCAAGCCGCGCGTCGTGATAGTAGGTGGCGGCTTTGGCGGGCTCCGGCTAGCCAAGGCGCTGGCCGATGCGCCGGTGCAGGTAGTGCTCATCGATAAGCAGAACTATCACGCTTTTCAACCCTTACTCTATCAAATAGCTACGGCTGGCCTGAATGCCGACAGCGTGGTCTCGCCGTTTCGCAAAATTCTGAATGAGCAGGAAAACTTCTACTTCCGCATGGCCGAGGTACGCTCCATCGACCCGGTAGAGCAGGTAGTTGAAACCACCATTGGCCTGCTGCGCTACGACTACCTGGTGCTCGCCACCGGCGCCACTGCCAATTACTTCGGCGACAAGCAGATGGAGAAAAATTCCATCAGCCTCAAGAGCGTTACCGATGCCATCGAGCTGCGCAATACTTTGCTTTCCAACTTTGAGCAGGCCCTGCAAATCGGCGACGTGGAGCAGCTCAACAGCTTGCTCGACTTTGTGATAGTGGGCGGCGGCCCCACGGGCGTCGAGATGGCCGGCGCGCTGAGTGAGCTGCGCGCCCACGTGTTTCCGCGCGACTATCCCGAGCTGGATTTGAAGCAGATGGACATTCACCTGGTGCAGAGCGGGCCGGTGCTGCTTAAAGGTATGTCGGATGAGGCTTCGGCGCACGCCCTCAAGTACTTGCAGGAGCTAGGCGTACAGGTGTGGCTCGACAATCGGGTGACCTCCTACGACGGCTACACCGTGACGCTGAAGAGCGGCGACAAGCTCATTACGCGCACGCTCATTTGGGCGGCGGGCGTCACGGGCGCGCCGGTGGCGGGCCTCAACCCGGCCGCGCTGCTCAAATCGAACCGCTACCAGGTAAATGAATTCAGTCAGGTGGCTGGCTACGACAACGTATTTGCCATTGGCGATATTGCCCAAATGACCACCAAAGAGGCTCCCGAAGGCCATCCGCAGGTGGCGCAGCCCGCCATTCAGCAGGGCCGGCTACTGGGTGAAAATATCAAGCGCCTGCTCAACAAGCAGCCCCTGCAAGCTTTTGCCTATGAAGACAAGGGCACGATGGCTACCATTGGCCGGCACCGCGCCGTGGGTGATATTCAGCTCTTTGGCAAGCAATACCACATTACCGGCTGGCTGGGCTGGCTAGGCTGGAGCCTGGTGCACGTGCTGGCTTTGGTAAGCTTCCGCAATCGCATTGCCGTGTTTATTGCCTGGGCCTGGAACTACATCACCCAGGACAAGGGCATGCGCTACATTATCGGCAAGCCCAAGGCCCCGCTCAAAGAGCGCGAGGTAGAAATAAAACCCATTGTCTGAGCATCGAGCCGGCCGCGCTGGCGGCGGCCTCTCATTACCTGGCTGACGCAGCCGGGTATTTTTTTTATTAGCCTTAGCCGACTTTAATACGCAACTGGTTAGCGGCGTGAAATGCACGCGCTTACTATGCACAGCAACTGCAACCTATAAAAACCACCGGGGAACTCGCTTGTGTTTAGCATCATTCCCAGAAAATTCTGTAATCTTGCCAAACCATTCGTAACCGACATTTCGTATTTCTAACCCTAAACCAGCATTCTTATTCAGAAATGAGTACCCAGCCCTCGCCTGCCTGCCGTCGTAGCAATGTTACTATTTCGGGGGTCAGCAACGCCTCTGCTACCATCGTTTTTCTGCACGGGCTAGGGGCCGACCAAAGCACCTGGCGCCTGCTGGCACCCGCTTTTGAGGACCGCTACCGCGTAGTGCGGCTCGACCTGGTGGGCGCCGGCCAGTCGGACACCGCCGCCTACGACTATGCCAAGTACGGCTCGCTGGCTGCCCACGCCGACGACCTGCTGGCCGTGCTGCACGAGCTGGACCTGCAAAACATGGTCTTCGTTGGTCATTCGGTTAGCTCGATGATTGGGGTGCTGGCGGCCATTAAGGAGCCGGCCCGCTTTGGCAAGCTGATACTGCTGGCCCCCTCGCCGCGCTTTATCAACGCGGCGGGCTACGCCGGGGGCTTCGAGCAAAAAGACATTGACGAGCTGCTGGCCGCGATGGAAAACAACTACCCCGGCTGGTCGCAGGGTATTGCCCCGGTGATGATGGGCAGCGAGCGCCCCGAGCTGGTGATGGAGCTGACCAACAGCTTTATGCAAACCAACCCGGCCATTGCGCAGCACTTTGCCCGCGTCACATTTTTCTGCGACCACCGCGCCGACCTGCCCCTGCTCACCACCCCGACGCTGATACTACAGTGCGCGCACGACGTGATTGCGCCGCTGGCCGTGGGCGCCTATCTCAATGAAAATTTGATAGATAGCCAGCTCGTGGTGATTGACACGCCCGGCCACTGCGCCCACCTCACCGCCCCGAGCAAACCCTGCGGGAGATTGAGTTCTTTCTGAGCGTGCCGCACTATGGCATGTCGGTAAACTAGGGATTCGGCCCGGGTTGCTCCCCGCGCCCCGGCGGCCCGCAACCCGGGCAACCGGGGCGCGTTCAGTAATGGATTATCCTGCTTTTGTGCCCTATGGCTAATCTTTCGGGCACGCTCTCCATCCTGTTGGCGATGTTTACGCCGGCCATTCTGGTGTCGGCGTGCGGCTCACTCATTCTCACTACTTCGCAGCGACTGAGCCGCAGCCTCGACCGGCAGCGCGAGGTGGCCCAGCGGCTGCGCCAAAATCAGCAGCAGGCCACCACTTCCACGCCCGACCCGGCCGAGCACGGCCACCTCACGCAGCAGCTGCTGTTTGCCATTCGGCGGGCTAGGCTTTTGCAAAAAGCCATGACCAGCCTGCACCTCACGCTGAGCATTTTTATTGGCAGCATCCTGGCCATCGGGGTGTTTGAGCTGACTAATATCTCGCGGGCCTGGATTATCGCCGCCCTGAGCGTAGCCGGGGCGCTTATCCTACTTTACGCTAGTGTATTGCTCATTCAGGAATCGGGCCTGGCCCGCTCCGACGTGGCCGAGGAAACGGCGTATCTCACCCAATTCACTAAAGCCGACCAGGACCGCCTGGCGAAGTAGCAAGCCGCGCTACAGGCGCACGCTGAAGGCTAGCGGCTGCACCACCCAGGCCCGCTGGTAGCTGCTGTAGGCCACCCGCACGCCGGCCTCCAGGGGCGTGCGCAGGTGAAAGGCGTTGAACAGGGCCATGAAATCGGCCCCGTAGTTTTGGTAATCCTGGTATAAGCGAGTGGGCACCACCGGGCCGCCCGCCGTGGCCCGCAGGCCCACCACGCTGCTGCCCTGGGCAAAATCGCCAAACGCGGTGGCGCGCAGCCGCTGCACATACAGCACCCGCCCCAGCGACCAGTGCACGAAGGCCAGCGGCAGGCTGTAGTCAATGCTGCCCACGGCTAGCCTATCGAAACTCACGTAGCTCGTCTCGGCCCGGGGAAAGGAAATGGCAGCGGTAAAATTGTACTGATTCTGCTGCTGATACTGAAAGCCGCCGCGCAGCCGCACCGCGTGGTGCTTGGCTAGCCCCAGCAAATACACACCCGCCTGCACGCCCACCTGGCTAGCCTGCAAGGCCGTGCCAAAGGGCGTGGTGCGGTAGGTAGCCAGCAGCGTAGCGCCGCCGCGCGGCGCCACGTCGCGGGCGCTCTGCTTGAGCTGGCTGGCGTAGCCCAGCGAGGTTTGCACGGCGTGCAGCGGCGTGTTGGGGCCGACTTCGGAGAGGCTGCGCAGCGTGGCCGTGTAGTTATATACACGCTCGTGCAAGTAGTAGGCGCTCACCGTAAGCGCCTGCAAATACTTGGAGCGCGTGAGCACCAGCGGCAGGCGCACCCCGGCCAGCAGCCGGGCATACTGCCACTGGGTGCCGCGTAGGCTGTCGAGCGGCAGCGCGCGGTCGAAGTAGCGGGTGGCGTTGCGCCCACCGTAAGTGGCCTCCACATCGAGCACCGGGTAGCGGCCCTGGTAGCTGAGCGCGCCGGTGGCAGCCAGGGTGCGCTCGGTCTGGTCATAGCTCAGGCCCGCGAAAAGCTGGGTCGTACTCAAAAAATCCTGCGAGCGCAGGCCCACACTCACGGCATTGCCGCTCGGGCTCTGCACCACGCCGTAGCTGAAAACGCGGAAGGCGTGGGCCAGCGGCCGGTAGCGCCGCACCCCGTAGCGCGGCCCGCTCGAATCGGGCGAGGCTAGCAGCGCCGTGATGCGCGCCGCCCCCGGCTCGCCAGCCGCCAGTGCCGCTGCAAAGGGCTCGGGCGCATCGGCTTGCGCGGGCGCGGGCAGGGCTAGCCAGCGGCTAGGGTCGAGGGGCAGCTCGACCACGCGGGCGCCGGTGGCGCGGTAGTCGTGCAGGGCCAGGCGCTGCCCGTCGGGGCTCACGGCCGCGTGGTAGGCCCCGAAGGGTCGGTTCGTGACCTGGTAAGTCTGGTGCGTGCTGTAATTGACGGCGTAGATGTTATCGACGCCCGACTGCGGCGAATTGTAGAGCACGTACTCGCCCCACAGCTGGGGGTTGGCCAGGTTCACGTTGGCCACCGGCAGCATATTGACCGTCAGGCCACTGTTGGGCTCGATGAGCTGCAAAGTCTTGCCGGCCGCGCTCAGCGCCACCGCCACGATGGCCTGGCTGCTCGGCGACCAGCGCGGCTGCTGGTAAAAATCGTTGTGCGGGTTGGGCAGCGTGCGCACCACCGCGCCGGTCGTGGCATCGATAATGACCAGCGCGTGGTGGTAGGCCTCGTCGGTGCGCACGGCCACGATAAGCTCGCCGTTGGGCGAGAGCGCGGCGGCGGCGTAGCGCTGCCGCCGCCCTAGGCGCGTGAGGCGGCCGGTTTTTAAATCCAGCACCTTCAGCTCGGAGTAGATGCGCTGGCCCCAGCGGGGGCCTGCCGAAACTCGGGCCACACCACCTTGCCCCCACCCACCGACAGCATTTGCGGAATATTCTGCTGGCCCAGCGTGAATACCCGCTTTTCGCGCCCGTGCCGACCTAGCAGCACCAGCTGCGCGATGTCGCCGAGCCCGCTTTTCAGGGCCAGCACCGTGCTATCGTTCACGTACTGCGGGTATTGGTACTGCGTAAATACCCGCGTATCGGCCTGCCCGGCCAGTTCGCGCACCGGCGTGAGCGCGGGCCGGCTAGCCTGCTGCGCGCGCCAGGTCGAGTCGAGCTCGCGCATGGTGCGGGCGTACAGGTCCTCCACCCGCAGGCCGGTGGTGTGGCGCAGGCCGTTGGAAAACGAGAACGGGTAGAACGGAAAGCGGTAGTATTCATCCAGCGCCCGGCGCCACACGTCGGGGCCGTAGTGGGCTTTGGCATAAGAGGTTAGGTAGTAACCCAGCACGTACCAGTCGGGCACATTATCGCGCAGCGAGCCACTTACTGCCTTTTGGTAGTTATAGAGCCGGTCTGCGAGCAGGTTCGCCCGCAGGCCCACGCCGAAGTACGGGATGCGCCCGCGCCCGCTGCGCGTGAGGGCCGTTTCGCTACCTACCGCGTCGCCCTCAAAAAACCACTGCGGCACGCCCACGGCCGCCACCCCCAGCCCGCCATCGCCGAGCAGCGGCACCACCACCCGCCCAAAGCCCTGCCTAGCCTTATCGAACTGATTGACGTGCCGAAACTCGTGCACCACCAGCCCGTCGAGCCAGTCCACGGTGCCCAGCCCCTGGCCCTGGTCGGGAGTGGTAAAAAACTCGGCGTGGCGCGGCAAAAAAGTCACGAAAGCGTTGCTCACCGTGGTCTGGTTTTGCATCACCACCGCAATGGGCCGGGCCTGTACTCCGAGCGTGGCGCCATCGGGGCCGTGCACGGCCTCCAGGCGGCTAGCCGTGCGCTGGGCCGCCGTGTCGAGCCCCTTGGGGTACAACACCCGAAAGTGCGGGCTGCGGATTTCCTGCCAGCGCAGGTTGGGCGGGTTTTGGCTGAGAACGGGTAAGCTTTGGGCCGCGGCCGCCGAAGCGACGAGCAGGGGCAAAAGCAGAAGCAAGGGTAAGCGGCACATAGGCCAGCAAATTACGGCCCAGCTACCGCGCGGCGGCTGGCCGGCTAGGCCGTGCGCTTCAGGCCAATAATACCAACCAGAATGCAGCCGATGTAGAACACGTGCGCCCACTGGAAAGCCTCTTTCAGCACCAGCGTATCCACTATTTTAATGCCTACCAAAGCCATGCCCATCCAGATGGCAAAGGCCGTGGAAGCGGGAATGACGTTGAGTGCTTTAGAAAAAAAGAACACGTTGGCCACGCCAAACCCAACGTAGCCGATAGCCGGCAGCAGCGTGAGCACGCCCGCGGCCGAGGTAAAGAAATGCGACCAGTCAATGGCCTTGACTTTGGCCACGCTCGTGTATTTGAGGCTGTAGTTCCAGCATACTTCCATCACGGAAGCGAGCAACAGGTAGAGCCAGGCAGGGTTAAAGCTTAGTGTCAAGACGCGGCGGTTACGGCAGGGCGAGAAGATTCGGTGGCAACGGTCGTTTCGGCCGTGGGGTTGCCGCCGGGGCGGGGGGCGGGCACAGTTTGGTGCACCTCCTCGGGCACTTCCCAGCCTTGCAGCACCTTAGCCGCCGGCACGCGCTGGCCTAGCCAGCTCAGTACCCGCCAGCGCACCCCGTGGTAGGCCCGAAAGGCCGCCGAGCGCTCGGCTAGGGCTTTCTCATCAAAGCGCACTACCGAAAAGGCGTGCTGCGCAAAGTAGTCCTTCGGAAAAGCGTAGGGCAGGCCCCAGCGCTCAGGCTTGCGGTTTTGGGGCAAAAAGGCGGTGCCAAAGAGCCAGTCCCAGACCGCAAATTTGGTTGAGAAGTTAGCGTAGTATACCTCTTCGTGGTCGGCGTGGTGCCAGAGGTGCATTTCCGGACCGTTGATAACGTATTGAAGCTTACCCGATTTCACGTCGATATTGGCGTGAATGTACATCCCCCACACTGCATCGATGAGGGCCTTAATGGGCACCACTACCGGGTTGGCCCCGAGCAAGATGATGGGGGCAAACTCAATAGTCTGGTTGATGATAATTTCCATCACGTGCGAGCGCGAGCCGGCTAGCCAGTCTACCTGCTTGCCCGAGTGGTGCGCCTCGTGGGTGCGCCAAAAGAACGCGCTGCTGTGCTGAAAGCGGTGAAACCAGTAGATGTAGAAGTCGTGGGTTATCACGAAAAAGCCGACCTGCGCCACTACCGGCCAGTTGCTTACCAAGTGAAACCGCGCGCCGAAGTGCGCGGCCAGCGGCGCGATGATGAACCCGAAAATCAGAATTTGCAGGAAGTAGCTCTGCACCAGCGTGTACCAGAACAAATCCACAAACAGCCCTTCGCGAAAAAACGGCAGGCCCTTGCGGTAGGGAAATTTGCGTTCGAGCACCAGCAGCACTATCACCGCCAGCAGCAGGATGGGCGTGGTTATCATCGTGGTGCGGCCTACGGCATCCAGGCTTTGATAAAACTTGCTTAGCGGCTCCAGCATAGCGTGTTTGGTAATTGACTAACTCTGCCCCTAACTGCCGGGCGCGGGGTAATGTTCGCTTTACACCCGGTTCGCTAAGCGCTTCTCGTAAAAATACGAACGTCATGCTGAGCTTGTCGAAGCATCTTCCTCGCACCGCTGGGCTGGCACCCTAGCGACCACGAGCGAGATGCTTCGACAAGCTCAGCATGACGTTCATTTACTATAAAAACTTACGCGGCCGTTACCTCGCGGCGCAGGCGGCGCAGGGGTTCCTTCTCGCTCTCGTACACCACTTTCACGCCGTCGCCAAGGCCGGCCTCGGTGTCGCGGATGTCGCGCACCAGCTTGGCTAGCCCGCCGGGCTCGACGCTGGCGGCATGGTCGCTACCCCACATGGCGCGGTCGAGGGTGAAGTGCCGCTCGACGAACGTGGCGCCCAGGGCTACGGCCGTTACGGTGGTGCTCAGGCCGGTTTCGTGGCCCGAGTAGCCGATGGGCGTGCCCGGAAACTGCGCTTGCAGCGTTTGAATCATGCGCAGGTTTAGCTCCTGTGGCGGGCAGGGATAAGCCGAGGTGCTGTGCGCAATCATCAGGTTGTCAAGCCCTACGTAGGCTACGGCATCGGTAATTTCCTGCTGGGTGCTCATACCGGTGCTTAGCATGAGGGGGCGGCCGGTGGCGCGCACGCGGTCGAGCAGCGGCTTATCGGTGAGCGAGGCGCTGGCCATTTTGTAGAGCACGGGCTGAAACTGCTCCATAAAATCGACCGAAAGCTCATCCCAGCACGAGGCAAACCAATCAATGCCCTTGGCTTTGCAGTAGTCGTCGATGGCCGTGTATTCCTGCTGGCCAAACTCGGTTTTACGCTTGTAGTCGATGTAGCTCATGCGGCCCCAGGGGGTATCGCGCATCTTCTCCCACTGGTCTTTGGGCACGCACAGCTCGGGGGTACGCTTCTGAAATTTCACGGCGTCGGCGCCGGCCGTTACGGCCGCGTCGATGAGCTGCTTGGCCAGGTCGAGCGAGCCGTTGTGGTTGATGCCGATTTCGGCAATGATGTAGCACGGCTGGCCGGGGCCAATGGCGCGGTTCTTCTTAATCTGAACTACAGACATACTAAAATGGTGGGCGAAAAAATAAAAGCCAAGAAAAGAACGAAAAGCAACCTAACCGCGCAGTTGGCAAGTAGTTTGGGCTACCTCGCCGCCAACTGACGCACTCAACTCAATTTTATTTTATAGCGGCCCTTATTCCGAGCCGTGGTCGGGCAGCGGTGCCCCACCCTGGCAGCTGATAATCAACTCGGCCAACTCGCGGAAGGCACCGTGGCCGCCGCGCGCCCGGCAGCGGTAGTCGGCCGCGTTGCGGGCAAAAACGGTGGCATCGCCGGGGCAGGCCGCCAGCCCTACCAAGCCCAGAATGGCCACGTCGTTGGTATCGTCGCCGATGAAGGCTACCTGCTCGGCCGCTAGCCCGGTGCGGGCCAGTATCTCGCCCAGCAGCGGCGCCTTGTCTTTAATACCCAGGTGCAACTCAGTGATTTTGAGCTTCTCGGCGCGCTTCAGTACGGAGGGCGAGCGCTCGCCGGTCACGATGCCCGTTTCGACGCCCACGGCGCGCAGGCGCTCCACTCCCATACCATCGCGGATATTGAAGCGCTTGAGCACCTCGCCGCTCTCGCCATAATACACGCCACCGTCGGTGAGCACGCCATCACAGTCGGTGAGGACGAGCTTGATACGGCTAGCTTTGGCAGTAAGGTCGGCGTGCTTCATGTAAGGGTTTGGTGAAATTCTATCCGAAATTAATACACGGCGGCCAGTACCGCGGATTCTATGAATCCGCGCCACGGGGCTATATGGCCGTCCAGCCGCCGTCCACCACGAGGTTGGCGCCCGTCATATAGGCCGAGGCATCAGAAGCCAGAAACACGACCGCGCCCTGGTAGTCGGTGGGCGCAGCCATGCGGCCCAAGGGCGTTTTGGCGCTGTACTGCTTCACGAAGAAGGCATCTTGGCTGTTCTCCACGCCGCCCGGCGAGAGGGTGTTCACACGCACGCCCTTGGCGCCCCAGTAGGCGGCCAGGTAGCGAGTGAAGTTTACCACTGCGCCTTTGGTCATGGGGTAAGAGGGTGACTTATAAAATGTTTGCTCACCGGCCTCGTTGCGGTAAATACTCTGGTCCGGCCCCACAATGCCATAGGTGCTGGCCACGTTGATGATGGAGCCGTGGCCCTGCGCGGCCATCGGCGTGCCAAAAACCTGCGCCGCCAGGAAGATGCCGGTTACGTTCACCTCCAGCACCTGCCGGAAGGTGGCGAGCGGGAAATTCTCAAATTTGCTGAGGTCGGCGGCCAGCGCCGGGTTCTCAAACATGTCGTTGATGGCCGCATTGTTCACCAGCACGTCGATGTGGCCGAAGCGCTCAATGATGGTATCGCGGGCGGCGGCCAGCGACTCGGGCGAGGTAACATCGACGGCTAAGGGCAGGTGGATGCCGCCGGGCAGGCTAGCGGCCACCTCACGGGCCTTGTCGAGGTGAAGGTCGGCCACGACCACGTTGGCGCCGGCCAGGGCCAGGGCCTCGCAATGCTTCTGGCCGATGAGGCCGCACGCACCCGTGACGATGGCCGTTTTATTAGTTAAGTCGAAGAAATTCATTGGGTTATCGTTCACCTATCCACCTCACCCCTAGCCGCCTCTCCAAAAAAGAGGGGAACTAGCTTCTAGTTTTAGTTTCTAGAAACTGACTGAGCAAGCGAATTATTAAGGCTATATAAAAACTGCGGGCGCTATGACTAGAAACTAGTTGCCCCTCTTTTTTGGAGAGGGGGCTAGGGGGTGAGGTGTGCGAATAGGACCTAAAAAACCTATTTCTTCACCGGCGCGGCATTGGTCACCTTGCGGAACACGGCTTCTACCGGCTCGCCTTCGAGGCGGCTGGCCACGTCGCCTTTGTCGATAGCGTCTTTCAGCATGGGCAGCACGGCGCGGTAGGCAGCCAGGGTTTTGGCCACGTCCTCATCGGTGTGCGAGAAGCTCATGTTGTGGAAGCCGCCCCACAGAATGCCCTGCTTGAACAGCTCCTGCTGCACGAAAGCCTTTACTTCCAAGGGGTTGCCGGCGCTGGCATCGAAGGTCACGATGCTGCGGCAGTCGTAGCCATAGCACTTGGTGTAGCTGCTCAGGCCGAGTTCGGCGGCAAGCTGGTTGTAGCCTTCCTTCAGCTTGTTGCCCTGGCTAGCCAGGAAGGCGGGCACGTTTTTCTCGCGCATCTCGCTGATGGTGGCGATGGTCGCCGCCAGGCTCAGCGCCTCACCGCCGAAGGTGGTGAAGAAAAATACGTCCTGTTCAAACAGTTGCAGCACGTCCTTGCGGCCGGTGAGCAGCGCGATGGGCATGCCGTTGGCGCAGGCCTTGGAGTACACTGCCAGGTCGGGCGTGATACCGAAATATTCCTGCGCACCGCCGATGGCGATGCGGAAGCCGGTCCACATCTCGTCAAAAATCAGCAGCGTACCGTTCTCCTTGCAGAGGCGGGCCACTTCGTGCAGGAAGTTGTCCTTGGGCGCGTCGAAAATGAACGGTTCCAGGATAACGCAGGCCACGTCGGGCGTCAGCAATTCCTTGAACGAGTCGAGGTTATTGTACTCGAACGCGGCTACCAAGTCCTTGCTTTCCTGCGGAATACCCTTGTCGCGGCTCGTGGTACCGATGTACCAGTCGTGCCAGCCGTGGTAGCCGCAGCATAGCACGTCCTTGCGACCGGTGAAGGCGCGCGATACGCGCACCGCCGCCGAGCACACGTCGGCCCCGGTTTTGGAGATGCGGATGCTCTCGGCATTCGGAATAATCTCGTGAATCAGCTCCGCCACCTCCACTTCCAGCTCGTGCATCATCGAGAACGTGATGCCATCCTCTAGCTGCGCCTTGATGGCTTCATCGACGCGCGGGTAAGCGTAGCCCAGGCTCAGCGGGCCGATACCCATCTGATAATCAATGTACTCGTTACCATCGACATCCCACACGTGCGAGCCCTTGCCGCGCTTCACGTACTTCGGGCTAGCCCCCTTAGTGTACTGGCCTGGCCCCTTGGCGAGGGTTTGGGTAACCGGGGTCATGATTTTCTGCGCCCGGGCGTAGAGGTCGTCGGATTTGGGGAATTTCATAAGATGAGATTAGCAGGCTATAAATGGCAAAAGTTGATAAACGCCAGGAAAATCTACTCAGCAAATTCGTTTTCGACTACCTTGGTTTTGGCGCCGAACGAGTGCTCCCCATCGCCGAGGCGCTCGCCGATGCGGCGGGCAATGTGCTGGCCGGTAAAGCCTTCGTATTCAAGCACTTCGCTCAGCAGGCCGGGCTTGTACCAGCGCTCCTTGAGGGCTAGCGGCAGCACCTTGGCGGTGAGCTCGTGCTCCAGCAATAGCTCGGCCAGGATGGAGTAGAGACCGCCGGTCTGGAAGTGGTCCTCCAGCGTCACCACGAGCGAGCCGCCGCGCACCACGTTCAGCACGGCTTCAGTGTCGAGGGGCTTGAGGCTGCGCAGGTTCACGAGGCCCACCGAGTAGCCGGCTTCGGTCAGCAAATCCTTGGCAATGAGCGCTTGCTCGAAGAGCATGCCGTAGGTGAGGATGGTGATGTCCTTGCCTTCACTCACAATTTCGGCCTTGCCCAGCACAAACGGCTCGTGCTGATAGGTAGCCGGCCGGGTGGTCACGCGCAGGTAGGCGGGGTCGGGCGAGGCCCAGATAGCGGGCAGCATGGCCAGCATATCCTGCTCATCGGCGGGGGCGAAAACCGTCATGCCGGGAATGCCGCGCATCAGGCTCACGTCTTCGATAGCTTGGTGGGTCGGGCCGTTGCCATCCGACAAAAAGCCGGGTACGAAGGCACTGATTTTCACTGGCAAGTGCGGAATGCCCACGTCGGTGCGAATAAACTCAAAGGCCCGTAGCGTGAGGAAGGTAGCTAGTGCGTGCACCACCGGCACGCGGCCGCGCAGGGCTAGCCCGGCGGCGGCGCCAATCATGGTTTGCTCCGTGATGCCGGTGTCGATGAAGCGGGCGCCCAGCGGGCCGGGCAGGTTGCGGATAAGGGCGCGGTTTTCGGCCGTCATTACCAGCAGGCGCTCGTCGGCCAGGGCCGTTTCGTGGATAAGCTGTTCGTAATTCATTGCAGTAATTATCTAACGGTTAGCGTTTCGCTGGTAAGCTTGGTGGCTTCCTGGCTGTGCAGCTCTTTGAGGAGCGAGGTGATTTCCTCGCTGCTGAAGTTGCAGAACCAGCGGTCGGCGCGGCGCTCGATGCTGGGCAGGCCCCGGCCGCGCACCGTGTCGCAGATGATAACCGACGGCTTATCCTCGCTGAAGGGCAGGGCGGTGAACGCCTCTTCCAGCGCCGCAAAGTCGTGGCCGTCGATGCGCTTCACTATGGCGCCGAAGGCCTCGAATTTGGGGGCTAGCGGTTCCAACGGAATGAGCTCCTCGGTGGCGATATTGGCCTGGAAGTGGTTGCGGTCCACCACCAGCGTCAGGTTGTTCATTTTCTTGGCGCTGGCTACCAGCAGGGCTTCCCAGCAGGTGCCCTCATTCAGCTCGCCGTCGCCGGTGATGACGATAACGTGCTGCTGCTGGCCGCGCAGCTTGGCATCCATGGCTACGCCCAGCGCCACGCTCGGCAGGTGGCCCAGCGAGCCCGAGTGAAACTCGACGCCCGGCACGCTCCGATTGGGGTGCCAGTAGATGCTATCGTTCGACTTCAAGTGGTTGGCTAGCCGCTCCTTGGGCATAAAACCCAGCTCGGCAAACGTGCCGTAGAGGGCCGGCACATCGTGGCCTTTGCTCAGAAAGAGGTAGTCGCGCTCGGGGTCCGTAAGGTTACCCGGATGCACGTTCAGGAAGTCGGCGTAGAGATATACCAGCAGGTCGGCGCAGCTCAGCGAGGCCCCGGTGAAGCAGCCACCATCGGTGCTGAGGCGCACAATGTGCTCGCGCACGCGCAGGGCGAGCTCAGAAAGCGCTTGTTTTTTTTCGGAAGTCATAGAAACAGAAACGTCAAATCAAAATCATTGTCAGGCTGAGGCTGCCGAAGCATTTCTACCGGGCCGCTAGGGTTACTAACCTAATGACCGCGAATGAGATGCTTCGGCAAGCTCAGCCTGACGGTATTTACTGAATTACAATTGCTTCGTATTGCCCGCGTCCACGGTTTTTAGTTCATCCAGGTGGTTGCGGTACCAGTTTACGCCGGCCAGGTCGGCATTCAAGGCGTAAATGTCTGGCCTTTGTTTTAATAAAGTCAGAATATCCTCCAGCCCGAAGCTGGGGTTGGTGGGGTAAAGCGCTTCGTACACGGCTTTTATAAAATCGTAGTCGGCCGGGTAGTCGATGGTGAAGCGGTGCGACATCGAGTAGTCGAGCCCCGTTTCCCAGGTCACGTTGGCTAGCCGGAAGCGCTCCGGATTTTCCCAGAAGAAGGGCGTGGTGTGCTCGCGCTCCAGCGGCCGGCTAGCCTCGCGCCAGGCCGTTTCGAGGGCGGCCAGGGTCATTACCTCCACGTCGTTGCCATCGGGGTAGGTGGCGGGGTGCAGGTTGCTCACGAAGTCATACTGGCCCTTGGTGGCCGCATACATCCCGAGCACCTTGTCGATAATAGCGGGGTCGATAAGCGGGCAGTCGCTCGGGATTTTTACTACGGCCTCGGTTTCACCAAAGTGCCGCGCCGCCTGGTAGTGGCGGTCGAGCAGGTCGAGGGCATTGCCCCGAAACACGTCGATACCAGCGCTTTGGCACAGTTCGGCCAGCGGGTCGTCGCTAGGGTCGGTGGTGGTAATAACGGCCACGCGGCCCGCCCGGCCCGCCTGCTGCACCCGCTCGACCTGCCGCACCAGCAGCGGCCGGCCCACGAGGTCGAGGCTGACTTTGTCGGGGAGGCGCGAGGAGCCGCGCCGGGCCTGGATGAGGGTAAGCATTGGCTAGGGTATAAAACGTAACGCCGTCGGCACAAAGTGTATCATAAATAGCCCAAGAGTTCCTGCTGGCCAGCTAGCGCGCGCTGGCTGCCACCACCGGCGCCGCTGCGAGCGGGCCGGCCACTGGCCGGTACTGCCGCAAAAACTGCGGCCCGGTCCCAGTGAAGCGCCCAAACTGCCGGCAAATGTCGGCAATGCGCTGGGCACTGGTGCCACCGTTCTGAATGGGCAGCTTGCGCTTGAGGTCGGCCACGTCGAAGTAGGAATGCACCGGAATACCCAGCGCCAGCCCCACGTAAGCTACGGTGCTGTATTGGGTTATCAACTCTACTGCGTTAGCAATCATCTCTTCGGTATTGCCTTCGGTATAGATGCGCGTGCCGGGCGGGGCGTATTTTTTGACCTCGGCGGTGGCGCGGGCCATGTCCTCGTTGGGGTGAAACTTGAAAATCATGGGCCGGCCAGCCGCAATGCGCGTGGCGTGGCGGATGAATTTCTTGCGGTTGTCGGGCCGGAAGGTTTCGCGCATGTCGGTGGTGGCCACCAGCACGTAGCCGCGGTGCGGAAAATTATTGTTCCGCAGCCTCTCCACGTCGTCGAAGTTGGGAATGCCCGTCACCACCAGCTTACCGGGGTCCACGCCAATCATTTTGAAATGCTCGGCGTAGCCCTCCGAGGCCACGCAGTAGATGTCGCAGCAATTATTCATGCCATTGAGCGAGGTGCCGATGGCCAGGATGGGAAAGCGGGTGAAGCGCTTGACGAGCCGCGCCCACAGGTGCATGGGGTCGGTCATGCCCTCCTGCACGAATATCGACTTGGTTTTGGCCAGCAGCGGCCAGGGCACCACAATATCGGAGCAGCATACCACGAGGTCATACTCCAGCCCTAGCTCGCGGTTTTCGAAGTCGCGGCGCAGCTGGTGCTGGGCCACGTAGCGGTCGGCTTTTTCCTTCACCAGGCCCTGCACAATGGTCTTGTCGAGGATATGATTGCGCAGCAGCCACTCGTAGAAGCCGCGCATCCAGCCATCGTAGTAAAGCTGGCTGAAATAGGGCTCGTACTCATCTTCCAGGAGCTGCGCCACGCGGTGCATCTGGGTAGTTTGGTTGGGCGAGCCGATGAGGTACAGCGCTTTTTTCACAAGCAACAAAGTAGGTATGCCTACAAAAATACAACGGCAGCTTACTCGCCCGCCCCAAATTAATCTTCGATTCGTGCAGCTACTGCCTGGCTTTTTCTACTTTCAGGTTTTGACTGCTGTCTTTGCCCGCCCGCTATGCGCCTGTTTGCCCTGTTTTTTGCCCTAGCCACGGCCGGCCTGGCCCTGATAGCGCCGGCCCAAACGCTGGCCCCCTGGGTGCCCGACCTGGGCAACGGCAGCTACAAAAATCCGGTTCTCTACGCCGACTACTCCGACCCCGACGTGGTGCGCGTGGGCACCGACTACTACCTCACTTCTTCCAGCTTTAATGCCGTGCCGGGCCTGCCCATTCTGCACTCCGAAGACCTGGTGAACTGGACGATAATCGGCCACGCGCTGCCCACGCAGCCGCCCGCCAGCCGCTACGACCACGTGCAGCCCGGCAACGGAGTGTGGGCGCCCGCCCTGCGGTTTCATGACAAAAAGTTTTTCCTCTACTACCCCGACCCCGACCTGGGCATTTTCGTGACCACGGCCCGGAATCCGGCCGGCCCCTGGAGCGCGCCGGTGTGCGTAAAGGCCGCCAAGGGCTGGATTGACCCCTGCCCTTTCTGGGATGAGGACGGCCGCGCCTACCTCGTGCACGCCTTCGCGGGCAGCCGAGCCGGCCTCAAGAGCGTCATTCACGTGAGCGAAATGGCGCCCGATGGCCTGAGTTTGCTAGGGGAGGACAAGCTGGTGTTTGATGGCCACGCCCACCACCCCACTATTGAGGGGCCCAAGCTGTACAAGCGCCACGGCTACTACTACATTTTTGCACCGGGCGGCGGCGTGCCGCAGGGCTGGCAGGTGGCGTTGCGCAGCAAAAATGTATTCGGGCCCTACGAAGACAAAATCGTACTAGCTCAAGGTAAAAGCCCCATCAACGGCCCGCACCAGGGCGCCTGGGTCGATACGCCCGATGGCCAGCAAGACTGGTTTCTGCATTTCCAGGACCAGGGCGCCTACGGCCGGGTGGTGCACCTCCAGCCCATGACCTGGCAAAACGACTGGCCCGTAATGGGCCTCGACGCTGATGGCGATGGCACCGGCGAGCCCGTGCTCAGCCACCGCAAGCCGGCCGTGACGGGCAAGGGGTCGGTGGTCGTGCCCGCCACCTCCGACGAGTTTGCCAGCGGCCGGCCCGGCTTGCAATGGCAGTGGCAGGCTAACCCGCAGCCGCAGTGGCTAGCCAGCGGCCCGGCGGCCGGGCCCGGCCAGCTAGCCCTGGCCGCCGGGCCCGCCCCGGCCGAGGCCCGGAACCTCTACCTCGTGCCCAACCTGCTGCTGCAAAAGCTACCCGCCGAGCAGTTCACGGCCACTACCAAGCTCAGTTTGCAAAACCTACCTCCCGGCGACCGCGCTGGCCTCGTGGTGCTGGGCTTGGACTACGCCACGCTTACCCTCACCCGCCAAGCCGACGGCCGGCTAGCCCTCGGCCAGACCGTGTGCCTCCAGGCCGATAAGGGCACCGCCGAAACTACCGTCGCCATCGCGCCGCCGCTGGCCGCCGGCCAGCCCCTCTACCTGCGCGTGGCGGTGCGGGCCGGGGCGCACTGCCAGTTTAGCTACAGCGCCGATGGGCAGCAGTTTCGGCCGCTCGGCCCCGAGTTTACGGCGCGCGAGGGCAAGTGGGTTGGGGCCAAGCTGGGGCTGTTTTGCCTGAGTGCCAGCACCAACGCGCCGCCGGGCACCGTGGCTATCGACTGGTGGCACGTGACGCCGTAGCCGCGATTTTCGGTTGCGCAATCGTTTGCATAGCCCGGCTAGCGGATATTTGCCCTACTTTCGTTTTCCATTCGTTTTTTCCCGCCCTATGCACCAGCTGGCTACGCTAGACTACATAGTCTTTTTTGTTTACTTTCTGATAGTCGCCGGCTACGGCATCTGGATTTATAACCGCAAGACGGGCCACGACGGCACCATTGAGGGCGATTCGAAAGACTACTTCCTGGCCGAAGGCTCGCTCACGTGGTGGGCCATCGGCTCCTCGCTGATTGCCTCCAACATCTCGGCCGAGCAGTTTGTGGGTATGTCGGGCTCGGGCTTCAAGATGGGGCTAGCCATCGCCACCTACGAGTGGATGGCTTCCATCACGCTCATCATCGTGGCGGTGTTCTTCATTCCGGTGTACCTCAAAAACCGGATTTTCACCATGCCGCAGTTTCTGCACCAGCGCTACAACGGCACGGTGGCCATGATTATGGCCATTTTCTGGTTGCTGCTCTACGTGGTGGTGAATTTGACGTCGATTCTCTACCTCGGCGCCATCGCCGTGAGCAGCATCGCGGGCCTGAACCTGAACTTCTGCATGTACGCGCTGGCCATCTTCGCCGTGATTATCACGCTGGGCGGCATGAAAGTAATTGGTTTTACGGACGTTATCCAGGTGTTCTTCCTCATTCTGGGGGCTTGGCCACTACCTACCTGGCGCTCACGCTGGTGGCCGAGCACAACGGTACCACCGGCATTCTCAATGGCTTCAGCATTATGAAGACGGCGGCCAACGACCACTTCCACATGATTTTCAAGCGCGATAACCCTAACTACCTCGACCTGCCGGGCCTCACGGTGCTGCTAGGGGGTATGTGGATTGTGAACCTCAACTACTGGGGCTGCAACCAGTACATCACGCAGCGCGCCCTCGGTGCCGACCTGCCCACCGCCCGCGGCGGCCTGCTGTTCGCGGCGTTCCTGAAGCTGCTGATGCCGGTTATCGTGGTTATTCCGGGCATCGCGGCCTACGTGCTTTACAAGCAGAATGTGTTTGGCGCGGGCGAGTTCGGCTCGGGGGCCGACCTCAACCCCGACCGTGCTTACCCGGTGCTGCTCAACATCCTGCCGGTGGGCCTCAAGGGTTTGTCGTTTGCCGCCCTCACGGCGGCCGTGGTGGCCTCGCTGGCCGGCAAGGCCAACTCGATTGCCACCATCTTCACGCTCGACGTTTATAAGAAGGTCATCAACCCTACTGCTTCGGAGAAGACCCTGGTAGCCACCGGCAAAATTGCCGTGGTCGTGGCCATGATTCTGGGCGTACTCATCGCCCCGCACCTGGGCATCGACAAAAAGGGTGGTTTTCAGTACATTCAGGAATACACGGGCTTCGTGTCGCCGGGTATTTTTGCCATGTTCATCCTGGGTTTCTTCTGGAAAAAAGCCACGTCGAGCGCCGCCTTATTTGCTACTATCGGTGGCTTCCTGCTGTCGGTAGTGCTCAAGTTTTTACCCACCCGCCTGGACCTCTCCTTCCTGGCACCCTTCGGCTTTGCCGTGAAGCCTGCCGGGGCTAGCGTGTATGAGATTCCGTTCCTCGACCGCATGGGCTTCGTATTCGTGTTCTGCATCATCGGCATGGTGCTCATCAGCCTCATCGAAAACGCCCGCGGCGTGAAAACTAACGGCCTCGAAATCGACTCGTCGATGTTCAAGCCGCACGCCACCTTCGTGGGTGGCGCGGTGCTGATTGTTGGCATCATCGTGGCCCTGTACTCGGTGTTTTGGTAGGCCGTTAGCTCCTGTATCTTGTTTAAAGGGCCCCTAGCTGCGCTAGGGGCCCTTTGCATTTAGCGCGGTGCCGATGGGCTGCGGTGGGCATAGGCAGGCCAATACGGGGCGGCGGCCGGACCAGCAGGCGCTCGCGCTAGCCACAATTTCCCCTTGGGTCAACGACTCGGATGATGCAACTGACGCTAGCCTACTGGCCGCTCACAGGGGCCAACTGGCGGATACCTACGTCGCCTACGCGGGCACCGGCAACTTCACTACGCAGGGCGACTACGTGCGCATCGATGACCCTGGCGTTTGGAGTGAGTTTGTGTACCAGCCCGCCATTATTTATCATGGTCAGATTCACTACCACAGCATCTGGCGCGACCATATGCGCAATTACGGTGGCAATTTCTACAGGGAGGACTAAAGCTAGCCTAACTTATCAGGCCGAACTGAATCAGAGAGTACATTAACAAAAAAGCCCTGTAAGCTAAGTGCTTACAGGGCTTTTTTCAGAAGTAGCGCCCCCTCCTGGGCTCGAACCAGGGACCCTCTGATTAACAGTCAGATGCTCTAACCGGCTGAGCTAAGGAAGCTAATCGTACCCGAAACCGGCGCTTTCGGGCTGCAAAGATAGGAAAGGTGTTTTTGAAAAAACAAGCCCTAGTCAATAATTGCCGGTTTTTTTGCAAAAAAATCTATTAATTCGTGATTGTCAGTAAACTACCGCTGAGACTGGTGCTGTACTGGCGCAGCGAGCGCGGAGCCGGGCCGCCCGTTACCTGCCCTTGAAGGCCAAACTGTGAGCCGCAGCAGCTGTCCTTAAAAAACAGGTGCGAGCTACGGTCGAGGCTGATGGTGGCGCAGCTATTGAGCGGCTGATAGGGACAGTTGCGCTCGAAGGCGCTGTACGTGGTCGCATTCTGGCGCACCACGTAGATGCCCTTCACGCCACCCTGGCCGTTGGCGCTGCCCGGCGGGATGGCCACCACGCCGTTGTCGAAGCGCAGGGCTTTATTTTGCTGGTCGAGCAGGTCAAGCTGCACGTTTACCGGCACGTTGGGGATGGTCGTAGTGGTGCTAGTAGTGGAGTTGCAGGCAGCTAGCAGCCCGCTGGCCAGCAGCCCTAGGTATAAGATGCGCATCACTTGGGATAAGTAAGAATCCTGCCAACGAACGAGAGCGCCCGGTAGTTTACCGGGCGCTCTTGCTAGGTCACTTTTTTGAAAAAGATTACTTTCTGAACAACGAGTTCACAAACGTATGCCGGTCGAAAAGCTGCAAATCCGTCATTTTCTCGCCCACTCCGATGTAGCGCACCGGAATGCTAAACTGGTCAGAGATGCCGATAACCACGCCGCCCTTGGCTGTGCCGTCGAGCTTGGTGATGGCCAGGGCCGATACCTCAGTAGCGCGGGTAAATTCCTTGGCCTGCAAAAAGGCATTCTGGCCGGTGCTGCCATCGAGCACCAGAAGCACCTCGTGCGGCGCCTCGGGAATAACTTTCTGCATCACGCGCTTAATTTTGCTGAGCTCGTTCATCAGGTTCACCTTATTGTGCAGGCGGCCGGCGGTGTCGATAATCACCACGTCGGCGCCCATCTCCACGCCCTTCAGCACAGCGTCGTAGGCCACGGCGGCGGGGTCGGTGTTCATACCGTGCGAGATGACGGGCACGCCCACCCGCTGGCCCCACACAATAAGCTGGTCCACGGCGGCGGCCCGGAAGGTATCGGCCGCACCGAGCACCACCTTCTTGCCCGCGCTGTGAAAGCGGTGGGCTAGCTTACCGATAGTCGTGGTTTTGCCCACACCATTCACGCCCACTACCATAATCACGAACGGATGGCCGGGGCTGTCGGGCCGGTCGAGGATAGCGCGCGAGCCGGTGGCGCCGGCATTGCCATCGAGCAGGCCCGCAATCTCTTCGCGCAGGATACGGTCGAGCTCATTGGTACTCACGTACTTGTCGCGGGCCACGCGCTTCTCGATGCGGTCGATGACTTTTACCGTAGTGTCGATGCCCACGTCGGCGTGCACGAGCAGTGTTTCGAGGTCGTCGAGCACGGCCTCGTCCACGGTGCTTTTTCCCACCACGGCCTTGCTGAGCTGGTCGAAGAAATTGGTTTTCGTCTTCTGCAGGCCTTCGTCGAGGGCCTGTTGCTGCTCCTTGTTTTCCTTGTCTTTCTTAAAAAAGTCGAAGAGGCCCATATGCTATTACTATAAGAACGTCATGCAGAGCGCAGCGAAGCATCTCGCGTGCAGCAGTAATTTCTAACGGCTAAAGGTTAGTGATACACGCGCGATGCTTCGCTGCGCTCCGCATGACGTTTTGGATTTACCCAAACACGAAAAAAGTCCCACGAAGGTGGGACTTTTTTGCTTCATCAGCGGCCAGGCGGCTTACTTGCCAGCCAGCACGTCTTGGACCTTATCTACGGGCACCATTTCCTCCTTAAAGGTATAGGCGCCGGTTTTCTCTGATTTTACGGCGCGAATAACTTTCGCCCAGTCTTTGCCGGTGGCGGTTTTCAGCGTTGCTACTACTTTCTTAGCCATGACGCAGGTTATTTAATTTCCTTGTGAACAGTCATTTTACGCAGAATCGGGTTGAATTTCTTCAGCTCGATACGCTCGGGGGTGTTCTTACGGTTCTTGGTGGTGATGTAGCGCGAGGTGCCCGGCATACCCGAGTTTTTATGCTCGGTGCACTCCATGATAACCTGCACCCGGTTTCCTTTCTTGGCCATCGCGACGGGAGGGGGGTTAATTTTTAATTTTAGGACTGCAAAGGTACGGTTTTTTTAGTAAACCGCAAAACCTTGTTGGTCTGCCACCTGCGGCTGAGGCTGGCCAACCTGGCAAGCACCCTAGCAGCAGGAGCGCCGGAACCGGGCTAGCCACGTGGCAAACCAGATTTCGGCGCTGTGGCAGGCCCGAAAGTTTTTTCCTTATCAGCCTTAATAAACGATAAAGCCTTGCTCCTTGGACTTCTTCAAGGTGGCCATAATGCCATTCTTGTTGATGGTGCGGATGGTCGAAGCGGCTACGCGCAGCGTTACCCAGGCGTCTTGCTCGGGGATGTAGAAGCGCTTTTTCTGCAGGTTAGGGTAGAACTTACGCTTGGTTTTGTTGTTGGCGTGCGATACGTTGTTGCCTACGCGGGTACGCTTGCCGGTCAAATCACAAACTCGGGCCATGATATCGAAGGGTTAGATGATGCTATTCCGAAACGGGCCGCAAATATCGGCAAAATTCAGTCAATTACCAAATTGACTGAGAATGAGCCCGCAGGAATTTGAAATAGCCGGTACTGGTTGCTAGCTAGACTGACTTTGGTTTCTTCCAGGGGCAATGGCGGCAGCCGCTGCCGCAGCAAGTGCCCCGGCGCCGGTGGTACTGCTCGGTGAAGACGAGGTAGCCCTCGGGCGTGTAGTAGAAGTCGCCGGGCTGAAGCGGCTGGGGCTGGGGAGCGGGCATTGTGCGAGCAAAAATACGCGGGCCAGGGCCGGGCGGGCGGCAACCACCGGCCGCCGGTAGCAGTTAAGGAGGTGTACCTTAGCCGTTGGCTAGCCGCTCGCTCCCACCCTTTCTATCACTACGCCCATGCCTACCCATGCCCCGCCACTTCGCGCGCCGAAGAGCTAATGCAGCTCGAAGACCAGTACGGTGCCCACAACTATCACCCGCTGCCCGTGGTGCTGAGCCGGGGCCGGGGCGTGCACCTGTGGGATGTGGCTGGCCGGCAGTATTTTGACTTCCTCTCGGCTTATTCGGCTGTTAACCAAGGTCATTGCCACCCGCGCATTATTGGCGCGCTCACCGAGCAGGCGCAGAAGCTCACGCTCACCTCGCGGGCTTTTTTCAACGACCGGCTAGGGGCGGCCGAGCAGCAGCTCTGCGAGCTGTTCGGCTACGATAAGGCCTTGTTAATGAACTCGGGCGCCGAGGCGGTCGAAACCGCCCTCAAGCTGGCCCGCAAGTGGGGCTACCAAGAGAAAGGCATTGCGCCCAACCAGGCGCGCATCGTGGTGGCCGAGCACAACTTCCACGGGCGCACCACGGGCATTATTTCCTTCAGCACCGATGGCGACAGCACGGGCGGCTTCGGGCCCTTCGTGCCGGGCTACCAGGTAGTACCCTACGACGACCTGGCGGCCCTGGCCGAGGCCCTGGCCGACCCGCACGTGTGCGGCTATCTGGTTGAGCCTATTCAGGGCGAGGCCGGCGTGGTGGTGCCGAGCGAGGGCTACCTGGCCGGCGCGGCGTCGCTGTGCCGCCAGCATAAGGTGCTGTTGCTCACCGATGAAATACAGACCGGGCTGGGCCGCACCGGCAAGCTGCTGGCCACCGACTACGAAGGTGTGCGCGGCGACATCCTCATCCTGGGCAAGGCCCTGAGCGGCGGCGTGCTGCCGGTGTCGGCGGTGCTGGCCAACGATGAGATTATGCTCACCATTCAGCCGGGGCAGCACGGCTCTACCTTCGGCGGCAACCCGCTGGCCTGCGCCGTGCTGCAGGCCGCGCTCGATGTGCTGCTCGACGAAAAACTGGCCGACAATGCCTTCCGGCTGGGCGAGATTTTCCGCGAAGAGATGCGCCAGGTGCAGCGCGAATGCCCCGACACGGTAGACCTGGTGCGCGGCCGGGGCCTGCTCAACGCCGTGGTTATCAACCCGAGCGCAGACGGCCGCACGGCCTGGGACGTGTGCGTGAGCCTGATGGAGCGCGGGGTATTGGCCAAGCCCACGCACGGCGATATTATCCGCTTTGCGCCGCCGCTGGTCATTACCGAAGCCGAATTGCGCGAGGCCTGCGCCCTTATTGCCGACGTTATCCGGGCTTTTTGAGTATAAGGCCTTATGAGAAAACCCTTAGTACTGGTGCCGGCTCTGCTGCTGGCGGGCTGCCACAGTCAGCAGGTGGCGTTTCAGTTTCAGCCCGCGCCGTCTACGGCGGTGGCGGTGGCCGCGCCGCCGGCCCCCAATGCGCCGCTAGCTAAGCCGCTGGCCGAGGCCAGCATTTCGCCAGTGGTAGCCGCTAGCCCTGCTAAGCCGGCCCGGCGCTTGCGCCCGCGCCACTTGGTGGCAGCCCTCAAAGCCCTGCCGCCGGCCACGCTCGCTCAGGTCGTGGCCCCTACCCTCGCCGAGCCGCCGCAGCCCCGCCACCCAAGCCGGCGGCACACTACCGAGGGCGCCGCCGAAAGCGGGCTGGGTAATATTGGCTTATTCGTCATTGGCGTGGTACTAGCTATTTTGGCGGGCCTGGCGGCACTGTTTGCCCTTATTCCGGGCGTGAGTTTCTGGGGCGGACTGGGGCTAGCAGTGGGCGCGCTGGTGGTGCTGTTTCTGCTGTATTCGCTGGTGAGTGGCGGCAAGAAGAAAAAGGCCTAGGGTACTTTTGCACCGGGCCGGGCACACAAAAGCCCCGGTCGCTTGTTCTCTTTGCTATGATTCCAACTCACCGCCCCCGCCGAAATCGTAAGTCGCAGGTAATCCGCGACATGGTGCAGGAAACACGCCTCACCGCCCACGATTTTATTTACCCGGTTTTTGTAGTCGAAGGCCAGAACCAGCGCCTCGAAGTGAAGTCGATGCCCGGCGTATACCGCTACTCGGCCGACCGTATTATCGACGAAATCGGGGCCGCCGTGGAGTTGGGTATTCACTCATTTGCGCCATTTCCGGGCCTTTCCGACGCGGTGAAAGACCCGCTGGCCCGCGAATCGACCAACATGGACGGTCTGTACCTCAAGACGGTGGCCGACATCAAGCGCCAGTTTCCGGACGTGGTAATTATGACCGACGTGGCAATGGACCCCTACTCCAGCGACGGCCACGACGGCGTAGTGAACCAGGAAACGGGCGAAATCCTAAATGATGCCTCGCTTGAAGTGCTGGGCCAGATGGCCCTGGCCCAGGCCCGCGCCGGCGCCGATATCATCGGGCCCAGCGACATGATGGACGGCCGCGTGGCCTGGATTCGGGACGTGCTCGACCGCAACGCGTTTTCGCACGTCAGCATCATGAGCTACACTGCCAAGTACGCGTCGGCCTTCTACGGGCCGTTCCGCGACGCGCTCGACTCGGCGCCCAAAAAAGGCGATAAAAAAAGCTACCAGATGAACCCCGCCAACCGCCTCGAAGCCCTGCGCGAGCTAGCCCTCGACGAAGCCGAAGGCGCTGACATGGTGATGATTAAGCCCGCCCTGAGCTACCTCGACATTATTCGGGAAGTAAAAAACAGCACCAACCTACCCGTGACGGCCTACAACGTGAGCGGCGAGTACGCCCTCATCAAAGCGGCCGCCCAGAACGGCTGGGTCGATGGCGAAAAAACCATGATGGAGGTGCTGATGAGCATCAAGCGCGCCGGCGCCGACGCCATCCTCACGTACTTCGCCAAGGACGCGGCCGCCTTGCTGCGGCGCGGCTAGCCCCCGATTATGACGCACGACCTGACTATTCGCCGCGCCACGGCGGCCGACCTGCCGGCCATTGTGGCGCTGGTGCGCGCCGTGGTGCCCCTGATGAATGCCAGCGGCAACCTGCAGTGGACCAGCGACTACCCTAACGAAGTTGTTTTTCGGCAGGACATTGAGCGCCGGCACTTGTGGGTGGCCGAGCGCCTAGGCGAAATAGAAGGCGTGGCCGCCCTCACCCAGGACCAGGACCCCGAATACGCCGATGCCGACTGGGACGCCACCGAGCCGGCCCTCGTGACGCATCGGCTGGCGGTGGCGCCCGCTGCCCAGGGCCGGGGCGTGGCCGCCGCCCTGCTGCGCCAGGCCGAGCACGAGGCTAGCCAGCTCGGCCTGCGCACGCTGCGCATCGATACCAATTCGGAGAATGTGGCCACGCAGCGGCTGTTTCCGAAGCTAGGCTACCGCTTTGCGGGTGAGATAAAGCTGGCGTTTCGACCGGGACTGCGGTTCTTTTGCTACGAGAAACGGCTAGGGTAGTGCCATGACTGACTTGCTTCGCCTCGGTCTGGTAGTGGCGCTGCTCGGCCTGGGTATGGCCTATAGCGTGCGGGCGGGCAAGCTAACCACAGCCGCCGTGTGGACGGGCGGTGGGCTGGGGGTCCTTATTTATTTGGGCAGCGGCTTTACTGGCCTGGCGCTGCTAGCTCTCTTTTTTGGCCTAGGTACTGCGGCCTCCGGCTGGCGCGTGGCCGATAAGCGCCGCTTGGGGCTAGCCGAAGAAAACCGGGGCCGCCGCACGGCCGGCCAGGTGGTAGCCAATGCTGGTGTGGCGGGCGCACTGGGCCTGTGGGCCTGGCAATGGCCACTCCACGCCCCGCTAGCTCGCCTGATGCTGGCCGGCAGCTTTGCCGCCGCCACTGCCGACACGCTGGCCTCGGAGTTGGGCAACGTGTACGGCCGCCGCTACTACAACGTCCTCACGCTGCGGCCCGATACGCGCGGCCTCAACGGCGTGGTGAGCCTGGAAGGCACCGCCCTGGGGCTAGCCGGCACCGCCGTGCTGGCGGCCGGCTACTGCCTGGGCGCGGGCTGGGGACCGGCGTTTGGGTGGCTGCTGATGGCCGGCACGGCCGGCAACCTGGCCGATTCGGTGCTGGGGGCCACGCTGGAACGGCGCGGCTACTTAGGCAACAATGCGGTCAATTTTCTTAACACACTCACGGGTGCTAGTGTAGCGGGCGCCCTAGCGCACTGGTTGCGCTAGGGCGCCCGCTACACTAGCACGCCGCCGCCATCGACCACAATGATTTGGCCCGTGCCGAAAGGCTGGCGCAGCAGGTAGAGGTAGGTTTGTGCAATGTCGGTGGCCTCGCCTACGCGACCAACCGGCAGCTGCTGAGCAAAATGGGTGTACATGGCGGCGCGCTCGCTTTCAGGTAGGGAGGCCCAAAGGTCCGTTTTGACGATACCCGGCGACACGGCATTAACCCGAATAGGAGCTAGCTCAACAGCCAACGCGCGCGTGAGCGCATCCATTGCCCCGCAAATACTAGCCCCGACGGCCCAGCCCTTGCTAGGGCGCCGACTGGCGATGCCGGTGGTGAGCACAACCGAGCCCCCCGGCCGCAGCAGGGGCTGCGCGTATTTCACGGCGGCGAGCGCGCCGAAATAGCGCAGCTCAAATGCCCGCCGTACGGCAGCCAGCTCAGTAGTGGCTAGCTCGGCTAGGAGCAGGGCGTCACCGGCCGTAAATATAAGGTGGTCAAAATCGCCGCACTGCGCGAAAAAGCCTTGCAGCTGCGCCTCATCGGTAAGGTCGAGGGCGTGGCCTTGGGCGCTGGCGGGCAGCGTCTGCAGCGCGGTGTCGATACGGGCTTGGTTGCTCGAAACAAGGAGTACCTCAGCGCCTTCAGCAGCGGCAGCCTGGGCAGTAGCCAGCCCAATGCCAGCGCTGCCGCCCAGTACTACTACGCGCTTATTGGTTAGAAATCCGGTGAGAGCTTGTGCGGTCATGACTTTGGTTAGTGGTTGTTACAAAGGTCTGGCAGCCAGTTGAAGCCGCATTTACCAAATGGTAAAAAGCCGGCTAGCGCAGGTTTTTGCGCAGGCGGCTGAGCGATTGCAAGGTGATACCCAGGTAAGAAGCCACATCGGTCAAAGACACGCGCCGGGCCACTTCGGGCTGCCGCAACAGAAACTGCTGGTAGCGCGTGGTCGAATTCTGCCCGAGGTACGCCCGGCGCATCGCGATTTTATCGAGTAGGCCCTGCTGAATAAGCTGCATCAGCAGCCCTTGCAGATACGGCAGCTGCTGGTACAGCTCCTCTAGGCGCGCCCGACTAATGGCCAGCACCCGCCCGGCACAAGCTGCCTGTATGCCTTCGGTGGCCGGCTGCTGCGTGGTAAAGCTGGCCAAAATGGTGCAAAACTGCCCCTCCTTCAAAAAAAAATGCGTCACCTGCTTACCAGTAGCCTGCGGCACCACAATCCGTACTACACCCTCTTCAATAAAAAACAACTCCCGGCACACCTGGCCGGCCACTACTAACGGCTCGCCTTCGGCTAGCGCTCGCACGGTCCACGCGGCGTCAATGAGCGAGCGGTCGGCGGCGGGAATGGGGCTAAAACGCTGTAGATACTCGATGAGGGAGGAGGACATAGCGCGGAATACCTATTTAAACCGCCCGCCGGGCTGCAAACGGCCACTTGGCCTGCCGCCGGCTCCAGAGCAGAAAAGCCAGGGTGCCGAGCGCCATCATGCCTAGGGCCGCAAATTGAAAATAGAGCTTGAAATGCAGGCCGCCCCAGCTTACCTCAGCCGGCGCGATGCCCGCAAACACGGCTAGCCACACGATAACGGCTACGATGACGGGCAGCGGGTAGAGCGGCATCTTGAAGGGCAAGGAGGCCGTGCCGCGCCGGCGGCGCAGCAGCACCAGTCCCACGGCCTGCCCCACAAACTGCACCAAGATGCGCATGGCCAGGATGGCCGAAATCACCTCCCCTAGCCGAAACAACAGGCTGAACACGAAGCCTACGCCGCCTAGCAGCAGCAGCGACACGTAGGGAAACTGCTTGGTGGGGTGCAGCTTGCCAAACACGGGCAGAAACTCGCCATCGGCCGCCGCCGCGTAGGGGATGCGTGAGTAGCCGAGCAGCACCGCGAAGAGCGACGCGAACGCCACCAGCAGTACCATGCCCGTGGCCACGGTAGCTGCCCCGTGGCCATAGAGCCGCTCCATAAATACGCTGATAATGAACTGCGACTTGTCGCCGGCGCCGGCCTGCCAGCTCTGCACCTCCTGCCACGGAATGACGGTGCCCACGCTCCAATTCAGCAATAGGTACAGCGCCGCGATGCCCAGAATACTCAGAAAAATGCTGCGCGGAATGACGCGCTCAGGCTTAATAATCTCGGCACCCAGGTGGCACACGTTGTAGTAGCCGAGGTAAGAATAAATGGTTTTGACGGCCGCCTGGCCCATCGCTACGCTCAGCAGCAGGGCGGGCAGCTTGCCCACGCCGCCGGCCGGCAGCCAGGCCACCGGGTGGTTGGGGTGGGTAAGCCCGCCGAAAATCAGCCAGCCCATAAGGCTCAGCACGCCTACCCACAGCGCCACGCCCAGCTTGCCAATGTCCTCGATGCGGCGATACAGCAACGCAATCAGTAACAGAACGACCGAGCCCGCCACCAGCTTAGGCTGCCACCACTGCGGCAGCGGCACCAAGTAGCTGAAATACTGTGCAAAACCAATAGCGCCCGAAGCCAGCACCAGTGGCGATTGAATCAGGGTTTGCCACACGTAGAGAAACGACATGTAGCGCCCCCATTTCTGCTCGCCGTAGGCCAGCTTGAGAAAGCGGTACGAGCCGCCCGCCTCGGGGTAAGCCGCACCCAGCTCGCTCCAGATGAGGCCATCGACGGCGGCCAGCGCCGCCCCCACCAGCCAGGCCAGCAAGAAGTTGGGGCCCATAAAACCCATCACGAGCGGCAGCGTGACAAACGGGCCAATGCCCACCATGTCAATCATGTTGAGGGCGGTGGCTTGCACCAGGCCCAGGCGGCGTTGCAGAGTAGGCTGCGACATGTAAAAAAGCAGTAAAGCCAAGGCAAACTGACCCCGGCACTAGCTAACAAAGCTAGCGGCGAATGGATAGCCCCGCTAGCCCCGCCGCAGGGCCGCCCGCCACACCACCCACATGAGCAGCGGCTGCAACGGCAGGCGCGCCCACAGCACCCAGGCCGGAATACCCAGCCGGCCCGCTAGCCCCGCCATGTACACATTGGCCGGAAACACGGCTACCAGCAGCGCCAGCAGGCCCCAGCCGGCGAGGCGCCGGGTGGCGGGCAGCAGCAGGCCCAGCCCGCCGGCTACCTCGGCCGCGCCGCTCAGCAGCACCAGCAGCCGGGGCGCGGGCAGCACCGGCGGCACGATGCGCAGAAACGGCTCGGGCCGCACGAAATGCAGCAGGCCCGCGCTCACGAAGAGCAGCGCCAGCCCGTAGCGCAGCCAGCGGCGACCGGCGGGCTCCCGGACCGGCGCGGCGGGGCTAGCGGCCAAAGTCGTCCTGCACCCGCACGATATCGTCTTCGTCGGAGGGGTTGGCGGCGTCGGTGTGCTGCCAGATTTCGGCGATGACGCCCCAGCCGGCCAGGCCTACCAGGCGGTGGCGCTCGCCCTGGGCCAGCACGATGCGCTCGCCGGGCTGGTACGATTTCACTTCGGTTTGCTCGTCGGTGTCGCTGATGGCCACGCCCACGGGGCCTTCCACCACCTGCCAGATTTCGGCGCGGCGGTAGTGGTACTGCCAACTCAGGCGCTGGTGCGGCGCCACGAGCAAAATCTTGGGGCTGAGCTGGCCCGCGATGCGCAGCCTGGCCACGTCGAGGCCGTTGAAATACGCGTCGGCAAACTGCTGTGCCTGGCTTTCGTCAATGACAAAAAAGCCGCCCCAGGGCCGGCTCGGGTCGTGGCGGTCTACGCGAAAGCCCTGGGCGCTGAGGCGCTCGGCAATAGTTTGAAAAAGCTGCTGTTTTTGCGGGTCGGAAGCTGGCATTGGAAAATTTGCTGGGTGATACGCGCCGCCGGAAGCCGGCGCCCGGCCTTCGGCTAGGGGCAAAGCTAGCAGCGAGCGGCAGCAAGGCCGCTCGCCAGGCAGCAATTGGGCAAGCCAGGGCCGCTTATACACCACAAACGCCGGCCCCTCCCCTGCGGGAAGAGCCGGCGCTGTGTGTAACGAATGGGGCTAGCGTGCCCGGCGGCGGTCGCGCAGCTTTTTCAGGCCCAGCGCCACACCGCTGGCCAGCAGCAGCGTGGCACCCCCATCGATGGGCACCGCAGTGGGAGTTTGGGGCGTGGGGCCGCCCGAGCCGGGAGTTTGGGCCTGGGCGGCGGATAGCAGCAGCAGGCCCACGGCGGTGATGGCCAGCGGCTTTAGGAGAAAATTATTTTTCATGGGAGGAAGGCTTTGAAGGGAAAAGGCGCCTGGCGGGCGGCTAGCTACCCCGAGCAGGGCAGCTAGCCGCCCGGGGCACTATTGGGCTACTACTACGCGCTTAGTCACTTGGTTATCACCCGACTTGAGGCGGAGCGTGTATACGCCCAGCGACAAATACGACACGTCGAACTGGGCCGAGGCGCCGGCGGCGGTCATGGGCAGCGTCTGCTGGGCCACCTGCTGGCCGAGCTGGTTGAAGAGCGTGGCCGTGACGGCCGTGCGGCCCAGCTCGGCGGGCACCACGACCGTGAAGCTGCCCTTGGCGGGGTTCGGGAAGAGCTTCACTTGGTCGGCCACGGCGGCCGGGGCGGTAGCCAGCGGCGCGGCACCGAAGAGCAGGCTGAAGCGGCCGGTGAGCGAGGCCGTATTGGCCGTGAAGCTGTACACGGGTTGCTTGCCGAGGTCGACGCGGGCGCCGGTCTGGGTATCAAGCAGATACACCGGCGTGGCCGAGTTGAAGTTGAGCAAGTCAATGGCATTCAAGCTGTAGCTGCCAGCGCCCGACACCTGCACGTTGAGCGGTACCGTGACGGCCGCGCCCGTGAGCGGGGCCAGCCCGTTGATGGACAGCTCACTGTTGGTAATGAGGCTGCTCACGCTCATGCCCGACGAGTTGGGCAGCTTGAAGGCGTCGAAGCGCGGGTCGAAGCCGGCCGTGGCGCCCTGCTCGAAATACACCGTGGTTTCGTCGATGAGCGGGGTGCTGCCCTGCAGGCGCAGGCGCACCTGGGGCCGGGTATCGGCGGTGCTGCGGTTAAAGCTCGGCGTGGTGGCGAAGGTGGTGACGCGGGCGGCGTTGGTTAGGGCCAGGCTGCCATTGCTGCTGCCAGGGGTAGTTACCCGCATAAAGAAGCCCTGCATCGAAGCCACCAAGGGGCTGCCACCCAGGCCGTTGACGTAGCTGCGGTACGAGCCCACGTACTGGCCGGTGCTCTGGTACACGTACACGGCATCGTCGAGGTTGGTGCGCGTTACACCGGCCGTTACGCCGCTCACTTCTGTGAAGTCGATGGGCGACGGATACGGGTTGCCGAGCAGCTGCCAGCCGCTCTGCGTCTGGGGGCCGCGCGCCAGGCCGCTGATGCTCTGCGGACCGTTGTTGAGCGTGCCCATCAGGGCTACTGTCGAGCTAGCCGGGATGTTGAGGTCGTAGCCGCGCACGGGCGTCATGGCATCGGTAGCCAGCGGCACAAAGAAGCCCTTATCGAAGTCTATCGAGCCGGCGTTGCCGCTGGTCGTCACGCGGCTTTGCTCGTAGGCATACACGTTCGGGAAGGGCGTTACGGCGCTAGGCATCGGCGCCGTGTTGTAAGCCGTGTTGTAAATCGGGGTGAAGCCCGCCACGTTCGACGTCAGATTACTGAGCGTATTGTTCACCATCGGCGAGCTGTAGTGGCGGTAGCCGGCCCCGGCGTTGAAAGTGGGGTCGATGGCGCGCTGCATGGTAGCCGGGCCGCTCACGATGCCGTTGGTGTTTACCACGAGGGCGGTGCCGGCGGTGGGCGTCGAAAGTAGCGTCAGCAGCTGGCTGCTGCTGGTGGTCAGGTTACCATTGGTGAGGGCTACCGTCTGGGCCACGGCTACCCCGCCGTTGTTCAGGGTGAGGCCAGCGGCGTTGTTGACCGTGAGGCTACGCACGCGGCTGGGCAGGCCGGCGCCCGAGGTCTGGGCATCGGAGCCAATGTACTCGTAGCTGGCATCGTTGGAGAACGAGCGGCTGCCGGTGAGTTGAATAGCGCCGCTAGCCCCGGTGGCGGCAATGCCGTCGGTGGCGCAGATGCGCAGCGTAGCGCCGGCTTGCAGCTCAAACGTGCCCGCGCCGGTGATGGCCTGGCAGTTGGTAGCCAGCACGCCGCGGGTGCTCAGGATGCCGCCGGTTTGCACTACCAGGGCGCCGTTTACTACGATGGGGCCGTTGAACGACGCAGCGCCAGTTTTGGTGATGGTGATGTTGTTATACGTGCCGGCCTCGACGGGCATGGCCGTGCTCACTATCAGGTCAGGCGCCACGATGCTGTTGGTGGGGCCACTGGCCGGACTGGTGCCGCTCCAGGGCGTTTGCAGGAAGGGGAATCTGGCCCGGATGGTCGTATCATTTTTCTCCACGCCGGTCGTGAAGCCCAGCACGTTGCCGAGCTGCGGCGTCACGGGGTTGGTGGCGGTGGGGCCAAAGTCGTCGTACCACAGGCCAATGGCCGCCAGCACCACGCCGCTCACAGCCTTCAGCTCAATCTGGTCCACGGCATCCTCCAGGCGGCGGCCGTTGGGGAAGCCGTCCATGTTCGGGATATTCTGCAAGCTGGCGTCCTTGTTAAAGCGCCCGTCGGTGAGGCCTAGCGCGGCGGCGGCCAGCAGGCCCTGGTTGCTGAAATCGGCCGAGTTGCGCGGAGTGGGCGGCACGGCCATATTCAGGCGCAGCATATCACCCACCACTGGCAGGAAATTGTTGATAAATGGCTTACCAGCACTAAGCGGATTCACGGCGGAACCACTGCCCGGAGCCAGCATCGTTTTGCCGGTGGCTAGCTGATACGGCGCCTGGTTAGGCACGCCGGTGTGAAAAATCGGCTTGATATCGACCGAGCGCGGCTGGCCGGGCCCCGGCAGCAGGTAGTTGCCGTAGGTAGCGGGGTCGAAGGCCGTGCCCACCAGGGCCGGGTTGCCCTTGAGCGGATATAGGCCATCGGCCCCATTGCGGAAGTCGAAGCCATTGGCCGGAAAGCCGGCGCGGCCATACAGCGACTTGCTCTGAATGCGCAGCGCCGCCACGTTCGGAATCGCCTCGCCGTAATAGGTCTGACCGGCGGGCTTGGGCGCGGCGCCGTTCATGGGCGAGTTGTCGGCCAGGTAGAGGCCCAGCTCGGGGTTGGAGAGGTAGCCGTCGGTCACGCTCGACTCGGTGTAGGGCGTGCGGGCATTCCAGGCGTCTTTGCCGCCGATGGGGGTAATTACTTCGTTGGTGAGCGGCATGCCTAGGCGCGACACCTGTACCCAGTCGCCGCTGTTGGTGGGGTTGGCGGTGTTGCTCAGCGTTTGCATGGCCGGGCGGCTGGCCGAGGCCCACACCCCGATTACGTAGTCGGGGTCCAGGATGGTAGAGGGCGCATTCTTGCCGTTTTTCTGGAGCACCGTAATCGGAATGCTCATCGTAATCGAGTGGCAGTTCTTATGCGACAAGCCATCGGTAGCCTTGGTGGGCCGAATGTTGGCCAGGTCGAAAATGGCGCCCAGGTCGGCAAAGAAAGGGTCGTCGGCCGGGCCGCACAGCATTTTCTCGCCCGTGCCGGCCGTGGTAATGGCGCTCTCGCGCACGTCGGTTTCGTAGTTGGCCTTGGCTAGCCCCGCCCCGCCGCTGATGGAGCGCGGCCCCACGTTATTGGCCGGCACCACGCCGTTGGTCACGATGGTAGTCGATACGCCACCCACAATTTTCTCGCAGGTATAAGTGGTTTTCAGGTTTTGAGCCCCGAGCCGGATGTTGAAAAACGTGGTCGGGTCCTCGTTCACCCGCGTGAAGGTGAAGCGGTAGGTAATATCGTCGCTGGTGGTATTAGAGGCGTTGTTCTTGACGTGAATCTCATACCGCACATTCTCGCCGAAAGTCGAGTAGTTGGGCCCGCCCTGCGGCAGCTCAAACGGAATGTAGTTGGCCACGATGGTTACCCGGGTAGCGTCGTTGGGGTCCACAAAGGCGTAGAGGTCGGTGTTGTCGGCCACCGGGTCGTCGGCAATCAGCGGGGCTTCGCGGTGCGAAGAAGCCTCCAGGGGCGTGTAGCGAAGCTGGCTCCAGGTGGCCAGGCCGCCTACTGCCGCAGCCACCAGGGCCGGCAGCGCGACATAAGCGCGTAACTGTTTGGAATTCATTTTAATAGACGATAGTAGTGAGACAATGAGTTAGCGGCGCACGCGGTAGCCCTCCCAGGGCGTTTGCACGTAGGGGAAGCTGGCGCGGAACGTCGTGTCGTTTTTTTCGACCCCGGCGGTGAAATTCAGCACCCCCTTCAGGCTCGGCGTCACGGGGTTAGTGGCGGTGGGGCCAAAGTCGTCGTACCACAGGCCGATGGCCGCCAGCACGGCGCCGCCCACGGCCTGCAACTCAATCTTCACTACTTCGTCTTCGAGGCGGCGCCCGTTGGGAAAGCCGTCCATGTTTGGGATATTCTGTAAGGCCTGGGTGGTGTTAAAGCGCGGGTCGGTGAGGCCCAGCACGGCCGCCGCAATCAGGCCCTGGTTGCTGAAATCGGGCGAGCTGCGCGGGGTGGCGGGCACGGCCATGTTCAGGCGCAGCATGTCGCCGCCGGGGCCGCCATTGGCGGTGCCGCTCAGTGGCAAGAAGTTGTTTATGAATGGCTTACCAGCCGACAGTGGAAGGCCATCTTTCTTATTGACAGCTAGCTGGTAGGGCGGCAGGTTGGGCACGCCGGTGTGGAAAATCGGCTTCAAATCCACCGAGCGCGGGCTGTTAGCCACCAGCAGGTAGTTGCCGTACAGATTGTCGGCCAGGGCGGTATTAGCTACCAGCGGCGTGCCCTTGAGCGGGTACAGGCCCGGTGCCTGGTTGCGGAAGTCGAAGCCGCCATCATATGGCGCGGGCAGGCGGCCATACAGCGACTTGGTTTGCATGCGCAAGGCCATCAGGGCCGGCACGGCCTCACCGTAGAAAGTCTGGCCGGCCGACTTGGGCGCGGCTGGGGCCACCGGCGTGTTGTCAGCGGTGTAGAGGCCTAGCTCGGGGTTGGAGAGGTAGCCATCGGTGGCGCTAGCCTCGGCGTAGGGTGTGGTACGGTTCCAGGCGTCCTTGGCGCCAATGGGGTTAATGGCCTCATTGAGCAGCGGCATGCCCAGGCGCGACACCTGCACGTAGCTGCCGCTGGCCGTGGTGGTGCCGCTGCCGCTGCTGCCGTTGAGCGTGCGCATGGCCGGGCGGCTAGCCGAGGCCCACACGCCAATCACGTAGTCGGGGTCCAGAATGTTTTTTGCGGCCGATACTGGCTGGCCACTTTTCTGCAGGGTAGCAATCGGCACGCTCAGCGCAATCGAGTGCACGTTGTACTTGCTCAGGCCGTCGCGGCTGCCGCGGTTCACGCGCAGGCCAGCCAAATCAAACACCGCCCCCAGGTCCACGAAAAACGGGTCGTCGGACGCGCCGCAGAATACCTGCTCATTACCCCCGCCGGTAGCATTGGCCACCGCGCCCTGCCGGTAGGCCGTGTACGAAGCCTGCGCCAGGCCCACGCCCGAATTGATGGAACGCGGCCCGATATTATAAGCCGGCACCACGCCGTTGGTGA
The DNA here is from genome assembly GCF_013256625.1 of Hymenobacter sp. BRD128. Classification (NCBI taxonomy): domain Bacteria; kingdom Pseudomonadati; phylum Bacteroidota; class Cytophagia; order Cytophagales; family Hymenobacteraceae; genus Hymenobacter; species Hymenobacter sp. BRD128. The sequence continues at coordinate 3,638,304 of NZ_CP053908.1, forward strand.
CGATAGCCACCGGCGCGCCACCATTCACGATTTTCTCGCAGGTGTAGGTGGTTTTCAGATTTTGCTGCCCGAGCCGCACGTTAAAAAACGTCGTTCCGTCTTGGTTGGTCCGTGTAAAAGTGAAGCGATAGGTAATGTCGTCGCCGGTAGTAGTGGCGTTGTTTTTAACGTGAATCTCATACCGCACATTCTCGCCGAAGGTGTAGTAGTTGGGGCCGCCCTGCGGCAGCTGAAACGGGATGTAGTCGGCAATAAGCACCACCCGGGTGGCGTCATTGGGGTCCACAAAGGCATAAACGTCGGTGTTGTCGGCCAGCGGGTCGTCGGCAATGAGCGGGGCTTCGCGGTGGCTGCTGGCCTCCAGGCGCGTGTAGCGCGTGGCACTCCAGACCGAGAGCGCCGTGACGGCACAAGCCGCCACCAGCCACTGCGTTGGCTTGGTTAATTGGTGCTTCATGGGAAAAAATGGGAGGGAAAAGGTGGGGAAAAAGAGAATAGCGCCGCAAGCCACACTGACACCTCAGTGGGTTATAAATCAATAATTTAACCTGATAATTAAAGAAAAATAGCGTGGCCGGGCCGCAGCGGATAAGGGCGAAAACCCCGGTTAAAAAGCAAGTAGCGTACTCCAGATGCAGCTATTCCCAAAGGCTGGGCGCTGCTTACTGCCCGCACGGGCCCGGCAAGCCGGCAGGGCGGAAAAACGAAGAGCGATGCGTAGAAAAGCGATTACTTACTCACCAAACTATTTAACGGCTAGTCAAACACTTACGCTAATACCTAATCTTCGGATTCCGCTAATAGGAACTTTTTCAGAATTATTATTCATCAGGCTAGCAACCGTAGGTTTTACCCGATTTCAGACCAGAGCGGAGCCGTTGAGTGGCCGGGTACGCAAGGCCTACCATCGGACCGCACCCGGCGGTTTGGCAGGCTAGCGCGCGGCCCGCGCGCCCGGTTTTACCTTTGCCCCATAGCCTATGATACTCCGCGCCGAGCACCTCGTCAAGCAATACAAAGCCCGCACCGTCGTCAACGACATGTCGCTCAGCGTGGAGCAGGGCGAAATAGTAGGGCTGCTGGGTCCCAACGGCGCCGGCAAAACCACCTGCTTCTACATGATGGTGGGCATGGTGAAGCCTAATGGCGGCCGCATTTTCCTGGATGACGAAGAAGTAACGCGCCTGCCCATCTACCAGCGGGCGCGGCGCGGCATGGGCTACCTGGCCCAGGAAGCCAGCGTGTTCCGCGACCTGAGCGTGGAGGAAAACATTCTCTCGGTGCTCGAAATGACAGACTTGCCCAAGCAGGCCCAGCGCGACAAGGTGGAGGAGCTGCTCGACGAGTTTAGCCTGGGCCACGTGCGCAAAAACCTGGGCAAGGTGCTGAGCGGCGGCGAGCGCCGCCGCACCGAGATAGCCCGCGCCCTGGCCGTCGACCCCAAGTTTGTGCTGCTCGACGAGCCGTTTGCGGGCGTAGACCCCATCGCCACCGAAGAAATCCAGGGCATCGTGGCCAAGCTCAAGCACCGCAACATCGGCATTCTCATCACTGACCACGATGTGAACTCGACCCTGAGCATCGTGGACCGCGCCTACCTGCTCTTCGAGGGCAAGCTGCTGAAAGCCGGCACCGCCGAGGAGCTAGCCGCCGACGAAACCGTGCGCCGCGTGTACCTGGGCCGCAACTTCGAGTTCAAGCGCAAGACTTTTGAATAATAAAATGTGCCAAATGTGGGAATGCGGCGGATGTGAAAATAACGTAACGCTTTAGCCACCTGGGCGATGCGTAGCCAAGCTGCCCGCCGGCTTTTTGGCGAGCTAGCGCGGTTGCCAAGTCCGGGCGCAGATTGGCTGGTCCGGGCTAGCGGCTTGGCAACCGACCTGGCTTGTTATTTATCCGCATTTCACTTATTTCCACATTACCCACTCCAGTCAAAATGCTCGACCAGCTTGTTGCCCGCGCCGTTCAGCTGGCTAGCCTGCCCCGGCTGGCGCGGGTGCAGCGTGAGCCGCTGGCGGCGCAGGCGGCCGTGCTGCGCTACCTGCTGGGCCGGGCGCAGGGCACCGACTGGGGCCGGCGCTACGGCTACGCGCCCGGCCTGAGCGCCGGCGCGTTTGCCGGGCGCGTGCCGGTGAGCACTTACGAGCAGCTCTACCCCGAGCTGGAAAAGGTGCTGCACGGCCAGCCCAATGTGCTGTGGCCCGGCCCGGCCCCGCGCTGGCAGGCCCGCAGCAGCGGCACCACCAACGCCCGCAGCAAGTACATTCCCCTCACCCCGGAGGCGCTGCACGACAATCATTACCGCGCCGGGCGCGACATGCTGGCCCTGCTGGCGCACCTCTACCCTAGCCAGCGCCTGCTGGCCGGCAAAACCCTGAGCCTGGGCGGCAGCCTGGGGCCCAGCCCCTTCGGCGGCCAAGCGGTGGCCGGCGATGTGTCGGCGCTCATTATGCAGAGCCTGCCGGGCTGGGCGCAGGCGCTGCGCACGCCGCCCCTGCCGCTAGCCCTGCTCGACGAGTGGGAGGAAAAAATCGAGCGCATCGCCCGGCACGTGCTGCGCCAGGATGTGCGCGTGCTGGCCGGCGTGCCCACCTGGATGCTGGTGCTGCTGCGCCGCGTGCTGGCCCTGGCCGGCGCCGACGACCTGCGCGCCGTGTGGCCCCGGCTAGGGCTGTTTTTGCACGGCGCGGTGGCGTTTGGCCCCTACCGCTCGCTGTTTGAGGAGCTGATGCCGGGCGGGCAGCTGCACTACCTGGAAATCTACAATGCCTCGGAAGGCTACTTCGCCTTGCAGGATGAGCCGGGCGCGCCCGACCTGCTGCTGCTGCTGGAGCACGGCATCTACTACGAGTTTTTGCCCGCCGAGCAGTTCGACAGCCCCGACCAGCGGCCGGTACCGCTCGAAGCCGTGACCATTGGGCCGAGCTACGCGCTCGTCATCAGCAGCAGCGCGGGGCTGTGGCGCTACCTAGTGGGCGATACGGTGCGGTTTACCTCGCTGCGGCCCTACCGGGTGCGCATTACGGGCCGCACCAAGCACTTTCTCAATGCCTTTGGCGAAGAAGTAGTGGTGGAGAATGCCGAGGCGGCCATCACGGCGGCGGCCCGGGCCACGGGCTGCGCCGTGCGCGATTTCACGGCCGCGCCCGTCTACTTTGCGGCGGCTACCGGCACCTCGCGCGGCGGCCACGAGTGGGCCGTGGAGCTGAGTGGCCCGCCGCCCGCCGATGCCGGCCGCTTCAGCCACCTGCTTGACAGCGAATTGCGCAAGCTAAACTCCGACTACGACGCCAAGCGCCACCGCGACCTGGCGCTGGCCCCGCCGCGCGTGCACTTTGTGCCGGCCGGCACCTTCGAAGCCTGGCTGCGCCACCGGGGCCGCCTGGGCGGCCAGCGCAAGGTGCCGCGCCTAACCAACTCGCGCCAGGTACTGGAAGAAGTGCTGGCGCTGGGGGCCGGCTAGCCCGACAAGTAGCCGGCGCTGCCCCTTATTCTTTACAAAGACCGCCCTTGCCGGGCCAGCACCTCCAGGGTTTCGCGGTGGCGCTTTTCGGCCTGGTCTTGCTGATAGGAAGCCACCGCCCAGATGGCGGCCGGAATCCAGCCAAGCAGCGTGAGGTGCAGGATGCCACACAGAATGCCCTTGAGCACGTGGCCCCGAAAAATCATCGAAATACCGGGCAGCAGAATGGCGAACAGCATGGTGCAGAAGGAAAAGACCACGGCAAACGTACTGCATTTGCCGGTTTTATCCGTCACCAAGCGCATCCGCCGGCCTGGGTAGCCGCGCGGGCCGGCGGCAACGTACCCTCACCGCGTAGCGTATTGGCTCCATAGCCAGCCCCGCGCTTGCGGCGCCCCCGCCCGCTGGCTAGCCCGCTCCACGCTCCCCGATGCAACAGGTTATCTACTTAAGCCAGGCTACTGTGCCATTTAGCGAGCCGCAGCTCCAGCAGCTGTTGGGGCAGGCCCGCGCCTTCAATGCGCGCCACGGCCTAACGGGCATTTTGCTGTATGGCCAGGACCAGTTTTTTCAGGTTTTAGAAGGCGACCAGCTCACGGTGCACGCGCTCTACGCCCGTATTCAGCAAGACCCGCGCCACCGCGACGTAACCACGCTGGTTGATAAAGCAATTGCGCAGCGCAGCTTTGCTGACTGGAGCATGGCCTATCATACCCTGCCGCCGGCGCAGTTTATCGAGTTTGCCGGGTACGTGTCGCCCACCGCGCTCGCGGTAGCCCAGGAGGGCCTCAGCCCGGCCGATACCCAGTTGCTGCAGCTGCTACGCACGTTTTTAGCGCCCGCCCCGGACGCTGGCTAGCCCCAGGCCGTGCGGTAGCATAAAAAAATCCTCTGGCCAGGGGCCAAAGGGTTTCTTCGTGGGCAGTATCGGAATCGAACCGATGACCTCTACCATGTCAAGGTAGCGCTCTAACCAGCTGAGCTAACTCCCCGGAACCGGGCGACGCGCGCGGCTCGCCCAGCGCAAAAGTACGCCCGCCGGACGATTGCCAGGTGCTTTGCCCACAACTTTCGGCCTGGCCAGGCGTTGCTACTGCGTATGAAACACGCCTTATTACTTTTTGCCTCACTCGCGGCCCCTGGCGCCGCTCACGCCCAGGTAAAGGGATTGCCCTCGGCCAGCGACTATTCGGAAGGCGCAAGCACTACTTCCCGCAACACCGGCTTTGGCATCAAGGGTGGCTTGAGCTACAGCGACTTGCAGGGCAGCGGCACCAGCATTTTTACGAATCGCGACAAGCTGAGTACCTTTCACGCCGGGGTGTACGGGCAGTACGGCTTCACGCACTTTGCCTCGCTGCAAGTAGAGGCGCTGTACTCGCGCAAGGGTTTTCAGAGCACGGCCCCGGCCACTGGTAGCCAGCAAGCTAATCGCCTGGACTACCTGGCCGTGCCCGTGCTGTTTGTGGGCAACATCACCGAAACGCTCAGCTTTCACCTTGGCCCGCAGGTGTCGGTGCTCACCGGCGCCCGCAGCGGCGGCCAAGACCTCGACGTGAGCCAGAGCGGCTACCACCGCTTCGACTTTGGGGGTGTGCTGGGCGCCGAGGCGCGGCTAGGGCCCGCCCGCCTGGGCGTGCGCTACGACCTCAGCCTTGCCAACCTCTACAAAGACGGGGCGGCCCTCACTTACAACGGCCAGCCGCTGAGCACGCTCGTCACCGACCCCAACATCCGCAACTCGGTGCTGCAGGTGTACCTGGGTATTGGCATCGCGCACTAGCCCCGCCGAGGGCTTACTTTGTGACCATGCTGCTTTCTGTTTTGCCGGCTGCGCCGGCCTGGCTGGCCACCTACCAGCACCACGAGCTGCTACTGGGCCGGGGTCTGGGCATCTTGGGTGCCTGGGCACTGCTCAACCTGGTTGTGAGCGGCTACCAGCTGCCGCGCACCGACCGCCGTGAGTGGCCCCACCACTTTCATTTCATGAACTGCGCCTGGGCCTTCGTCAATGCCGTGCTGGCGGCGGTGGGCATCCTGCGCACGCATCCCGGCCGGCCCCCGCTAGGCTTCTCGCTGGCCGATGCGCGGGCTGATGTGCAGCTCACCAGCCAGATTTTTCTCTTCAACGCCGGGCTCGACATTGGCTACGTATTGGTAGCGCTGTGGCTGCTCAACCGCGCCACCTATCCCAGCGCCCAGCGCCCCGAGCGCCTCGACGGCTACGGCCGCTCGGTGCAGCTACAAGGCGCTTTTCTGCTGGTTTTTGACGTGGCAATGTGGTGGCTGCTAGGCCGCTAGCCTTCACTTTCTTGCTTATTGCCATAAGCAAAAAAGTCTGCCATTGCTGCGCGGGGCTCGCAATGGCAGACGGAATACGCGGCACTAATTACCCAGTGCAAATACAGGGCTAGCTGACTTTACCGAGCAGCTTCTCCTCAATTTTCTTGTTGAAAGCATCGAGGTCTTCGGGCTTGCGGCTCGTTACGAAGTTGCCATCCACTACCACTTCCGAGTCCTGCCACTGGGCACCGGCGTTGCGCAGGTCGGTTTTTACGCTGGGCCAGCTGGTCATGTGCTTGCCGCGTACCACGTCGGCCTCAATGAGCGTCCAGGAGCCGTGGCAGATGGCGGCCACCAGCTTGCCGGAGTGGGCAAACTCGCGCACGAAATCCACGGCCGTGGGCTCGATGCGCAGTTTATCGGGATTAATCTGGCCGCCCGGCAGCACCAGGGCGTCGTAGTCGGCCACTTTAACGTCGCTCAGGGTTTTGTCTACATCTACTTTGTCGCCCCACTCGGTTTTGTCCCAGCCTTTGATGGAACCTGATTTGAGGGAAACGACGTCGACCGTGGCGCCTTCGTTTTTAAGAAATTTCTGGGGTTCGGTAAGCTCTACCTGCTCAAAGCCGTCGGTGGCCAGAATGGCAATGCGCTTGCCTTTGAGTTTATCGCTGCTGAAAAGGGACATGGGAATTGTGGAAAAGAAAAGCTAGCGGACGTTTGCCGCCGAAGTTCTCGTTCTACGCCCGCCTTTCGGTGCGGGTTGCTACGGCCGGGCCGGCCAGCGGCGCGGCGGGCCTGTTTCAGCTCCTGGCGCACGGTTTTCACGCGCTGGTCAACGCCCGCCGTCGGGGGTCATAATCTACGCGGGCTACACCGGGCTCGCCGTGTTCGGGGCGTAGCGCTCAGTCACTTGGTCTTCGCGGGCATTGCTGAAGTGGCCCAGTATGTCGCGGTCCTGGACGTGAATGCGGTGCTGGATTTCGGGAGTGCGCACAAGCCTAGCCATGCCGCAGAGGTCGGGCGGGCGGCAGCCTGGCATCGCCAAGTAGTCGGCACGCCTACTACTTTGGTAAAAAGCCCTTATCTTTTCTGCCTCAATCTCTGCGCGTAAGCTGCCTATCCCTGCCCACCCATGTTTGTGCTTACTCCTGCCCGCCTCACCACGCTCCGCGCCCTGGCCGACACGTTTATCCCGGCCGGGCCGGCGCCGGCTAGCCCACCGCCCGGCTCGGCCCTGGTAGATTTTGACAAGCTGGCGGCGGCCATCCAGGCGCAGCCGCTGGGCGCGCAGGCCGAGTTTGGGCAGCTGCTGGATATTTTGCATCAACCGCTGGCCGGCCTCACCTGGTGGGGGCCGCTACGGCCGTTTCACGCCTTGGCGCCGGCCCAGCGCGAACGCCTGCTCCAGAGCTGGGCTGGCTCACGGCTAGGCCCGCTGCGGCAGGGTTTTCAGGCATTGCGCAAGCTATGCACCTTCCTGTATTATGGCGACAGCCCGGCCGATGGCTCGCCCAACCCCGCCTGGGCCGCGCTCGGCTACCCTGGCCCCTGCCCCCGCCCGACGGCGACCCGCCCGGCGCCACCGAGCGCCCGCTGCGGCCGCTAGCCCCTGCCACCGCTACTACTTATCACTGCCAGGTGCTGGTAATCGGCTCGGGGCGGGCGGCGGGGTGGTGGCCGGCGAGCTGGCCCAGGCCGGCCACGACGTGCTGGTGCTCGAAGCCGGCCCCTACCTCCACGGCCGCGACTTTACCCAGCGCGAAGTGGATATGATGGGCCGCCTCTACGACGCGCGCGGCGCCCTCAGCACCCGCGATGGCAGTGTGGGTATCTTGGCCGGCGCCTGCCTGGGCGGCGGCACCACCGTCAACTGGGCCGGCGCCTTCCGCACTCCCGACTATGTGCTGGCAGAATGGGCTAGCCAGCACGACGCGCCGCAATTTCTCAGTTCTGATTTCCAAAAAAGCCTCGACGCCGTGGCCGCCGCGCTCAGCGTGAACACCGATTACCCGCGCCACAACGGCCAGAACCAGGCCCTGCGCGATGGCTCGGCCCGGCTCGGGCAGGCCACCCGGCTCATTCCGCGCAATGAGAAGGGCCTCATGGCAGTTGACCAGCACTTTAGCGCGCTGGGCTACTCTACGCTGGGCGATGCCCACGGCCTCAAGCAGGGCACCCTCAACACCTACTTGCGCACCGCCGCCGACCACGGCGCCCGCCTGCTGCCCGATACGCGCGTCGAGCGCGTGACCATCGTGGCGGGCCGCGCCACTGGCGCCGAGGCCGTGCATACCCCCCCTGGCGGGCAGCCAGTGCACATTACGGTGCGGGCCGAGCGGGTAGTGGTAGCGGGCGGCGCCATCCAGACGCCGGTGCTGCTGCTGCGCTCGGGGCTGCGGCACCCGCACCTGGGGCGGCACCTGCACCTGCACCCCACGGTGGCGGTGGCCGCGCACTACCCGCACCCCATGCACTCGTGGCACGGGCCGAGCATGAGCATTGTCAATGACACCTTTACGCGGCTGGGCGGCACCAACTTTGGCGTAAAGCTCGAAACGCCACCCACCCACCCCGGCCTGCTGGCGATGGTGCTGCCCTGGCGCTCGGGCACGCAGCACCGCCAGCTGCTGCAAGCTGCCGACCATCTGGGCTCGTTCATTGTGCTCACCCGCGACCGCGACGGCGGCCGCGTGCAGGCAGACCGTCAGGGCGCGCCGCTCATCGACTACCGGCTGTCGGCCTTTGATAGAAAGAGCATGCTGACCGGCGTGCGCGCCGCCGCCGAAATTCACGTGGCGGCCGGCGCCCACACCGTGTACCTGCCCCACGGCACCCTACCCACGCTGCACGCCGAGGATGGCGTGCTGCACAACCCCGAGCTGCTGGCTAGCCTGGCGCGCCTGCCCTGGCGCCCCAACCGCTTTGGCCTCTACAGCGCCCACCAGATGAGCACCTGCCGCCTGGGCGGCCAGGCGCGCACGCACCCGCTGCGCCCCGACGGCGAAACCGTGGAAGTGCGCGGCCTGTACGTGGCCGACGGCTCAGCTTTTCCGGCGTGCAGCGGCGCCAATCCCATGCTCACGATTATGGCCCTGGCTCACTACACGGCGCAGGGCTTGAAAGCCTCCAGACCAGCCTAGCCGCGGGCCGCGGCCTACTCTTGGCGAAGTACACGTTTTTTATTACAATTATCAGACAGGCGCTGAAATGCGCTGATGAATAACCTGGGCACTATTTTTTTAATCTGCCCAACTATAGTGCAAATCAATCAAACTCATAGTGCTATTAATTATACAATTAAAAGTCAGCTGGCAAAGCTTTTAGCCTATATCTTTCTCGTATATTTGCTACTAGTCTACTCCCGCTCTCTAATTTTATGTCAATTGCTTTTGATTCTACCTCTACTCTATCTGCTTCCAATACGCATTCAGAAGATGATAAAGATTGGCGTATACAGGCTGAAACTCAACTGGCTGAATTGCGGCAGGCGCTAGCCCAGGCGCAAACGCAGCTGGAGGTGCAGAGTAGCCGCTTACTGGCGCTGCTGGGCACCGTGCCCCAAGGCGCCTCGGGGCAGGTAGGCCCGCACGTGTTGGCCCGGCGCCAGGCCATGCTGGGCCCGGCGGCCGGCCTGTGGCAGCAGGAAGCGCACCTGACCCAGGTGCTGGACCAAAACCCGCACCCGATAATGCGCCTCACGGCCACCGGCGAGGTGCGCTACGCCAACCCCGCCGCCAAGGCCCTGGGGCCGGCGCTGGCCAGCGCCGGGCAGCCCAACGGCTATTTATTATCGCTGGTGCGGGCGGCCCTGCGCCTGGGTGCCACCCAGCAGCAGGAAGTAATGCTGGCCGATAACTGGTACTCGCTGCAGGTGGTGCCCGGCCCCGGCGACACCTGCGCCACGCTCTACCTCACCAGCAGCAACGCCCTGCACGCCAGCGAGCAGCGGCTGGCCGAGCAGCACGAGTTTTACGAAGCCATCCTGAATGCCCTGGCCGTGGAAGTAGCCGTGTTTGACCCCGAGCAGCGCTTTCGCTTTGCCAACACCAAGGCTATCAAGAATGTCGGCCTGCGCGAGTGGGCCATCGGCAAAACCGACACCGAATACTGCACTTATCACCAGCTGCCCGCCGAGATGGCCGCCGAGCGCCGCCGCTATTTTGAAGAGGCGCGCCAGTACGGTGCCCCGGCGCAGTGGGAAGAAACCCTGCTCACCGACCAGGGCCCGCAGCACTGCCTGCGGCAGCTTCAGCCCTTGTATGGCCCCGATGGCAGCCTGCGCCTGATGGTGGGCACGGGCGTAGATACGACTGCCCGGCGCCTGGCCGAACAAAAGATTGCCGAGCAACAGGCTTTCTATGAGTTTGTGCTCAACCAATTGCCTTGCGACATTGGGGTTTTCGACGCGCAGTGCCGCTATCTATTTGCCAATGAGCGTGGTATCCGCGACCGGGAGGTGCGGGAGTGGGCCATTGGCAAAGACAGTTTTGCCTACTTTGAGCGCACCGGCCGGCCCCGCGAAATGGCCGAAAAGCGCCACAGCCAGCTCGAGCAGGCTATTCGCCGCCGGCAAATGATGACCTACGAGGAGAGTTTTGAACACCCCGATGGCACGCGCCACCTGCTGCGGTGCCTGCACCCGGTGTTTCACCCCGACGGCTCGCCGCACCTCATTGTGTGCTACGGGCTCGACATCACGGAGCGCGTAAAGGCCGAGCAGACGCTCACCCAGGCCAAGCTGGCCGCCGAGGACTCGTCGCGCCTTAAGGAAGCGTTTCTGGCCAATACGAGCCACGAAATTCGCACGCCGATGAACGCCATTCTGGGCATGAGCCAGCTACTGGCCAAAACTCCGCTGGCCGATGACCAGCTGACCTACCAGCAGGCCATTGCTACCTCGGCCGAGAATCTGCTCGTCATCATCAACGACGTGCTCGACCTTTCGAAGCTCGAAGCCGGCAAGCTGGTGCTCGAAATTATCGGCTTTTCGCCTACGCACCTGCTAGCCCAGGTCGAGCAGACGCTACGCTTCAAGGCCGCCGAAAAAGGTTTGGGGCTAGTCACGATACTGAGCCCGCAGGTGGCGCCCGTGCTGCTCGGCGACCCCTACCGCATTCGGCAGGTACTGCTCAATCTGGCCGACAACGCCTTAAAATTCACTAATAAAGGCATTGTAACCGTGGAGTGCCTGCCAGCAGCGCCCCAGCCCGACGCACCCGCCGACACGGTAGCCGTCGAGTTCCGGGTCACGGATACGGGCATCGGTATCGAGCCGGCGTACATCGCCACGATGTTTACCGAGTTCAGCCAGGCCGACTCGTCGGTGACGCGCAAGTTTGGCGGCACGGGCCTGGGCCTGAGCATCTGCCGCGACCTGGTGCAACTGATGGGCAGCGAAATTACCGTGAGCAGCCAGAAAAATAAGGGCACTACCACGCGGTTTATCCTGCACCTGCCGGTGGGCTCGGCCCAGTCGATAACGCGCCGCAAGCTGCCGCCCCTCACGCCCGAGCAGCGCCAGCACCTGCAAGGCAAGCGCGTGCTGCTGGTGGAGGATAATACTTTTAACCGCCAGATTGCTAAATCCTTCCTGACCCAGGCCGACGTGCACGTGGTTGAGGCCGAGCACGGCGCCCAAGCAGTGGAGGCGGTGCAGCGCCAGCGCTTCGACCTGATTTTAATGGACGTGCAGATGCCGGTGATGGACGGCTACGCGGCCACGGCGCTGCTGCGCCAGCAGCTGGCCCTCACCACGCCCATCATTGCGCTCACGGCCAATGCCATCAGTGGCGAGCGCGAGAAGTGCCTGAGTGCCGGCATGAACGGCTACCTGGCCAAGCCCTTCCAGGAAATGCAGCTCTTGCAGCTGCTGCACGACTGGGTGCTGCCCGCCACCACCGAGGCGGCCCCGGCCGAGCTAACGCCCCTGGCTGAGCTGGCCACCGAGCCCGTTCAGCCCGCGCCCAGCGCCAATCTCTACAGCATCGACGACCTGCTGAAGGCTGGCCAGGGCGACCCCGAATTTGTGGTATTTATGCTGCACACTTTCAGCGAAAGCTGCGAGGAGGCGCTGCACGACCTGCGCCGGGGGCTAGCCGAGGCCAACCTGAGCTTGCTCAAAGACACGGCCCACGCGCTCAAGCCCAGCTTGCAGCACCTCAACGCCTGGCAACCCCTGCCGCCGGTGGAGAAGCTCAACAACTGGGCCGAAGACTTTGCCGCCGAGCCGCTAACGGCGCTGGTCGATGCCATCGAGCCGCTGCTGCGCGCCGTGCTGGCCCAGATTGCGCTCGACTTGCAGGAAGACAATGTGATGACGCGCCTGCTGGCCGTGTAGATTAGCCAGGATTGCGACGGGCCGGGCAGCTCAAGAAATGCCTTTTCTTGAGCTGCCCGGCCCTGCTATGTTTGGCGCGCTGAAATAGCGCTAACTTACCGGCGATGAAACGCCTAGGAACTCCTGCTGCTACGCGGCTAGCCTTGCTGGGCCTGGTTGCGCTGCTGGTCTTCGGCAACTGCGCACAGAACGTGTACCGGGTGCTGGGGCCGGGCACTACGCCGCAGCAGGTAGCCCAACTGAAACGGCTAAACGACAGCGTATCGGCTCAATATCAGGCAGCTTACCGGCGGCCAGCCGGGGCCGCTGGCCCTACCAGCCAGCAGATTCAGGATAGTGCCCAGGCGGCCCGGCGCCGGCTGCTGAGCCCAACGCAATTCAGGCGCCTTCAATTGGCCCGGCGGCCCGGCATGATGCCGCTGCGCTACCCGCCTCGCCCACCCCGGGGCTACCGCTAGCCTCGGGCTTTTTGAGAAGGCAGAATTACCCGGCCGGGCGGTTTCTCCGTACCCTAGCCGATAAGCTTCTTTCGCCCTTCCTTCTTTTTGCCATGACACCGGCTCGCCTACTCTTTTCCGCCCTCACGCTCAGCCTGGCGGCTTCCGGCTGCTCTATTTTTCATCGCCATCATGACACCCCACCGCCGGTGGTCGAAACCGTGCGCACGCCCGACTCGCCCACGCCGCCCACCGCCGCCCGCGACCTGGCCGACGCCATGACCACCGTGCTGCACCTGCGCCCCGACCAAACCAGTAAAGTGCGCCAGGTACTCAGCTCGACCGTGGAGCAGGCAAACGCGGCCCGCCAGCAGTACCCGGCCCAGTCGCCGCAGTTTAAAGCCGCGGTGACCCGCATCAACACCTCTTCTGACAAGCAGCTACGCGCTATTCTGGGGCCGACGACTTACCGCGAAATGCAGGTAAAGCAGGCCCAGATTCAGGCCGAGATGCAGCGCCGCTAGGCTACTCCAGGCCCGGCAGCACGCGGCGCGGGGCCACGTCGGTGTCGTCGTAGAGTTCGCGCAGGGGCAGGCTCAGGCCCAGGTCGGGAATTTCGAGCACGTCGTCGGGGGTACTGAGCAGGGTGTAGACCCACTGCCCGGCGGCGTCGCGCCGAAACCACTCGACTACCCAGGCGCTCTGCGAGATGAGTAGATAATGGCGCAGGCTCGGCAGCTTCTGGTAGTTGGCAAATTTCTCGGTACGGTCGTACTCGGCCGTGGCGGATGACAGGATTTCGGCCAGCAGCAGCGGGTGGCGCACCAGGTAGGGGTCGCGGCGGTCGGCCGGGTCGAGGGTCACCAGCACGTCGGGGTAGGTGTAGAAAGCATTGGCCCGCACCACCAGCAGCACGCTTTCGTCGAGCACCCGGCCGCCCTGGCGCCGCACCGGCGGGCGCAGCGCTGCCACCAGATTGCCCTTAATAAGGTTGTGCGCCAGGCTAGCGCCGCCCACCGCAAAGGCCTCGCCTTCAACGTACTCATACTTCGCCGCGCTTTTTTCTTGCAGCGCGAAGTATTCTTTCAGCGTGTAGTGGCGGGGCGGCGTGGCAGGTTGTCCCATGATTGCTTCTTTTCGTCAAATGTACACCACGTCGCCAGGGGCCGGCTTACAAATACTTCAGCAGCAAGCCGAGCAGGCGGCGCACGCGGCCGGTGTAGGGCGGGTAAAACTGCTTGATGCCGGTGAAGCCCACGCGCTGCTGCAACACGGCCTTCTCGTTGCTGAACGCCAGGAAGCCCGCGTAGCCGTGGGCCTTGCCCAGACCGCTGTTGCCGACGCCGCCAAAAGGCAAATCGGGGTGCGCGAGCTGGATAATCGTCTCGTTCACGGCCGCGCCGCCGGCCGCCACGGTATCGAGCAGGTAGCGGCGGTTGGCGGGGCTGGTGGTGAACACGTACTGCGCCAGCGGCGGCAGCCGGGCATTGACGTAGGCCGCCGCCTCGGGCAGGCGCTCGAAGCTGAGAACGGGCAGCAACGGGCCAAATATCTCTTCCTCCAGGATGGCCGCGCCGGCCGGTACCTGGGTCAGAATAGTGGGTTCGAGGTAGCACTGCGGCTCGTCGAAGCTGCCGCCCTGGGCCACGGTAGCGCCGCGCGCTTCGGCGTCTTCGAGCAGGGCGGCCAGCCGGGCAAAGTGGTGGGCATTGACAATGCGGGCGAAAGACTGCGACGCTTTAATTTCCTCATTGTCAGCACCATAATAGTTATGAATAGCTCGCCGCAGCTCGGCTACCAGCGCGTCGTGCACGCTGGCCTGCACCAGCAGGTAGTCGGGCGCCACGCAGGTTTGGCCGGCGTTCAGGAACTTGCCCCACACGATTTTCTCGGCCGCGTCGCGCAGGTTGGCCGTGTCATCTACAATGGCCGGGCTCTTGCCGCCCAGCTCCAGCGTGAGGCCGCTGAGGTGCTCGGCGGCGGCGCGCATCACGATTTTGCCAATCTGCGGCGAGCCGGTGAAGAAAATGTGGTTCCAGGGCAGGCGCAGCAGCTCGCTGGCTACCTCCTTGCCGCCTTCCAGCACCAGCACTTCATTGGGCTGAAACAGCTCCTCGGCCAGCCGGCGCAGCAGCGCCGAGGTAGCGGGCGTTTGCTCGGCGGGCTTCACCACCACCGCATTGCCGGCCGCAATGGCCGAGGCCAGCGGGTCGAGGGCCAAATAAAACGGGTAGTTCCAGGGCGCGATGATGAGCACTACGCCCTTGGGCTCGGGCTGCACCCAGCTGCGGGTGCCCAGCAGGGCCATTGGCGTGCCCACCGCCAGTGGGGCCAGCCACTTTTTGAGCTGCCGGCTGGTGTGGCGCAGCTCGGTGAGTGAAGGCCAGATTTCGGTAAGGTCAGTTTCCTCGGGCGGCTTCTTAAAATCCTGGTACAGCGCCTGTTGAATAGCGGCGCGGTTGGCCAGGAGCCAGCCTTCCAGCCGGGCTAGCCGGCAGCGGCGGGCCGCCGCATCCTCGGCGCGCAGGGCCGGCGCATTGGCGCGCAGCGCGGCAAACCCGGCGGCAAAGCGGTTGGCCGTGGGGCTAGCCGCCACAACAGGCAAAGAAGCAGAAAGGGCCATAAGCGCAAGCGTCTCACGCTAGCCACGCCCCACCGCCGGCGCGCAGCTACTTGAACGGATGAAAGATAGCGCCTGGCTTTCAACTGCCACGCCTAGTGCCTGGGTGTAGGCTAGCCCACGGCTGGCCGGTACCCCTTAGGCGCTAAAAAGCCTGCTACCGCTGCGAGTAGCAGGCTTTTTGGTTGGCCAGACCGGGTGATACTACAAAATACCTTTCAGGCCTTTTTTCACCTTGCGGTTGCCATTTTCATCAATGATGATTTTGGTGCCATCGGCGCGCTTGATTTTCACTGAGCCATCGTTGTGGCGCTTGATTTTGCCGCCATTTTCGTATTTCACCTTGTGGCTGTCTTCCTTGTTTTCTACTTTCTTCACGCCGGTGCCCTGGCTCACGCTGGCGTGCACGCCGGGGTGCGTGGCGGTGGTAGTGGTGGTAGTCGTGGTAGTGGTAGCAGTGTAGGGGCCAGCGTAATAGTTGCCCTGGTTAGCCGTGTAAGCGTTGTAGGCAGCGGGGTCGGTCACTACGGTGTGCACCTCGCGGGTGGTGCGGTCGTTGAGGTCGCGCAGGGCGGCGTAGCGGCCCACCGTATCGGTACGGGCGTCGATAGCGCGCAGGGCACGGCCCCGGCCGTAATAAATCTGCTGCAAGCGGGCCTTGGCGGCGGCATCGGTGGCGTGCACGTCGGCCGCTACCTGGTTGGCTAGCTGGTCGGCGCTGCTGCGGTAGCTGGTGGTATCCACCGTGGTCGTGGTAGTGGTAGTGGCAGTGCCACCGGGCACAGTCGTGGTTTCGGTCGTTTCAGTTTTCTTTTCCTGCGAGCAGGAAGCAAGGGCAGCCGTAGCGGCCGTAGCCAGCAGGAGAATGGTGAATTTCATGAGTTTAAGAGCAAGTAAGGTGCGGCTTGACGCCTAATTCTGCCGTCATACGGCCAGGCCAAAAATGATGTTGCCAGGCCCTACAAAAAGGCCTGGCAATCAGTTGCTTACTAAATACGCTTAGCTTAGGCATTCACCACCGAGCCGCCGTTGGGGTGCAACGTCTGGCCCGAGAAATAGGAGGCGTCTTCCGAGGCCAGGAATACGTAGGCCGGGGCCACCTCCGAAGGCTGGCCGGCGCGCCCCATGGGCACTTCGCGGCCAAAAACCGGCACCTTGAGCAGGCCGGCCCCCGTGATGAAAGGCGTCCAGATGGGCCCCGGCGCCACCGAGTTGACCCGGATGCCTTTTTTGATGAGCTGCAACGACAGCGCCCGCGTAAATCCCTCAATGGCACCCTTAGTCGAAGTGTAGTCGAGCAGCTGCTCGTTGCCCTTATAGGCATTCACCGAGGTGGTATTAATAATGGCCGCCCCTTCCTTGAGGTGCTTCAGCGCCGACCGCGTGATGCGGAACATGGCGATGATGTTGAGATTGAAGATGCTATCGAGCTCCTCGTTGGTAATTTCTTCGAGCGAGTCGTGCCAGTTTTGCTCGGCGGCATTGTTCACCAGCACGTCGAGCTGGCCGTATTCGGCCACTGTGCGGGCCACGATTTCGTCGCAAAAGGCGGGCACTTTCAAGTCGCCGGGCAGCAGCAGGCAGCGGCGGCCTTCGGCCTGCACCAACTGCTGGGTTTTTTCGGCGTCCTGCTGCTCGGTAGGAAAGTAGCAGATGGCCACGTCGGCACCTTCGCGGGCAAAGTGCACGGCCACGGCCCGCCCGATACCCGAGTCGCCGCCCGTGATGAGGGCAATCTTGTTTTGTAGCTTGTCGGCGCCTTTGTAACCGGGGCGAATGTGCTCGGGCTCGGGCGTCATCTTGTATTCGAGGCCGGGCTGGCCGGCGCCCGCCTCTTGGTGCTGAGGTGGGAAAACAGTGGGCTTATCAGACATTATAACTTATGGAAAAGGAGTTGAAACTGCGTTCAGGCTTAACGACAGTGGCCAACTGAGGTTACCCGAACCTGGCCCAAACAGCCGGATATGCGGTTCTTTGCAGGATATTTTCCCTCACTCGTGACCGACCAACCGCTAGCCCGAGCTTCTGCCGCGCCCGCCCACCGCCACTTTGTGCTGCACAAGCCCTGGGGCTACCTCAGCCAGTTCACCAGCGAGTTTGCCAAAGAAGTAAAAAAGAAGCGCTTTCTGGGCGAGCTGGGCAATTTTCCGGCCGGCACGATGGCCATCGGCCGGCTCGATGAGGACAGCGAAGGCCTGCTGCTGCTCACCACCGACGGCCGCGTGAGCGAGCAGGTGCGCAGCCGCCACATCGAGAAAGAATACTATGCCCAGGTCGATGGCCTGCTCACCCCCGCAGCCCTGGCTAGCCTGCAAGCGGGCGTCGATATCAGCCTCCACGGCACGCCCTACCGCACGCGGCCCTGCCAGGCGCGCCTGCTGGCGGCCGCGCCCGACTTGCCGCCGCGCGGCCGCCGCATTCGCGACGACCGCCACGGGCCGACCAGCTGGGTAGCCATCGTCGTGACCGAAGGCAAGTTTCGGCAGGTGCGCAAAATGACGGCCGCCGTGGGGTTTCCGACCCTGCGGCTGGTGCGCGTGCGCGTGGGAGAAGTGCGGCTCGAGGGGTTGCCAGCGGGCGCTAGCCGCGAGGTTAGCAGTTTTTTCAAAAATTAACGAGTAGATTCGGGACTTATTCCGGTGCGAGGTGGTTCTACAGTAGTCCGTTGCCGCCCGGTGCTGGTTTTACGCCGGCAGCAGCCGAATACTCTATCAACCCCCTATGGCCAGAGCGCAAGAAAGTTTCAGTAAGAAAGAGAACGAAAAGAAGCGGCTGAAAAAGCAGCAGGAGAAAGCTGAGCGCCGCGAAGAGCGCCAGGCCAATAAGAAGGATTCCAGCCTGGAAGAGATGCTGGCCTACGTGGATGAGAATGGCAACATTACGACCACGCCGCCCGACCCGACCCGCAAGAAGAAGGAAATCAACGCCGAAGATATCGTAGTAGGCGTGCCCAAGCAGGAAGACCGCGAGCCGGAAGATACTCAGCGCACCGGCACCGTCACGTTCTTCAACTCCTCGAAGGGCTACGGCTTCATCAAGGATGCCGTGAGCCAGGAAAGCATTTTCGTGCACGCCAACGCCCTCGGCGGCCTCACGCTGCTCGAAGGCAACAAGGTCACGTTTGAGGTAGAGCCGGGCATGAAAGGCCCGACCGCCGTGCGCGTGAAAATGGCCAGCTAAACACAGCTTGTGATTTATAAAAAAGCGTCTGAAACCTGAGGTTTCAGACGCTTTTTTGTGTGCCCAGGGCTAGCGCCTATTTTCCGACCCATGCTAAGCGGCCACTCTGGTAGCGGTAGCGACCCGGTGCAAGAGCAGTTAGGGGGCATTCGGGGGTATCGCCTTTGGTTTTGATGGGCCCGATGAGCACCTCGTGCCGGCGCAGGCTGATGCGGCGGCTACAGCCGGACACCCCTTCACCAGCTTCAATGGGCGAGCCGTGCATCGCTGCATACTGAGGGTAGGCCTCGCTTTCGGCAGCAGTGCCGGCGCTCAGTAGCAGCAAGGGCTTATGGGTAAGGTCGATGATATTTATCCAGCGCCAATCTTCGCGGCCAGCATTGCCGCCCACGTCCGACTGGCTCACAGTGACAAATAGTTCGGGCTGGCCCTGCTGGTCGAGGTTGTCGAGGCTAAAGGTGATGGTGCTTTGGGTAATATCGCCGCCCTGGTTTAAGTTATCGGGCATTTCGAGCAGCAGCTCGGTCCACACCGTATCGCGCCGCGAGGTGCGAAAGAGCAGACGGGGCAGCGAGTCGGGGGCCGTAATCTGGAGAAAGCGCCCCTGAATGGTATCGACCTGCACGTTGCTGGCCGGGTCGAAGCGCAGGGCAGTGCTGCCGACCCGCATGGTCTGGAGGAAGTGAGCACCTAGCGGCACGGCAGCTAGGGTTGGCTGGGCCGCTGGGGTAGCCGGCATGAGTGCAGGGGCGGGCCGCGCTTTTTCGGTAGTAGTCGTAGTGGCTTGCTCACCGCAGGCAGCCAGACCCAGGCTGGCTAGCAGCAGAAATATCGCTCGCATTGAAGAAGAAATAGGAGCCGGCGAACTCGCTGCTCGCCCAGCCGGAACTGGGTGCTAAGTTTAGGCCGCAAAATAGCCTAGCGCTATCTTTTATGCCCCGCTACCTAGCTACTGCCTATTTATGAAGCGATTTTTTATTGCCCTGAGCCTGGGGCTGGCACTGGCAGGTTGCGCGCCCAAAGTCGTGATGCAGGCTACTGGGCCCGCCAGGACCGCCAATCCGGCCGAGGGCTTTCTGGTCATCAAGGAAACCGACGCCTTCACCGGCCCGGCCGAGGAGTTGGGCACCATCTACATTAAGGACTCGGGCTTTACGCTCAGCTGCGACTACGAAACGGTGGTGGCGCTGGCTACCCAGCAGGCGCGCCAGCTGGGGGCCAATGTGCTGCGTATTTACGAGCACCTGCAGCCCAATATGATGAGCACCTGCCACCGCATCCGGGCCAAGGCATTGCGCGTGGCCGACCTCACGCCCTACGAAACGGAGATTGTCTGGAATCCTGCCCGCCGGCTGCGGCAGGTCGATTTCAAAGCCAGTACTGCCAACCGGCCCTTTGAGGCGGCTACCAGCAGCAGCCTGCGCTACCACTACGCCGGGCACCCGCTGCAAGGCAAGGTGAGCCTGACCATCGAAACGGTATTCGATTGCCAGCGGTCCTATTTCAAAGGCACCCGCAACCCCGCCTACACCCTAGCCCACGAGCAGGGCCACTTCGACATCTCCGAAATCTATGCCCGGCGCTTTACCAAACTCATTCAGGAGCAGGTTCCCACTGTGCGCGAGCTACAAGCCCGGCAAGAAGACCTATACCACCAGCTGATGCTGGAAGCCCAGGCTACGCAGGATAAATACGACACCGAGGTCTACGCCGACCCCAGCAAGCAACCCGCCTGGCTAAGCCAGATAACGCAGCAGCTCAACGAGCTGCAACCCTACGCCAGCAAGCAGGTAACCCTAAAAATTTAGGGCTAGTAAGCGCGAAAGCCGCTGCTGCCCGAGGGCAACAGCGGCTTTCGCGCAAGTCGTGACAAGGCGGTTACTCCTCCAGCGAGCTCAGGTTATAGTTGGCCTTGGCTGCGTTGCTAGCCGCTGCAAAGTCTGTAGAAGTGCCAGCATCGGTGGCCGCCGCAGTTTTGGGCTTATTCAGCTTCTTTACTAGGAGGCGCACGCCCAGGGCACCTAGCGCGGTGCCAGCCAGTACTTTCTGGGTAGTGCTGAGCTTGCCCACGCTGCCTTTACCCAGCTTCTTGAGCGACTTGGCGGCGCCGCCGAGTAGGGTAGCTTTTTTAGCGATTTTCTTTTTTTTGTTCTTTTTCATGGTGCTTGGAAATAAAATAAGCGAAGTAGTACTGCAAGCCGGGTATTCGCAGTCCCTCACAAAAGGTTGTGCATCACCAGCCCACCCCGTTGTGCCCGGCGGCGTTGTTTGCTAGGCTACTCGCCGTCCGGGCTAGCCGCCTTTTTTCGCTTGCGCGGCGCCGATAGGTCTACTGCCGACGTTGCTGCGTCGTCGTCGCCCGTGGCCGGCGCATCGGTTTGCTGCTGGGCCAGGTAGGTGAGGCCGGCGGCTAGCAGGGCCAGGCCGCCCACCACTTTCTGGCCAGTACTGAGCTTGCCTATTTGCTTGGTCACCTTGCGAAACTTCTTGAGCGAGAGGTTCGCCATATCCAGAATATCGCCCGATAGCTCGTCTTTTTTCTTCGCGTGCTTTTTTTTGTCCTTAGGCATGAGCGTGTAGCGGAAAGCTTGGGTGAGGAGAAACTCTAACGGGAAGGCCATAGCGAAGCAGGGCAGCAGCGCCACCAGTGGGCTAGCGTATTCGCAAGCCGGCGTCAGAAGGTTGCCCCTCGCGGCTAGGCTGCCGGCAGCACAGCCGGCAGCCTAGTGCTTTTTTCTTTTCTATATGTGGCGCCCACGTAGTATCTATGTTTCTCAGGTGGAGCCCAGAACCCACTTTAATAAACGGGGCGCTTTCCGAAAAGCCTTATGAGTAGGGGTATAACTGTTTACACCACCCATGCAATACTTTTTACACGTCTTAAAAAACTACGTCGTTTTCCGGGGCCGTGCCCGCCGCAAGGAATACTGGATGTTTACCCTGTTCTAATTCATTTTCAGCCTGGCCGCGCTGTTTCTGGATGCTGTTATCGACCCTTCGCCCGATGGCGTAGGTCTTCTCTACGGTCTCTACTCGCTGGCGTTGCTCATTCCCAGCCTCGCCGTGGGGGTGCGGCGGCTGCACGATGTGGGCAAGAGCGGCTTTTTTATGCTCATTGCCTTTGTGCCCCTGGTAGGCGCTATCTGGCTGCTCGTGCTATTCTGCACCGAAGGCACCCGGGGTGATAATGAATACGGCCCCGACCCCAAAGCCGTGCTGGCTTACTAGGTAGCCAGTCTCTTCCAAACGCAACAGCGGCTGAAGCTCCTAGCGCTTCAGCCGCTGTTGCGTTTGGAAGAGACTGGTTTACATATGAATAGCCCGGTTCTCGGTAGCCGCCAGGCAAGCTTCTTTCATGGCCTCCGCATACGTGGGGTGGGCATGGCTCATGCGGGCCACATCCTCAGCCGAGGCGCGGAACTCCATGGCCGTCACGGCCTCGGCGATGAGGTCGGCGATGCGCGGGCCTATCATATGCACGCCCAGAATTTCGTCAGTCGTCTTGTCAGCCAGCACCTTCACGAAGCCATCGGTGTCCATGCTGGCGCGGGCGCGGCCGCTAGCCTTGAAGGGGAATGAGCCCACCTTGTAGGCGCGGCCTTCCTGCTTGAGCTGCTCCTCGGTGAAGCCCACGCCGGCCACCTCGGGCCAGGTATACACCACGCCGGGAATAAGCAGGTAGTTGATGTGCGGCTTCTGGCCCGCGATGGTTTCGGCCACGAAGGTGCCTTCTTCCTCGGCCTTGTGGGCGAGCATGGCGCCGCGCACCACGTCGCCGATGGCGTAGATGCCGGGCACGTTGGTTTGCAGGTGCGCATCGACCTTGATGCGGCCGCGCTCTTCCATCGCCACGCCGGCGGCTTCGAGGTTGAGGCCGGCCGTGTAGGGCGCGCGGCCCACGGCCACGAGGCAGTAGTCGCCTTCCAGCTTCAGCTCCTCGCCCTTGGGCGTGGTGGCGGTCACGGTCACGGTATCGCCGGCGCGGGTGGCGCTGGTTACTTTGTGGCCGAGGTAAAACTCGATGCCGATTTTGCCCAGAATACGCTTCAGCTCCTTACCCAGCGCCAGGTCCATCGTCGGAATGAGGCTATCGGTAAATTCGACTACGCTCACCTTGGCGCCGACCCTGGCGTACACCGAGGCCATTTCGAGGCCAATCACGCCGCCGCCAATCACGATAAGGTGCTTGGGCACTTCGCGAATATTCAGCGCCTCGGTGCTGGTGATAATGCGCTGCTTGTCTTGCTGAATGAATGGCAGCACCGTAGGCTTGGAGCCAGTGGCGATGATGACGTTCTTGGTTTCAATCTGCTGCGCCTCGCCGCCCTCGGTGGGCGCGATACTGATATGGTTCTTATCGACAAACGAACCGACTCCCCGCAGCACGTCGATTTTATTCTTTTTCATCAGGTAGGCGATACCGTCCACATTGGCCTTCACGACGCCGTTTTTACGGTCTATCATCTGGTTCATGTTCACCTGCAGGTTTTCCAGCTCAATGCCGTGCTCTTTGAATGTAGTGTGGGCATTGTGGTAGTGCTCGGTGCTGTCGAGCAGGGCCTTGCTCGGGATGCAGCCCACGTTGAGGCAGGTGCCGCCCAGGGTAGGGTATTTCTCGATGAGGGCAGTTTTGAGCCCTAGCTGAGCGCAGCGAATGGCCGCCACATAGCCGCCCGGCCCCGAGCCGATAACGGTAACGTCGTATTGATTCATAAGCACAAAAACAGGCCGAAGCCGCCAGTAGGTTCCGGCAAAGATACGCGGGCCCCACGGGCGGCTAGCCCCCGAAGCCCGCGCTTTTTACCGCAATCGTTAGCGCTTGGGCTTGGGGCTGAGCGCCACGCCGCCGGCCAGCACCAAGGCATCCTCACCAGCGCCGATGGTGGAGGTATCGATACCCGTTTTCTCACTGAGGCCTTTGCGCAGGTAGAAGGTAAGAAAGGTGGCGGCCACGGCGCCCAGGCTGCCCACCAGCGCTCCTTTCAGGGCGCTGCCGCCCTGGCTCTTATACCAGGTAGCGCCCACGAGGGCACCCGAGGCGGCGCGCATCGAGAGCTGTTGCGGCACAATGCGGTCTTCGGTATTGGGCAGCTTGTCGCCCACCAGCTCGCCGGCCGTCAGCACTTTGAGGAGGCTAGCCACGCCGGGTTTCGCCAGAAAGCGCAGCGGCGACTTGGCCATGCCCGGCGCCAGGGCGCGGTTCGATAGATAATCGCTGAGAAACATGGGGCCGCTGGTAGCGCGCGCGCCCGTGATGGCGGCGAAGCCCAGCGCGGGCCAGAACTTGGCGGCGCGGGGCGCGGCCGGGGTTTTCGACTTCTTGGCTTTCATAAAATAGCAAATCGGGAAAAGGATTTGCGGTTTAACGCAAAGCCCTGCGAAATGGCCGGCCCCCTGGCACGCAAAAGCCCGGCCGCCGGGCGGCCGGGCTTCGCAAGAGCCGTGTTTGTTGGGCAGAAGTTAGTTGATGCTGGCGGCGTGCGAGCGCAGCACCTCGCGGGCAATGGCGAGGTTGGTATCCCGCGAATTCACCACGAGGTAAATGAACTTGCTGCCCGCCGGGTTGAGCTTGATGAGGTGCAGCTGGTTGGTGAGGGTGATGAGGATGTCCTCAATCGTCTCGCCTTGCAGCTTAAGGGCCGACATGGCTTTCTGCTTTTGTTTTACTACTTCGGTATTGTAGGCGGCGGCGGTTTCGGGGTTGATGCTGGGCGAGTTGGAGTGTGAAGCCAGGGCCATACCCGAGCCAACATCTACCACGGCAATGGCCATCAGGCTCGGTAAATCAGTAATAATTGCGTCAACTGCTTGCCCAGCGGGGCTGTTTTTAGAATAAGCCATGGTGGCAGAAATAGGGGTATTAGAGGGAATTGAATTAGGTAAAGCTTTTTGTTCTTGCTCTTGCAGTTTGCGGGCGTCTTCCTGGAGCTTGCGGGCGACTAGCTTGCGGTAGGTTTTCGCTTTCACATCGTCGGGTGGCCGCTAGGCCCGGTAAGTCAATAAGTTAGAAAAACAGCCAGTGGCGGCGCTTGAGCGCCCGGGGCTGGAGCGTGACGGCCTCACCAGCTTTCGCTTGGGTGGCCGCTACCTCCTGCTCGGTGTAGCCACCGTAGCCGTATTGCAGCGTGGCCTGGCCATCGGCGGGCACGCGCAGCGAGTAGTTGCCTTGGGCATCGGTGCTGGTGCCCTGGGCCGTGCCCTTGCGCAGCACGGTAGCCCCGGCCAGCGGCAGCCCTTTCTCATTCAGAATGCGGCCGTGCACGAGTACGGTGCGGGCGGCGGCCGGGGCCACGGCGGCCTCCAGGCTAGCCACGGCGGGCACGGTGCCGGGCACCGCCAGCTTGGTCACCGGCAGCACATTGGATGGGCGGTTGGTGGCGGCCATGCTCACGCCGGCCAGCAAGGCGCTCACCGTCACCAGGCTAAGGGCGCGGCGGCGAAAGCGCTGGGGCTGCTCGCGGATAAAAACGAGCTGCTGCTGCACCCAGCTGGGGGCAGCGGGAGCATCGTCGGCCTGCAATTCGTGCCAGCGCGTTACGGTCGAGTGAGCCTGGCCGGCATCGCGGTGCAGGTAGGCCTCCACGGCCTGGGCCGAGGTACGGGCCAGGTCGCCGCGCAGGTAGGCATCGCGGTACACGGGCAGCAGCTCGCCAGTTTGTGGGTCAAAGGGGGTAGCCGTGAGCTTCATAGAAAGGAGAGTGGGGAAAAAGGTGAAAAAACGATTGTGTACTTCTTGTGCGAAGCAGTAGCTGTCACTTAAGCCGCTGCGTCGAGCAGCTGCACGGCCTGCTGGGCTAGCTGGCGCAGCAGCGCCAGGTTGGTATCGTGGCTGCCTACGGCCAGGTACAGCACCTGCTGGCCGCCGGGCCGCAGCCGCACCAAGTACAGCTGGCTGGCTAGGGTCAGCAGCACCTCGGCCGGCTCTTCGCCAGCCTGGCCCTGGCCCAGCAGCTGGGCTTGCTGCACCACGGCGGCCACCGAGGCAGCGAGCAGGCTGGGCTGGTAGGCCCGGTCGGCGGCGTAGGTAGCCCGCAGCTGGCCGGTAGGCAGGTCGAGCACGGCGGCCAGCAATAGCTCGGGCAGCTCGGCCAGCAGGTAGTGCAAGGCAGCTTCGGCGGGGCTATTGGAGATGCTGCCTGGTGCGCCTACCACCTGGCGCACCGGCGGGCTGCCCAAGCCAGGCAGGTAGCGTAAGAAAGGAAGCTTCATAATACCCGGGCGGCAACGAGCCCGCGAGGGGCGGCTCGAGCAGGCAACTGAGCTATTTCAGCTTGCCGTAACCGAGCTATTAAAATAGGATAAAATTTATTAAACCCGAAAATCAACAAGCAGCAAGCAAAATTTAGAGAAACATTTTTTTATTTGCTATAAGTATCTTTCGGATTGATACAAAGCTCCCATTAGAGCCGTTAAAAAAAAATGATTAGCGTCAATTTTTCATTTGATTTATGTCAACCCACTACCTGACGCCTAGGAAACTATTTTGTATTTTTTAAATATTTTTTTAATAAGCATATTTCGTCGTCTCACTTTGGCCAGGGTATCGCCCTTGCTATCTCATTATGGGAAGAGCACAAAAAAGCCAGCGCCCGGAGCTACTGCACAGGCGCTGGCTGCTGGCCACTGGGAGGCATGGCCAGCCTCAGTCATAGCGCGTAGAGATGGCTTGCAGCTGCGCCTCATCGAGTAGCCTTATCAGGCTGCCGCGCGTGGCCACGATACCCGCGTCTTTGTACTCGGTGAGCAGGCGGCTCACGGTTTCCTTGGCCGTGCCCACCAGAGCAGCCAGGTCCTCGCGCGAGAGGGCCAGCGTATAGGGCTCGCCCGGCACGGCGGCCGAGTCGAAGGTGCGGCGCACCAGCAGCAGGGCCTCGGCCAAGCGCTCGCGCACGGGCTTGTAGGCCAGGCGCAGCAGCTGCTCTTCGGCTTCGCCCAGGCCAGTGGCCAGCAGTTGCAATAAGGTGTTGGCAAACTGCCGGTTGGACTGAATGAGGCGCAGCACATCAGGCCGCGGAATAAAACATACCACGCAGTCGTCGAGGGCCACGGCCGAGCTGGTATAGTGCCCGCCGCCCAGCAGCGCCCGAAAGCCCAGCACATCGCCGTGGCGCGCCAGGCGCGTAATATGCTCCTTTCCGTCGCCACCCACCTTGGCCAGCTTCACCTTACCCTGGTGAATGCAGTGCATTCCCAGCGCCTGGCTGCCCTGCTGGTAAATTGTCTGGCCCTTGTGGTAGAACTGCGCCGACTTGGTAGTGGCGATAAATTCCAGCTCTTCCAGCAGGCAAGACCCTAGCAGCGGGCTTTGGCGACTAGGGCACGAATGACAGTTCGGGGAGATGAAACGGCTCATACAGCACAAATTTTCAGGCGAGCAATCTCCCAAAGCTACTACTTAACAAACATAATTTTTAGTAAGAAAATGTTTACTTGAACAATATTTCAGCATATTTTACACTGATAGTCAATTTTTTAAAAAAGCAAGGTTTATAAAAAAAGGCTACCCCTCATAAGGGGTAGCCTTTTCAAAATACCATTTAATACTTTCTAAACACCAAGCAGCAGGCGCGTGGGGTCTTCGAGGAGTTCCTTTACCCGCACCAGGAACGACACCGACTCGCGGCCGTCGATGAGGCGGTGGTCGTAGCTCAGGGCCAAGTACATCATGGGGCGGATAACCACCTGACCGTTTTCGGCGATGGGACGCTGAATGATGTTGTGCATGCCCAGAATGGCCGACTGTGGGGCGTTGATAATGGGCGTGCTCAGCATCGAGCCGAAAATACCGCCGTTGGTAATGGTGAATGTGCCGCCCGTCATCTGCTCGATGGTGAGCTTATTGTCGCGGGCTAGCCCGGCCAGGCGCACCACTTCTTTCTCGATGCCGTCGAAGCTCAGCTTCTCAGCATTGCGGATAACCGGTACCACGAGGCCTTTGGGGGCCGATACGGCAATGCTGATGTCGCAGAAATCAGAGTACACGATGCTGTCGCCGTCGATGTAGGCGTTCACGGCCGGCCACTCCTGCAGGGCCACGCACACGGCCTTGGTAAAGAAGGACATAAAGCCCAGGTTCACGCCGTTTTTCTCCTTAAACTTGTCCTTGAACTTGGTGCGCAGGTCCATGATAGGCTGCATATTCACCTCGTTGAAGGTGGTGAGCATGGCCGTTTCATTCTTCACCGCTACCAGGCGGCGGGCTACGGTCTTGCGCAGATTGCTCATGCGCTCGCGGCGCTGGCCGCGCTCGCCGGCCGGGGCTGCTGGCGCGGCAGGGCTAGCGGCGGCCGGGGCGGCTTGCGGAGCAGGGGCGGCGGGCTTGGCCTGGGCATTCTGGGCGTCTTCCTTAGTAATACGGCCATCGCGGCCCGAGCCGGCTACGTCGGCGGGGTTAATGCCTTTCTCACCCAGGATTTTACCAGCAGCCGGCGAGGGCACACCGGTAGCGTAGGTACTAGCCCCGCTGCCAGCCGGCTGCGGTGCGGCAGCCGGCACCGTTGCGGCCGGCGCGCTAGCCGCCGGTGCCGGCGCAGCGGCAGCGCCGCTACCACCCTCAATGCGGGCGATAAGCGCGCCGATACCGATGGTTTCGCCTTCCTTCACGGCGTGGCGCAGCGTACCGCTGCCTTCGGCGGGCAACTCAAAGGTAGCTTTGTCTGACTCCAGCTCGGCAATAACCTCGTCGCGGCTCACCTGGGCACCATCGGGCTTCAGCCACTTGGCCACCGTCACTTCGGTGATAGACTCACCTACGGCGGGAATTTTCATTTCGACCGCTCCCCCACCGTTCGCAGCGGGGCTAGCGGCGGCTGGGGTGGGTGCGCCGGGCGTGGCCGGGTCGCTGTCGGGGCGGTCGGCGGGCGTGCCGCCGTAGCCGCTCTGGTCGCTGGCCTGCGGGTTTTGTTCACCTTGCGAAACCGGGTCGGCGGAGGCAGCGGCGGGGCTAGCGGTAGGCGCCGGGGCGGCCTGACCGTTGCCCGCACCCGCGCCGTCGAGCTGCGCGATAGCCGTGCCAATGCCAATGGTTTCGCCTTCTGCCACCAGTATTTTAAGGATGCCATCGGCCTCGGCGGGCAGCTCGAAGGTAGCCTTGTCTGATTCCAGCTCGGCGATTACCTCGTCGCGCTTCACGGCCTCGCCGTCTTTTTTCAGCCACTTGGCAATCGTGACTTCGGTGATGGATTCGCCGACGGCGGGAATTTTAATTTCGGTGGGCATGGGAGGATGGCAGAGGGTATTAAAGGCAAAGAAAAAGCGCTACGCACGGAGCAGCCGGCTGCTGGCCATAAAGAAGGGAAAATAGCAGCCAGGGGCAGTTTGCTGCCACCGGCTGCTGCTTATACTACGCAGGAAAGGGCTAGTCGAGCGTCTTAGCGACGGCGTTGGTTTCCTTAATCTGCTCGTCGGCCACGGCTTCGCGGGGCTTGTCGAAGGCGCGGGCTACGATTTCCTTCTGCTCCTTCACGTGCACTTTGTTGTAGCCCGTGGCGGGCGAGGCCGAGGGCTTGCGCGCCACCACGTCTTCGAGGTCGCGGCGCATAAAGCGCAGCAGGTAGTTCCAGTAGCCCATGTTTTCGGGCTCTTCCTGTACCCAGTATACCTTGGCCTTGGGGTACTTGGCTAGCTCCACGTCGAGCTGCTTTTTGGGGAAGGGGTGCAGCTGCTCGAGGCGCACGATGGCCACGTCTTTGCGGTCCGACTGCTGCTGCTCATCGAGCAGGTCGTAGTAGACCTTGCCCGAGCACAGCAGCACGCGCTTCACCTTCTTGGCATCAGCAAAGCCATCGCCGAGCACCTCCTGAAAGCGCCCGCTCGTGAAGTCTTCAATGGGCGACACGGCCAGCGGGTTGCGCAGCATCGACTTGGGCGACATCACCACCAGTGGCTTGCGGAAGCTCCACGTCAGCTGCCGGCGCAGGGCGTGGAAGAAGTTGGCCGGCGTCGTGATGTTGGCCACCACGATGTTGTTTTCGGCGGCTAGCTGCAAAAAGCGCTCGGGGCGGGCGTTGGAGTGCTCGGGACCCTGGCCTTCGTAGCCGTGGGGCAGCTGCATCACGATGCCATTCATGCGCTGCCACTTACTCTCGCTGCTCACCACAAACTGGTCAATCATGGTCTGCGCGCCGTTGGCAAAGTCGCCAAACTGCGCCTCCCAAATCACCAGCGCCGTGGGGTTGGCCATGGCGTAGCCAAATTCGAAGCCTAGCACCGCGTACTCGCTCAGCAGTGAGTTGTAAATGTTTAACTGCTGATGCTCGCCTTCCAGATGGTTGAGCGAGTTGTAGGGCGCCGACGTTTCGGCGTCGTGCAGCACCGCGTGGCGGTGCGAGAAGGTGCCGCGCTGCACATCCTGGCCGCTCACGCGCACCGTGTGGTTTTCGCTCATCAACGAGCCGTAGGCCAGCAGTTCGCCCGCCGCCCAGTTGAGCACGCGCGTTTCATAGAACATTTTGCGGCGCTCCTTCAGCAAATTATCAATCTGCTTAATGGGCCGGAAATTGTCGGGAATGGTCGTCAGTGCCTTCGCCACGCGCTCCACCGTTTCGGCCGAAATGCCGGTTTCGGGCGACTGCTCAAAGTCTTCGTTGGTCGAGCGGCGCAGGGTACGCCACTCGTTTTCCAGCGCCTGGTACTTATAAGGCAGCGGCTGCTGCTTCACTTGGTCGAGGCGGGCCTGCAGGGTGTCGCGGAATTCGCGGTCCATCTGGTTGGCTAGCTCGGCATCTACGTCGCCGCGCTTCACGAGCGTGGCGTTGTAGACCTCGCGCGGGTTGGGGTGCTTCGAGATGACGTTGTAGAGCGTGGGCTGCGTGAACTTGGGCTCGTCCGACTCGTTGTGGCCGTGGCGGCGGTAGCATACCATGTCGATAAAAATATCGGCGTGGAACTGCTGCCGGTACTCCGTGGCTAGCCGCACCGCAAATACCACCGCCTCCGGGTCGTCGCCGTTCACGTGAATTACCGGCGCGTCGATAATCTTAGCTAGGTCAGTCGAGTAAATCGACGAGCGGGCATCTTCAAAATCAGTGGTAAAGCCCACTTGGTTGTTAATCACGAAGTGAATCGTGCCGCCCGTCTTGTAGCCTTCGAGCTGCGACATCTGCGTCACCTCGTAGCCGATGCCCTGGCCCGCCAGGGCCGCGTCGCCGTGGATGAGAATGGGCAAAATCTGGTGGTAGTCGCCGCCGTACTGGTGCTCAATCTTGGCCCGCACGAAGCCTTCCACTACCGGGTTCACGGCCTCCAGGTGCGAGGGGTTTGGGGCTAGCTTCAGGTTTACTTTCTCACCGTTAGTAGCCGTCACTTCCGACGAGTAGCCCATGTGGTACTTCACGTCGCCGTCGCCCATAGTGAGGTCAGGGGTAGCCGTGCCTTCAAACTCGCTGAAAATCTGCTCATAGGTCTTGCCCATGATATTAGCCAGCACATTGAGGCGGCCACGGTGGGCCATGCCAATCATCATTTCCTTCACCCCCAATTCGGCAGCGCGGTTGATGATAGCGTCGAGGGCAGGAATAGTCGTTTCGCCGCCTTCCAGCGAGAAGCGCTTCTGGCCCAAGAACTTGGTATGCAAGAAGTTCTCAAATACCACCGCCTCGTTCAGCTTCTTGAGAATGCGCTTCTTGTACTCCACATCGGGGTTGAAGGCTAGCGCACCGTGCTCGGCTTTCTGCTGAAACCAGTCGAGCACTTTTGGGTCGCGGATGTAGGTGTACTCGAAGCCCACCGTGCCAGCATAAATGCTCGTGAGCGCCGCCACTATCTCGCGCAGCGTGGCGCCCTGGCCCAGGCCCAGGTCCTCACCCTGGCGAAACTTAATATCCAGGTCGCTGTCGCTCAGGCCAAAATCGGCCAGATTGAGGCGGGCCTGGCGGTCTTTGCGCTCGCGCACGGGGTTGGTTTTGGCGCGCAGGTGGCCGCGGCTACGAAACGCCTGAATGAGGTTGCGCACGGCCGTTTCCTTGTCGCCGGCCACGGCGCCCTGGGCTAGGCCCGGCGCGTTGTTGGTCGAGGCTTCAGTATTCAGCACACCGTAGTCGTCGGGCTGGGGCACGGGGCCAGGCGCGGGGCTAGCGGCGGTTCTGGGGGCGCTGCCGTTGGTGGCAGCCGCACCGTTAGTGGCACCTTTGGCGCCGGGCACCACGGGCGCGCCTTCGGGGAACTGCTGCGAAAAGTCAAATCCCTCAAAGAACTTACGCCAGCCAAAATCGACCGATTCGGGGTTATTCTGATACGCCTGATACAGCGTTTCGATGGCCGCCGCGTCGGCGTTGGCGATATAGGAGTACGTATCCATGACGGGAATTTGAAAGAGACAGGCTAACTAAGCACAAAAGTAAAGTAATTGCCGCTAAGCAAAAAACTCACATTCGATTACACAAATTAAACTAATAACCAATTACTTGTCTGAGAGAGAAGCATCATTTCCTCTCTTGCGGGTGGCTAATTTAAGGTAAATACCTAGCATAGCTTAAGGGGAGCCGCTGGTTTTAAATCGATTTTCCAAGTGCTTCACTACAACAAACCATAATGTTATCAGCTACCGTTTAACACGGCTCGGCCAGTAATTTATAGAATTTTCTTAGTCACACTCGCCCTATGCAGCGCTGAGCGTCCTGTAGTATAGGACAATCAGTTTTGCCGACAACCATTGCATCTCATTTACTGTTAATGGCTTTCTGCCCTAGCGGCAGCGACTGCCCAATACGCCGGGCTTAAGCGGCGGCCAACTTATCCATTACCTGATGGAGAATGCCAAACTACTAACCAACCTATTGCTGGCGGCGGCAACGCTGAGCGTAGCTCACCACCCTGCTGCTACCCCTAGCCAACCTACGGCCAGCATGACCATTTTCTTGGCTACCGAAGGGAAAAGCCGAAGCTCCCGGCCGGCTATGCGCACCGCCAAAAAAAAGGAAGCTGCTAAGACGCTGGTTTATACCGTTACGGCTACTGCCTACCAACCGGTGATTGGGCAGACTGATGAGGAGCCGTTTGTGACGGCCGACAACTCTACTATCAAGCCGCGCTATACTAGTAAAACGCGTTGGATGGCGCTCTCGCGCGACTTGCTGGCGCGCTGGGGCGGCGATTTTCAGTACGGCGACCAAGTGATGGTGAGCGGGATTTCGCCGCAGCTGGACGGCGTTTATACGGTGCACGATACCATGAACCGACGGCACCACCACTGCATGGATATTCTTACGCACGTGCGCGAAAAAATCGACATTTGCACAAAAAACGTTAAGGTTCAACTAGTTGCACCCACCACGTCGACTGACTCCGTACTCTATACCAGCCGGGCGCGCACTACCTCCCTGGCTAG
The DNA here is from genome assembly GCF_013256625.1 of Hymenobacter sp. BRD128. Taxonomy (NCBI): domain Bacteria; kingdom Pseudomonadati; phylum Bacteroidota; class Cytophagia; order Cytophagales; family Hymenobacteraceae; genus Hymenobacter; species Hymenobacter sp. BRD128. The sequence goes on from NZ_CP053908.1 coordinate 3,670,956, forward strand.
GCTACGGCGCGCTGCCCCCGTACAGGCTAGCCGACGCGACCTGTTCTTGGCCAGGGGCAGCACTAAACACCAGCCGGAAATCTATTTTGCCAGCGCCATCTTATAGATGCGGAACGGCTCACGTGGCTGGCCCACGCCTTTGTTCCAGTTGGGCATTTTGTGGATAGCGGAGGTGGTAAAATAAATGTTGTTGCCGTCGGGGTCCCAGGCGAAGGTATCGGGCCATTCGAGACGAGTTTCCTTTACTACGGTTTCGATTTTGCCGGCGGGCGTGCGGCGCAAAATGGCGCCTTCTTCGAAATTGGTGAGGTAGAGGTTGTTTTTGCTATCGAGCTCCATGCCGTCGCAGGCGGGGGCATCCGGTAGCTTTTCCACGGTGGCTTGCACCTGCGCCGGGCTCAGGGCAGCATTACGCAGCACGGCGGTTTTAATGCGGTAGAGCGAGTGGCCCGACAAAGCCCGATAGTAGAGGTACTGGTTGTCGGTGCTCAGCGCAATGCCATCTGCTTTAAACTGGCCGGGCTTGCCCATCGGGTCGTAGAGCGCCTTGCCTTGAGCCTTTGTAATGAAGTTTTTGTCGGGCAGTGTCGAGGGCTGCTTGGCTAGCAACTGGCGTGACTTGGTCGTTTTCAAATCGACCACTACCAGCGCGCCGGTACCCGAGTCGGTGAGGTAGGCGTAGTTGTTTTGCAGGTCGATGCGCACATCGTTGAGATACGAGTGGCGCGGGGCCACGCTCTCGGGAAAAGGGATAACCTGCACTACCTTATTGGTTTTGGGGTCGGTTTTGACCAGCTTTACGCCGCCGGGCACCGTGAACTTGAGGCCGGGCGCGGCGGGGTCGATTATCCAGAGCATGCCTTTCTTATCGACGTAGCCAGCCTGCGGGCAAATCCAGTGCTTGAGCGGCTCGGCCTTCACCGAGTCGTTCCACATGCACCAGCCGGCGTCGGGATACGGCGTGAGGGTATTGCTAGGCCCCACCACGGCCACGGGGTAGGTGGGGTTGAAGTCCCAGCGCGGCGAAAAGGCGAATACCTTGCCGCCCGGCGCCACCGCCACCCCCGTCACCTGCGGGTCGGTAAACTCAGCCACGATGGTGAGCGGCGAACCCGCCGGCGCGGGGGCCGGCACGTGGGCGGCGGTCGAGTCGGCGGGCATGGTGCCGCGCGGCTTGTCGGCAGTGGTGCCGGAGGTGCAGCCAGCCAGCAGCAGGCTAGCCACAGTGGCGGCCCCAATTGGGAAAAGAGCAGAATGCATAAAGGAGTGGAAAAGGAACTGAAAACCCCGGCCTGAAAGCGGGGCCGGGGCTTGGCATACGAGCCAACTGGGCTAGCCGTTCGGTCGAGCTTGCTTATCGGTGCGCTTTAGGTTGATACGTGCGCACGGCGAGCTGCTCAGCGGCCTCGGCGGCGGACTGTGGCTGGCCGGCCGCGTCGTAAAGCAGGCTTAGGGGCTGGAAGGGATTAGCCAGAATCTGGGCTTCGGTGAGGCCCCAGCGCGGCCATAGGCCCGTGAGGGTGTGGCCGTAGCCGAGGTTATCCCAGGGGTTGAAGATGGCCGAGGTCACGTCGTCGACCAGCGCATCGAGCACCAGCTCGGCGCCGGGCGCGTCGGCGGGCGTAGGACGGCGCAGGTAGATGTCGGGCACCACCGCTAATAAATAAGCGGCGTAGTAGGCCCGCGCCTTAAACTCCGCTATTTGCGCCGGGTGCAGCGGGCGCTGGGCATCGGCCGCCACCTGGCGCATGGCCTGGCTGATGAGACCAATATCAACCAGCGTAGCCACGATAACGGCCTGCCCCAGCTTTACACTGAAAACCAAGGTGTTCAGGTCATCATCCAGCTCAAAAGCTGGTGCATCGTAAGCGTCATCAGCTTCGAGCACAAACACCGAGCCGGGCACAAAGTCGGCGTAGTCGGTGGGCACGCGCAGGCCCTGCAGGAGCTGAAAAAATGCCCGGAACCGCTGCACCAGCTGCGCATTCTCGGCCAATGGGTACTGCGGCTTGATGAGCGGCGCCTGCTGCTGCAACAGCTCGGTGACGAAGATGCCGTAGAACATTTTGGCCAGCCACTGCCACAGCCGGGCGGGCGGCAGGGCACGCAGCGCGGCTGGGCCACCCTGGCTAGCTTCTTGAATTTCAGCCTCCAGCGCGTCGAGGCGCGGGCGCAGCGCTGGAGCTAGCGGCAGGCGCAGCGCCGCGTAGGTAGTCTGGCTCTGGTCGAGCAGGTAGAGCGGGCGCTCGGCCAGGCCGTAAGTGGCTTGCAGCCAGCCAGCAAACACCGGAATGGTATCAGCGGGCCCCACGGGCTGGCCGGTGAGAAAACAGCGGCCGGGGCCGAATTGCATCCCCTCAAAGGGGTCGTAGAGGGTAATCATAAGCGAGGCAACTTGCGGCTGCAAAGGTCGGCCAGCCGGCCCCGAAACGCACACTGGCTGCCTTGGCCCCGAACGATGCCGAGGGCCAACGCAGCCAGTGTGCTTGAAAAGCAACGCCTAGCGCGAGAGCAGGTTGCTGGCTTTAATCAGCAGCTTGCTTAGGTTGTGCAGGGCGTCGGAATAGCCGGAGCCCGACTCGTCGGCCACCTTGCTGGCTTCGGCGCCGAGGCTGGCCAGCACCTCGGCCACCTCGTGGCTTTGGGTGTCGCTGGAAGACAGCATGCGGCGCAACAGGCTGACCTCCTGCTTTATCTTGGCCAGGCCGGGGCGGTCGCTGGCGGCCAGTACCGTTTCCCAGCGCTCTAGCTCGTGCAGGCCGGTGGCGCCGTCGGCATTGGGCAGGCCCTGGCCGAGCAGGTTGAGCGTATCGGTGAGCAAGGCCGTGCTTTGCTCGTCGCTGACGTGCAGTTGAATTTCGGGCGTGGGTGGGGTGTGCGGGGTCGAAGCAGTGGAGTCCATGAGCGAGGGAAAGAATAGATTAGCTGGCTATACTCAGGCCGGGCCTAAAAAGTTAGTTACCCGGTTGGCGCGGGCTAGCAGAACCGAGAGGTTACCTTTTAGCAGCTAGCCGATTAACCGGCACGCGTTCCTCACTTCCCAACTACTGCCTACTTATGAAATTAACTTCCCTGACGCGGCTGGCCGCCGTCGTGGCCCTGGCCGCCAGCGCGGCTGCCTGCACCCCCAACGATAAAACGACCACCACTGACTCGACGACCAGCAACGCGGCCGCCGCGGCCGATACGACGGGCGCCCACAACCAAGTGGCCCAAGACCAGGCCGGCGTGCAAATGGACAGCGCCAGCACCAAAGCCTCGGATGCCACGGCGGGAGGCAGCCCGGCTACCGACGCGGCTACCAGCCAGGGCCAGACTAAATAACTGCCACCCAACCAGGCAGGATTACGTTTTCTTACCCAGCCGCCTCAAGGCTCGTTGTTTTCTCACTCTCTTTTTTACCATCATGACTACTTCGCTGAAAACCTGGTTTGCCGCTGCCGTAGCCCTGAGCTTCACCGCCTGCTCGGCCGACACCACCAAAACCACCAACGCCGATGGCACTACCTCCACTACTACCGAGGTAACCACTCCTAACATTGACGAGGCAGGAGCCAAAATGGGCGCCGCCGCCGAGCGCGCGGGTGAAAAGGCCAACGCCGCCGGCGAGAAAATTGGTACTAAGCTGGACGAAGCCGGTGCCAAGCTGGGCGCTAAAATGGAAGCTGCTGGTCAAAAAATGGACGCCATGGGCGATGCCGCCGCCAAGTCGGCCCACCAAACCAAGGCTAACATGAAAGCAGCCGCTCATAAGTAAGCCTAGCCAGACCTGCTAAAAGCCCGCGCCTCCGGCGCGGGCTTTTTTGTGGAGTATTCGGGCCGGGCGGGCGTATTTTGCTGCCGTGTTGTTTCGTCGCCGCGCCTCGCCTGTTCCCGCCGCTGCCCTTTCCGACCAGGAGGTGCTGGCTCGCTACCGCCAAGGGGGCGACGTGGCCGCGCTGGGCCTGCTCTACGAGCGGCACCTGCCCGAGGTATTTGCGGTGTGCCGCCGCTACCTGGCCCCGCCCGATGAGGACGCCCAGGACGCCGCCATGCAGCTTTTCGAGCAGCTGGTGGTGAAGCTGCGCACCCACGCGCCCGATAACTTCGGGGCCTGGCTCTACACCACGGCCCGCAATTTTTGCCTCATGGAGCTGCGCGCCCGGCAGCGCGGCACGGCTAGCGGCGGCCCGCTGGTGCTGCTGCCCGAGGCTGCTGATGTGGAAAATGCCGCCGCCCGGCATCTGCCCGATGCCGGCGCCGAAGCCGAAGAGGCTAGCCAGCACGAAGCCGACCTGCAAGCCCTAGAAGCAGCCCTCGGCCAACTGCCCACTGAGCAGCGCCGCTGCCTCGAGTTATTTTACTTGGAAGAAAAATCGTATCAGGAAATAGTTACCCTCACCGGGCTAGCGCTCAACCTCGTGAAAAGCCACCTGCAAAACGGCCGCCGCATGCTCAAGCGCACGTTGAGCAAGGAAGTAAGAATACGGAATGAGGAATGAAGCATTGGCTTTCGCTCCGATTCTATCCGCTCGCCTCTGCTTTTTTTGTATCCCTCCTCACCCAACTCATCATTCATACCTTTTAATTCCGCTAAATGCTGCCCACCAACCCGCTGCTGAACGCTACTGCCCCGGCCGGCTCACACCTGCCGGTGGCGCTGCTGCGCCAGTACGCGGCGGGCACCCTAGCCCCGGCCGCCCAGCACCGCGTAGAGGCCCACACGCTGGCCTGCCCCCGCTGCGCCGACATCCTGGAAGGCCTGCTGCAAACCCCACCCACCACTACCGACCAGGCGCTGGCCCGGCTTCAGCAGCGGCTGCGGCAGCGCGTGCAGCAGCAAGCCGCGCCGGCGCGGCAGGTGGCCTTGCCCCGGCGCCACCGCTGGCTAGCCCCGCAGCTGGCCGCCGCGGCCGCCCTGCTACTCGGGTTGGTAGCGGGTGGGTGGTGGGCCTGGCAGCAGCGGCAGCACGCCCCCGCGCCAGTAGTGGTGGCAGCTCCTTCACCCCGGCCGGTCGAGCCAGCTGCGGCACCCGCGCCGGCCGGGCCAGCCCCTGTGGCGGTAGCACCCTCACCGCGGCGCGGCACGGCGCGGCGGGCGCGCGCTACTGCAGCGGTAGCGGCTGGGCGCACGGCCCGGCATTTGGCAGCTGCAGCGCCCGTAGCTGCCGCTAGCCCGGCCTCGGCCGCTGCACCTGCCCGTGACTCGGCTGCACTGGCCGGGATACCTACGATTTCGCCGGCCGCGCCCACGGCAATGGCCGCGCCGGCCCGCGTGAGCGAGCCGCTGGCTAAGATGCGCGCCGCCATGCCCCCGCCGCCGGCGCTACCGGCCACGCCCAGCGGCGGCTACGCAGCGTTGCGCGAGTACTTAAAAAAAGGGGCGGCCGATTTTGAGCCCGAAAGCCCGGATGGCACCCGGCGGTCGGGCCGGGTACTGGTGCGCCTGCACCTCGGCGCCGATGGCAAGATTGAGCAGGCCGAAGCCGTGCGCAAGCTGCGCCCCGATTATGACGCCGAGGCTATTCGCCTGCTTAGGGCAGGCCCGGCCTGGGTGCCCGGCATCAGCGCCGGGCGCCGGGCCGCGCAGGTTGTGGAAGTGCCGGTCGAGTTTGAGTAGCGGCCCTACAGGTTGGTGCCGGCTTTAAACGAGCCGTCGTCCACCGCTTTTAAAAACTTGACGAAGCCGGTCATGTAGGTTTGCTGGTCGTCATACATGCTCATGTGGCTGCCTTTAGGGCAGATAAGCGCGGCCCCTTGCTTGACCTGGGTGGCAATCCAGGCCATGTGCGCGGGGTCCATGGTATCGTACTTGCCGCCGATGCTAAGCACCGGAATGGTAAGCTGCGGCAGGTCCTTGGTACGGTCCCAGGTGGTGAGCTTACCTGAAATGCCGAACTCGCTGGGCCCCTGCATCGTCACGTAGAGCGACTGGTTGAGCTTGCCCAGCGAGCGGCGCACCGGCTCGGGGTTGGGCACGATGCGGCACAGGTGCTCGGCATAGAAGTTGGGTTCCAGCAGGCCCATGTAGCGCGGGTTGCTAAAGTCCTTTTTAGCCTCAATCTGCCGGATTTCCTTCAGCACTTCGGGCTTCATCTGCTTGGCCAGCACCTCGTCGGCGTAGCGCCCATAGGCCGGGCAACTCATCATCATATTACTGATAATTAGGCCTTTGAGATTTTTCTGGTACTTGAAAGCATACTCGGCCGCCAGGATGCCGCCCCAGCTGTGGCCCAGCAGGTAGAAGTTGTCTTTGGTCAGATTCAGCGCCTGGCGCACCTGCTCCACTTCCTCCACGTAGCGCGGCAGGCTCCACATGCTGGTGTCGCGGGGGTTGTCGGAGTTGCCGCACCCTAGCTGGTCGTAGTAGATAAACTCGATGCCCTCCTGCGGCAGAAAGCTCTCCATGCACTCAAAATACTCGTGCGTGGCGCCCGGTCCGCCGTTGAGCAGCAACACCTTGATTTTTGGGTTATTACCAAATTTTTTGGTCCAGACGTTGAACTTGCCCTTAGGCGTGGTGATGGGAATGACCTGGATGCCGCCGGTTTTCACGCCGCTTTCCTCGGCTGGGAAATAATTGGCCGGCATGGTAGTGCCGGGCGTCGTGGCGGCCGTGGCAGTGGTGGGTTGCGACTGGCCGCAGCCGGCGAGCAGCGCACCGCCGAGCAGGGCTAGCGCCAGCGCGTGGGTGGGGAAACGTGGGTTCATGGGGGAGGAAAAAAGAGAGAATTAGAAATCTAATAGAGCGTCATGCTGAACGCAGTGAAGCATCTCTCCCGCGCCGCTGAAATAGCGAACCTAGCGGCGTGGCAGAGATGCTTCGACAAGCGGACGCCAGATGAGCATGACGTTCTTATTTGAATGGATTAAACACAAAAAAGCTACTGCGCGGCCACGCCTTTGGTGCGCAGGTAGCGCTCGAAGAACTCGTAGGTGCGCAGCATCTGGTCGATGCGCTGGCGGTTGTCGCCCGAGCGGGTGAGCTCGTGGGTGCCGCCGGGGTGGCGCACGTATTCGACCGGCCGGCCCAGCACTTTGAGGCTGCGGAACAGCATCTCGCCCTGCACGAAGCCCGTGCGGCGGTCGTTTTCACCGTGAAAAAGGATGTAGGGCGTCGTGATATTTTCGACGTAGGTGATGGGCGATTCGCGGGTGAGCAGTGCCCGCACGGCCGGCTGCCAGGGGTAGCCGCCGAAGTAGTTGGGCACGAGGCGCCAGGCGTTGCCTTCGCCGAAGAACGTGGCCAGGTCATACACCCCGCGCTGCGAGCAGGCGGCCTGGAAGCGGTGGTCGTGGCTCACAATCCAGGCCACGAGGTAGCCGGCGTAGGAGCCGCCGCTCACAACCAGCTTGTTGGGGTCGGCCCAGCCTTCGGCCACGGTTTTGTCGAGGGCCGTGAGCACGTCGCTGCTCGGGCCAGTGCCCCAGTCGCGGATATTGGCCCGCAAAAACTGCTCGCCGTAGCCGCCCGAGCCGCGCGGGTTGCCATACACCACGCCGTAGCCCTGGCTGGCGAAGTATTGAAACTCGTGCCACATGCTGGCCTCGCCCGGCCCCCACATGGCCGCCGGCCCGCCGTGGATGTCGAGCAGCAGCGGGTACTTCTGGCCGGCCTGGTAGGCGGTGGGCTTCATCACCCAGTAGTCCACGGCTAGGCCCTTGTCATTGGTGAAGGTGTGCTTCTCGGGTAAGGAAAGGCGCCGGGTTTTCACCCAGTCGTTGAAGGTGCCGGCGCGGTGCGGCTGGCGCAAACTGGCATCGGCCACGTACAGGTCGGAGGGGTTGCGCACGCCGGTTTGGGCGTACACCACGTGGCCCTGGGCCACGTCGAAGCTCAGGATGCCCGTGTCGTCGGCGGTCAGCTTTTCGGGCTTGCGGGTGCCGATATTCACCCGGTACAGCGGCACGCCGCCGTTGGCTTGGGCCGTGAAATACAAGTACTTGCTGTCGCTGCTCCAGGCCAGGCCGGCCGGGTTGCGGTCGAGCGGAATGCTGATGACCGGTCCGCCTCCCAGCGGCATCAGCTGGAGCTTGGGCACGGCCACGCGCCCGGTGGGTGACTGCTGGAAGGCTAGCCACCGGCCCGACGGCGACACCACCGGCGTAGCGTAAGACGTGCTGTCCTGCCCCAGTAGGCGGCGCAGGTGGCGGCCCTGCAGGTCGGCCAGAAAAACGGCGTTTTCCTGGGCGCGGTCGGGGTGGCGCACCGAGTCGATGGCCGCCAGCAGCAGCAGGTGCTGGCCGTCGGGCGTAAACTCAGCCTGGCTGAAGCGGTAGAAGCCGTGGGTAATAGCCACCGGCTGCGCGGCCGGGGCGGTGGCATCAATCAGGAAAAGCTGGGCCAGGCTTTTATCGGCCGACACATCGCGTTCATCTTGAAAATCAAGGTTATCGAGCACCTTGGCTTTCTTGTCCACCTCGTTTTTATCGAGGTAGGCGCGCACTTCGGCCAGGGTGCCGTCGGCATTGGGCCGCGCCGACCCTAGCGGCGAGTTCTTGGAAAAGCCCGGCTTCTCGTACGACCAGAGGGGTAGGAATTTACTTGCGTTCAGCAGCGAGTCTTTCACGAAATCGCGCAGCGGAATGGCCGCCCCGAACAGCACCTGCCGGCCGTCGGGGCTCCACTTGGGCGCCGTAGCGCCATACTTGAAATGCGTGAGCTGCCGGGCCTCGCCGCCATCGGTGGGCATCACAAATACCTGGGGCTTGTCCTCCACCGTGCGCACGAAGGCTAGCCGCCGGCCGTCGGGGCTCCAGGCGGGCTGCGTGGCGCCGTCCTTACTGAAGGTGAGCTGCCGGGGCACGGCGCCCGCCTCAGTGCCGATGGTGTAAAGCTGACTCAGGTTTTTGTAGTCGGCCTTGCTTTTCTCGTCGGGCACCACGGCCAGCACCGTGAAGACCGCTCGCCGGCCGTCACGGGTCAGCGTCACATTGTTGAGCTGCTCAATTTTCAGCAAGTCAGTGACTTTCACCAGTTCAGGTGGCGCCTGGGCGTGAGCGGCCAGGGCGGCGCAGCTGGCTAGGAGGGCTAGGGTAAATTTATTCATAATGTTCCATCTAGTCGTTTGAAGCTGTTTAGTTGGTCATGCTCATTTAAAAGAACGTCATGCCCATCTGGCGTCCGCTTGTCGAAGCATCTCTATCGCTCCGTCAAATGACCCTAGCGGCGCGGCAGAGATGCTTCGACAAGCGGACGCCAGATGGGCATGACGTTCTTTTGAGTTAATGACATGCGGATACATTTTCAGCTTACAGCACTTTCGGAGTAGCCACTTCGGCCGCCCGATTTACCTGCCCGGCGAAGCGGTCGATAGCGGCGGCGGTGCGCTTTATCTGCTCGTCAGCCTCGGCCCACTTGCGCTCCTCCACGGCTTCGCGGACACCGGGCAGGGTTTTCACCCCGTAGCCGGTGTAGAAACCGGGCGCGTATAGCTGGTGGCGGTACCAAGGGCGGCGCGGCAGGCCTTCGGCACTGAGGAGCTGCTGCTCAGCCTGGTACAGCAGTTGGTCGAGGGTTTTCTGGCGGTCGGGGGGTAGGGGGTTTTGGCGGGCCTGCTCGTAGGCCTCGGCGCTCTGGGCCAGCTTTTGTAGGGCCGCGTCGAGGGGCGCGAAGTCGAGCTGGGGCACGGCGGCCTGCGCCTTGGGGGGTAGCAGCGGCTGGTCGGGGTTCGACACGGCTTCGTAGCGCTGCTCGGCCAGCAGCTTGGTTTGCTTGTCGGTTTCGGTGCGCATGTCGTCGGTCAGCTTTTTGACCTCGGTGCTGTACTTAGCCACGGTGTTCGAGAAGTTCTGAAACTCGAAGGGCAGCACATCGGCATCGACCAGACGCAATTCGCAGCGACCCATGGTTTGAGCCAGAGCCACGCCGTAGGCAAACGTGGGGTCTTTAAAGCGTGTGAAATCATCGAACGAGTCGAAGATGGAGTGGTACTCGCCGCCCTCGCCCTCGCCGCCAAAGCCCACGTTCATCGACGGAATACCGAGGTGCTGAAGGTAGGGCGAGTAGTCGGAGCCCGCACCCAGCGCGGCAATGCGCAGGTCGGGGCGCTCACGGGCATCCTTCTGCACCTCGGGCGTGCCCGTCACGAGGTCATACGCCCGCCGCCGCTCCAGGATGGAGAGCGGCTTTTCGGGGTCGGGCACATCGCGGGCCACCTGATTGAAGAACTTCTCGAGCGTGTGCGAGCCGGCAACGCGCAAAAAGCCCCGGTCGCTGTTGTCGGTGTTCAGGTAGGCCACCACGTGCTTTTGCAGGTCCTTGGCGTTGGTTTCGGCCCACTCCGTCGAGCCCAGCAGGCCGGGCTCCTCGCCGTCCCAGGCACAGAACATGAGCGTGCGCCGGGGCCGCCAGCCGGTTTTTACCAGCTCGCCGAGGGCGCGGGCTTCCTCCAACTCAGCCACCATGCCGCTGAGCGGGTCGCTGGCGCCGTTGACCCAGGCGTCGTGGTGGTTGCCGCGCAGTATCCACTCATCGGGCAGCTCCCGGCCCCGCAGCGTGGCAATGACGTTGTAAACCGGCTCGGTTTTCCAGTTGAACTCGAGCTGCAAGTGCACCTTGGCCGGCCCCGGCCCAAGGTGGTACGGGATGGGCAGCGCGCCGCGCCAGTCGGGCGGCGCCATGGGGCCGGCCAGCGCCGAAAGCAGGGGTAGGGCGTCGCCGTACGAGATGGGCAGCACGGGTATCTGCGTGAGCGTGGGCGCGGTGCGGTAGTCGAGGTGCTTGGCGTTTTTGGTCGAGCCGTAGCCCGGCGTGAGCGGGTCGCCGGAGTAGGTGGGCATATCGAGCACCGAGCCGCGCTGGGCGCCGGTTTCGGGCTTGAAGGGGCCCTTGGGGTACACGTCGCCCTGGGCGTAGCCGTCGTCTTTGGGGTCGGAGTAGATGAGGCAGCCGATGGCGCCCATCTCGGCGGCCACCTTGGGCTTGATGCCGCGCCACGAGCCGCCGTACTTGGCAATCACGATTTTACCCCGCACGTCGATGCCGCGGCGGGCCAGCTCCTCGTAGTCTTTCGGGATGCCCTGGTTCACAAATACCAGCTCGGCCGTCACGTCGCCATCCTTCGAGAAGCAGTTGTAGGTGGGCAGCTGCTCGCTGGTCTGGCCCGAAGTGGCGTCTTCGGGCACCGGCTTTTCAGTGAGGCTAGCCGTGAAAGGAGTCGGCGCCACCAGCTCTAGCTTGCGCAGCTTGGGCGTCGGAAACAGCACATACGACACGTCGATGCGCGTGGCGTAGCCCCAGCTTTTAAACAGGCCGGCCATGAATTCGGCGTTGTCCTTGTCGTAGGGCGAGCCCACGTGGTGCGGGTGCGCGGCCAGGCGCTTCATCCACTGGCGCAGCTCGTCGGCCTTGAGCTGGGCGTCGAACTTGGTTTCGAGCTGGTACTCGGCTGCCGCCGTGGTGGGCCCGAAGCCCAGTAGCGGCTTACCGGCGGGCGGAGCGGTTTGGGCGGCCAGCGGGCGGGCCAGCAGGCTAGCGGCCAGCAGCAGCAGGGGGTAGCGTTTCAGCATAAGCAGGTTACGTACGGAAAAGGGATTACCGCCTGCCGCTCAAACCTCAGGCGATAGGCCGGCGAAAGATAGCGCCCGCCTGCCCCCGAAACCTGCTGTTTTTTCGTCTTATTATGAAAGTTGCTTCGCTCCCAAAAAGAACGTCATGCTGCGCTTGTCGAAGCATGACGTTCTTTTTGGGAGCGAACCCTCGCATAGCTACCACGCAAAAGCGCCGCGCAAGAGTTGAGGCCGGGCAACTTAGCCGCTGTAGCCGCCGCCGCTTTCGGGCTCGGTGGCGCTGCCGCCGGCTTTATCGGGGGTGGGCAGGTCCGATTCGGTGTGGATTTCGAGGTGCGAGTAATCGGGCACGCCGTTGCCTTCGGTGGGTACGGGCGGCTCGGTGTGGGGAGCGGGGGTGGGCGGGGGCTGGTTCATGGGGTAATGCTGAAAACGATTGGGATTGGCTGGGTGTACGGGCTAGCCGGGCGCGTGGCTGCCCGCGCCGGCCGGGCGGCGTACTTTTGCGGCCGTTGCCAGCGGCAGCTTTTTCACTTCTACCCCGTTCAAATGAGCCAGTTCCGCACCGAAAAAGATACCATGGGCCAGGTGCAAGTGCCCGCCGACGCCTATTGGGGCGCCCAAACCCAGCGCAGCATCGAGAACTTTCCGATTGCGCAGGATATCAATAAGATGCCGAAGGAAATCATCAAAGCCTTCGCCTACTTGAAGAAAGCCGCCGCCCTCACCAACCGCGACGCGGGCGTGCTCGACGCCGAAAAGGCCGACCTCATCGGCCGCGTGGCCGACGAAATACTGGCCGGTAAGCTGGCCGACCAGTTTCCCTTGGTGGTGTGGCAAACCGGCTCGGGCACGCAGAGCAATATGAATGTGAACGAGGTGATTGCCTACCGCGGCCACGTGCTGCACGGCGGTTTGCTCTCGGACGAGAAGAAGTTTTTGGCCCCCAATGACGACGTGAACAAGAGCCAGAGCAGCAACGACACCTTCCCGACGGCCATGCACATCGCGGCCTACAAAATCCTGGTCGAAACCACGATTCCGGGTATCACCAAGCTGCGCGATACGCTGAAAAAGAAGGCCGTAGAATTTAAGGAAATCGTTAAAATCGGCCGCACCCACTTCATGGACGCCACGCCGCTGACGCTGGGCCAGGAGTTTTCGGGCTATGTGTCGCAGCTCGACCACGGCCTGCGCGCCATCCACCATACGCTAGCCCACCTGAGCGAGCTAGCGCTGGGCGGCACCGCCGTGGGCACCGGCATCAACACGCCCGCCGGCTACTCCGAGAACGTGGCCAGGCACATTGCCGACCTCACGGGCCTGCCCTTCGTGACCGCCGAAAACAAGTTTGAGGCCCTGGCTGCTCACGACGCCATTGTGGAAGCCCACGGCGCGCTCAAAACGGTGGCCGTGAGCCTCATGAAAATTGCCAACGATGTGCGCATGCTCAGCAGCGGCCCGCGCGCGGGCATCGGCGAAATCTCGATTCCCGACAACGAGCCCGGGAGCAGCATCATGCCCGGCAAGGTAAACCCCACCCAGTGCGAGGCCATGACGATGGTAGCCGCCCAAGTGATGGGCAACGACGTGGCCATCACGGTGGGCGGCTCGCTGGGCCACTTCGAGCTGAACGTGTTTAAGCCGGTCATGATTTACAACTTCCTGCACTCGGCCCGCCTCATCGGCGACGTGTGCGTGGCCTTCAACGACAAGTGCGCCGTAGGCATCGAGCCCATTCTGCCCAACATCAAGAAGCACGTTGATAGCAGCCTGATGCTGGTGACGGCCCTCAACCCGCACATCGGCTACTACAAAGCCGCCGAAATTGCCCAGACGGCCCACAAAAACCACTCGACCCTCAAGGAAACCGCCGTGCAGCTCGGCTACGTCACCCCCGAGCAGTTCGACGAGTGGCTGAAGCCCGAGGACATGGTGGGCGCAATTAACGTGGGCTAGCCTTCTTCCGCAGGGTAACGTTTTTTATAAAAGCCCGTCATGCTTCGACAAGCGCAGCATGACGGGCTTTTTGCTTTACCACTAACGCAATGCCTGTGCGCTACCCTTTGCTTTTCAGCTCATTATTAGTAGCTCTCCCCCTCCTAAGCCGCGCCCAGCTGGCGCAGGCGGTGCCCGTCGCTGCGGCTACGGCGCAGGCGGTGCTGGCCCAGGCGGCGCGGCAGTATCCCAAGTTTACGGCGGCGCTGGCCGACGTGCGCCAGCACGACCAGCTGCTGCGGCGCTTCGTAGTGGTGACGAATGCGGGCCCGCTCGGCAGCCCGGCCGCCGCGTTTGGCAACGGCGCGGTGCGCCTCGACCGGCGCTTTCTGGAGCACCCGCAGCCAGGCTTTGACGATAATCGGCTGGTGGTAGTGCTGTACCACGAAATCGGGCACCTGCATTATTTCAGCCAGGTGCCGCCTGCCCAGCGCGACTCGCAGGCCAGCGAGCAGGCGGCATTCAATTACTCTTTACTGAAAACCAAGCAGCTAGCCCAGGCCGGCGACTGCGCGCCCCTGCAAACCGGCCTGCGGTTTATGCGGCTGCGCAGCCAGGCCAGCGACCTCGCCGACCCGCACGTGCGCGCCCTCAAAAGCCTGGTGCAGGAGCCCGCCTACGCCGCCTACCAAGCCTACGTGGCTAGCCACTGCCCGGCGCAGCCGTGAGGGTTAGCCAGCCATCGGGCGCGGTTTTTTTGCATCTTTGCGGCCTATCATTCTGCCTGCTGCGCCATGGATTTCACCCAAAACCTCGTCCTGGAAAACAGCCGCGTGCGCCTGCGCCCACTCGACACCGCCGATTTTGAGGACCTAAAGGCCATTGCCTTCGAGCCCGCTATCTGGGAATACACTATTACCCGCGCCGACGACGCCCTGAGCCTGGCCGACTACCTGGCCCAGGCCGTGAGCGACCGCCAGGCGGGCCGCCGCTACGCTTTTGTTCTCATTGATAGGGCTAGCGGGCGGCTGGCGGGCAGCACCAGCTACTACAACGTGGACCCCGACAACCAGAAGCTGAGCATCGGCTATACCTGGGTGGGCACCGATTTTCAGCGCACCGGCCTCAACCGCGCGGCCAAGCACCTGCTGCTGGCCCACGCCTTCGACCAGCTGAACTACGAGCGGGTGGAACTCGAAACCGACAGCCGCAACCACAAGTCGCAAACGGCCATGCGCCGCATGGGTGCCACCGAGGAAGGCACCCTGCGCAGCCACCGCCTCACGCAGGGCAACTACCGACGCGACACGGTGATTTTCAGCATCATCCGCCCCGAATGGCCCGAGCTGCGCCGCACCACTTTTGCCGAGTTCGACGTCCGTGGCTAGCCCCCTGCCGCCCGGCCAGCCGGGCCTGCTGCGCCGCCGCGCGGCCAGCTTTGGGCACGCCTTTCGGGGCGTGGGGGCGGCGCTGCGGTCCGAGCTGCACTTGCAGTTTCACGCCGTGGCCTCGGTACTGGCACTGGGGCTGGGGCTTTATGTAAAGCTCACGGGCATCGAGTGGGCGCTGGTGGCACTAGCGGTGGCCGGCGTGTGGGCCGCCGAGCTATTCAACACGGCCATCGAAACGCTCACCAATCTGGTGTCGCCCGAGTATCACCCCCTGGCCGGCAAAGCCAAAGATGTGGCCGCCGGCGCCGTGCTGCTGGCGGCACTCGGGGCGCTGGCGGTGGGCGCGCTGGTGTTTGGCCCCCGGCTTTGGGCCCTGTGGCCGCGCTAACTATTGCGCGCGGGTTGGCGTAAGCAGAGCTGATATTTATGCCGACTTTTTTACTTACCGCCCCTATGCGCCGTTCGCTTATTCCGGTTACCGCGCTAGCCTTGCTGCTGGGCGCCTGCCAGCAAGATGTCGTGGTGAACACCCCCACCACGCCGCCCGCCGAAACCTTTGTGTCGGACGATACCCGCGCCCCTACCAGCACCAATACCGTGGACGCCGTGCCCGCCCGCGATATGCGCCTCGACAGCACCGCCCGGCCCCAATGGCTGCGCAACCGCATCCAGAGCATTCTGGCCACGCGCAAGCGCAACCCAATTATCCGCATCTCACGCTACCAGTACGAGGGCGCAACGGTGTACTACGAAACGGCTCCCTGCTGCGACCAGCAATCGACGCTCTACGATGCGCAAGGCAAAGTGCTGTGCCACCCCGAAGGCGGCATCACGGGCAAGGGCGATGGCAAGTGCGCCAACTTTGAGAAGCGCCGCACCAACGAGCAGCTCGTGTGGCAAGACCCACGGTAAGAAGCAATTAGGAGTTAATAGGCATGAGTCATGAATTGCTTACCCGCACTTGGCCAGCAAGGCTAGCCGTAGCTTTGGCTGCTTGATTCATGAAGTACGACCTCTAACTCATAATTCATACCTCATAATTCATACTTTCAAAGCCATGATTAACACCATCGCCAAGCTTGGCGTTTTTAACGTGTGGGCCAACGAAACGCTGCTGCGCCGCCTCGACTCGTCGGTGGCCGCCGGCCACGACGAGCCAAAGGCCGCGCTGCGCATCTTCAGCCACGTTATCAACGCCCAGGCCATCTGGATTGCCCGCCTCAGCGGCACGGCTAGCCCGCTCAAGGTATGGCAGGAGCACAACCTGGCCGGCCTGCACCACTGGCACGAGCAAACCTCGCAGCGCTTGGCCGAGCTGTGCGCCACCACCGACGAGGCCGAGCTGACCCGCCACATTCAGTACACCAACTCGCAGGGCGATGCCTTCGACTCGCAGGTGAGCGACATCCTGACCCACGCCGTGGTGCACGCCAGCTATCACCGCGGGCAGGTGGCTATCAAGATGCGCGAGGCTGGCCTGGAGCCCGTAAACTCCGACTTTATCACCTACTGCCGCGAGCAGGCCGGCCAGGTGCAGCCGCAATTGTAGGCCGTTGCTTTCTGAGCCGGACTCTTTAGATTTTCACCGTAAAAGCTGCCCCCAGGGGTGGCTTTTACGTTATGGCGCTGTTCCTAACTCATTCGGCCTTACTCATGCTCGCCACTACTGCCCCCGTGCTCACCGCCGACCAGCTAGCTACTGGCCTCACTTACCCTGCCTACCGCCAACACATCAGCGAGGTGCTCGCCACGCCAACGCCCGATGAAACCCTGGCCAAGCTGCTGCCGCACTACCGTGAAAACGTGGCGCGCATCGACCGCATTGAGCCTACCGTCAGCATTTTACCCGAGCTGCAGGCGGCGCTGCACAAGCTCACCGGGCACTACATCTGGGCCATTATCACCGAAGGCTGGTGCGGCGACGCCTCCCAGACCGGCCCCATCCTAGAGGCAGTGGCCCGGGCTAGCGGCGGCCACTTCGAAACGCGTTATTTTCTGCGCGACTCGCATCCCGACTTTATCGATAAGTACCTCACCAACGGCGGCCGGGCCATCCCGATTGCCGTGCTGCTGCACGCCGACACCCTCACCGAAGCAGCCGTATGGGGGCCGCGCCCGGCCCCGCTGCAAGCTATCCTGCACGACCTGAAAGCGCGCGAAACGCCCTTCAGGGAAATCGTGCCCCAGGTGCAGGCCTGGTACGACCACGACGCTACCCGCACTACCCAGCACGAACTACTGGCGCTGGTGCAAAAGCTGAGCTAGCCCTTCTTACAAAAAAGGCTAGGATGCTTAATTAAGCGCCGTTACGCCCAGGTCGGTTATCTGGTCGTTGGTCACGGTTATGCCGGGGCGCACCACGGCTTTATAAGCTGGCTGGCCAGCCGGGACCACCGTGGTTGGGAAAAACTGCACCTGATACGTACCAGCCGCCAGGCCATTGAGCTGGTAAGCGCCCGAGGCATCGGCAAACGTGCTCACTGTGTCGGGCCCCGTGATGGCGGCCCGGATGGCCAGCACCTGCGGCCGGGCAGCGGCCGGGCTCACGGTGCCGCGCAGGCCACCGCGCAGGTCCTGCGCCACCAGCCGAATGACCGGCTTGAGCAAGTAGCGCCCCTTTTTGTCGTTGCTCACCCTCCAGTTGCCGCGCTCCACGATGGATTTAGCCACGTCGAAATCCAGCAGCAGCTGGTAGGTCGAGCCGGCTGCCAGCGTCACTTTATCCAATTTCAGCTTCACGCCCGAGGTCTGGCCGCTGGGCGTTTTGAGAGCATACTGCTGGCCGTCGGTGCCTACCACGTAGCTGTTGGGCCCCAAAATGAGGCGGACTTCTTTGAGGTTGCCGGGCGCAAAATCAGTGCTCACCAGCAGCGCCGACTTGCCATTCACGTAGTCGAGCACGTTCACCGCCTGCGGCGTGAAGGCCAGCGTTTGCCAGCCGCTAGGGTCGTTTTCGTCTTTAAGATGCACCTCAACCTGCTGCACATCAAGCACTGCGGCGTTAAAATTACCCGGCGCGTCAGTCAGGCGCACTTCCAGCTTGGCCGCGCTGGCGTTGGCAGTATCAGTGTTTTTTGAGCAGCCAGCCAGGGCTAGCGAAGCGGCTGCCGCCAAGTGCAAGAGACGATAAGTGGTCATAGAAAAGAGACTAGAGACGTAAAAAGGCCCGGTCAACCTTTCGGTTGCCGGGCCTGCTTCCTCAAAAACGCTGCCAAGTATGGCCGCACTTACTTCAAAATATCCTACTTTTTCGTAGTGTCGGCCGGCACCGGGGCGGGTGCGGCGGCTTTCTTCCGGCCACCAAACAGGCTGTTCAGGCCCGCGCCGATGGCTTGCCTGGCCTTCTCCTGGGCCTCCAGCTTCTTCTTCTGAATTTCGAGTTGCAGTTGTTCCTGCGAGGTTTGCTGCGCAGTGGCAGTCGCCTTTTGCGTGCTGTCGGTTTTCGCCTTGTTCTTGTTGGCTAGCCCAATGAGCGCGTCGGTGAGCTTGGTTTTCACCACGTTGGTCACGATGGCTTTGCCCTGGTCCTTGAGGCTGCCGCTGGTCAGCTTCACCACCGGACTCGTGATGCTGCCGCCGATGTTGAGGCCCAGCGTCACGCGGTCGGTACCCTGAATATTCTGCACGCCCGTGAGCTGCGTGAGCTTGCTGCTCAGGGCGCTACCCAGCTTGCCGGTGGGCGCGTTGATGGCCGTGACGTAGGAGAGCAATCCGGCCAGGCTGTTTGAGCCGCCCACCGTCATTTTCACGTCGCCGATGGTCAGGTCGAAGGGCTTCACCAGGAAGTTGCCGTTCACAATCTGGGCGTCCACAATCTTGTTCAGCACTTGCAGGTTCTTGAGTTCGGGCAGCGTGGTGAGGCTTGAAATCTGCGACATTACCGGCGACTGCAACACGCTGGCTTTCACGATGTCAAACAAGCCTTTACCGGTGAGCGTGCTCAGCTTGGGCAGCATATCCTGGCCCATCTCGCCGCTCACGCTGAAGTTGGTGCCAAAAATGCCCTGCACCTGCGAAGCCAGCGGCACCAGCGCCTTGATGGTGTTGAATGAGGCAAACGCTTTCTGAAAATCAAGGTTCTTGATGTTCAGCCCCAGGTCAAACTTGGGGTGCGCCAAGTCCTGGGTGTTGTAGCTACCGGTGGTGCCGAAGGTGGCCCCCAGCGTGTTAAAAGTTAGGTTTTGGAGCGTCGCCACTTCGTTCTTCACCGTCACGGTGCCGCTGGCATTATTCAGCTTCAGGTTGTCATACGTCACGTTGTCGGCCTTGCTGTTCAGCACCAGGTCGAAGAACTTTGGAATCGGCACCACGCCGCTAGCCTTGGCCGGGGCGGCCTTGCCGGCGGCGGTCGATTTCTCACTTACCGGGTCCACCATAAACTCGTTCACGTTGAAGTTGTGCGAGGTCACATTCATCGTACCGCGCAGCGGCTGGCCGGGCGTGAAGAGGTAGCCCAGGTAGTTGCTCACCGTGCCGTTGGCGGCAAAATCGGAGGTGCCGGCCGTGCCGTTAAGCTGCTGAATCACAATCTGGTTGTTATTAAACGTCCCGGCCGCGCTGCTGATGCTCACGCCCTGCGGCAGGTCTTTGCTCCGGTAGGTCACGTTGCGGGCCTGCACCGTGCCGCTAGCCTTCACGTTCTGGTAGCGGCCGGCTTCTACATCGGCCATGTTGCCGGCGGCGGCCACGTTGCCGCTCACGCGGCCCGTCACGGTCATACCCTGGAGCGGGAAGATTTTGGTGATTTTAGTGAGGTCCACCGTGCCCTTCACGTTGGCGTCGAAGATGGGCGAGTTAATGTTGTGGGCCGTGAGGCGGCCGTCGAGCGGCTCGCCCTCCAGCACCATGTGAAACTGCGGCAGGCTCACGTAGGTATCGTTCACCTGGCCGGTCGAGTTCATCACCGTGCCGCTCAGGTTAATATCCTCAATCGGCGCCGGAAATTTGTTCGATTTCAGGTAGCCGTTGGTCATTTTAATCGCGGCATTCACCACCGGCATCTGGGTTTTCGAGTAAGTGCCCTTGCCGGTAGCATCCACGAAAAGCTGGCCGCGGGCCGTGACGCCGGCGACGGGGTACACTTTCAGCGCCTCGGCCAGGTTCACGTTAGCTTTCACGCGGCCGTCTACCTTCATCGGGGCTAGCCCGTCCACGGTCACGTAGCCATCCACGGGGTTAGTGCCCAGGTCGAGGTGAAACTTCGACACGTTGACTTTCACGTTGTTGGTAAAGCCCGAGGGGTTGTCCACCACCATCGCCACGTTGATATTCCGGGCCTCCTGCGGCAGCTGCGGGTACTTGAAGCGGCCGTTGGCCACGGTCAGGTTCACGCCGTAGCCGGGCATGCGCAGCTTGTTTTGCACGCCCTTGTAGTAGCCATTGAAGGCCACCTGCCCGCTCGCCTGCACGTCCTTAAACTGGGCATTGAACACGCCCGGCACCAGGCTCAGGATGTTCTTGAAGTCGGTTTGCAGCGCCTTGAAGGTGATATCATACGTGATATCCGTGGCATTGGGCAGGCCAATGGCACCCGCGAAGCCAAACGGAAAGTCGTTGAGCTTCACCCGGTTTTCCTTGAACGTGTACAGGTTCTTGTTCAGGTCCATCTCCATGGCCACGTCGGCATTCACTTGCTTATCCGTCAGGTAATCAATGCCGTTGTAGTTGGCCGTGAGCTTATCGATGGTCGTGTTCGAGGTCAGGTCAAACACGTTCTTCGTAAAATCGCCCTTGCCGGTGTGGTTCACGCCGCGCGCATCGAAGCTGAACGGGATGCTGCGGTCGTCGTAGCGCAGGCGGCCATCGGTCACCTCCCAGCCCCGAATGGCCAGGTTTACCTGGCTCGTATCCTGGCCTTTAGCCGCGGCGGCCGAATTCGAAATCAGGATATTCCAGTTGGCTAGCCCGCTCTTGAGCACTTTGATGGAGAACTCGGGCCGGTCGAGCGCCACGCTTTTCACGTCAATCTGCTGGCCTTTGATAACGGTCATCAAATCGAGCCCCACCTTCAGGTCGGGCAGGTAGGCCAGCGTGTCGCGGCTGAACGAGTCGAGGCCGATGACGCGCAGGTTTTTGATATCGAGCCCCAAATCAGGAAAAGTGCTGAGCAGCGTCACGCCGATATCGGCGGGGTTGTACTGCACCTTGGCCCGCACGCGCTGGGCTATCTGCTTGTCGGCCAGCGCCCGCAGCTTGTCTTTGAACAGAAAGGGCGCGGCGGCCAGCGCCACCACCAGCAGCACCACAAACGCCAGAAAACCAAGCAGAATCTTACGCATAGCAAGAGAATAATTTAGACTCCGGGCAAAAATACGCGCCCACTTAACCCAGCTTAACGCGAAAATGAAGCCGAATGCACCCTAGCCCGGCATTTTTTCTACGAACACCAGAACTTCATCCACTAAAACGCCCCGCTGCCGGGCGGCAGTGGGGCGTTTTAGTGGATTGAAACAACTACTGCTATTTCCCCGCGTGCTGCTCCAAAAACTGGTAGCGCGCGCGCGTCTGGTCGGCTTCGGCCTGGGTAGTCACGTCGAGGCGCAGAAACTGGCCGCCCTGCTGGCTAGCCGCCGGCCAGGTGGGCAGGCCAGCGCCGTTGGGGTTGCCGGTTTTAATGAAATTGACGAAGTAACCCTGCATGGTTTTCGACACCTTATAATCATCAGGCGTCCAGGCAAATACTTTGTTAGTGGGCAGGTTGCCCAGCGCATATTCAATCTCGGCCGAATGCACGGCGCCTTTGGCGGGCGGCGCGGGGCTAGCGGCGCCCGTGCCCTTGGTGACGCCGCCGGCCAGGTTGGCGGTGGCGTTGCCCATTTCGGGCGTCATGGCCGGGCGCGGGCGGGCGTAGAGGTAGCGGTACACCGGCTGGCCACCGGTCTGAATTTGGGCATCGGCCAGTTTCCAGGTGCTGTAGGCGATGAAGCGGTCGCCGGCCAGGTCGGTGGCGGCCTGCTCGGCCTGCGCGTCGGTGGCGGCGGGGTAGAGGCGCTCGATATCCGCCGCTTGCTCGCCGTATAGCTTTTGCAAGGCCGCCCGGTAGTTTTCCGCAGTAGGCGCGGCCGGACCGAGCACCATTTGGTAGGCCATCTCCTGCGAGTTCCAACCCACCAGCAGGGGCACGTGCGCCTGCTGACCAGCGGCAAAGATTTCGGTGGGCTGCCGCGGCAGGAAGTAGCCGTCTACGTTGGTTGAGAAGCGCGGCGCGCCCTGCTTGCCGCTAGCCTCCAACAGCTGCTGGGCCGGCAGCGCCCGCAGCGCCGCCAGCGAGTTAGCGCCCACGGTGGCAGCAAAGGCCCCGCCGGTTTGCTCGGCCTGGGCCAGGGTAGGCAGCGGCTGCAAGCCTAGCAGCGACCCACTTTCGCCAATGGCGCCGACTATTAGTCCCTTGGCGAGCGGCGACGCCATCTGGGCGCTCACCGAAAAGGAGCCCGCCGATTCGCCCCCAATCGTAATGTGCCGGGGGTCGCCCCCAAAAGCGGCGATATTTTGCTTTACCCACTGAATAGCAGCGGCCTGGTCGAGCAGGCCGTAGTTGCCCGAGGCATGGTTGGGCGATTCCTTGGTCAGCTCGGGGTGGGCCATGAAGCCAAACACCCCTAGCCGATAATTCACGGTCACGGTTACGATGCCTTTTTGGGCCAGGCTCTCGCCGTCGTAGCGTGGCTCCGAGCCATCGCCGGCCACGAAGCCGCCGCCGTAGAAATACACCAGCACCGGCCGCTTTTCCTGGCTAGCCTTGGCGCCGGTCCACACGTTGAGGTAGAGGCAGTCCTCGCTCACGCCGTTTGAGCGAAAATTCATGTCGCCAAACAGCGGCAGCTGCATGGCGCGCGGGCCAAACTGCGTGGCCGGGCGCACATTCTTCCAGGCCGGGGTGGGCTGAGGTTCGCGCCAGCGCAGATTGCCTACCGGCGGCGCGGCGTAGGGCACTCCTTTAAAGGTGTGAATGCCAGCAGTAGTGAGGCCGCCTTGCAGCATCCCGCCCGCTACGCGAACACGACTGTGAGCAAGGTCTTGCGCCAGCAACGTGGTGGCCAGCAGCAGGGTGGGAAAAAGAAAGAATATTTTCATAGTGGCAAGGTAGCTGCCAGGCCTTTGGCCCCACTGCCAGGCACCAAAAAAAGTCCCCGCTACCCTGAGGTAGCGGGGACTTTCGGCCTGCAACAATCCTGAAGCTGCTACAGCAGCTCGGTGCTGCGCTTCACGAAGGCCGTCAGCGCCTCGCCTTTTAGCAGGCCCTGGGCTAGCAGGGCCAGGTCGAAGGCCTGCTTGGCGATGGTGTCGCCGCCATCGGCCAGCACCTTGGTTACGAGCGGGCTGTTGGCGTTCACGGTCACGTCAAACGAGTCGGGCATGTTGCCGAACATCTGCATGCCGCCCCCGCCACCGGTGCGCTGCATGTCCTTCATGCGGCGCATAAATTCGTTTTGGGTAATCACCACCGGCGCATCCTGCGGCGACAAGGCCGCCACTTTGACGTGCATCGCCGGGTTGCTGATAGCCCCCTGAAACACTTCTTCCAGCTTCTTCTGGTCGTCCTCGCTCAGCACGCTGGCCGGGGCTTCTTCCTTCTCAATGAGCTGGCTAGCCGTGGCCGAGTCCACGCGCTTAAACGTGGTTTTCTCCAATTTTTGCTCCAGCAGCCCAATGAAGTGGGCATCGAGCACCTGGTCCATATTCAGCACGTCGTAGCCCCGCTCCTGAGCCGCCGCCACGAAGCCGTGCTGCGCCTCGGCATCGGTGGTGTAAAGCACCACGGTGTTGTCGTTCTTGTCTTTCTGGCTAGCCTGCACGTGCTCAGTGTACTCAGTGAGCGTGTAGAGCTTGCCATCCACGCTTTTCAACAACACGAAGTCCTTGGCGCGCTCATAAAACTTGTCGTCCGAGAGCATGCCGTATTTCACAAATAGCCCAATATCAGCCCATTTCTCCTCGTAGCCGGCGCGGTCCTTCCGGAAAAGCTCGGCTAGCTTGTCGGCTACCTTGCGGGTGATGTAGGTGTTGATTTTGCGCACGTTGGCGTCGGCTTGCAAGAAGCTGCGCGACACGTTCAGCGGAATATCCGGCGAGTCAATCACGCCGTGCAGCAGCATCAAAAACTCGGGCACCACATCCTTCACCTCGTCGGTGATAAACACCTGGCGCGAGTAGAGCTGAATCTTGTTGCGCGAGAATTGCAACTCGTCTTTCACCTTCGGGAAGTACAAGATGCCCGTCAGGTTAAACGGGTAGTCCACGTTCAGGTGAATCCAGAACAGCGGCTCGTCCATGCTCATCGGGTACAGCTCGCGGTAAAACTTCTTGTAGTCCTCGTCGGTCAGGTCGGCCGGCTGCTTGGTCCAGATGGGCGTAGTGTCATTAACCAACTGCCCCTCAAACTCAATCGGCACTGGTAAAAACTTGCAGTACTTCTCCAGAATGGTCCGCAGCCGGGCCTCTTCCAGAAACTCGTCCGAATCTTCGGCCACGTGCAGCACCACGTCGGTGCCGCGCTCGGCCTTGGCGTGTTCGCCGGTCGGCTCGTCGAGGGTGTACTGGGTCGAGCCGTCGCAGGTCCAGTGCGCGGTCAGGGTATCTTCCTTATACGACTTCGACCAGATTTCTACTTCCTTCGACACCATGAAGGCCGAGTAAAAACCCAGACCGAACTGTCCGATTATCTGGTCTTTCGCCTGGGCATCCGTCTCCTTGTACTTCTCTACAAACTCGGTGGCGCCGGAGAAGGCAATCTGGTTGATGTACTTCTTGATTTCGTCGGCCGTCATACCCAGGCCGTGGTCCGACACCGTGATTTTGCGCGCCTCTTTATCCACCGTCACGCGCACCTTCAGTTCGCCCAGCTCACCCTTAAATTCGCCCTGGCGGGCCAGGCTTTGCAGCTTCTGGGTGGCATCGACGGCGTTGCTGACCAGCTCGCGCAGAAAAATCTCGTGGTCAGAATACAAGAACTTCTTAATAATCGGGAAGATGTTCTCGGTATGGATGGAAATAGAGCCGGTTTCAGACATGGGACTAGCAAAAGGTTGAAAAACAATAAAAGGCTGACTAACAGGCAGCGCCCGTCAATCAGCCCAGTAGTTCAAAGGCTATTCCAATGCCTGGCTGGCTGCCAGGTTGGCAGTTAGTCGGAGTGCCCCGGCCGGCCGTAGGGTGGGCGGGGCTCGGCTACCTCGTCGGTAGTGGGGGCCAGCGCGCCGCAGCTGCCAGCCCACTCGCGCAAGAGCGCCGGCAGGCGGGGCGAGTCGTCGGTGAGCCAGGCCAGGGCTGCCTCAGGCTGGGCAAAAAACTGCACATCGAACCGGATGTTCATTGCCGAAGCGGCTAGCACTCCTTCTACCACCTGCTGGTTGTAGATGCGCCGGGCCGAGAGTACCACTACTACCTGCTTTAGCGGCAGCTTGAGTAGGGCCGGCATAAAATTGGTGCTAAGCCAAATTTGGTCATATACCGGAATATCGGGCATCGCATTTAGCTCCAGCACTATCCGGCCCGCTTCCAATTGCGTAATCACGCTTTGCAGCTGCGTGAAGGCTTGCTGAAAATAGCGCATGTTGCGACCAGCCACCCAGGCCACTCGCACCAAATCCAACGGTTTATCAAACTGAACGCAAAGTTCAGCTATTGAGCTGATAATCATAAATTTATTTTCCAGCTTCACCATGTTTTAACGGCTGCCGAGTCGTCGATGTCACAGTGAAGCGGCACACATACGCAAAACTATTTGATTTGGTCGGCTTGGTGTGAAAAAAATTTGATTTTTCCGGGTTGCTGCACCCGGCGATATTCCGCTTCTTCGAGCACCCCGGGCAGCTTGTCGCCAACCAGAAACTCCATTACCAGCCGGCGGCGGCTTAACTGCACCATTTCTTGGCGGTCGAACGACGAGCCGCCCTGCGTGCCGGGGCTTTGCGCCAGTAGGGTTTTACCCTTAACGGCGCACGTGCCGGTTTTGATGCGGGCAGGCTGCCCCAGAAACTGGCAGGTGCCGCCGGGCTGCAACTCAACTACCAGATGCGGCGTGCCGCCGGTCATTTCCCGCTTCAGCTCGGCCATTTCGGGGTTATCCATGCGTGCTAAAATGTCGGGCGGCACGGTTTGGTTTGCCACAAAGCTGCCTTGGCGCATCGCCCACTGCCCCGGCAACAGGGCCGGCACCCGGGCATGTGCCACGTCCAGCCGCAGCAAGCTCAGCGGCAATACAAACAACTGCCAGCGAGTGGGATAAACCAACATTAGGAGATGCGGCAACGTAATAGCGGGCAGCAAGATACACCCCGCGTTTACTAATTTATCCAGGGGCCGGCGCTAGCCGCCAGCCGGGTCTACTGCCCCCGGCGCAATTTATTTTGTAACTACGTTGCAATTAGAATGCAGATTTCGCTTTTGCCCCCCGTACTTTTGCCTGGCCGATGCAACCATTTTGCCCCGGCGGCCTCCTTTCTACTGCTTACCTAGCGTTACTGTGTTGCGGCCCGTGCTTCGCCCTTACCTCGCCTTGTTGCTGCTGCTCTGCCTGCTGCGGACGCTGCTGCCCGAAGCATGGGTGCTGGCTTTGCACCGCCACGCCCACACCACCGAGGCAGCGGCCACCCGCCAACGCACTGACCACGAGCTGCTAGGCCCCCGCCACACGCATTGCCACACCGAAACGTTTTACAGCGTGTCTTTTGCGCCGGCCCTGCCGGTGCGCCTGCCGCAGCCTCGGGTGCAGGTCATTTACCGGCCGCTGGTGGTGCCGGCACAGCTGGCCGCCTCGGCGGTAGCCTTGCGGGGCACGGCGTTGCGCGGCCCACCGCAGGCCTAGCGAGTGCCCGGACGCAACCTTTTTATTTTTTTCAAGCCTTTCGCTTACCACTCAGCTTTATTGCTGAGTGAAAGTTATTTGCTACCTAGCCTTGCGCGGCCAGGGGCTCCGGTTTTTTCTCTGGTTTGGTTTTAGAGAAAATGCAGACAGGCCCTGGCCGTTGGCCGGGGCTTGTTTGCGGAGCCCGCCTACGTGGTGAGTAAGTAACAGCTAGCCGGCTTAGGCTAGCGGCGCGAAAGTCCTTCCTTTTCATTTCGCGGTTTTTATGCTTCGTACCTCTTCAGCAGTGGTGGTAGCCAGCACGCTAGCCTTTTCTTTTTCGGCAGCGGGCCAGGTAGCGCCCGTTGTGGCGCCGGCCCGCACGCGGGCGGCGGCCACGTTTGGCGGGCGCCTCACCGATGCGGCTACCGGCCAGGCGCTGCCCGGCGCCAACGTCATTTTTCCCGACCTCAAGCAGGGCACGGCCACCGATGCCGATGGCCATTTCAATTTTAATAATTTACCCCGGGGCCGGTTTCTAGTGCAGATAACTTCGCTAGGGTATAATACTGTCAATCAGACAGTAGACACTGGCAGCGGCCAGCCGCTCGACCTCAAGCTGACGCCGGCGGCCACCGAAATCGGCCAGGTGGTGGTCACGGGCGTGAGCCAGGCCACCGAACTGCGCCGCTCGCCAGTGCCCACCACGGTTATCGACCGCACCCGGCTCAATCAAACGTCATCGACCAACGTCATTGACGCCATTGCCCACACGCCGGGCGTGAGCCAGATTACGACCGGGGCGGCCATCAGCAAGCCCGTGGTGCGCGGGCTAGGCTACAACCGCGTGGTGACGCTAAACAATGGCGCCAAGCAGGAAGGCCAGCAGTGGGGCGATGAGCACGGCATTGAGATTGACGAGTTTAGCATCGACCGGGCCGAGATTATCAAGGGGCCGGGCTCCTTGCTCTATGGCTCCGACGCGATGGCGGGCGTCATCAACTTCCTGGCGCCCGACCCCATTGCCGAAGGCCACATTACGGGCACGGCCACGGCCAACTACCAGACCAACAACCGCCAGCAGGGCTACTCGCTCGAAAACGCGGGCAATATCAACGGCCTCAACTGGCTGGTGCGCGGCACCCGCAAGGTGGCCGGCAACTACCAGAACCGCTACGATGGCAAGGTTTTCAACTCGGGCTTTAACGAGTGGGACGCCAACGGCTACGTGGGCCTGAACAAAAGCTGGGGCTACTCGCACTTCACATTCAGCACCTTCAACCAAAACCTGGGCTTGGTGGAAGGCGGGCGCGACAGCCTGAGCGGGCGCTTCGTGCGCGACGTGGCGGTGGGCAACACCGTTGAATCGCGCATCGTGAGCGACGATGAATTGCGCGGCTACGCGCTGGCCGTGCCGCGCCAGCGCATTAACCACCTGCGCTTTGGCACCGACAACAGCTTTATCGTCGGCGACCGGGGCGGCCGGCTAGCCCTGCAGGTGAACTACCAGCAGAACCTGCGCCGCGAATTTGGCGACGTGCTGGCCCCCGACACGCCGCAGCTTTACTTTCAGCTGCGCACCGTGGACTACGCGCTGCGCTACTTCCTGCCCGAGCTTAATGGCTGGAACGTGGCGGTGGGCACCACCGGCCTGCGCCAGCAAAACCGCAACCTGGCCACTAAATTCCTCATTCCGGCCTATGATATGACCGAAGGCGGCGTGTTTGGGGTACTGAAAAAATCGTTTGGCGGCCTCGACCTCAGCGGCGGGCTACGCTACGATGTGCGCCGCATCTCGGCCCAGAGCCTGTACCTCGACGGCGTGACCGAGCAGCCCACCGCACCCACCACGCCGGGCGCCGAAACCAAGTTTCCGGGCTTCCTGAGCACCTTTCAAAATTACAGCGGCAGCCTGGGCGCGGCCTACAACCTGAGCGACCGTCTCACGGTGAAGGCCAACCTATCCAGAGGTTTCCGGGCGCCCAACATTGCCGAGCTGGGGGCCAATGGCGTGCACGAAGGCACTATCCGCTACGAGGTGGGCAATGCCAGCCTCAAGGCCGAAACCAGCCTGCAGGTCGATGCCGGCGTGAGCTACACCAGCGACCACGTGCGCTTCACGGTCGATGCCTTCGAGAACAGCATCAACAACTACATCTTCGAGCAGCGCGTGCTGAACCGGGCGGGCACCGACTCGCTCGTGTCGCGGGGGCCGGACATCGGCTTGTTTAACTACGTGCAGGGCCAGGCGCGGCTGCTGGGCGGCGAGGTCACGCTCGATTTTCACCCCCACCCGCTCGACTGGCTGCACTTCGAAAACTCGTTTTCGATGGTGCGGGCCCGCCAGCTCGACGTGCCCGCCGACCAGCAGTTTCTACCCTTCATCCCGGCCGACCGCCTGCAAAGTGAGCTGCGCGGCAATTTCCGCCGCCAGGGCAAGCGCTTTACGAATATGTACGCCCGCTTTCAGCTGGAGCAGACCTTCGCCCAAAACCGCTACTTCGCCGCCTTCGACACCGAAACGGCCACGCCAGCTTACACCTTATTCAATGCTGGCCTGGGCACCGACGTGGCCGACGCCAGGGGCCGCACGATGTTCTCGCTCTACCTCACGGCCAACAATCTGTTTGACGTGGCCTACCAGAGCCACCTCAGCCGCCTCAAGTACGAGCAGGTTAATTACCTCAGCGGCCGGCGCGGGGTGTACAACATCGGCCGCACGCTGAGCGTGAAAGTGGTAGTGCCGCTGGTTTTTAAGTAGACGGGCCAAGCTAGTAACAGCTACAGTTTCTTCTAAATCACAACCTTAAACCCACCTACCGCCCTAGCCCGGCGGCAGGTGGGTTTTATTTTTGAGAACCCCGGGTGATAGTTGCGCCAAAAATGGATTAACTAGTACCATGTCTGCTACTTCGCTTTCTGACCCGGCCGCCCTGCGGCTAGCCCTGCTGGCCGACCGCGCGCAGGCCCTTGCGCAGCTTTACGCCGGCGCCTTTCCGCTGGTGCGGCGGCACGTGGGCCGCCACGGTGGGTCGGCGCAGGATGCGCAGGACATTTTTCAGGATGCGCTGCTGCTGCTTTATGAGCAGGCCGTGGGCGGCACGCTGGTGCTCACGGCCTCGGCCAGCACCTACCTGGTGGGCATCAGCCGCAACCTCTGGCGCCACGAGCAGCGCCGCCGCGCCCGCCTGCCCCACGAAACCCTGCCCGCCAGCCTGGAGCCGCTCGCCAGCGAGCCGGCCGAAACCGAAGTAGCCGTGCTCGACTACGTGGAGCGGCTGGGCGAGAAATGCAAGCGCATCTTACTGGATTTCTACTACTTCCAGCAGCCGCTAGCCCAGATTACGGCTAGCCACGGCTACGGCAGCGTGCGCTCGGCCACGGTGCAAAAATTCAAGTGCCTGGAGCGGCTGCGCCAATCGGTACGGGCCGCCTTCGGGGCCGAAACCACGTCCGCCTAAGCCTATGCGTCCCGAACTCGAACGCCTCCTGCGCATTGAGCAGCAGCTGCATAGCCCGGCCGCCGAGTGGCAGCTCCAACTGCTGCTGGATGCTGATTTGCAAGCCGATGCCGAGGCGCAGCAACGCCTCTACGCCGGCCTGCGGGCGGCGGGGCGGCACCAGTTGCGGCGCGAGCTAGCCGCTCTGCATACGCGCTTGTATGGCCCGCCCCTTGGCGCGTGGCCGCACCGCATAGCCGCCTGGCTGCGCGGCGCCCTTGGGCTTAACTGATTGATTTCTTGATTTTACGGGCTTTACCCACTTCGTTTAGAAAGCGAAGCTGGCTGCGCCTTGCCTTTTTCAGTATCAAAAACACTACCATGCTTACGCAAGCCGAATTTCGCAAATTTGCCGTGAAGGGCCAGGGGCTCAACGGCCTGGCCGTGGACCAGTACCTACGCCACGCCGAAGGGCTAGCCCGCCCTTATGTGACCAGCATGACCCGCTCGGTAATTGAGGAGCGCCCGCAGAATTTCCGGGAAATCGACGTGTTTTCGCGCCTTATCATGGACCGCATTATCTTTCTGGGCACGGCCGTGGAAGAGACTATCGGCAATATCATCACGGCCCAGCTGCTGTTTCTGGAGTCGGCCGATGCCAAGAAGGATATCCTCTTGTACATCAACTCGCCCGGGGGCTCGGTGTATGCCGGAATGGGCATTTTCGACACCATGCAATATGTGCACCCCGACGTATCGACCATCTGCACGGGGCTGGCGGCTTCGATGGGCGCCTTTTTACTGGCGGGCGGGGCCATCGGCAAGCGCTCGGCGCTGCCGCACGCCCGGGTGATGATTCACCAGCCCAGCGGCGGCGTGCAGGGGCCGTCGGCCGACATTGAAATCACGGCCCGCGAGGTGGTGAAGCTGCGCCACGAGCTGTACAGCATCTACGCCGAGCGCACTGGCAAAACCTACCAGCAGATTCACGACGACTCGGACCGCGACTACTGGATGCGCGCCGACGAAGCCAAAGAATACGGGCTGATTGACGAAGTATTGACGCGCCCAACTACTTAGTAGGCAACCAAATCGCGTAGATATTTACCGATAGGCGAGCTACAAAAAACAAGTAGCGCTAAAGCACTGCGGTAGCTTTTCGGCCGCGGCGCGGGCGGGCTAGTCCCGCCGCGGTGCTACTGCGAGGCGCCATCGGCTAGGGTGGCCGCCAGCGGCGGCGGTGGCAGCGGAAGCCGGGCCTGGGCCAGGCGCGCCGCCCAGGCGGCGGCGGTGCGGTCGGCCAGGGGGTAGTCGGCCGGGCGGCTGGGCTGGCCAGTGTCCAGATTGAGGTCGGCCAGCGGCTCGCCCACGTGCCCGAGCAGCGCCGAGTAGCTACCGAGCGCCGTAGCGAAGCCGGCCCGCATGGTGGCGACGGCCGCAGCAGGCAGCGGGCGGAAGGCCAGCAGCCGGGCTACGCCCAGCCGGGGCAGCGTGGGCACCAGCCACACCAGCAGGCGCATTTGCAGGCTTAGGTGGTCGGCCCGCCGGCCCGCCCGGCAAAAACGGGCCGAGTTGAGGCGCCGGTAATAGGCCAGTTGCTCGGCCAGCGGCAGCTGGCGCACCCGCGCCTGGGGTACATACTGGCTGGCCCGCACGGCTGCCGGCAGCAGCTGCGTGGCCACCAGGCGAAAGGCCGCCAGCCCTTCGGGCACGTGGGGCAGCACCCGGCCCAGGGGCAGCCCGTAGGTGCGTCGAAAGCTGCGCTCCAGCAGCGCCCGGCACACACGCAGGCCAATGCGGGCGTGAAACTCCTCGCTGCGGTAGTGGCCCGCTTGCAGCTCGGCCACGTCGAAGGCAAACTCAACCTGCGTGTGCTGGGCCGGCGCCTGGGCATACGTGAGCGCAGTGCCCGGCGCGGCGGGCAGCTCCGGAAATACCAGCCCGGTTACGGCATTGGTACCCGCCGGGTGGCCGCTGGCATCGGCCGCGTAGTGGCTCAGCGCGCCCAGCGCGAAGGCCAGCTCGTTGCGGTCGCGGGCATCGGCCAGCAAGGCCTCCACAAACTCCCCACTGCGCACATAGTGCGTGAGGTCGGAAAAAAGCGATGCGTTGCCGGGAAAATAGCCCAGGTCCTGGAGCAGCGCGCCCCCGTAGGCGTAGCTGCGGGCCTCGTCGAGCTGGGCCGCGGTGGCGCCGGGGTAGCGCGCCTGAAGCGCCGGCACCAGCCCCCGGGTCCAGCAGGAATCTACTACGGCCAGATGGGCCAGCGCCGAGAAAGCCTCGGCTGGCAGGTTGATTCCCAGCCAGATAATTAGCAGCAGCAGCGGGCTTGGTTTGGCAAAAGATGAACGCATAGCAGCGGGCTGAGTTGAAAATTTGGCAACCAGCCGCTTTTCCCCTTGAGGATACCCTAGCCGCACCGCCCCCCTACGCGCTGCCGAAGATTTATTACCCCAGCTAGCCACTCGCCAAGCCGCCGGGCCGCGAGCGCTACCTTGCGATTGCCCCGGCTAGCCGGCTCCCCTGCCGATAGCTTTCCTTTTACTCCCCTGAATCTCGCGCCCCGCACCTGCGTTCAAGCAGAAAGCTTACCTATTTTGCCTTATGCCCCACGACCACCACGACCACTCGCACGCCGGCCACGTGCACGCCGCCCCGCCAGCCGGAGGCAAGTTTAGCGCCGCCTTCGCCATCGGCATTGGGCTGAACCTAGCCTTCGTAGTGGCTGAAGTTATCGGCGGGCTGTGGGCCAACTCGGCCGCGCTGCTCTCCGATGCCGGCCACAACCTGAGCGACGTGCTGAGCCTGGCCCTGGCCTGGGGCGCGGCTTGGCTGGCCGGCCGCCCGGCCACCGGGCGCTACACGTTTGGCTACCGGGGCGCCACCATCCAGGTGGCCTTGCTCAATGCGGCCTTGCTCTACGGCGCGCTCGGCTTCATTTTGTGGGAAACCATCGACCACCTGCGCCACCCCGAGCCCGTAAATGGCGTGGCCGTAATGGGGCTGGCCGGGGCCGGCATTCTGGTTAATGGCTTCACGGCCTGGCTGTTCCGGGCCGGGCAGAAGGGCGATGTGAACGTGCGCGGCGCCTATCTGCACATGCTCACCGATGCGCTGGTGAGCCTGGGCGTGGTGGTGGGCGGGGCCATCACCTACTTTACGCACTGGGCCTGGCTCGACCCCCTTATCAGCCTCGGGCTGCTGGCCGTGATAGCTGCGGGCTCGTGGGGCCTGCTGCGCGATACCATCCGGCTAGGCCTGCAAGCCGTGCCCAATGGCATTGACCTAGAGAAAGTTCAGCAATTTATGCTGGCCCAGCCGGGCGTGCAGAGCGTGCACGACCTGCACATCTGGAGCATGAGCAGTGATGGCCACGACACCGCCCTCATGGCCCACTTAGTGCGCCCCGGCGGCGCCGATGCTACGTGGCTGGCCAGCCTCTCGGCAGGGCTGCTGCGCGAGTTTCACATCCACCACAGCACGGTGCAGGTCGAGGATACGGAGCTGGAGCACGGCTGCCAAAGCGGCTGCGCGGTGCCGGCCGCGGCTGGGGCGCTGAGCAATCATACGCACTAAAGCGGAGGGGATAATTTTCAGATAAAGCCCTGGTAAACAGGGTCCTTTTTCTAGCGCAACGGGTTATTATTTGCTACGCCAGCCCAACCATTGAGCGCCGATTTCGTTGAAAGGCCAGCCTGTTTTAAAAGGCTTTTATTGATGAAATCTCTCGTTATTTTGGCAGCCTTCGGGCTAGCCAGCTTCGCCACCACTTCGGCCCACGCCCAAACCACGACTACTGACCCGGCCGTTGCCACGCCGCAAACGGTGCAGAGCACCCAGGCTACCTACGACCAGCAGCGCGACCAGCGCCGGATGGCCGACCAGTCGGTAGCCGAAAACCGCCGGGCCCTCAGAGCTCAACAGAGCCAGGCCCGCGACCTCAAGCACCAGATGAAGGCCCAGCGCCAGCAGGCCAAGCAGCAGAAGGAGCAGCTCAAAATGGAGCGCCAGAATGCCAAGGCTGCCCGCACCCAGGAGAAAGCCGCCAAGAGCCAGATGAAAATGGAAAAGCAAGCCGCAAAAGATGCCCGCAAGGGTATGTAAGTAGCTTTCTTAAAGCTCATTGCCTAAGGTAATTGAAAAAGCTCCGGCCCGGACCGGAGCTTTTTTCATTTTGCCCGTATGCTTGTTTTTACTCACCAGCCTTGCATTTTCGCCTCATGGCCGCCCAAAACCCTGCCCGCTACTACCCGCTGCACCACTTTGTGCTGCTGCCCCTCACGCTGCTGATGGTGGGCTACACGGTGCGGCGCTACGTGGGCGTGGCCGGCGACGACTCCGAAATTTCGCGGCTGTGGTTTTCGCTGGCGGCCGTCACGCTGCTGTTTTTTATTACCCTGGTGATGCTGCGCCAGCACTACGCCCTCACGCTGCAAGACCGGCTAGCCCGCCTCGAAGTGCGCCAGCGGTATTTTGAGCTGAGCGGCCAGCGCTTTGCCGCGCTCGAAAAAAACCTGACTCTCAAGCAAATACTTACCCTGCGCCTGGCCGGCGACCAGGAGCTGCCCGCCCTGGCCCAGGCCGCCGCCGCCGAGAAACTCGACGCCAAGGCCATTCTGGCCCGCATCAACGACTATCAGTTCGATGGCATGCGCGTCTGAGGCTAGCCCGCCATTTTCCGCTTACGCTTATGATTCTTTACAACGTCACCACCAGCCTAGAGCCCAGCATTGCCGACGAGTGGGTTGCCTACATGCGCGAGCACCACATGGCCGAAGTAGTGGGCACGGGCTGTTTTATCCGCAGCCAGTTGCTGCGCCTGCTCAACGAGGAGGACAACGGCGTAACCTACGCCGCGCAGTACTTCAGCATTAGCCTCGACCAGCTCGAGGCGTATCAGCAGCACTTTGCTCCCGCCTTGCGCCAGGAAATGGACCAAAAATTTGCGGGCAAATACCACTCCTTCCGCACCGTGCTGGAGGTGGTGGAGTAGCGTGGCGCTCCGGCTTCGCGCTACTTGCTCATTTCAAACAGCGTGAAGCTCCACATGTCGGCCCACTCGGCTATCTGGAGCTGGGTGCTTTTGCCGGCGCCGTGGCCGGCATTTACGTCGATGCGGATGAGCACGGGGCTAGCTCCGGCCTGGCAGTGTTGCAGCTCGGCGGCAAACTTGAAGGAGTGCGCGGGCACCACGCGGTCATCATGGTCGGCAGTAGTAATGAGCGTGGCCGGGTAAGCGGTACCGGGTTTTAGATTATGCAAAGGCGAATAGGCCAGCAGGTTATGAAACTGCGCCTCGTCGTCGGAGGTGCCGTACTCGGGCGCCCAATTCCAGCCGATAGTAAATTTCTGGTACTTGAGCATGTCCATCACGCCCACGGCGGGCAGGGCCACGCGGCACAGGTCGGGCTGCTGCGTCATAATCGCGCCCACGAGCAGGCCGCCATTCGAGCCGCCCGCGATGGCTAGCTTCTCCGGACTGGTGTAGCCCTGGGCAAAGAGCGTGTCGGCCGCCGCCACGAAGTCATCAAACACGTTTTGCTTGTGGGGCGTCATGCCGGCCTGGTGCCAGGCCTCGCCGTACTCGCCGCCGCCGCGCAGGTTCGGGATGGCCAGCACGCCACCCCGCTCCAGCCACAGGAGCCTAGCCACCGAAAAGCCCGGCGTAAGGCTCACGTTGAAGCCCCCGTAGGCGTAGAGGTAGGTCGGGTTCTGCCCATCCAGCACCAGCCCTTTTTTGTGGGTGATGAACATCGGGATTTTCGTCCCATCCTTGCTGGCATAAAAAACCTGAGTGGTTTCATAATCAGCCGGTTGCACATCCACCTGCGGCGCCCTGAACACGGTACTCACGTTAGCCACCGGGTCATAGCGATAAATCGTAGTCGGGTACGTAAACGACGTGAAGGCATAATACAGCACCTCATCGGTGCGGCGCCCGCCAAAGCCGCCCGCCGTGCCGATGGCCGGCAGCGCCACTTCGTGCCGAAACTCGCCACCCTCCGCATACACCTTCACCTGCGAGCTGGCATCGTGCAGGTAAGTAGCGAGCAGGCAGCCCGCCGCCTGGCTAATACCTTCGAGTTTTTCAGCGGCTTCGGGAATAACGTCGTGCCACTCGGTGGGCCGGCTAGGGTGCACGCGCACCACGCGGTAGTTGGGCGCGTGGTCGTTGATATAGAGCAACAGCTCGTCGCCCACGTTGCCAATTACACTCGTGTCAAACTCATAGCTGGGCTGAATCGTGGTCCAGGTGGTGGCCTGGCTAGGGTCGCGCAGGTTGCGCACCAGCAGGCGGTTGCCATCGGCTAGCCCATCGGTGAGGCTCAGGCACAGCCAGCGCTCATCCTCGGTAGTGCTGGCGATGCGGAAGCCCAGCGCCATGTCGGGGTTTTCGTACACCAGCTCGTCTTGGCTTTGGAGCGTGCCCAGGCGGTGGTAGTATACCTTGTGAAACTCGTTTTTACCGGCCAGCGCAGCCTCACCGGGCCGGGGCGCGTCGTAGGCACTGTAGTAAAAACCCGCGCCGGCCCAGGCCACATCCGACACCTTTACCCAGTCCAGGGTTTCGGCCAGGGGCTGGCGGCTGGCCAGGTCGAGCAGCCGAATCTGCTGCCAGTCTGAGCCGCCCCCGCTGGTGGTGTAAGCCAGGTGGCGGTGGTCGGGGCTGAAGTGCAGGCCCATGAGCGCGGTGGTGCCATCTTCCGAAAACTGGTTGGGGTCGAGCAGCACCTCGGCCGCGTCGAGCGACTGGCCTACCGGCACCGCGTACACCACGGCCTGGTTTTGCAAGCCATCGTTCTTACTGAAAATCAGCAAGTCGCCCTCACGGCTAGGCACCCCGTAGCGCGCGTAGTTCCAGAGCTGGGTGAGGCGCTCGCGCAGCTGGCTACGAAACGGAATCTGGTCGAGGTAAGCAAACGTGACCTCGTTTTCGGCCGTCACCCACGCCTGGGTTTCGGCCGCGTCGGGGTCTTCGAGCCAGCGGTAGGGGTCGGGCACCGAGGTGCCAAAGTAGGTATCGGGCTGCGGGTCGCGGCGGGCGGCGGGGTAAGTCAAACCGGGAAAAAACTAGTGCACAATGGTTGCGGAGTCCGGCCCCACGCGGGGCGCGGGGCGCTCCAGCGCGGGCGGCTCGCTGACAAGGTGCTTATTGGAAATGGCATTGGTGCGCACGGCTTCCTTATAGCCCGGCGCATGCGAACTCGAGATGCGGCAGCCGCACAGCAGCAGCCCGGCCAACATACCGATAAAAAGAGAAGTTGGGCGCATCATCTCCCCCCATACGGCGCAGCCGCGGCCGTGGCTAGCCCGGCCGCTGCGCATCAGGGTCGGCAGCAGGGGTAAGGTGGGCAACGCGCTGGTTTTCAGCTACGCGCTGGGCTACCAGCTCCTCGATTTGCTGGCGCTGGGCAGCCGTGAACTCGCGGCTGGCCGGCGGACTGGCGCGGCGCAGCTCGCGGCCCAGGCTCAGGCGCAGCATCCCGTAAAGTACCAGGCTTAAAATGCTCAGAATAAGAGCTAGCGGGGCAAAAATACGGTTCAGCAGTGGCTCGGCGGCTACGGGCGCGGTGGGGCGGGCGGGGGGGTAGCCCCGCCGCTAGCCTCGGCGGCTTCGGCCAGGCCGGCGTTAGAGTTGGCTTCGGCAGCGGCCTGGGGGGCGGGGGCGGGGTCGGTAGGTGGCAGGCCGGTCTGCACGTAGTCGGTCAGCTTTTTTTCCAAGGTTTGCAGGCCGGCCAGCCGGGCGGGGTCGCGCTGCCGGGCGGGCGAGGCTTTCAGCTTGCTGATAATAGCTTTGGTGAGCGCCGCCAACCGGGCCGGATTATCCTTTAACCCTTTATAAATCTTGCCCTTGCCTTCAATGGGCGCATACAGCACCGAGTAGATGCGCAGGCTGTCGGGCCGCAGGCTCGCGGCCAGCGCAGCCAGGTTGCCGCCCTCGCAGCGCAGCGTGCGCTGCAGCTGCGGCCGGCCGGCATCGGCATACACGTAGCGGGCCGTGGCGCACCAGATTTGCACCTTAGCCTCATCGAGCGAGGGCTGGCCGAGGGGCGTTTGGGCGGGGCTAGCCAGGGGGCGCAGCAGGGCGGCCGCCAGCAGCGCCGGTGCCCAGCGGCGGGCAAGTTGGTTTTGCATAACAAATACGGGCAGTGAGCAGATTGGGGCCGGAAAGTACAACCCGCTCGGCGCTTAGTCCCACGCGGGCTAGCGGGGCGGCTATCTTTGTGCGCTTTTAGGCTATTCTTTTATGCATATCGAAGTTCTCAAGTCCAAGATTCACCGGGCCAAGGTTACCCAGGCCGAGCTGCACTACGTGGGCAGCATTACCATCGACGAAGACCTGCTCGACGCGGCCAACATGGTCGAAAATGAGAAGGTGACCGTGGTGAACGTCAACAACGGCGAGCGCCTCGAAACCTACACTATCAAAGGGGCGCGCGGCTCGGGGATGATTTGCCTCAACGGCCCCGCCGCCCGCAAGGCGGCCGTGGGCGACATCGTCATCATCATTTCCTACGGCCTCGTCGATTTTAAGGAGGCCCGCGCCCACCAGCCCACCGTTATTTTCCCCGACCAGCACAACCGGGTTAATTAAAACATGCGGCATGAGGAAGTAAGACTGAGGCATTGCCCCCAGGATAATTCTTCCTCCTCAATTCAACCATGAAGCACCTGCTCACTTTTTTAAAATACGCACTGCTGCTGAGCATTTCGGGCGCCCTGATGTGGTATGCCGTGCGGGGGCAGGACTTATCGCGCATCGGGCACTACATCCGCACGGCCAATTATTTCTGGCTAGGCCTCTCGCTCGTGGTTTCTACGCTGGGTTACCTTAGCCGGGCCTACCGCTGGCAGATGCAGCTCGCGGCCTCGCGCACGCCGGCCCCGTTCTGGCAGGTATACCACGCCATGATGGTGGGCTACCTGGCCAACCTGGTGCTGCCGCGCGCGGGCGAGGTTATTCGCTGCTCGGTGCTGCGGCGCACGAGCGGCGTGCCGGTGCAGGTGGCGCTGGGAACGGTGGTGACGGAGCGCGTCATCGATGTGCTGGTGCTTCTTGGGCTGCTCGGAGCTACGCTGCTGCTGGATTTCAATACCTTCTGGAGCTTTTTCAACGATAAGCTGCTCGGGGGCAAGGCCGATACTATTGCCCGCAACCCTTTGCCGCTGCTCATTGCGGGCATTATCGCACTGGTGCTGCTGGCGGGGGTGGGCTACACGCTGTTTCGCAACCTGGAGCGCCTGCGCCAACACGCGCTATTTGGCAAGGTCATCCTCTTTATTGAAGGCTTGGTAGCTGGCATTCTGAGCATTGTTAAGCTCGAAAACAAAGCCGCCTTTCTGTTCCATACCTGCTTTACCTGGCTGGTTTACTACCTGATGGACTATTGGGCCTTTTTCTGCTTTCCCGAAACCTCCGGGCTGGGCATGAAGGCTGCCCTGGCGGTACTCACCTTCGGGGCGTTTGGCATGGCCGCCCCGGTGGCGGGCGGCATCGGGCCGTTTCACTTGCTGGTGCAGGGCATTCTGCTAGCCTATGGCATGAGCAAAGAAACGGGCATTGCCTACGCGCTGGTGGTGCACGGCGCCCAAACGCTGCTGGTGGTGCTGCTGGGCGGCATCAGCTTCGTGGCCGTGGCCGCTGCCGACAAAGGCAACGTGGTAGACGAAGCCGAAGCCCTGGCCGACGAGCCGCTGATGACAGAGTAAATTTCCAGTTATTAATCACCAGCTAGCAACTTGGTGCTTGCCTCCTAATAACTGATGCTTGATAACTGATAACAGAAATTATGACTGCCGCTAAAATTCTGACCCTTGAGCAGCTGCCAGCCAGGCTAGCCGCCTGGCGCGCGGCCGGCGAGCGCATTGTGTTCACCAACGGCTGCTTCGACCTGCTGCACCTGGGCCACGTCGATTACCTCGAAAAAGCCCGTGCGCTGGGCGACCGCCTGGTCGTGGGTCTTAATACCGATGCCTCGGTGAGCGCCCTCAAGCCCGGCCGGCCCCTGCAGGATGAAACCGCGCGGGCCCGCATTATGGCCGCGCTAGCCTTCGTCGATGCCGTGGTGCTGTTTGGCGAGGCCACGCCGCTACAGCTCATTGAGATGGTGCAACCCGATGTGCTGGTGAAGGGCGACGACTACAGCATCGACGGAATTGTGGGCCACGAACTGGTGTTAAACAGGGGCGGGCAGGTGCTCACCGTGCCGCTCGTGGCGGGCTACAGCACCTCGCGCCTTGTCGAGAAAGCCCGCCAGCTTTAGCCCTCACTTTTTTTACTCATGTATCTTCTTCTCATTGCGCTCACGCTTGTCAGCTTCGCTATTCAACAGCGGCTGCGCAGCAAGTTTCGGCAGTATGCCGCCATTGGCCTGCGCTCGGGCCTGAGCGGGCGCGAAGTGGCTAGCCAGATGCTGCGCGACCACGGCATCTACGACGTGCAGATTATCAGCACCGACGGCCAGCTCTCGGACCACTACAACCCAACCGATAAGACCGTGAATCTGAGCGCCGACGTGTACGCCGGGCGCTCGGCCACCGCCGCCGCCGTGGCGGCCCACGAGTGCGGCCACGCCGTGCAGCACGCGCAGTCGTACAGCTTTTTGCAGCTGCGCTCGGCGCTGGTGCCGGCGTTGTCGTCCATCTCGCGCTTTATGCCGCTATTGCTGCTGGCCGGCGTATTTATGCTGCGCACCACGCCCGTGCCGCTCGAAATTGGGGTAGCGCTGTTCGCGCTGGCCACCGTGTTTTCGTTTATCACGCTGCCCGTCGAGTTCGACGCCTCGCGCCGCGCCCTGGCCTGGATGGACCGCAGTGGCGTGGTGACGGCCGACGAGCACGCCGTGGCCAAAGACGCCCTGTGGTGGGCCGCCATGACCTACGTAGTGGCCGCCGTGAGCTCGCTGGCCACGCTGCTTTACTATGCGTCCTTCTTAAACGGCAGCCGGCGCAACTAACCGGCGCACATAGCAGTTAAGTCAAAGGCGCCGGGCCAAGCAGCGAGCGGCCGGGCGCCTTTGCCGACTGGATGCAGGGCTAGGGCGTAATTTTGCCGCACTTACCTGCTCTCCCTCCCACCCCCTACCTACCCCGACATGACGACTACCACGGCCATGGCCTCCCCCTTCCAGCTCACCGAAGAGCACTTGGCCGTGCAGGCCGCCGCCCGCGACTTTGCCCAGAGTGAGCTCTGGGAAGGCGTGATTGAGCGCGATGAACAGCAGAAATTTCCCGCCGCCCAGGTCAAGCGCATGGGTGAGCTCGGCTTTATGGGTATGATGGTGAGCCCCGAATACGGCGGCTCGGGCCTCGACACCATCAGCTATGTGCTAGCGATGGAAGAAATTTCCAAAGTCGATGCCTCGTGCTCGGTGATTATGAGCGTCAATAACTCTCTGGTTTGCTGGGGACTGGAGAAATACGGCACCGAAGAGCAAAAGCAGAAATACCTGCCGCGCCTGTGCTCGGGCGAAATCATCGGCGCTTTTGCGCTCTCCGAGCCCGAGGCTGGCTCCGACGCCACCAGCCAGCGCACCACCGCCGAGGATATGGGCGACTACTACCTGCTGAACGGCACCAAAAACTGGATTACCAACGGCACTACCGCCTCGGTGTACCTAGTTATTGCCCAAACGAACCCCGAGCTGAAGTCGCGCGGCATCAACGTACTGATTGTAGATAAGGACATGCCCGGCTTTGTGCAGGGTCCTAAAGAGAACAAGCTCGGTATTCGGGGCTCCGACACCTGCTCGCTCATGTTTACCGACGTGAAGGTGCCCAAGGAAAACCGCATTGGCGAAGATGGCTTCGGCTTCAAATTTGCCATGCAGGTGTTGGCCGGCGGGCGCATTGGCATTGCTTCGCAGGCGCTGGGTATCGCCTCGGGCTCGCTTGAGCTCAGCATTAAGTACGCCAAGCAGCGTAAGGCTTTCGGGGTAGAAATCGCTAAGCACCAAGCTATTCAATTCAAGCTAGCCGACATGGCCACCAACGTGGACGCCGCCCGCCTGCTGTGCCTGCAAGCTGCTGCCGACAAAGACAACCACGCCGACTATGCCAAGAGCGGCGCCATGGCCAAGCTGTTTGCCTCGAAAGTGGCGATGGATGCGGCCGTCGAAGCAGTGCAGATTCACGGCGGCTACGGCTTCGTGAAAGAGTATCACGTGGAGCGCTTCATGCGTGATGCCAAGATTACCCAGATTTACGAGGGTACTTCCGAAATTCAAAAAATTGTTATTTCCCGGGAGATTCTGAAATAGCACTTTTTTGCCAGAAGATACTGATATTTGCACGGAACCCAGGCCAAATCGGCCTGGGTTTTTCTTTTACTGAATTTTTTTTAGAAAAGTTTGTAGTAATTTGCTGTAACTTTCGGTACTTTTGAATGCCCTGGTGTGAATTTTCCCTTACAAGCTGAAAACAAATGGAAGACTACAACAAAGTAATTGAATCATTAGGTGTCCGGTACATTAAAGCCAAGAACCTGGTGCTTCGGCAGCCTTTCACCGTGCGCAATGCGTATGACGTGGGCAACAATCTTATTCTACTGCACCAAGGCAAAATTTTCTTCGGTGAAGATGACCAGGTAGTGGAGGAGGGCGAGCTGCTGTTTTTGCCGGGTGGGCGGGCTACCCGCGTGGGCTATGGGCAGAGCGCGGCCAGCCGCGTCATCTCGAATGATGACCTTATCACCAACAAAGACCGGTTTTTCACCTCCAATGACAAGCTCGACTATATCGGCGATGCCGAGGAAAGCCACAGCTTTGTGTCGTTTGAGGCTAAGGTGTTTGATTCGGTCAACTTTTTTGCCTCGCTCGACGTGCCGGCCTTCGTTATCAAGGGCAACACGAAGCTAGCCAACCTGGTCATCAAAATCATTGAGGAGTCGATGCAGGACTTGCCGGGCCGCGAGCGCCTCATCAACATCTACACCGAGAACCTGGTGGTAGAAGTGGTGCGCTACATCTTGCGCAACAACCTGTTTGTGGAGCAATTAGCTACCAACAGCACCTACTTCAAAGACCCGCGCCTTATTGACCTGTTCAACTTCATCAAGGAAAACCTGAGCGGCGACCTCTCCAACAAAGTACTCGCCACGGTAGCCAACGTGAGCGAGGACTACGTAGGCCAGTATTTCAAAATGCTGACTAATATCAATCCGCAGGATTACATTGAGTACCAGCGCATGGAGCGCGCGGTTTCATTGCTGCGCACTACCAAAAAAAGCATCCGCGACATCGGTAAGGAAGTGGGCTACAAGGACACCGCCTATTTCTGCCGCCGTTTCAAGATGATGTTCGGCATTCCGGCCGGCAAGATGCGCCGCCGCGAAACGGCCATGAACATCTAAACACCAATTGGCGTCGGCTCGACAAACTTTGCAAACGAAAAAAGGCTACCTAAACGGGTGGCCTTTTTGATTAAGATAAACCCTGCAAGCCGAAGGCGTCGTGCTGCGGCCGGCCAGCCTTACGTTTACTTAACTGATTGACTGATACTAGCTTCGCGCACGGCCGCCACCGCATCGGCCAAGAAGCCTGGGGCGCGCTCCAGGTGGTTGCCGACCACTACCAGGTCGGCCCCGGCGGCCAGGGCAGCGTATACCTTTTCGCCGGTATTGAGACCGCCGCCCACGATGAGCGGCGTATCGACGGCGGCGCGCACCGCTCGTATCATGGCCGCCGACACCGGATACTGCGCGCCGCTGCCGCCGTCGAGGTACATCAGGCGCAGGCCGAGTTGCTCGCCGGCCATCGCCGTGGCGGCCGCAATACCGGGCTTGTCGTGCGGCAGCGGCGCGGTGCCGCTGATGTAAGAAGCCGTAGTCGGCCGCCCGCTATCGACGAGCATGTAGCCGGTAGGCAACAGCTGCAAGCCACTCTGGCGCAGGCGCGGCGCGGCCACTACGTGCTGACCAATAAGAAAATCGGGGTTGCGGCCCGAAATGAGCGACAGCAGCAAGATACCATCGGCGCTAGGGTCTACGTGTAGCGCGTGGCTCGGAAATAACAGCACCGGCACCTGCGGGGCCTCGGCCTTGAGCAACGCAATAAGGGCAGCCTGGTGCTCGGTAAGCACCAGGCTGCCCCCTACGAGAAAAAAATCAACGGGATGTTGCTGCGTGAGGTGCAGCAGCTGGCGCAGGCGCACCGGCTCAAAATCGTCGGGGTCGAGCAGCACCGCC
The DNA here is from genome assembly GCF_013256625.1 of Hymenobacter sp. BRD128. Classification (NCBI taxonomy): domain Bacteria; kingdom Pseudomonadati; phylum Bacteroidota; class Cytophagia; order Cytophagales; family Hymenobacteraceae; genus Hymenobacter; species Hymenobacter sp. BRD128. Next base: position 3,715,185 of record NZ_CP053908.1, read on the forward strand.
AGGGCCTTACGCCCACGCAGCCGTAGCCCGGCCAGCGTATCAAGCAAGCGGCTCGCGGTAGGAAAGGGTGTCGTCGTGGCGGGCGGCGGCAGTGGCATCCTGAGCGGCAGAAGTAGCGGGCCAGGTAGCGGGCGGAACGCCCACGCTAGCCGATGAAGCCGCAAGGTCGGCATTTTTGCCGGCTTCTGCCTCATGCTTGGGGATAAACTCCTGCACCGCCTTGGTGACCAAGGCTAAAGCTACGGCGGCAGCCTGCGCTACAATTACGCGGCCGGTTTCGCTTTGGGCAAAAGAAATCAGGGCCGGCCCGATAAGGCTGCGCTTGGATTTTGCCACGGCGGGCTCAGCTTCGGGTTCCCTCTCTTCGTCTTCGGCAAAACTGTCGGAGTGCGGCAGGCGGCGGCTGTCGTCGTAGGGGCGGGCCTGGTATGAGTGGCTGGAAGCGTAGGAATGGGCCGGGCCTTCGTCATCGCCGTGGTCTTCGCCTACGTGCAGCGCATCGGCCTCGTCGCCGTGGTGGGCGGCCGAGTGAGCCGGAAAGCCGGGGTGTTGGCTCAAGCCAGTATCGTCGGCATCGCTAGGGTAGTCGGCGTAATCAAAACCCGTATCGCCTTCGCCTTCGAAGTAAAAGCCGTCGCTGGTGGCTTCGTGGCCCGCGTACTCATTGCCATAGTCAGGCGCCTGGTAATCGGTGGCCAAGTCGTTCAGCTCCTGGTCGTTCTCATCGAAGCCATCGAAGCCGGCATAGTCCTCAAAATGCGCGTGATGCTTTTTGTGCTTATGCTTTTTCTTCTTGGCCTTGCCGCTCCCAAACACCTTGCTGAGCAGCCAGATGCCGCCTACTACGCCGGCACCCACCAGGGCCACCTTACCGGCCTGCACGGTATTTTCTTTAATTACTTCTACATCGCCGCGCAAGGCCCGCTCATATTCCAGCTTTTTGCGCTCCAGAAAGTCTTTTTCGTCTTCAAACAACGGGTTGGTGGGCTCGGTCATGGTTGAGATGGGTTAGCGAGGAAGCCAGATAAAGTAGCTGCTGGTTAGGCGCGCTTATCCGATTTATAGATGGTGTTGTTCAGTAGCTTATCCGCCACGCCCTGAAAAATTTTCTTATCGACGCCGACGAAAAACAGCACTGCCAGCAGCAGATACAATGTAGCTACCAGCCCAAAGCCGGCCGAAGGGCTATTGAGGGCGTCGTTGAGCACGAGGCCCAGGTAAATGGAGCCGAATACAATGAAAAGGAACCCTAGCACGCCCAGTGCCACGCCGTGCACGGTGCTGACAAAGACGCCTTTTACTTTTTCCTGGGCTTCGAGGCGCACGAGGTCGATTCGGGTATCGAGATAGCCGGTCAGGTTGCTGATGAGGCTGTCGTTGCGCGGCGTTTTGTCGTCGGTCAGGGTGGCCATAGTCGCGGAATTGTTTAGCGGAGAAATGCGGTTAAGAAGCTGAGCCGGCCGCAACAGCTTGGCAGGCCAGGGCGTTCTTTACGCAAAACTTTCGGTCAGGGCTGCCTTTGCCCCCGGCTTTCGATAAATTTTCGTGGCGTGAGTCAGAATCATTACCAAGTGCTGGGGGTGCCGCCCACCGCGCCCGTCGCCGATATCAAGCGGGCCTATCGCCGCCTCGCCACCGAGCTGCACCCCGATAAGCACGGCGGCGACCGCCACTACGAAGAGCGCTTTAAGGCCGTAGCCGTGGCCTACGGCGTGCTTTCGGATGCCGACCGCCGGGCGCAGTACGACTACCAGTTGCAGCTAGCCACCCGCCGCGCCGAAGAGCTGCGCCGCGCCGCTACCCAGGCGGCGGGCAGTGGCCCCTCGGTCTACAAAATGCCCGGCGACCCCGCCGCCGCCCCGCCCCTGCGCACGCGCCCCCCGGCGGGGGCCCGCGAGCGCCACTACCAGCAGCGGGTGCCGCGCCAGCGGGCGCGCTTCAACCGCCAGGATTTTTGGCTGGTGGCGGGGCTCACGTTTTTGATTTTCCTGTTTGGCGTGTCGGCTAAAATCGTGATGGACCGCGTGCAGGCCAATCTGTATTACGAAGATGGCCGCGCTGCCTTTACCAAGGGCCAGTGGCCCGAGGCCGAGCGCCAGCTCGACCAGTCGCTAGCCCTGCGCGAAGACCACCCGGCCGCCCTGCGCCTGCGTGGCCAGCTCTACCAGGATATCGGCCACAACCTGCCCGCCGCCCGCGCCGACTACGAGGCTGCCCTGCTCAGCAGCGAAAGCCCGCCCCTGCCGCCCGCCGAAACGGCGCGCTTGCTCTACCGCCTGGGCCGCTGCCAAGCCGGCCTGCACCAGCCCGCCCAGGCCGAGCTGAGCTACTGCCGCGCCCTGGCCCTCGACACTACCCTGGCCGAAGCCTACCTGGCCCGGGGCGAAAACCGCCTGCTCGACCTGCGCCAGACCCGCCCCGCCCTGGCCGACCTGCGCCGCGGCCACCGCCAGCTCACCCGGGCTGGCCGGCCCGTGCCCCTGCCCTACCTGCAAGCCGAGGGCGCGGCCCTAGCCCACCTGGCCCGCTACCCCGAGGCCCGCATCGTGTATTTCCAGGCGCTGGAAGCACAGCCCGAAGACGGTCGCACGCTGTTTCTGCTGGGCCGGCTAGCCCAGCAGGCCGGCGACTCAGCCAGCAGCTGCGAGTTTTTCCGGCGTGGCGCGGCGGCCGGCTATTCATATGCCGAGGTGGCAGCCGCGCAGTGCCGCTAGCTTGGCCGGGGCTAGCTAGAAGCTGCTACCTGCGTAGTAGCCAGCGCCTGCGCAATGAGCTGCGCGTGGTGCCGCCCGTTCTCGATAAACCAACGGCTGGTGGCTAGCCCCCCGCATACCGTGCCGGCCACGTACACGCCGGGCCGGGCGGTTTCGTGGGTTGCCACGTCGAAAATAGGCGGCTGGGCCGGGTCATTCTCAGCGAGGGGCAGGGCCAGCGCGTCGATGAGCAGCGAGTAATCGGGCCGGTAGCCGGTGAGGGCGTACACGTAGTCGGCCGGCAGGCTGCGCGGCCCCTCAGGCGTCGTCACCTCCACCGTGCCGGGCGTAATAGCGTCGATAGTCGTGTTGAAATACGCCTGAATGCGGCCCTCCTTGATGCGGTTGAGCAGGTCGGGCCGAATCCAGTACTTCACGCTTTCCGACACCTCGGGGCCGCGCACCACCAGCGCCACGCGGGCGCCGGCCCGGGTGAGAGCTAGCGCCGCCTTGGCCGATGAGTTTTTAGCGCCCACTACCACTACATCGCGGCCAGCGTGCGCATAAGGCTCTTTATAGTAATGATTTACGTGGGGCAGTTCCTCACCGGGAATACCCATGTGATTGGGCACGTCGAAAAAGCCGGTGGCCACCACCACGGCGCGGGCGGCTAGCTCGCCCTTATCGGTTTCAACCACAAATTCGCCGGCCTCGCCGCGCAGGCCCGTCACGCGCTCATAGAGGCGCAGGTCGAGCTTTTCGGCGGCAGCCACGCGCTGGTAGTAGTCGAGGGCGTCTTCGCGGTGGGGCTTGTAGCTAGCCATCGGGAAGGGATGCCCGCCGATTTCGAGCAGCTCGGGCGTCGAGAAAAACTCCATCTGGGTGGGGTAGCCCACCAGCGAGTTTACCAGGGCTCCTTTATCCACCACGGCCACCGTGAGGCCCTGGCGCTGAATCTCGATGGCGCAGGCCAGCCCCACCGGCCCAGCCCCAACAACAACGGCATCTAACTTAGTATCAGACATAAAACAGCAAATCTGGAAGGTAAAGCTACGCTTTGTCCTGGCGAGCCGGCGAGGCAAGCGCACCGCAACAACTCGTTTGGCTATCGTTTAGGGGCACTTGCTTCGCCGGCTTGCCAGGACAAACAATTTTTGTTCGGCCTGGCAAGGCGAACTTTGCCTTACGCGCCAGCCTCTACGACAATCGGATGGGCGGCGCGGTTTCGACGGCAGCGCTAAAGTTGGCGCGCCGGCCCAGCTTATGCGCCACTGCGATTTGTGCGGAGCTACCCGCTTCGAGCCCCTACCCTTCTACTATCTCTTTGACGGCCAGCGCCTGCAAGGTACGCGCTGCCTGAACTGCGACCTCGCGTTTCTGGACCCGCAGCCCACGCCCGCGCAGCTCGAAAAGCTGTATGGCAAGGAATATTTCACCGACCGGCCCAACTACGACCGCACCGAGAAGGACAAGGCGTTTATCGAAGAAGGTAAAACTCTGGATTTGAGCAAGGTGAAGGAAGACAAATTTACCCGCTACATGCAGCAGCACTATCCCGGCCGCCAATTTCGGTACCTGGAAGTGGGCTGCGGCCCCGGCTACACCCTCAAAAGCCTGCAAAGCCTGGGCTGGGAAACCCACGGCCTCGAAATAAGCGCCCACGCCGCCGACTACGCCCGCCGCGAGCTGGGCCTGCCGGTGGTGACCGGCAACATTGAAACCACCGAGGACTTCGACGAAAACCAGTTTGACCTGGCCTACCTCGGCGATGTGCTGGAGCACCTGCTGTCGCCGGCGGCGGCCATCCGCAAATTTGGCCGCATCCTGAGCCCCGGCGGGCTGCTGGTGCTCGCCCTGCCCAGCGTGACCAACCTGCCGAGCATGCGGCTAGGCTTCGCGGCCTACAAGGCCCTGGGCCGCCAGCGCCGCATGGATATTCCGCCCTATCACCTCTACGAGTTCACGCCGACCACCATTCGCAAGATGCTGACTAAGAATGGATTCTCGGTAGTCAACTTACTGAACCCGGTGAAGGCGCCGGCCAACATCCGGCTAGGGGGCAACCTGGTGGAGCAGGCCGCCAAGCTCGGCACGCAGTACCCCACCTACTGGCTCAACCAACTTACGGGCCGCTTTGGCGACCGCATGTTCGTGGTGGCCCGCAATGAGAAGAAGGGCTAACCCCAGCTTCGCGCTACTTTCTACTTGCGCTTCGAGTTGAAGACCCCGCAGCTCCACAGCGCCGCCCCGATGAGCACGGGCTGCAAAAACAGCCGCAGGTAGCGCTTACGCTCGGTATCGAGGCCCAGCGCCGGCAAGGCGCTGAGATACTGATGGATATTGCCCGGAAAAACGGCGGCGTAAAATGCGGCCAGCCCGACGCCCATCGGCACTTTATAGCGCTTATTAAGCAGCATGAGCAGCCCAAGGCCGATTTCGGCCGCGCCCGATTCGAGCACCACGGTGTCTTTATCCTGGGGCACCCAGTCGGGCGCTTGGGCCTGAAAGGGCTGGCGGGCAAAGGTGAGGTGGCCAATGCCGGCCCCCACCATAAACGTGCCCATGCTGTAGCGCGCCACATTCTGCAAGGTGGTCGTCTTAACGTCGGTTGCCATAAGGAAGTGGGGTAAGAGAAATGGTTTTTTCACATACGGCCCGCTGGCGGCCAGGGTGCGCCCGGCGCTAGCTTACGGCCTCGACCCGCACCTTTTTTCCATTAAACAGCACCTCGTCGCCCGCCCGCTTGCCGGCCAGCGCCGCCAGTATTGGCGCGGCTGGCGACACGGCCACAAACGCCTGCCCCTCGGCCGTGGCTAGCCGCCCCGCGCTGATGCTGACGTAAAACAGCCCCAAACTAGTGCTGGCCAGCGCCCCAAGCCGCACGGCATCGCTAGCCAGTTCAGGGTTGATTTTTTGCAAGTCGGCCAGCAGCTTTTGGGCCTCGTGCAGCTGCTGGGCGTGGCGGTCGCGCTCCTGCTGGGCCATCTCGCGGCCGGTTTCGTACTTGTCGCCCGCGCTGCTCTTGGTTTCAGAATTGGACGACTCCTGCGCAGCGGCCATGCCCGCGCGGGCCGCGTCGAGGCGCAGCTGCAGGTAGGCCAGGCAGGCGGCGTGAAAGGCAGTTTTGGGAGGCAGAAATTCGCTCATCGTATTTTTTTTAGCGCTACTACCTGCCCGCCGCCACTGGCCAGGTCGAGCGGCAGCGCAGTTTGGCGGGTCACTGTCAGCGTTTTTTGCAGCAGGTGGTTGGGTTGCGTAGCTACATCGGGCGCGTCGGCCCAAAAACTGGCCTGGTACTCACCGGGGGGCAGGAAATCGAGCTTTAGCGAAAGGGTGCGGGGCTGGCTATTGTTTAGCGCGCCCACAAACCAGTCGGTGCCCTTGCGGCGGGCAATGCAGACGTACTGCGCCACTTCGGCCAGCGGCACGCGGGTTTCATCCCACACCGTGGGCAAGGCCCGGATGAAGTCAAAGCCCGGCTGGCCTTCGTAGGCGGTCGGGTAGTCGCACACCATCGTGAGGTAGCTTTCCAGCACCACGTACATGGCCAGCATGTGGGCGCGGGTGCCCACCATGAGCGGGCGCGTGTACTGGGGCCGAAACTGCGTCGGCGGCACCGCCCGGAAGCCACCCAGGTGGTAGTCGGTGGGCCCGGCCAGCAGGCGCGTGAAGGGCATGTTGATGTCGTGGTCGGGCGGCATGGCCGGGCCCCACTTGTTGTTTTCATAGTTGAGCGTGCCCTCGCGGGTTAGCTCATTGGGGTAGGTGCGGCTGAGGCCGGTAGGCTTAAACGCGCCGTGAAACTGAATGTGGATGTGGTGCTGCGCCGCTTTGCGCAGCATTTCTTCCTGCATGTTTACCATCTGCTGGTCGTCGCGGTCCATAAAATCGACCATCATGCCCTGCACGCCCCAGGCCTCAAACTGCGCCAGTGCCTTATCGAGCTGCGCGTAAAATGGCTGCCAGTGCACCCACACCCGCAGCCCCACGCCCTGGCTTTTGGCGTAGTCGCCGAGGCGCTGCATGTCGAGCCCCGGCACGGGTTTGGTCACGTCGGTGTGCGGGCCGGGCGCGTAGCCCTCCCCGTCGTTCTGGTACCAGGCCGCGTTGCCGTAGCCAATAACCGAGTGATACTCAATACCGTGCCGGGCGCAAAAATCAATGTAGTACTGATTGAACTCGAAGCTGCGGCCGGGCGGAAAAATGGTATCGGGCAGAATGTCGCCGTTCCACCAGTGAAAATCGCTCTTGCCCGGCTTCAGCCAGCTAAAATCCTGGCTCGGCGGCTCGTTGAGACTGGTGATAATGTTGGATTCGAGCAGCGTGCCCACCCGCTGGCCCAGCAGCAGCACCCGCCAGGGACTGCGGTGGGGTAGCGCGGCGCGCACTTTCACGGCAGTTTGGCCCGGCAGCGGCGAGAGGCGGCTGGTCAGCACGCCCGCGTGTCTGGCCAGGTACATGCCCGCGTAGTCGCGCAGGGCTGCCTCCGTAATGGCCAGGTACGGCCCACCGGGGTATTGTGCCAGCGTGGGCATGTCCAGGAGCGTATCGGCCCGCACCTGGCTCAGCGGCAGGCGGCTATAAAACCCTTCGTGCGAGGTGGTATAATTGGGCCGAAACAACGTGAGCAGCGTCGGGTCGCCGGCCAGCCGGAAGGTCGAGTTCTCGTCGGTCAGCACGTAGGCAGGCCAGTTCTTTTGCGCCGGAAACTCGTAGCGAAAGGCCAGGCCATCGTCGAAGGCCCGCACCACTAGATTCACCTGCCGCCCCAGCCCCGCTTTTTCCCGCAACGCAATGACTAGCTGGCGGTAGTGATTGCGCACCCGGCTAGCCTTGCCCACTTGCAGGGTATAAAAATTATCCGTTGCCGAAGCCTGGGCGCTCACTAGTTGCAGGCCCGCGCCCCACGCCCCACCCTGCTGAAATACCAGCCCCAGCGGCGACGCCACCACCACCGGCTTGCCCTGAAAATCTACCGCGTACACCGGCGCCTGGGGCGTGAGGCGGAAGCGGTAGGTCAGCTGCCCATCGGGCGAGCGCAGGGTAAGCAATTTTTGGGCGAAGGCGCTGGTAGCCAGTAGCCAACCGGCTACTAGCAGGAGGACAGAGCGGAGCATGGGCGGGAAGAATTGGGGGCGAAAAGGTACGCCATCGCTTCAACCTACGCCGCTTCCGCCGCCCAAGGCAACGCGCCGCCTGCAGACCAGGCCGCTTGGCAGCCAGCGTGAAAAGAACGCTTCCCGGTAAGTCAATCCCCGTTAGTCGGCTAGCCACTGGGTAGCCCAGTACTGGCCGGGGCCAAAGAACAGGCGCAGCACCTCATCCACTAGTTGCGGGCCGTTGGAGCTGTTGGTAAACAGCAGCAGGCTCTCCTGCCGGCCGGGCAAAGTCATGAAGAAGCCCTTGAAGTTGCCATTGTCACCCCATTGCCACTGCGCCAGGCCCTGGCTGGTAGTGGCTAGCCCCACCCCGCAGGCCCAGTCGATGTGCGCGTCGGCGGCCGTGGCCGGCTGGCCGCAGCGGTCGGCGGGCGTGGCGGGCAGGCGCAGCAGCCGGGCCGTGGCCGGCTTCAGTCCCCGCCCGGTGCGCAATGCCTGCAAAAAGCGGTTGTAATCCTCGGCTGTTGAATACAAACTGAACCCCACATAGGCTCCGCGAAGTGGTCAATCGGCGAAGGCTGGCTAGCCCCGTCGTGGCCGGCACTGGCCTTAGCGGCAAAGGCCGGGCGCCAGACAAAGCTACTATTTTTCAGCCCCAGCGGCGTGAATATTTCCTCCTCCGCCAGCCGTTCCCACGACTTGCCGGTGAGGTGCTCCAGCGTTTTTTGCAGCAGCGTGTAGCCCTCACCCGAGTAGTTCCAGCAGCTATCAGGGGCGTATTTCAGCGCTAGGGCCGACGTTCTCCAGCCGGGCGTCGTCGGGTTTTCGGCCCAGTTGGGCAGGCCCGTGGTGTGCGCCAGCGCCATGCGCGCCGTGATGCGGGCGGCGCGGGGCTGGCCGCGTAGCCGGGGGTAGTCGTGGTAGCTCAACAGCGGCTTCTCGAGGTCGAGCAGGCCGCGGTCGTGCAGGCGCAGGGCCACGTAGGCCAGCATTTCCTTGCCCAGCGACGCCGCTTCGAAGATGGTAGCGGCCGTGACGGGCTGCCTGGTGCCGGCTTCGCGCACGCCCAGGCTGTAGGTCTGCACGGTAGTGCCTTTAGTATACACCAGTTGCATGCCGGGCACGTGGTGGTATTGGAGCAGCGCCAAGAGGTCGGCCGCGTGTTGGGCTAGCACGGGTGTGCCTGGGAGCGTGAGCAATAGGAGTACTAAGAGGCGTATCGGCAGCAGGGCAGAAATGGGCAAACGGCTCTATAGCGTGCGCTTACGCATTTTATCTAATTCGTGCTCGTAGACGCTTGTAGACCCTTTTTGCTGCCGGGCCAAGCTAGCGGCCTGCTGCTCCCGGCTCTCGGCCTCGGTATAGAAGCCCAGTCGATAAAGCAGGTGCGCCAGCGTATCGTAGTTGTAGGGTGCGGGGTCGAGGTCCACGGTGCGCTTGCTCCAATTTATGGCGTGCCAGAGGTAGTTATTGTTGCGGGTGCCGGTTTGGTATATCGCCCAGGCACCGTTGTTCAATTCTTGCAGAAAAGAAGCCGGCGGGCTACCCACGGCCACGGGCCGCACCGTGGTAGTAGCGCCCGCCACGGGCGTGTGGCCCGCGGCTCGCTGCCGCGCTGCCGAGTCAAGGTGCTGCAGCAACGCCGATTGCCGCTGCCGAAAAACCCGCAGGGCTTCCAGCGCTTTTTTCACCGTATCGGCGGGCAGGTTCAAGTAGTTTCGCTCGTAGTAGAGCACCGCCTGTCGCAGGTAGCTAGCCGTATCTTTCACGCTCTGGTAAAAGTTGAGCATAGTACGCTCGTAGGTGCGCTGGCCCCTGATATAATCGCCATTCCAAGTGCTGCGGGCAAAGTTGGCGCCCTTCTCGGCCAGGGCGCGGTCTTTCGTAGCCTCGGCTTGCGCCATCGTATTTTTAATGATGAGGCTATTGAAGGCTAAGCGTCGCTGAAGGGGCAAGTTTTTATACAAGCTGTCAATCAGCTTCTGATTCACGTGCGAAAGCTGAAATGCCGGGCTGCCCACCACCGGCCCATTGTCGAGAATAAACAGGACCTCGGCGGGCTGGTAGAAGGCGCCGGCGGGCAGCTGCCGGGCATAGGCATCCAGCACGGCCGGCTCGGCGGGCAGGCGCAGGTCGCGGCGCTTGGTGAGGTAGCGCTTGAGCTGGTCGATGCTCGCGCTACCTTGCTGCACTTCGGCCGCCAGGCTGCTTAGGTTTTGGGGGTCTTGGCGTGCCTGCTCGGCGGCGGCAATATCACGCAGGTAAGTATCAACACTGCTGGAATTGCCCAGGCGGCGATACAGCAGGTTGCCATCGGGGTTAAAATAGAGGTAGCTCGGGTAGCCGGTCACGCCGTAGCGGCGCGCGGCAGCCCCGGCTTCGGCCGTGCCGAAAGCCAGCTCCTTGCTCAGAAAGGTCTGATTTAGCTTCTCCGCCACGGCCGGCGCGAAGAGGCCCGACTTGCTGCGCTCCGCTTTCAGGGCCAGTGGCAGGCTAGCCGATGGCGGGGGCGGCGCAAGCAGCAGAAAGACTGGCTTGTTTTGCTGCCGGGCCTTGGCAAACATCTGGCTTAGCGAGTCTTTCTCAAAATGAATGGCCTGCGCCCACAGCCAGGCGGGCATAATCCAGCAAAAAACCACGAATAGAAGTTTGTATTTCATAGACTATTGAGATGCGCAGACCACAAAAGGAGGAGAAATACGATAGCCAATTGCGTGGGCTAGCCGGGTGGCAGCAGGGCTAGCCTACGCTGTTGCTGGCTAGCCTAATGCGCCTTCAGCCAGTTGTCGCCGGTGCCCACTTCCACTTCCAGCGGCACGCCGTGGGGCAGCAGCAGGGCGGTGGTCATCAGCTCGCGAATTTTGGGCGTCACGTAGTCCACTTCCTCGCGCACGGCATCGAACACGAGTTCGTCGTGTACTTGCAATATCATCTTGGTCCCCAGCTTCTCCTCCCTAAGCCAGTCGTGGATGTTTATCATCGCCATCTTGATAATGTCGGCGGCCGTGCCCTGGATGGGTGCGTTGATGGCGTTGCGCTCGGTGTAGCCGCGCAGCGTGGCGTTGCGCGAATTGATGTCGCGCAGGTAGCGGCGGCGCTTAAGCAGGGTTTCTGCGTATTCCAACTCGCGGGCGCGGTTGATGCTGTCGTCCATGAACTGCTTCACGCTCGGAAACTCCTGGAAATACGTGTCGATAATATCGGTGGCTTCCTTGCGGCTGATGCCGATGCGCTGGGCCAGCCCGAAGGCCGAGATGCCGTAGATAATGCCGAAATTCACGGTCTTGGCCTTGCGCCGCATCTCGCCATCCACCTCGCTCAGCGGCACTTTAAACACTTTACTGGCCGTGCTGGTGTGCACATCCTGCCCGAGCCGGAAGGCTTCAATCATAGTTTTATCGCCCGAGAAATCGGCCATGATGCGCAGCTCCACCTGCGAGTAGTCGGCCGCCAGCAGAATGTGGCCGGCATCGCGCGGCACGAAGGCCTTGCGAATTTCACGGCCCTTCTCGGTGCGAATGGGAATATTCTGAAGGTTCGGGTTGGTCGAAGACAGGCGCCCGGTGGCCGTAACTGCCTGATTGAACGTGGTATGCACGCGCCCATCGGTGCACACCAGCTGTGGCAGCGCCTCCACGTAGGTCGAGCGCAGCTTGGTGAGCTGGCGGTGCTCCAGAATGAGGCCGGCAATGGGGTTATCGGCCGCCAACTGGCTCAAAATCTCCTCGCCGGTGGCGTACTGCCCGGTCTTGGTTTTCTTAATGGTGCCCTTGCCAATCTGCAGCCGGTCAAACAGCACCTCGCCGAGCTGCTTGGGCGAGCCAATGTTGAAGGCCTCGCCAGCTTCCTGGAAAATCTGCGTTTCCAGCTCCGAGATATACCCTTGCAGCTCGGCCGAGTACTCGCCCATCGCGTTCGAGTCGATGCGCACGCCCTCGTGCTCGATGTCGGCCAGCACCGGCACCAGCGGGTTTTCCACGTCGTTGAGCAGGCCTAGCAAACCCAGCTCTTTCAGCATGGGCTCGAAGGTGTGGCGCAGCTGCAAGGTCACGTCGGCGTCTTCGCAGGCGTAGTCGCTCACGGCGGCCGGGTTGAGGTCGGCCATCGTTTTCTGGTTTTTCCCCTTCGGCCCGATGAGGTCGGTGATGGGCACCGGCGTATAGTGCAGGTAGGTTTCGGCCAGCACGTCCATGTTGTGGCGCATATCGGGCTCGATGAGGTAGTGCGCCAGCATGGTATCGAAGAACGGCCCGGCCACCCGCACATCGTAGTTTTTGAGAATCAGCAAGTCGTACTTAATATTCTGCCCGATTTTCAGAATCTGCTCGCTCTCAAAAAACGGCCGAAATTCATCTACCAATGCCTGGCTAGCCGCAGCATCGTCGCTGGGCACGGGCACGTAGTACGCCTCGCCCGCGTGCCAGCAGAAGCTCAGGCCCACCAGCCGCGCCGTCATGGTGTTCAGGCCGGTAGTTTCGGTATCAAAGCTCACTTCTTTTTGCTGCAACAGAAAGTTTAGCAGCGACTTACGCAGCGCAGGCGTGTCAACCAAGTGGTAGTTGTGCGGCACGTCTTCGAGCCGCCGGGTGCTGCCGTGGTACTCCTGCCCCGCGTCGTCGGGGCCAAACTCGCCGTTCTCGGCCGCGATGACTACCGCCGCGCTGCCCTCGCCAAACAACGAGCCCTGCCCCGCCGGGGCCGCTACTTTGGGCCGGCGGGCGCCGCGCCCCACCGGCGCGGCCGGGGCGCGCCCGGCGCTAGGGGCCGCACTACCACCGCCAGCCCCGCCCAGCACCCGCGCCGCCAGCTGCCGAAACTCCAGCTCGTCGAACAGCTGCCGTAGCTGCGCCTCGTCGGGCGCATCCAGCGTCAGGCTCTCGGGCTCAAAATCGATGGGCACATTTACGTGAATCGTGGCCAGCTCCTTGCTCAGCAGGCCCTGCTCGGCAAAGTTGCGCACGTTTTCCTGCTGCTTGCCTTTGAGCTCATCCACGTTGGCAATCAGGTTTTCGACCGAGCCGTACTTCTGAATCAGCGTCTTGGCTGTCTTCTCGCCGATGCCCGGAATGCCCGGAATATTGTCGCTCGCATCGCCTTGCAGGCCCAGAATATCAATCACCTGCTCCACGCGCTCAATCTCAAAGCGCTGGAGCACGTGGGCCACGTCGAGCACCTCAGCCGCGTTGCCCATAAAGGCGGGGCGGTAGATTTTAATCTGCTCGGTCACAAGCTGGCAGTAGTCCTTGTCGGGCGTCATCATAAACACCTCAAAGCCGTGGGCCTCGGCCCGCTGCGCTAGCGTCCCAATCACGTCGTCGGCCTCGTAGCCCTCCATCATCAGAATGGGGATGTGAAAGGCCTTGATAATCTGCTTAATGTAGGGAAGAGCAATACCAATATCCTCGGGCATGGCTTGGCGCTGCGCCTTGTAGGCCGCAAACTGCTCGTGCCGAAAGGTTTTCTTCGGCCCATCGAAGCACACGCCGATGTGGGTGGGCTTCTCCTTCAGCAGCACCTCCACCAACGTATTGGTAAAGCCCAGGATGGCCCCCGTGTTTACCCCCTTCGAGTTGACGCGGGGGTTCTTGGCGAAGGCAAAATGCGAGCGGTAGATGAGGGCAAAAGCGTCGAGCAGGAAAAGCTTTTTGGCGGGCGCGGGCGTGGGTTCGGACATAGGAAGACAAAGGTCGGGGGCACTTGCTAAACTGGTCGGCTGCGGAGTTGATTCAGTTGCTGGTCGAAATCTTCGGCGCGGAAATACAGGAGCTTCTGCCTACCTACCCGGTGTTTTTCCAACAGCTTTAAATCTTCTAGCCCTATTAAGTCGGTGCGAGCCGTTTGGTAAGCAACGCTGAACCGGTTTTCTACTTCTCGGAAGGTCCAGGGAATTTCCGATTTTTTAGCTAGCTCCTGCACGATAACCAGCTGCCGCTCAATTTAATACACCAAGCCGTTTAAAATTTAGGGTTACTTCTTTTCGGCCACCTTGCGCCCGATGTATTGCTGAAGACTATCAAAAGCCTGGCTTAATCTTTTTACTTGGCAATTAATAAAATACGTCAAATTATTGGCATCATTTTCCGTGTGCAGATAAGCTTTGGCATACTGAATAGCTAACTCATGGATTATGCGAGAAATCGACATATACTCCACCAGCCAATAACACTGCCGCAGCAAGTACCAGTAGAATACTGCCCGCGCCGTTCGCCCATTATCATCAATGAACGGATGAATGTAGCCAATCAGAAAGTGTAAAATACAGGCCCGCACAACGGGATGAATGAATAGCCCCGCCTTGGTGCTGTTACTAACTAATTCTTCATTGGCAAACGTGCAGAAAGCCTTCAGCAGTTCGGGAAGCTGCGCGGCGGGTGGCGGCACGTACACCACCTCGCCCGCTACTTCATTCCGCACTTCTACACTATCAGTAAGCCTGATATGTCCGGCATGTGCTTCATCGCGCAAGGTACCTTGCGTCATCTGCTCCTGAATCTGGCAAAGCAGTTCCGGAGTCATTGGCGCTTGCTTACGTGTTTGCACAAACTGAATAGTCCGGTAATATTCAGTATCACCTGCTCCGACTTGGTACGCGGCGGGCGTTACTTGCGTAGCATTTCCTTGGCTATTTCCCTCTTAGTAGAAGCCCCTTCGGGTTGGCTGGATGCGATAGCCTCTCCCATTATTGAGCCAACCAAGTAGCGATTTTTGTCTTCGGCTGGAATCAGACTATCGCTTCGCAACATTCCGCCCAAGTATAAATCGAAGCGGTGCAGCTTCTCTAACGTTGATTCTGTTATCTGAAAAGAAAAGGTGAAGCTAGTTACAGTTACATCTGACAATTTCAGCCTGCGCAAACTACTTTGCCTTACTATCTTAATCAACATCCAGGCATCTTGCTCAGACAACCTGCCCTTTTTAGCCTAGCGCTTGACTTCCGTCCAATAGGGGTAGTCTTGGCCTACCCGATGCAGCCAATTCGTCAAAACTGGCTCCTGCTGTAAAAACTTATCCCTGGTATATTCCGAAAGTCCAGATAAAGCAAAAGAGAATAGCGATTCTACGTATATAGTTTACAAAACTTACTAACTATTAACAAAAACAGTAGGTTTTGGCAACGGAAAAAGCCGGGCGTTTCCGGGCGGCTTTTGGCAGTAGTGACTAGCCCTAGAAATTCGGCGACAGCAAGTACTTGTGGTAGAAGTCGTCGATGATTTTCACCGCTTCGCTGGCGTCGTCCACGATGTGCACGAGGTCTAGGTCTTCGGGCGAAATATTGCGCTCGGCGCCCAGCATCACGCTTTTAATCCACTCAAAGAGGCCGCCCCAGTAGGCCGAGCCTACCAGCACAATGGGAAAGCGGCCGATTTTTTTGGTTTGAATCAGCGTCAGGGCCTCAAACAACTCGTCGATGGTGCCGAAACCGCCGGGCATGCCCACGAAGGCCTGCGCGTACTTCACAAACATCACCTTGCGCACGAAAAAGTAATCGAAGTCGATGCACTTATCCTGGTCGATGTAGAGGTTATGGGTCTGTTCAAAAGGCAGCTCAATGTTGAGGCCCACCGACTTACCGCCCTCGGCGCGGGCGCCTTTGTTGCCGGCTTCCATAATGCCGGGGCCGCCGCCCGTGATGACGCCGTAGCCGTGGCGCACCAGCTTGGAGGCGATTTCCTCGGCTAGCTTATAGTATTGATTATCGGGCTTGGTGCGGGCCGAGCCGAAGATACTTACGCAGGGGCCGATTTTGGAGAGCTTCTCGAAGCCTTCCACAAACTCAGCCATCACCTTGAAAATCTGCCAGCTATCTGCAATCTTAATCTCGTTCCAGTCTTTATCCACGAAGGCTTTGCGGATGCGCTGCTCGTCGGGGTCGTGGGCACCTTTGGCCACGCCGCCGGTTTGCTGGCGCAGCTCGGTGATGCTAGTAAGTTTATTGTCGTTGACGTTGGGCTGCACAATGGTCTTGCCCGAGCCCGCGTTCAGGGTTTCTTCGGAAGACTTGGTTTTGCTGGTTTTCTTGAGTTTAGACATATCCTAGCCAGGGTGGGGTAAAAACGAAACCGCCCCAGCTTGGAAAGTGGGGCGGCCAAAAGTAGGGGCGCGAAGATAGGGCGATGATGTGGAAAACGTGACGAAAATGCAAAGTTTTGCAATGAACGAACCGTTCAACCACGCATTTTTACACTTTACAGCCTGTTTTTCTCATATTTACTTCGCCCGGATAGCAATAACCGGGTCGAGGTTGGCAGCCAACACCGCCGGGATAATGCCGGCCAGGATGCCAATACCCACCGATACCAATAGGCCGAGCGAGATGTTGCCCGCGCTCAACGTAAGCGCCAGGTCGCCGAGCGACATAAACGTGAGCAGCCATACCAAAAAGATGCCCGCCGCCCCGCCCAGCAAGCACAGAAACACGGCCTCAAATAGAAATTGGAACAAGATAAAATAGTTTTTCGCCCCTAGCGACTTCTGAATACCAATAATATTGGTGCGCTCGCGCACCGACACAAACATGATATTGGCAATGCCAAAGCCGCCCACCAGCATCGCAAACGAACCGATAATAGCACCGGCTATCCCAATGACACTGAACAGCTTGCCAATTGTTTCGGCTATCATTTCGGGGCGATTCAGGGCAAAGTTGTCTTCCTCGCGGGGCTTGAGGCCTCGGATAATGCGCATGTCGCCACGCATCTCAGCTTCGAGGTTGAGCAGGCCGGGGTCGTCGTCGCGGCCCTTTACCCCGATGCTGGGCGAGGGGCCACTCATGCCGGTGCTGCTCATGGCAAACAGGCTAGCGAAGGCGTCGTAGGGAATCAGGCAGTTGGCATCGTTGCTAGGGGTGTCGAGCAGCTTTTTGCCCTCTTTTTTCATCACTCCGATGACCGTGAAGTAGCGGCCGTGGGTCTTGAACTGCCGCCCTACCGGCTCGCCCTGCGGAAACAGGTTTTCGGCGATGGTGGCCCCGATGATGGCCACCGGCCGGCCGGCCTCCACCTCCTGCGGGGTGAAGTAGCGCCCCT
Organism: Hymenobacter sp. BRD128; assembly: GCF_013256625.1. Taxonomy (NCBI): domain Bacteria; kingdom Pseudomonadati; phylum Bacteroidota; class Cytophagia; order Cytophagales; family Hymenobacteraceae; genus Hymenobacter; species Hymenobacter sp. BRD128. The sequence goes on from NZ_CP053908.1 coordinate 3,732,003, forward strand.
GCTCGATGGGCACGTCCGATACGTTACGGTACTCGTAGCTTACGCCCTGAAAGGCGCAGTCGCTCACCGAGTTGGCTCCCGCCTTAAAGGTATTGCCGCTCTTGGGCACGAAGATGGCGATGCCCTTTTGGCTGCTAGCCGGCAGCATGCGCTGGAGCTGCCGAAACTCGCGCACCGTGGGCACGGGGCGGTTAAAATACTTCCACCAGGGTTGGTTGGGGTCGAAGACCCAGGGCCATTTGCCCACGTACACCACCTTATCGCCCAAGAAGTTCATGCTGGCACGCACGTTCGACTCTAGCGAATCGACGACCATAAAGACGGCAATAATGGAGAAAATTCCCACCGTGACGCCGAGCAGCGACAAAATAGTGCGCAGCAGATTGGCCCGCAGGGCTTGCCAGGCAAAGGCAAAGCTTTCGAGCACGAGGCGGAGGGTCAGGAACATGGTGCGCGGGTTTTGGGAAGTCAAATAACGGCAGCCGGCCAGTGACTGGTAGCCACTCCGTTATTTTTCCGTAACTGCCTGGGCTAGCCAGCAAAAGTACCAACATTCTAAAAACAAAGCCGTACCTTTGCCCCCCGAATTTTCGGTAACTTCCCCCTAGTACTGCCCATCATGGCGATGAAACTGCATGAGTTCAAGTTTGAACTCCCCGAAGAGCTGATTGCCAGTCACCCTGCCCGCCACCGCGACGAATCGCGCCTGATGGTGGTAAACCGCGCCACCGGCCAGATTGAACACAAGATGTTCAAAGATATTCTGGACTACTTCGTGGAGGGCGATGTATTCGTGTTCAACGATACTAAAGTATTTCCGGCCCGTATGTACGGGCAAAAAGAGCGCACCGGCGCCCAAATTGAAGTATTCCTGCTCCGCGAGCTTAACAAGGAAGGCCGCCTCTGGGACGTGCTGGTAGACCCGGCCCGCAAAATCCGCGTCGGCAACAAGCTGTATTTCGGCGAGTCCGACATTGTGGCCGAGGTTATCGACAACACTACGTCGCGCGGCCGCACCATCAAGTTTTTGTTTGACGGCACCGACGAGGAATTTCGCAAAGCACTCTATGAGCTGGGCGAAACGCCCGTGCCCAAGGACGTGCTGAAGCGCGAAACCGAGCCCGCCGACAAGGAGCGCTACCAAACCATTTTTGCCGAGCACATCGGCGCCGTGGCGGCCCCCAGCGCCGGCCTGCACTTCTCACGCGAGGTGCTCAAGCGCATGGAAATCAAGGGTATTGAGAAAGCCTTTGTTACCTTGCACGTGGGCCTGGGCACTTACCGCAACGTGGATGTGGAAGACCTCACCAAGCACAAGATGGACTCGGAGCAGTTCTTCGTGGGCCCGGAGGCCGTGCAAATTGTGAATAAGTCGATTGACACCAAGCACCAAGTGTGCGCCATCGGCACCACTACCATGCGCGCCCTCGATGCCTCAGTATCGGCCAGCAGCCGCATCAAGGTTACCTCGGGTTGGAATGACAAATTCATTTACCCGCCCTACGATTTCAAAATTGCTAACTCACTGCTTACCAACTTCCACTTGCCCGAAAGCACGCTCGTGATGATGGCTTCGGCCTTCGCCGGCTACAAGCTGCTGATGGAGGCCTACCAGGAAGCCATCAAGGAAAAGTACCGCTTCTTCGCCTTCGGCGACGCGATGCTGATTCTGTAAGCTGCTTCAGGCAGCGCCTAAAACGTCGGTCATTGCGAGCGTAATGAAGTGGCGCGCGGCAATCTTTCCTTGTCGTCCTTATTCTTGGATTACTAACCCTGGCGGGAAGGAAAGATTGCCGCGCACCACTTCATTACGCTCGCAATGACCGACGTTTTTAGTTTTTCACCTTCCGCTGCCAGCCCCGCCGCGCCGCGCTACGCCATTCTAGTAGCGGGCGGCAGCGGGCTGCGCATGGGTGCCGACCGGCCCAAGCAATTTTTGCTGCTGCGCGGCGAGCCGGTGCTGCTGCACACGCTGCGGCGCTTTGCCGAGCCGGCGCTAGGGGTGGCGCACACGGTAGTAGTGCTGCCCTTCGACCAGCTCACTTTTTGGCGCCAACTCTGTGCAGAATACCACATTACCTTGCCGCACACGCTGGTGGTAGGCGGCGCCACGCGCTGGGCTTCGGTAAAGGCGGGGCTAGCCGCGCTGCCGGCCGAGGCGCCTGCCGGGGCCCTGGTAGCCGTGCACGATGGCGTGCGCCCACTTATCACGACGGCCGTGATTGAGGCGGCCTATGTGGCGGCGGCGGCGCACGGGGCGGCGGCCGTGGCCGTGCCGCCCAAAGACTCGGTGCGGCTGCTGGGAGCGGCTGGCTCGTCGCCCCTCGACCGCCGCCGCCTGCGCCTGATGCAGACGCCCCAGACCTTCGACCTGGCGCTGTTGCGCCGCGCCTACCGCCTGCCCGAGTTGCCTACCTTCACCGACGATGCCAGCGTGGTCGATGACCTGCACCCGGTGCAGCTGGTGGAGGGCGATTATCGCAACTTGAAAATTACCACCCCCGAAGACCTGCTGCTGGCCGAAGCGCTGTTGTCTGAACCACAGATGTAGCGCCTTACGCGGATTTTGTGAACGGTTTAACCGCAAAATCCGCGTAAGCCGCTGCATCCGTGGTTCGGATATTACTTCAGGTAGACGATGTAGGTGTGGCCGTTTATCGTGACGGTGGCGAGGTTGTCGCAGGCGGCGGTGCCGCTAGGGTCGTAGTTGATGAGCATCGAGTTGGCTTTGTCGTTGGTAATCTCGATGGTGCCGGCCACGAAATGCCGGGCGCAGCCCACGGCGAATTTCTTGATGAGCGGCTGTTGGATAGTAGCCGTGTAGGTGACGCCACGGCGGTTGGTGCCCGTGAGCGAGCCCGTGATGCTATACACATCGTCCAGAATAGACGGGGTGCCGAAGCCGGCCGTGCGGGTGTAGCGCCGCTGCGACGACCACGAGGTGGTGCCGCTATTGGCGAAGATGATGCTGGCGTTCTGCACGCTCAGGTCAAACGAGCCGCCGCCCAGGTTGGTGATGACGCGCGTGCCCAAGTGTTGATTATCGTTCACGAAGTAGTTGGTGCGGTTGATGGTGATAACCGCGCCGGCCTGGCGGTAGGGGCCGCTAAACACGGCCGTAAGCTGGCCCCGGCGGTAGCGCCCATCGGCGCACAGGCAGTTGGTAGGCCCAAAATCGAGGGTGAGCGTGCGGGTGGCCGCGTCGTAGGTGCGGGTGAGGCAGCCCGAGGCTACCGCCTTCAGCTCAGCAGCTTCGGCCACGGTGGCGCTGGCCGAGTTGGTCGCATCTTGCGGGGCGGCAGCCTCGACGAGGTCGGCAGTGGTGGCATTTTCCTCGTCGCCCTGGCCTTGGTCCTGGGCCGAGGTCACGTCGTCGGCCACCACGTCGGCCCGGCGGCAGCTAGCGGTGAGCAGCAGGCCGCTGGCCAGCGCGGCGTAGGCCAGGATGCGGCAGGAGGGATGGGAGCGCATAAGGGTTGATACAAACTGAGTAAGAAGGTGTTGTAGTAGCTGAGAGGGCTAGCCCCAGCCGGAGTTTAATAAGCCGCTAAAAAAATTGTACTGAACAGCAACGCCACTAGCTCAGCTGGCTATCAGCTGCTTGCAGAGCAGTCCAACTATTAGCTAAATTCCTCGTACTCAATACTCTTCTTCACCTACCTTTTTTTCCCAGCTCATGCTCCGCTCCTCCCTACCCCTGCTCGCCGCCAGCCTGCTCGTGCTTACCTCGTGCGGCTCCAACACGGATACCAGCACCAGCACGACCAAAACGGGCGCTTCGCCCACCGACTCGGCGGCTACGGCTTCAGCGCCGGCCATGAGTGATAGCAGCAAGATGGCCTCGGCGGCTTCCGCCGGCGCTGGCAAGGCCGACCCCAACGGCCCCACCGCGCCCCACGCCAATGACAAGGAGTTTATGCTGTCGGCCGCGCACTCCGACCAGAATGAGATGCAACTCAGTAAAATGGCCCTGGCCAAAGGCGTAACCGGCATGACCAAGACCTTCGCTGAGAAGATGATAGCCGACCACACCAAGAGCACCGCCGCCCTCAAGCCCATCGCGGCCAAAGCCGGCGTAACGCTGCCCACCGATATGGACGCCGACCACAAGGCAATGGTCCCAATGCTGGAGAAGCTGTCGGGTAAAGCCTTTGCCGATAAGTACACTAGCCAGATGGTGGCCGACCACCAGAAGACGGCCAACACGATGGCGGCCCACCAGACGATGACCAAAAACACGGCTCTGCAAGGCTTCATTACCAAGACGCTGCCCGTGGTGGAAAGCCACCTGTCGATGGCTAGCCAGGATGCCGGCAACATGAAAATGTGAGCCGCAACCCTAGCCCGCCACTACGTATAAGGTCTTTCCAACCAACCCTTTGCTCTTTATGAAAACTATTCACGGCACGCTGGCGGCTGCGCTGTTTGCGCTGGGCCTGGCTAGCTGCAACTCTTCGACCGACTCGGTAAAAGAGGCGCAGAAAACCAACGAGGCCAAAATCGACAGCACCAAAGGCACCACGGCCCGCGCCGACTCGGTGAAAGATGCTAAAAAAGACGACTCGGAATTCCTGACCAAAGCCGCCAGCGGCGATATGCTAGAGGTGCAGATGGGCAAGGAAGTAGCGAAGCGGGCCACCACGGCCGGCGCCCGCCAGGCCGCCGAAAAAATGGTGAGCGACCACACCAAAGCCGGCGCCGAACTAAAAGCCTTGGCTGCCAAGAAAAACATCACGCTGCCCCCCGTACTCGGCGACGACCAGCAGAAAATCTACAACGACGTGCTGGCCAAGAAGGGCGCCGACCTCGACAAGGAGTACGTGAAGCAGATGGTGAAGGACCACAAAGACGACATCAAGGAATACACCGACGCCTTGACGGGCGGCACCGACCCCGAAGTGAAAGCCTTTGCCAAGAAGACCGTGCCGGTACTGCAAATGCACCTGAGCATGTTTGAGAAGCTGCAAGCCAGCATGGACGCCAAGAAATAGCGCCCGCGCCGACTAATCTTTCTAGTGGCTAAAACCACAAAAAGCCGCCGCGCTATCCAGCGCGGCGGCTTTTTTGCGTAAGCAACTGGCTAGCCTACTTAGCGGCCAGGGCTTCGCCGGCTTCGCTGAGGCGGATGCCCATGTGCGAGGCGTGGTAGCGCACCTGTCCATCCTGGATGAGCAATAGCTGCGGCGACTGGTGCTGCACGCCAAACTCGTCGGCAATCTGGCCCGAAATGGGCCGGTAGCGCAGCAAATCGAGGTAGTAGATGGGCGTATCAGCGGGCAGCGAGGCATCGGGCCACTGGCGCTCGACCTTGGCTTTGGCCGCCGCGCTGATGGAGCAGGTGGTGCTGTGCTTAAAAATAAGAACCGGATGCTCGTGCGACTCCTGCACAATGTCGCGGAGCTGCTCGGGCTGGGTAAGCGGAATCCAGGGGGTAGCCATATCAAGTAAAATTAATGAAAGTCAAGCTGTTAATTAGTAAACTGACCTGAAAGGCCGGCGCACCAGGCCTTTTAACTGCATACTCAGGGCTTGGGTTCAGATTTGGGCCGGCGGCGCAAGCCCGGAAACTTTGACTCCGTGACGCGCGGCGTACCGTCGCGGCCGAAGCGCGGCTCACCGGCCACGCGGGCGGGCCGCTCGGCAGCGCCCCGCCGCAGCTGCCGGCGCGATACCTCCAGGTGGCTGTCTTTGTAGGGCGCATCGGTGCGCGCGGCTTCGCGTAGCGCGCGGCGGGCCTCAGCGCGCTGCCGGGCCGGGCTAGTGGGCACAATCTGGGCCGGGGCGGCCGTAGCCAGCAGCAAACCGGCAACCAGGTAGCGAACCATAGCTAAAAGACTTGTTCCTGAATTAAACTCCTCGTAACTAACGCCCTGCTGACTCGCTACTGCGCCGCCAGGGTTCGTGCTTCAACGATGCGGTAGCGAGGCTTCGGCAAGCTCCGCAGGACCGACGATTTTCTAGCTTTTCTTTAATTGCGAACAAGGCTAAAGGAGAAAAGCGCGGCTAGCGCGGCGCCGGCTGGGTAGGGTCGGGCTTGGGTACGGGGGCCTTGCTGGCTTTATTCCTAGTCTTTTCCGGCTTGGGAGCCGGTACGGGCGCGGGCTGCGTGGGGTCGGGCTTGGGAGTGGCTTTGGCCGGCTTGGGCGGCGGCACCGACTCGGCCGGGGCGAGCGGGGCGGTCGTTGGGTCGGGGCTGGTATCGGGGGCGCGGTCGACGGGCGTTTTGTCGCTGGGCGCAGCGCCGCCGCCGTGGTTATCGGTGTGGCCTTTTTTGCGAATCTTTCGGTTTTCGCGGCTCGCCTCGCGCGGGGTGAGGGGGCGGGTATCGTAGTGGTGCAGCTTGCGGCCGTTATTGGCCCGGCGGTCGAGGAAGCTCTTTTTTACCAGTCCCTGCTTGTCGTATTTAATGCGCGTGCCTTCGGGCAAATCACTGTACGACATGGTTTTCTTCTTCTCGTCGGCACCGGCTGCGGGCACCGACGGGGCGGCCGGGTCGCCGCCGCTAGCCCCGGTGCCGGTGGCGTTGGTATTGGCGTCGTCGGCCGCCTTTAGCGACAGGCCTTTGTGGCGCGCCTTTTCGGCGGCTTTCACCTTGGCCTTGGTGGTGGCGTCCATTTTGGGCGTGGGCAGCCGGTGCGGGTGAAAGATAGAATCATACACCGCACAGCCGCTCAGCAGCCCCAGCAGGAACAGCGGCAGCGCTCCCCGAAAAAATAGCGTTGCTAAAAACTTCACAACAAGAATACGTAACTAGACTAGCCGCAAGATACAAGCCACCCGGCGCGGCTAATAATTGCGCAGCGCCAGCAATTGCTCGCGCAGCCGCTGCTGCGGCAAAAATCCTGCCTCAAGCGGCGGCGCGAAAGGCACGGCCGTGTCGAGCGAAGCCACGCGGCGCACCGGCGCGTCGAGGCTGGCGAAGCAGTTTTCGGCAATCCAGGCCGCAATTTCGCCGCCCAGGCCGCCGGTTAGGGTGTCTTCGTGCAGAATGAGGACGCGACCGTTTTTGCGCACCGAGCGCGCTACGGCCTCGGTATCCCAGGGCAGGAGCGTGCGCAGGTCCAAAATATCGGCCTTGATGCTCAATTCTTTGCAGGCCGCCAGCGCCCAGTGCACCCCTAGCCCGTAGGTGATGATGCTCACCTCCTCGCCCTCCTGGGCCAGCGCGGCCTGGCCGATGGGCGTGGTATAGTACGCCTCGGGCACCGGCCCGCTCAGCGAGCGGTACAGCAGCTTGTGCTCGAAATACAGCACTGGGTTAGGGTCTTCGAAAGCGGCGCAGAGCAGCCCTTTGGCATCGTGCGGGTTGCTGGGATACACCACTTTCAGGCCGGGCACGTGCGTAAACCACGCCTCGTTGCTCTGGCTATGAAAAGGGCCGGCGGCGGTGCCCGCGCCAGTAGGCATGCGCACCACCACGTCGGCATTCTGGCCCCAGCGGTAGTGGCTCTTAGCCAGGTTATTCACAATCTGATTGAAGCCGCAGGTAACGAAGTCGGCAAACTGCATCTCCACCATTGCCTTCTTGCCCCGGATGCTCAGGCCCAATCCCGCGCCCACAATGGCTGACTCGCACAGGGGCGTGTTGCGCACGCGCGCCTTGCCAAACTCGGCCACGAAGCCCTCGGTAATCTTGAATACGCCGCCGTACTCGGCAATGTCCTGGCCCATGAGCACCAGTTCGGGAAAGCGCGCCATGCTCTGGCGCAGCCCTTCCTGAATGGCGTCGATGAAGCGCTTTTCGGGCGCCGGGCCGGCGGCCGGGGGGCTAGCCACCGGCGGCGCAAAGGGCTGGTACATATCGGCCAGCTCCCGGCTGGCGTCGGCCACGGGTGCCGGCGCGGCTTCGGTTTCCTGCCAGCCCTTTTCTATCTCCTGCTTGATGGTTTCGCGGATTTGCACCCTAGCGGTTTCGCTCAGGATGCCTTCGCTTAGCAGCCACTTTTCGTAGTTTTCGACCGGGTCTTTGGTGGCCCATTCCTGCATGAGCTCGGCGGGCACGTACTTGGTGCCGCTAGCCTCCTCGTGGCCGCGCATGCGGAAGGTGAGCGCCTCGACCAGCACCGGGCGCGGGTGTTGGCGCAGGTCTTCGGCTAGGGTCCTGATTTTGTCGTATACCTCCAGCACGTTGTTGCCGTCAATCTGCACGGCTTCCATGCCGTAGGCGGGGCCTTTATCAACGAAAGACTTGAAGCGAAACTGCTCGTTGGAGGGCGTGCTGAGGCCGTAGCCGTTGTTTTCGATGAGGAAGATGACCGGCAGCTGCCACACCGCCGCCACGTTGAGCGCCTCGTGAAAATCACCCTCGCTAGCCCCGCCATCGCCCGAGTAGGTGAGCGTGACGCGCGGCTTTTTATCGAGCACATCGGCCAGGGCAATGCCGTCGGCCACGGCCAGCTGCGGGCCGAGGTGCGAAATCATGCCCACGATGTGGTGCTCATTAGTACCGAAGTGGAACGAGCGGTCGCGGCCCTTGGTGTAGCCGGTGGCCTTGCCCTGCCACTGCGCAAACAGCCGCCCCAGCGGCACCCCCCGCCCCGTAAACACGCCCAGGTTGCGGTGCAGCGGCAAAATGTACTCGTCCGGGTTCAGCGCCAGCGTGCTGCCCACCGAAATGGCCTCCTGCCCGATGCCCGAAAACCACTTGCTCACCTTGCCCTGGCGCAGCAAAATCAGCATTTTTTCCTCAATCAGGCGCGGCTTTAGCAGCTCGCGGTAGAGACGCAGCAGCAGGTCGTTGGGGTAGTCTTTGCGGTCGAAGGTCATAAGAAAAGCTGGGGCGGGTTGGGGGCGGCAAAGGTAGCGGCCAGCCTTGCGCCCGCCCAGCAAAAAACCGGCCCGCCTTTCTGGGTAGAAAAGCGGACCGGCTCGGGTTGGGGCTAGCCAGGGTGGCTACTACTTCTTGCCGTGCTCTTCGGCGTGGCTCTTGCGGGCGTGGCCGGCGTGCTCGGTGGCGTGCTCGGTATGCGCGGCCGCCGTGTGGGCGTGGTGGGCAGCCTTCTCGTGGTTGCCAGCCTCGTGGTGCTTGGCAGCCTCGGTGTGGTGCTTGGCGGCTTCGGTGTGGTGCTGAGCCGCGTGCTTGTGGCTATCTGCTGCTTTCTTCGACATGGTCGTAGAGGGGGTTATGGTGGGAAATGTTTGCCTTCTACGGCACACTAATTCAGCGGGTTACATGAATTTACGATGTAGAATACATGATATTTTTGTGAAGCGTAGTCTACTGGCGGCGCCGGCCGTTGGCCCGGTGGCTAGCCCTGGCCGGCCGCTCACTGGCCAGCTAGTACACCTTTTTAGGGGGCCGCTTGTTAAGGAGCTGTTGTATAAAGTGGACCCTGCTGCGGGCAGTTTGCTTCGGCTCACTTCCTAAACAGCTTCGATAGCTATTGCTGAACAGGCTCTAAGTTTGTCTTCCTTGTTACCAAGCAGCTTTACTTACTCTGCTCATGATATATTTTCAAGAATTTACCCTAGCCAACGGCCTGCGCTGCTTGGTGCACGAAGACTTTACCACGCCACTGGCCGTGCTCAATATTTTGTACGACGTGGGCTCGCGCGATGAGAGCCCCGACCGCACGGGCTTCGCCCACTTATTTGAGCACCTGATGTTTAGCGGTTCGGCGAATATTCCGAGCTACGATGAGCCGCTGCAAAAAGTGGGCGGCGAAAACAACGCCTTCACCTCGCAGGACATCACCAACTACTACCTCTCGCTGCCGGCCGCCAATATCGAAACCGGCTTCTGGCTCGAAAGCGACCGCATGCTGGATTTGGCCTTCTCCGACAATGGCCTCGATGTGCAGCGCAAAGTGGTGGTGGAAGAGTTTAAGCAAAACTACCTCAACCAGCCCTACGGCGATGTGTGGCTGAAGCTCAAGCCGCTAGCCTACCAGACCCACCCTTACCAGTGGAATACCATCGGCAAGGAAATCAGCCACATCGAAGAAGCGGAGATGGCCGATGTGCGCGCTTTCTTCCGCCAGCACTACACGCCGCAGAATGCTATTCTGGTAGTAGCCGGCGCCGTAGCGGCTGCGGAGGTAAAACGCTTGGCCGAGAAGTGGTTCGGGCCGATTCCGGGCGGCGAGCGCCGTCCGCGCCAGCTACCCCAGGAGCCCGCCCAGACTGTGGCCCGCCACGCCGCCACCACCGCGCCGGTGCCGCTGAGCGCCCTTTACAAAGCCTACCACATGCCCGCCCGCCTCGACCCGCGCTACCACGCCGTCGATTTGCTTGGCGACCTGCTGGGCCGGGGCAAAAGCTCGCGCCTGCATCAGCGCTTAGTAAAAGACCTTCAGCTGTTTAATAATATTTCGGCGTCCGTAACCGGTGCCCTCGACCCCGGCCTGCTCGTGGTAAGCGGCAAGCTCAATACCGGCGTAGACCTGGCCGAGGCCGACCGCGCCGTAGAAGCCGTAGTGGCCGAGCTGCGGCAAGCCGAAGTACCCGCCGATGAGCTGCAAAAAGTAAAAAACCAGGCTGAAACGGGCCTGGTATTCGGCGAAATAGAACTCCTAAACCGCGCCCTGGCCCTAGCTATTGGCAAGCTGCTCGGCAACGCCAACCTCGTCAACGAGGAGCCCGCCCAGCTCCAGGCCGTGACGCCCGCCCACGTCCGCGCCGCCGCCGAGCTGGTGCTACGCCCCGAAAATTGCAGCACGCTCTACTACCAGGCAGCGGAGTAGTCTACTTACATATAATTCAAAAAGAAGGCCATGCTGCACGCTGTGCAGCATGGCCTTCTGCTTTCAGCAAAACCCACTATTTAGGGGTGGCTAGGGTCGTTTTGGTGCGGCTGGCGGGCTTGGGAGCGGGGCCATCGTAAGAGGGGGTATTCTTGCCGTTGTCGGTCACATTCACTGGCTCGCCGGGGGCGGCGTAGCCGTTGTCGCCCTTGCCATTGTCGTTGGTGCCGCGCAGGGGGTCGGCGGCACGGGCCGCGGGCGAGGTATTGGGTACCGTGCGCGGGGCCGGCTTGGCGGCGGGCATCCGCTTCACGCGGTGCGTAGGCAAGTGGGTGGTAGGGGTAGTTTGGGCGGCAGCCGGCTGAGCCAGCAGGGCTAGCCCGAGCAAAGCAGGCGATAAGGTGCGCAAAGAGAGCATGAGCGGAAGAAAAGAATAGCGGTGAAGCGCCCGCCGCATAGAGCGCGGCCAGTAGGCTAGGCTTTTACGCAAAGCGGCCACGAAAGGCTAGCTTTCGTGGCCGCAGCAATCAGGCAGAAAATAGGGGAGAAAAGCGCAGAGTTAGCGGGTAGGCGAGAGCGTAGTGCTCACCACTTCATGGTGCAGCGGGTGGCCATTGTAGTCGGTGGTGACGCCGTGGCCCACTTGGTTGAGCGGCATGCCGGGCGCCACAGACAGGTTGGTAGCGGGGCGGTAAGAAGCATTAGTGGCCTGGTGGGCCGGCTCATTGCTCCAGCCATTCCAGCTGGTGCTGGCCGTGCTATCGGGCTGGGCGGGCGGCACCGCGGCTACAGCTTTGGCTGCTTTAGCGGCCTCGGCCTTGGCAGCCGCCTCCGCCGCGCGCTTTTCGCGGGCAGTGAGGGCTTTGGGGCGGGCTGCCGGGTGGCTGTAGGCACTGGCTACGGGCTGGGCAGCCGACACGGCGGGCAGGGTTTGGGCCGACGCCGCTTCGGAAGCGAAAAGGGCGGCACCCAACAGCGGCAGGAGAAGACGACGGAGCATGATGAGTAAGGAAAAAGGATGGAGGAGTTGAAAGCTGAAAGGACTTTTGCAAAGGCGGTGCCAGCTTTTGCAAAAGCCTGGCCCTAACCCAACTGCCTTTTCCTTAAATTTTTCGCAATTAATTGATTTTTAAGGAAATAATTTTTCTTGTTCCGCACTATCATCGCTGATTTTACGCAGCCTTGCTGCCCGCCGTACCTTTGTAGTTATCATGCAGGAATCAATTTCGGGCTTGGCCGCCGAGGTAGCCGCCGCCGACGTCAGCACCGCCGCCGCCCTCGACCAGTTTCGCCTTCTCTACCTGGGCCGCAAAGGCCGCCTGGCCGACCTCTTCGACCAGCTTAAAACCGTGCCCAGCGAGCAAAAGCGCGCCGTGGGCCAGCAGCTCAACGGCCTCAAGCAGCAAGCGCAGGCCCGCTTCGACGAGGCCCAGGCAGCTCTCGAAGAGGCCAGCGCCAACCAGCCCGCCGACGCTACCTTCGACTACACCCTCCCCCCCGTGCCCAATGCGCTGGGCACCCGCCACCCGCTGAGTTTGGTGCGCGAGCAGATGCTGCGCATTTTTTCGCGCATTGGCTTTGCCGTGGCCGAAGGGCCGGAGATTGAGGACGACTGGCACAACTTCACGGCCCTCAACTTTCCCGAAAACCACCCGGCCCGGGATATGCAGGACACGTTTTTTGTGCCCGCCGTGGAAGGTGACGACCAGCCCAGCCTGCTGCGCACCCACACCAGCACCGTGCAGGTGCGCGTGATGGAAAACGAGCCGCTGCCTATCCGCCGCGTGATGCCCGGCCGCGTGTACCGCAACGAGGCCATTTCGGCGCGCGCGCACATGCTCTTCCACCAGATTGAGGGCCTGTACATTGACGAGCACGTGAGCTTTGCCGACCTCAAGCAGACCATTTATTACTTTGTGCGCGAGATGTTTGGCGAGGACATCAACATTCGATTCCGGCCCAGCTATTTTCCCTTCACCGAGCCTAGCGCCGAGATTGATATCACCTGCCTCATCTGCAAGGGCGCGGGCTGCAACATCTGCAAGGGCAGCGGCTGGGTCGAAATCGGCGGCAGCGGCATGGTAGACCCCAACGTGCTCGAAAACTGCGGTATCGACTCGGAGCGCTACACCGGCTACGCCTGGGGCATGGGCATCGAGCGCATCACCATGCTCAAGTACCAGATTAAGGATTTGCGCCTGTTTACGGAAAACGACGTGCGGTTTTTGCGCCAGTTCGAGGCGCTTTAAAACAGTCTTTACTGGCTAGCCCCGGTTTTCAGCGGAAACCCTAACGGGCTAAGCAGTGTTGCCCAGCTTCCGCTTCGCAGTGAGCTTATTACGCTGAAAAACAAATAATAGAACGTCATGCTGAACGCAGTGAAGCATCTCGCCCGCGCCGCCAGGGTTGCAGAGTTGCTACCTAAACAATTCGAGCGGGATGCTTCACTGCGTTCAGCATGACAAGCGCGAGAAAATATGAAAGTTAGAACCCTTAAACAAAACAAAGTCAACGTCATAACTCTGGGCTGCTCCAAAAACCTTGTCGATAGCGAGGTGCTCATGGGTCAGCTCAAGGCCAACGACTTTCTGGTGACGCACGAGGCAAAGAAGTCGGATGCCAACATTGTGATTATCAATACCTGTGGCTTTATCGACAATGCCAAGCAAGAAAGTATCGACACCATTCTGCGCTACGCCGATGAGAAGGAGGCTGGCAAGCTGGAAAAGCTCTACGTGACGGGCTGCCTTTCGCAGCGTTATAAAGACGAGCTGGAGGTCGAGATTCCGCAGGTCGACGCCTACTTTGGCACCCTAGAATTGCCCCAGATGCTGAAAGTGCTGGAGGCCGACTACAAGAAGGAGCTGGTGGGCGAGCGCCTGCTCACCACGCCCAAGCACTACGCCTACTTCAAAATCGCGGAGGGCTGCAACCGGCCGTGCTCGTTCTGCGCCATCCCGCTGATGCGCGGCAAGCACGTGGACCGGCCCATGGACGACCTCGTGACCGAGGCCAAGCGCCTGGTCGGCATGGGCACCAAAGAGCTGATTCTCATTGCTCAGGACCTGACTTACTACGGCCTGCAAGCCTACGGCGAGCGCAAGCTACCCGAGCTGCTGGAGCGCCTGAGCGACGTGGCTGGTGTGGAGTGGCTGCGCTTGCAATACGCCTATCCCTCGCAGTTTCCGCTGGCGGCGCTGGACGTGATGCGCGAGCGCCCAAATATCTGCCGCTACCTCGACATGCCCTTGCAACACATTTCGGATAACATGCTGAAAACCATGCGCCGGGGCATTACGAGCCGCCGCACCAAGGAGCTGGTGCGCGAGATTCGCGACCGCGTGCCGGGCATTGCGCTACGCACCACGCTCATTGCCGGCCACCCCGGCGAGACGGAGGAAGACTTTGCCGAGTTGTGTGAATTCGTGCAAGAATCGAAGTTTGAGCGCCTGGGCATTTTCACCTACTCGCACGAGGAGAACACGCACTCGCACACCCTAGCCGACGACGTGCCCGCCGAAGTAAAGCAGGCGCGCGCCGACCGCATCATGGAAATTCAGCAGCAGATATCGCTGGATTACAACGAGTCGCGCGTGGGCCAAACGTACAAAGTACTCTTCGACCGGCTCGAAGGCGGCTACTACGTGGGCCGCACCGAGTTCGACTCGCCCGAGGTGGATAATGAAGTGCTGGTGCTGGCTACCAACGACCTGCACATCCCGCAGGGTAGCTTTGCCAACGTGCACATCACGGGCGCTAGCGACTTCGACCTGTACGGCGAAGTGGTGCGCTAGCTACTGAATACCAACTAAAAAAGAACGTCATGCTGAGCCTGCGAAGCAGCTTGCGTGCGCCGCGAGGGGAATGGTAATTCTATCGGCGCGAACAAGCTGCTTCGCAGGCTCAGCATGACGATTGAGGGGCCGTTCTAACCTTTCCCGCTTAGCCGGGTTTTGGCCTGAATTCCGCGCTCACTTTTCCCTGCGCTCATGGCCGCTGCCGACTGTATTACCCTGCCCTACGCCGCTACCGGCGCCTTTTCGGGCCTGCTGACTGATTACCTGGCCCAGAAGCCGGCGCTAGCCCCTTTCTACCACCGCTTTCCAGAACTGGCTAGCTTCACGGCCCAAATCGAGGAGAAACGGGCGAGTTACTCGCCCGAAGCCCGCCAGCGCCTCGTGGCCGACCTGCGCGCCCAATACGCCGAGCTGGGTGGCGAGGTGCCGCCCGCCGTGGCCGCCAACCTGGAGCTGCTGGCCCGCGATACCACGTTTACCATCACCACGGGGCACCAGCTCAACCTGTTTACCGGGCCGCTGTACTTTGTGTATAAGATAATTACGGCCATCAAGCTGAGCCAGGAGCTGAAGGCCGCGCATCCCGACTACGACTTTGTGCCGGTGTACTGGCTAGCCACCGAGGACCACGATTTTGCCGAAATCAATCATTTCCAGCTCTTCGGCAAAACGCACAGCTGGGCGGGCCCTGGCGAAGGGGGCCTCGGCGGCCCCGTCGGCCGCCTACCCTTAGCGGGCCTGCAAGAGGAATTATTGAGCCAGCTGCCGCCTGAAGTGCCCGCCGCCTTCCGCGACGCTTACACTAACAGTCAAACCCTGAGCGAGGCCACGCGCCGACTGGCCACCGGCTTGTTTGGCGAATACGGCCTGGTGTGCCTCGATGCCGACCGGCCGACGCTTAAGCAGGCCTTGAAGCCACTGCTGGAGAAGGAGATAAAAGAGCAGTTTTCCAACCAGGCGGTGCAGGCCACCAACGCCCGCCTCACGGCCGCCGGCTACAAGCCGCAGGTGTATTCGCGCCCGCTCAACCTGTTTTTCCTCACCGACGAAGGCAAGCGCGAGCGCCTGGAGCCCGACGCTGCCCCCGGCGCCGACTGCACCCAGGTAACGGTGCGCGGCACCGCCCGCTGCCACTCGCAGGCCGAGCTGCTGGCCCTGGCCACTGCTGAGCCCGAGCGCTTTAGCCCCAACGTGGTGCTGCGCCCGGTGTACCAAGAAATTCTGCTGCCCAACCTCGCCTACATCGGCGGCGGGGCCGAGGTGGCGTACTGGTTTCAGCTGAAAGACGTGTTTGCGGCGCTCGGTGTGCCCTATCCCATCATGCTGCCCCGTAACTCGGCCATGTACCTGAGCCGTGCCAACGCCGGCAAGCTAGCCAAGCTAGGCCTGAGCACGTTCGACATTTTCAAGCCCCTAGCGGAGCTGAAAAAACAAGTCGGCGCGCAGCTGGGCCAAGAGGAAATCAGCCTAGCCGCGCAGCAGCAAGCCCTGGCCGCCGCCTTCGAGCAGGTGCAGGCCCTGGCCCAACGCCTCGACCCCACGCTGGTGAAGTCGGTAGCGGCCGAAGCCCAGAAGGCCGCCGGCAGCCTGGCCGGCCTCGAAAAGCGCCTCAGCAAAGCCGCCGAGGCCAAGCATGAGACCGCCTACGCCCAGCTCACATCCCTCAAGGATAAGCTCTTTCCGGAAGGTGGCTTGCAGGAACGCACCGACAATGTGCTCAGCATTATGATTAATAATCCTGGTTTTATCAGGCAGCTACTGGCTTGTTTTGAGCCGCTGGCGCTGGAGTTTGCGGTAGTGCATGAGGTATAAGGGAGTAACTATCCTTCAATATCTTGCAAGTCATACATTAGTTCTATGAACTACTGGACTACCATCATCACCTTATTACTTTTTTGGCTACCTAGCTGTGCCCAAACAATTTCTTCGGAAGATTACCGGGTTTATTCAGCTATTTTAGAGCAGGATGGCGCAATAAAGGCAAGTCGTATAGTCATTATTCAGGAGCTTGCTACTTCTCAAGAGTCAAATGCAGTAAATATTGCTTTGAAAGAAAATGATTTAAGTACGCTGAATATGATGGCCCACGAGTTTCGATTTGATTCTGTAAGTACGGCTACTATTCACCGGTATTTTACTTCGCCATCAATAGCAGAGAAGTTTACGGATGCTACTGCTTGGCCGATTTCCGTGAATCTACTTTCTAAGCAGTCTTTTGAAAAACTGTTTAGGCACAATGCAGGTCGTGGATGGAAATTATTTTATCAAAGATTTCCGGGGGCAGCAGGAGCTTTTTCATTTTCAAAGGTGACGTATTCTACTACGGGTGACCGTGCTGTAGTCTATAGAGCCGTGCAACGAGGCGGACTAAATGGTAACGGCGCACTCCTTGTATTGGAAAAGGTTCAGAATGAATGGCGGCTCAAATACAGATTCAACGTTTGGTATAGCTAATTCCCATCTTTTCATACTGTTCAATTCAGAGACAGAATCTGTAGCACTTAATTACGAGCCTAGCACTACCCCGGCGCTGGGCTCTTTCTTTGTGGCCATGCTCCGCTCCGCCCTCTTCGCCTTTTCCCTATTTTTATTCGCTACGGCCGCCGCGCTGGCCCAAGCCATCAGCGGGCGCGTGACGGACGCCCGCACCGGGCAGCCGCTGCCGTTTGTGAATATCGGGGTGGTGGGCAAGGCGCTGGGCACCGTCAGCAACGAGCAGGGGCAGTACGGGCTGGCCTTCCAGGAAAAGCTGGCGGCCGATACGGTGCGCGTTTCCTACCTCGGCTACCAGCCGCGGCTGCTCACGCTGCGGCAGTTGCAAGAGCAGCCCAACTTGGCGCTAAGCCCGGCGGCCGTGGCGCTAGCCGAGGTGCGGGTGCAGGGCAAAAGCCGCACCTGGCGCGACCGCCAGCTGGGCTTCAGTGGCAACTCGGAAAACTCCACGCTTAGCCTCGAACCCAAGGACCTGGGCGCCGAAACGGGCACCGTTATCTACCTCAAGCGCAAGCCTACCAACGTGTTAAAGGCTAACTTCAACGTGGCCTACAACCACGTGGGCAACGTGACGTTGCGCGTGAACCTCTACCGCCTCGATGCCAAAGACCATCCCACCAACGAGAAGCTGCTGCACCGCGAGGTAATACTGCGCACCGCCGCCGCCCACGGCCCCATTTCGGTAGACCTGACGCCCGATAACCTGCTGCTGAGCGAGAACTTCTTCCTGTCGCTGGAGTGGGTGGGCGGGGCCGGGGCCGATGCTGCCGCGCTGCAAAAAGGGCTGGCCTTTTCGGCCGGCATTGGCTACGCCGACAACGACATCTACTACCGCGTCACTAGTCAGGCGAGTTGGGAGCGCATTTCGGCCGGCGCGGTGCTAGCGGGCATGCAGCCCAAGCTCAGCTTCTACGTGTCGGCTCAGGATTAATGGAAACCACTAAAGCCGCCCTGCGCCGCGCCGCGCTAGCCCGCCGCCGAGCGCTGACCAGCGCCGAGGTAGCCCAGCGCAGCCAGCAACTGGCCAACCTGCTATTTGCCAATTTTCCAGTGGCGCATTGGCGCTGGCTACACGTTTTCCTACCCCTAGCCCAGAAGAACGAGCCCGATACCTGGCCGCTCATTCACCGCATTTGGGCCGAAGAACTGCCGGTGCGACTGGCCGCGCCCGTAGTGCAGCCAAACGGCATCGCGCTGAAACACTATGAGTTGACCCCAACTACGCCGTTAGTAACCAGCCACTGGGGCATTCCGGAGCCGGTGGCTAACCCGGCCGCTGAGGTAGCGCCCGCACAGCTCGATGCGGTGCTGGTGCCGCTGCTAGCCTGCGACCAGCAGGGCCAGCGCGTGGGCTACGGCGGCGGATTCTACGACCGGTTTTTGGCCGCGTGCCGGCCCGATGCGCTGTTCACTGGACTGAATCTGCTGGATGACGCGCCGGTGCCGGCCCTGGCCGATGTGCTGCCTACCGATGTGCCGCTGCACGCCTGCCTGACGCCGGGCGGGGTGTGGAATTTTTGCTAGCCCAGCATCGGGAGGGTAGCTGCTGCTTTCGGTAGCGCCGCTGGGTGGCGGCGCGGGGCGGCGGCCCCACTCCTACCCCCATTCGCATGGCTGCCATCGAACCCTCCGCCCCCAAAGCCGGCAAAAAACCGCGCCCGCAAGCACAGCTTCCGCCTCGACATGACACCGATGGTGGACCTGGCGTTTCTGCTGCTCACGTTTTTTATGCTCACGACCACCTTCGCCAAGCCCCGCGTGATGCAGCTGCAAATGCCTGTCAAGCCGCAGGTGGATGACCAGAATACGCCCTTGCCAGCGTCCAAAGCCATGACGATTATCCTGGGCAGTGGGCACCAGGCATACTACTACTTCGGGCTAACCCAGCCCGACGACCCTAGCGTGCCAGTGCCCACGCTGCACACCACCAACTTTGGTCCCAAAGGCATCCGCCAGGCGCTGCTGGCCTGGGGCCAGCGGCGGCCCACGCCGGTGGTGCTCATCAAGGCCGGGCCGCGGGCCAAGTACAGCGACATGGTCGATATCCTGGACGAGATGAACATCACTGGCCAAAAGAAATACGCCCTCACGGACCTCACGGCGGCCGACCGCCAGCTGCTATCCCCTAGCGAGCGGCAGTAGGATTCTGGAGCAGTTCAACGCGCTCGATACGGGCCTGGCCCCAGGGCGCAATGCTGACGCGCACGCGCACGGCGGGGCTGGTTTTGCCGAGGCGTAGGGGGCTATCGCCAGGCACGTAGTAGCGCTCCAGGTTGTAGCGCAAACCCAGCGAGTGGTTGTAAACCTCGGTGACCCAGCCGCGCAGCACGGCTTGACCGGGGTTGGGATTCAGCGTTTGATCGTAGACGCCGGCCACGGTGGCGAGGCTATCGGGGCCGGTGTTTAGGAGCACGTACACGGCCTGGCGCCGCTGGGGCGGGCTAGCCCCACGCCAGGTGGTGAGCGGCGCCTCGGCGGCCGTATAGCGCAGGCGCACAAAGCTTTCGTATTGCAGGCTATGCAGCTCGACGGGCGCCGTGGCTAGCCAAATGTGCTGGCCGTAGGCCGTAGTGGCGTAGCCCGCGCCGGCCACGCCCAGCACGTAGAGCACCTGCGCCGCTACCAGCAGCCGCAGCAGCAAGCGGTGAGAAGGAGTGTGGCGGGTGGGCATCAGGCTAGGGGTTCTTGGGGCTGATTAGGTAAGGTGGGCGGCGTAGTAGGCGCGCTGCCGCTCGCCGCCGAAGCCACACCCGCAGCCAGGCGGCTCGCATTGCGGCGGCGCAAATACCAGCTCAAACTCAGCAGCAACACGCCGCCAATCAAGAAAAACAGCGACTTATCAAGGAAAGCCCAGGTGAGCTTGAAATAGGCGACCATGGTGGCGATGATGAACAGCACCGTGCCCAGCGTGAGCTGCTCGGCCTCGCCCGAGCGGTGGGCGCGGGCCAGCACCGAGCCGGCGTGCACGTACAGCACCACCAGCGTGGCAATGGCCAGCGGCAGCCCACCCGGCAGGTAAAAGCCCGGCAACAGCAACAGCCAGTCGGGCAGGCTAGCCAGCCGGCCCTGCTGCCGTTTGCCGGCCACCGACAGCGCAAAAACTGCCCCCAGCGCCCCCAGATAGGCCAGCACCGGCGGGCGCAGCTGCCCGGCATATTGGTCGGTTTCGCCAAACAGGGCTAGCCCCAGCGCAAACAAGTAGGCTGCTACCAGCGGCGGGCCTTGCAGGGCGCGGCCGGCGGCGCGGTCGCGGTGCCAGTCGCCGGCCGCGTACACGAGCATGGCCGGGATGAAAAACCAGGTGATTTTGCTGTGCGAAAGCGCCACCCACAGCGCCGCCTGCCACAGCAAGCCCAGCGCTAGCACGGAAGCTAGCAGGGTGTCGGGGCGGCGCCACCAACGGTAGCCGCTGCCCAGCGCCACCAGTGCCACAATGGTGTAGCTGAAAATACCCAGCGCCTGGGTGCAATATGTCTGCACCGCCGCGCCGATAACTATCGGCAGCAGAATTAAGCTCTGACTTTCATACAGATAGCTCAGCAGCACGCCCACCACTACCCAGGCCAGTAGCCCGCTAACATCGTAGCCCACCAGTTGGTAGAGCTGGCTAGTGAGGATAATGCCCGCCCCAAACAGCACCAGCCCGAGGCCGATGAGCCCGTGCCCCACGCGCCGGTTGCCGCGCCGCAAAAAGTACTCGCCGCCCGCATAGGCCGCCACTAGGCTGCCCAGCAGCAGCCCTAGCCGCAACGGGGTGGGTAGGCGCTGCCAGTTGGCCGCCACCACGCTCAGCGCGCTCAGGCCCACCAAAATGCTGCCCAGTAGCGGCAGCAGCCCCACGGCCTGCACGGCATCGGAGGGGTAGCGGGCGAGCAGGCGCTCGCGCTGCGCCTCCGTGATGAGGCCCTCGGTGACCCAGGCGGGGCTTTCGGTTTCGAGAAATTTACGACTCATGCGGGGTGCAACCTACGGCGGCCGGCGCGGGCAGGGCCTCCTCCACCAGTTCTTCAATGAGTGCGTCGAGGCCGTGGTACCAGTCGATGTGGGGCGAGGTGACGCTGCAGCCGCCCGGCCGGGGCGGGCAGGTGGTCACGGCCCAGCGGTAGCGGCACTGCGGGCAGGTGCCGGCCGTTTCAAACGTGTTCCAGACGTGGCCGCAGCGGCACTGCCAGTGCGCGCCGCCGTCGGGCTCCCAGTGGCAGTTGGGGCAATAAATTTCGATAGCAGCGTCGGTAGCCATAGCAAGGTGGGAGTAGCGCGGACTTTTAGTCCGCGAGTGGAAAAAACTGATACTGGCGGACTAAAAGTCCGCGCTACTGCCCGCCGCCGGTTTGCGGGCGCGGGTCATTTCGCGCTTGCCGGGCGGGCCAGGCAGCTTTTCAGTGAGCCAGCCGGCGGCCCGCAGGTTGCGCCGAAACTGACCCTGGGCGCAGTAGCTCACCAGCACCGCGCCGGGCGCGGCGGCGGCGTAGAGCTTAGCAAATATGGCCTCGGTCCACAGCTCGGGCTGCTTTTCGGGGGCGAAGGCGTCGAAATAGATAAGGTTGTAGTGATTAGCAGGCAAGGCGGCGTTTTGCACTTCGGCTAGCCGTTTGGTAAGGCTAAAAATGATTGTGAGGGCTAACGGCTCATTCCAGGGCGCAGTATGCAACTGTGCAAAGGCGTCGCGCAATGCAGGAATGTCTTCCCACTGTGGGGCAAGGGCAGCAACGGCAGCAGCAGGCAGAGGCATGGTTTCGTAGCCATCGTAAGCTACTGCCACGCAGTGTCTCCGAGCAGCTTTTAAGGTTAGCAGGGCATTGAGACCGGTGCCAAGGCCCACTTCCAGTACCTGTAGTGGGTAGTCCAGCTGACCACTGTTTTCCCACAAAAGCGGCTGTAATCCCGCCTCGATAAACACGTGCCGCGACTCCTGCGCCGCGCCGTGGCGCGAGTGGTAGTGCTCATCCAAGGCGGGCACGTAGAGCGTGGGCGAACCGTCGGCGGTGGTGCGCACCTCTATTTTTGACGCATAGTCAGCTTGCTCACTGCTCATGGTTACCTGTTCACTGAAAAAATGCCCCGCGTAAAAGTAAGTTTGCCCGAAAGCTTCGGCTTCGCGGTGGAGATTCCCGTCCGCATCACCGACCTCAATTACGGTGCCCACTTGGGCAACGATGCCTTGCTGAGCATCCTGCACGAGGCGCGGGTGCAGTTTCTAGCCAGCCTCGGCGCGGCCGAGTTCGACCAGGCTAGCCAGCTAGGATTCATCATGGTCGATGTGGCGATAGAGTACAAGGGCGAGGCCTTTCACGGCGACGTGCTGCACATTAATCTGGCCGCTAATGACCAGAATAAATACGGCTTCGACATCGTGTACCACGTCAAAAATCAATCCGGTAAGGAGATAGCCCGCGCCAAAACCGGCATGCTCTGTTTCGACTACAACACCCGCAAGCTGCGTGCCCTACCCCCCCAGCTAGCGGCCAAACTCCGCTAGCCCCGCCGTGTTTCGCCTCGTCGTCCTCACCGCGCCCACGGCCCCGCCCGAGGAGCCGCGCCTACTCACCGAGTTGCTGGCAACCGGCCTGGAGCGCCTGCACCTGCGCAAGCCCAGTTGGCCGGCCGAAGCGCTGGAAAACCTCATTGAGGCTCTGCCGGTGCAGTTTCACTCGCGCTTAGTGCTGCACGGCCACCCCGAGTTGGTGCGGCGCTACGGGCTGGGCGGCTTGCACCTCACGGCCAGCCAGCGAGCAACTATTATGCGCCGCCCGGCGCTGTTACCTGGCCAAACGCTCTCCACGTCCTTCCACTCGCTGGCCGAAATAGCCCGCGCACGCCGCCGCTACAACTACGTATTTCTAAGCCCCATTTTCGACAGCCTCAGCAAAGCGGGGTATGCCAGCAATTTTGACCTAACCACCGTGCGGGCTTTTTTACAAAAACGGGCGGCTAGCCCTACCCGCCAACCGCAGGTTGTGGCGCTAGGAGGCATTGATAGCCAAACTAGTAAGCTAGCGCGAACGGCGGGCTTTGCGGGAGCGGCAGTGCTCGGCGCAATTTGGCAAAGCCCCGACCCAGTAGCCGCGTTTCGGGAGTTGCGCGTGGGGCTGGGCTAGCGACGGGCAAAAGCGACCGGCTCGCTTCCCTACCCTCCCCCCTAGCCGCGACCCAAAAAGCCGTTCGCCCCATCGTTGCCGTAGTAGGGAGTACCAAGTCCCTTAGCGCTAGCACGGCTAGTGGCAATTAAACCAATAAGCCCTCTCTACCAATCTCTTATCCCACCCCAATGCAATACGGTATGTGCTTTGATGGCAGCGTGGTGCGCGGCCGCGGCGACGATGGCCGCCCCCTACACTTCTCCAATACCCGCGCCACGGGCCACGTCGAGCACGCCGAGTTTCACTACCGCCGAGCGCGCCAGATGGGCCTCACCCTCTTCCGCGATACCATCCTCTGGGACGAAGCCCGCCGCCAGCCCGACTACGCCTGGCTCGACCGCCTGCAAGCCCTCAGTCACGGCCAGATAGAGCTGGTACTGAACCACTACGCCCTGCCCGAGTGGCTAGATGAGGCCAGCTTTTGGGGCGAAAGCGCGGCCACCGCCATGTACGAGCTGAGCTACCAGGTGGCGCGGCGCTACCCGGGCGCGTTTCGCAGCTACAATGTGGGCGCCGAGCTGGGCATCTGGACCGATTGGATTGCGGCCCCCAACAACCGGCAGTGGCCCTTCGGCAACCGCTCGTGGTGGGACGTGTACCGCCAAACCAGCGCCATTACCATCGCCATCGCCCGGGGCCTCAAGGCTGGCGACCCCACCTGCCGCACCGCCATGAGCGAGCCCTGGGGCTGGGACCCTGCCGTGCCTTGGGCCGACCAGGCCCGGCCCTTCGCCACCCTGCTGGGGCAGCCCGATGAGGTGGCGGTGGCGAATAATTGCTTTACCTGGCAGCAGGGTCACGCCGGCCTGCTCGACATCGTGGGCCTCAATATTTACTTCGAAAACGACATCCCCGGTATGCTAGCGGCAGCCCGGCGGCTCTTCCCCGCCCAGCACGTAGTCGTGGCCGAAACCGGCAACCTGCTCCGCCCCGATTGCCACCCGCCCGCCCTGTGGTGGGCCAAGTTCGAGGCCCTGGCCGAGCCCGACCTGGAAGTGAGCTGGAGCCCCGGCCTCACCATGCTTACCCACGAGCTGGGCGAGCGCATGGCCGGCAACCTACTCAGCGAGGACGGCACCACGCACTGGCTGCGCCCCGATTTGGTGCCAGGTGCCCGGCAGCCGGCGCAGGTGCTGGGCTAGCTCCTACCCCCGCTAGGCCAGCGCCGCGTCCCAATCCTTCCACACTGGCTCGTAGCCCTGGCGGCGCAGCATGGCGGCTATTTCGGCCGGACTGCGCTCATCGGAAATCTCGAACTGCTCCAGCGACTCGGGCGCCACCGCGTAGCCGCCCGGATTGGTCTTCGAACCCGCGCTAATACTGGTGATGCCTAGTTTGATAACCTGGTCGCGGAAGGCCGGGTTTTCGCGGGTTGAGAGCGATAGCTCGACTTCTTCATTCAGCAGGCGGTAGGCGCAAATGAGCTGCACCAGCTCGCGGTCGCTCATTTCCACCTTGGGCTGAAGCAGGCCCTCGGCCGGCCGCAGGCGCGGGAAAGAGAGGCTGTACTTGGTCTGCCAGTAGGTCTTTTCGAGGTAGTCGAGGTGCAGCGCGGTATAGAAGCAGTCGGTGCGCCAGTCCTCCAGGCCGATGAGCACCCCTAGCCCCATCTTGTGGATGCCGGCCCGGCCGAGGCGGTCGGGCGTATCGAGGCGGTACTGGAAGTTAGACTTTTTGCCTTTGGGGTGGTGCTTTTTGTAGTCCTCTTGGTGGTAAGTTTCCTGGTACACCAGCACCGTATTAAGGCCTTCGGGAATGAGGCGCTCGTAGTCGGCTTGGTCGAGCGGCTGCACCTCCATCGACAAATGAGCGAAGTGCGGGCGCAGGGTTTTTAACGCTTTCTCCAAGTAATCGACGCCCACCGTCTGGTTGGCTTCGCCCGTCACGAGCAGCACGTGGCCGTAGCCCCAGTCCTTGAGCACGGCCGCTTCAGTTAACATCTCCACGCTACTCAGGGTACGCCGTTTTAGCTTGTTATCGAGGCTAAAGCCGCAATAGGTGCAGATATTCTGGCACTCATTACTCAAGTACAGCGGCACATACAGCTGCATGGTATTGCCAAAGCGATTGCGCGTGAGGCGATGGCTAGCCTGCGCCATCTGCTCCAGGTAAGGCGCGGCGGCGGGCGAGATGAGCGCCTTAAAATCGTCGAGCGTGCGGCGCGGCGCGGCTAGGGCGCGCTCCACGTCGGCCGCCGTTTTGGCGTAGATACTGGCCTTGACATCGTCCCACGGGTGGGCCTCAAAAACGGGGCGAAAGCTCATCTGATAACGACTAGTGACTACTAAACTCGCCTGTCATTGCGAGCGCAGCGCGGCAATGACAGGCGAGTTATCGGGATAAATTATTGGCAATCAATCCAAGAAAGCAGTGAGCGGCGAGCTGGCCACCGCCTCGGCGTGCGCCACCGGCGCGGCCAGCCGCGCCTCATAGGCCAGCCGACCGGCCTCCACGGCCGTTCTAAATGCGTGCGCCATAGCCACCGGCTGCCCGGCCACGGCGATGGCCGTGTTCACGAGCACCGCATCGGCGCCTATTTCCAGCGCCGCCGCCGCGTGCGAGGGCGCGCCGATGCCCGCATCCACCACCACCGGCACCTTGCTCTGGCCGATTATTATTTCCAAAAACTCCTTAGTCAGCAGCCCTTTATTGGAGCCGATGGGCGAGCCTAGCGGCATCACGGCGGCTACGCCCACTTCTTCGAGGCGCTTGCACAGCACCGGGTCGGCGTGGATGTAGGGCAGCACCACGAAGCCCATCTTCACCAGCTCCTCGGCGGCTTTCAGGGTTTCGATGGGGTCGGGCAGCAGGTACTTGGGGTCGGGGTGAATTTCGAGCTTGAGCCAATTAGTTTCCAACGCCTCGCGGGCTAGCTGGGCAGCGAAAACCGCCTCCTTGGCGGTGCGCACGCCCGAGGTATTAGGCAGTAGGCTGAACTGCGGGTGCCCGAGGTGGCGCAGGATATCGTCGTTGGTATCGGCCACGTCGACGCGCTTAAGGGCCACCGTCACCAGCTCCGAGCCGGAAGCTAACAGGGCCTCTTCCATCAGGGCCGACGAGCTGAACTTGCCCGTGCCCGTGAATAGCCGCGAGGTGAACGTGCGGCCAGCAATTACCAGCGGTTGAGTTTTCATAAGCTTGCTATTGACTGAGGGCTAGATACTTCTTCCACAAAAAGCTGGGCCGCCTCCGTAGGGTTAGCCGCGCCACCAATGGCCCCCGACACGGCCACGCCATGCAAACCGGCGGCTAGTAACTCCGCCACATCGGCCAGCCCTACCCCTCCGATACCGACCACCGGCGTCGTGAAACCAGCTGCCCGGCACTGCGCCATGATTTCGGCGTAGCCACTTAGCCCCAGAATCGGACTTAGCTTTTCCTTGGTCGTGGTGAAGCGAAACGGCCCTAGCCCGATGTACTCAACGCCGGCCGCCACTAGCCCCTCAATATCGGCAAACGTGTTAGCGGTGCCGCCGATAACAAAGTCCGGCCCTAGCAGCGCCCGCGCCTCGGCCGGCGGCATATCCTGCTTGCCCAGGTGCACGCCATCGGCGCCGATTTCGAGGGCTAGCGCCGGGTTGTCGTTGAGAATGAAGGTGGCGCCGTGGTGGCGGCAGACTACCTGCACGTCGAGGGCGCGCTGCTTCCACTCGGCGGCCGGCAGGTTTTTAACCCGCAGCTGCACCCAATTCACCCTGCCCCGGCAAGCCAGCTCGGCCGCCTGGGCGCTCGTCGTAATATACTGTAGCCGACTGATTTTCATAATACTTCTAAAAAAGAATGATACCCTAGCCATGTATCGTTGCTGCCCAAAAAGGCGGCCGTGTAGGTCTTACCCTGCCAGCAGGCTTCGGGCAAGTCGTCGCCCAGCGCCAGCCGGGCCAAGATGGCGGCCGACAGCACGCAGCCGCTGCCGTGCTTCTCGCCGTGCGGCAGGCGGGGGCTAGCCAGCGTGTGGCGCACCTCGGGCATGAGCAGCACGTCGGTGGCAAAGTCGCCCTCGGCGTGGCCACCTTTCAGCAGCACCGGGCACCAGACGGCCAGTGTTTCGGCGGCGGCCTCGGGGCTAGCGGCGGGCAGCAGGCGCAGCGCCTCGGGCCGGTTGGGGGTGAGGAGTGCCAGCTCGCAGCAAATGGCTTGCAGCAGTTCGATGTCGGGCCGGGCGTGAAACTCGTAGCCGGCCGTGGCCTGTAGCACCGGGTCCCAGATGAGTTGCACAGCTGGGTTATATGCTTTGAGCCAGCGAATTAACTCCAGCAGCAGTGGCAAACTTTCGAAAAGACCAATTTTGATAAACTTGACCGGAAACCGCACCAGCAATAGTTGAACTTGGTCCTGAATGTCGGCCAGCGGCACCCAGTTCACGCGCTCAAACGCCACGTCGTTCTGCACCGTGAGGGCGGTGCAAGCGGCTAGCCCATACACGCCGCTAGCCTCCATTGTCTTGACATCGGCCAGCACGCCGGCCCCGGCGCTGGGGTCGAAGCCGGCAATGGTGAGGGCGTAAGGGCGCATAAGAAAGATGTAGCGTGGACGCTGCGAGTCCGCGCGTGGTAACGTTGAGATGATAACACGCGCGGACTCGCAGAGGCCACGCTACCTAGCGCTACAGATAAATCTCGCTGCCCTTCTGCACGAACTCGCGCGACTTCTCGCGCAACCCCTCCGCTAGCACTTGGGCCGCCGTCATTTCCTGCGTAGCCGCGTAGTCGCGCACTTCCTGCGTGATTTTCATGGAGCAGAAGTGCGGGCCGCACATTGAGCAGAAGTGCGCCACCTTGGCGCCTTCGGCGGGTAGGGTTTCGTCGTGATACTCGCGGGCGGTGTCGGGGTCGAGGCTGAGGTTGAATTGGTCTTCCCACCGGAACTCGAAGCGGGCCTTACTCAGGGCGTTGTCGCGGTACTGCGCGCCGGGGTGGCCCTTGGCAAGGTCGGCGGCGTGGGCCGCGATTTTGTAGGCGATTACGCCGTCCTTCACATCCTGCTTGTTGGGCAGGCCCAGGTGCTCCTTGGGCGTCACGTAGCAGAGCATGGCGGTGCCAAACCAGCCTATCATGGCCGCCCCGATGGCCGACGTAATGTGGTCGTAGCCGGGCGCAATGTCCGTCGTGAGCGGCCCCAGCGTGTAGAACGGCGCCTCGTGGCACTCCTTCAGTTGCTTGTCCATGTTCTCCTTGATGAGGTGCATGGGCACATGGCCGGGGCCTTCTATCATCACCTGCACGTCGTGCTTCCAGGCAATTTTGGTCAGCTCGCCCAACGTTTCCAGCTCGGCAAACTGGGCCTCGTCGTTGGCATCGGCGATGGAGCCAGGGCGCAGGCCGTCGCCCAGCGAGAAGGCCACGTCGTAGGCCTTCATAATCTCGCAAATCTCCTCGAAGTGGGTATAGAGGAAGCTCTCCTTATGGTGCGCTAGGCACCACTTGGCCATAATGGAGCCGCCGCGCGACACGATGCCCGTCACCCGCTTGGCGGTCATCGGCACGTAGCGCAGCAGCACGCCCGCGTGGATGGTGAAGTAATCCACGCCCTGCTCGGCCTGCTCGATGAGCGTATCGCGAAACAGCTCCCAGGTGAGGTCCTCGGCTTTGCCGTTTACCTTTTCCAGCGCCTGGTAGATGGGCACCGTACCCACCGGCACCGGGCAGTTGCGGATAATCCACTCGCGGGTTTCGTGGATGTTCTTACCGGTGCTGAGGTCCATGAGCGTGTCGCCGCCCCAGCGGCAGCTCCACACGGCCTTATCTACCTCCTCCTCAATACTTGAGGTCACGGCCGAGTTACCGATGTTAGTATTGATTTTCACCAGGAAATTGCGCCCGATAATCATGGGCTCGCTCTCCGGGTGATTGATGTTCGACGGAATAACAGCCCGGCCGGCGGCCACTTCCTGGCGCACAAACTCGGCCGTGATATGGTCCTCCGGCGTGTTGGCCCCGAAGCTGTGGCCGCGGTGCTGGGTGCGTAGCGGGTCGTCCTGGGGCAGCTCGTCGAAGCGCTGGTTTTCGCGGATGGCGATGTACTCCATCTCGGGCGTGATGATGCCCTTTTTGGCGTAGTGCATCTGGCTCACGTTGGCGCCGGCCCTGGCGCGCAGCGGGGCCGCAATGTGCTCGAAGCGCAGGTGGTCGAGACTGGCGTCGGCGGCGCGCTGCTGGCCGTAGTCGGAGGTGGTGCCGGCTAACTGCTCCACGTCGCCGCGCTCCAGAATCCAGCTTTCGCGCAGGCGCGGCAGGCCTTTTTTCAGGTCAATTTCGACATTCGGGTCGGTGTAGGGGCCGCTGGTGTCGTACACCGTCACGGGCGGGTTCTGCTCCGACGGAAAGCCGAAATCGAACTTGCGCTCGGTGTCGGCCAGCGCAATTTCACGCATCGCCACCCGGATATTGGGGTGTAGCTTGCCCGGCACGTAAATCTTGCGCGAGCCGGTGAGGGGCTGGCGCTCCACCAGCGTCTGCTGAGGGGCTTGGTCTTTCTTTTTCATCTCGATGGGATGGGGTAGGAAAAGAGAGGTCGGCCCACGCCTACCCCCCCTGAGTGGCGCGAATAAGCAGAATGCGGTCGTGGGGCTGCACGGCGTGGCTGGCCCACTCGGTGCGGGGCACCACCTGGTCGTTCACAGCCACGGCGAGGCCGCGCGTCTGGACCTGGTCCAGCGCGGCCAAGAGGTCAGCGAGCGGCTGGTTTTCAGTGGCTTCGTGGGCCGAATTGTTTACGTAGCAAACCATGCAACTAGCACTAGTTGAGACAATGGGAAGTCCATAAACAATAGGCGGCGCCAGCCACGGCTAGCCCCGTAAGGCAGCCGCAAAGCGGTCCAGTACTTTTCCCTTCGCCAGCATTACCTGGTTCAGGTTCGGAGGGTATCGTCTCAGCCTTGCTCGCGCAAAGCACCCCTAAAGTTTACAGTGGCGAAGGTAGGCGGCGAATTATGAGCGTTGGTTGAATCAGGCCGGTTTTGCCGAAATTTTATTCAACGCCACAGCGAGCAGCAATTCATGCCAGTTTGCTTTTTGCTAAGGAAGTATACTTTTATCAAATCTTTATTCTCTTACTCGCATGGGCCCATTTTTACAAAATTCCCTTCGACTAGCTCTGTCATATTGCGCTGCATTTTTCGTTATACAACCAGTGGCGGCGCAAACTGCTGCTATGCCAGCCAAAGTGTATGCTTACGTGGAGCAAATGCCTCATTTGCCTGGCGACAATAGCATGGCAGGGATAGTGAAAGCTATTCAGCAACACGTCGTTTATCCGCCCGATGCATTGCGCGAGCAGGTACAAGGCCGCATATTCGTCACATTTGTGGTAGCTGCTGACGGTCAGGAGCAACACGTGGCAATTGTTAAAGGTCTCCGGCCCGACTGCGATTCGGCAGTGGTGTGGGCGGTTCGCCAGCTACCACGGTTTGAGCCTGGTATCAACAAAGGGGAACCAGTGGCCGTGAGCTTCACCGCACCGGTTAACTTCGCCATCACGGCTCCTAGTCCACGTAAGCCTGGGTTGACACCTCGCTAGCCGCCGAGACATTTATACAATTAACCAAAGCAGGTAGTAGTGGGAACCCAACGCGTTGGCTGTTTGTATCTTTGCCCTATGTTACTGGAACTCGAACTCGCCCCCGCTAAACGCGACATCCGCAAAACCTCGCCCGACGACCTCAAGGCGTTTATGGTGGAGCATGGTGAAAAGCCGTTCCGCGCCAAGCAGGTGACGGAGTGGCTGTGGAAGAACACGGCCGGCTCGTTTGAGGAAATGAACAACATCTCGCTGAGCACCCGCGAGTTGCTAGCCCGCCACTTCGTGATAAACGGCGTGGCCGTGCAAAACCAGCAGCTCAGCAATGACGGCACTATTAAGTCGGCTTTCCGGCTGCACGATGGCAACATTGTGGAGGGCGTGCTCATTCCGCACGACACGCGCATGACGGCCTGCATCAGCAGCCAGGTGGGCTGCTCGCTCACGTGTAAGTTTTGCGCCACCGGCTACATGGACCGCAAGCGCAACCTCGACGCGGCCGAGATTTACGACCAAGTGGTGCGCATTCGGGAGCAGTGCGAGGCCCAGTACGGCACGCCGCTCACCAACATCGTGTACATGGGCATGGGCGAGCCGCTACTCAACTACGCCAACGTGGTAGAAAGCGTGCGCCGCATCACCGCCCCCGACGGCCTGAACATGGCCCCGCGCCGCATCACCATCAGCACGGCCGGCATCGCCAAGATGATAAAGAAGCTGGCTGATGATGACGTGAAGGCCAACCTCGCCCTGAGCCTGCACGCGCCCAACGACACGAAGCGCAACGAGATTATGCCCATCAACGAGGCCAACTCGCTGGCGGCCCTCAAGGACGCGCTGCAATACTACCACCAGAAAACCGGCCGCAAAGTCACCTACGAATACATTGTGTTCGAGAACTTTAACGATGGCCTGGAGGATGCCGCCGAGCTCTACACCATCTCGAAGTGGCTGCCCTGCAAGATTAACCTCATCGAGTATAACCCCATCGAAAACGCGGCTTACCAGAACGCGGAGGCCGATAAAATCACGGCCTTTCACAAGTATCTGGCCGACCGCGGCGTGCAAACCAACATCCGCCGCAGCCGGGGCAAGGACATTGATGCCGCCTGCGGGCAGCTCGCCAACAAGGAGAAGGCAGAAGCAGCGTAGCCCGCGCGCTTATTACACAAAACCCCCGCTGCCGGCCTGGCAGCGGGGGTTTTGTGTGGTATCACTTGGTATCTTTTAAGAGCATAAGCGTTGACAGGCAATTTTGCTGCATGTCTTCCGTGACGCGGCCGGCTAGCCGCTCTATCACCGGCTGGCTATTACCGTTGGGCCCGTATAACTGCATAATCTGTGGGCCGCGCCTGATGAGGGAGGCATTGAATTCTTGGTGAAAAAGCTCGACGCGCTCGGCCGATGACTTGCCTTTGAAAGCCCCGGCGGTTTGCAAAGCGGCTAGCCGCTGGCACAGCTCGTCGCCCCACGCCTTGATAAACTCGTCCTCACCGGCGGCCGTCTGCCTGAATCGGTTGTAGAGCTGCGTAGCTGCCGGGCAGGCCCGGATGAGCTGCACGGCCACGGCAGTTGGCAGGTAGGCGCGTAGCTGCTCGTAGGCCCCGGCCACCTTAGCTTGGGCGGCTACTTGCCGGATGGTGGCCACTCGCTTTTCGATGGTTTGGGAGAGTACTTGCTCAAAGGCAGCCTGCGCCTGTACCGGACTCAGCGTGGCCGTGCTAGGCCCAGCCGCCAGCTGCTGGCAGGCCTCGCCTGCCAGGCTCCGGGCTAGCTGAGTTTGGCCGGCTACCGTGTCGGCGAGGGCTAGCGATGCGGCTAGGGCGGCCGGGCCTGCGGCAAGGAGCCACAAGCTAGCCACTAAAACGAGTTGCTTCATGCTACGAAACTACTGCTAGCCTACCGCAGCTTGGTTTTGCCAAAGCGGTACGCTACATCCAGGTAGGCCGGATAGATGCCACTGTCGTTCCGCGAGTTGTAATACAATGCCCCCAGGCTGCCGCTAAAGCGCGGCGAGGCGTAGCGGAGGCCTGCCAGCCCGGCAATGCCGCCGCTGCCATCAAAGCTGGTGATATACGTTTCGTTGACCACCGAAAACAGGCGCGACACCCGCACGTTGGCCCCGAAAACGCCCACTGGTGAGTTGCCAATGCCGTCGCTACCAAAGCCATAGCCCAGGCCGAAGGTCACGTTGGTATCGGCCGAGCCATAGGTAGCCAGGCCATAGCCCACGCCGGCGCTGCCACTGCCGCCGCCTACACCCGTAGCAAAACCGTAGAGCACCCCCGCGCCTACACGAAAGTTATTGCTCACCGGCACGCTGGCTTTGGGCGTGATGGCGATGGCCGGAACGCCAAAAAACGGGATTACGGGCACTAGCAGCCCCAGCGAAATATTATCGGTCAGGCCGTAATTGACTCCTAGCAGAAACACGTTGAGCGCCTGCACGTAACCTTCGCCTTGGTACAGGTTGCGGGCCGTAGGGGCAATGAACATGCGTGTGCCGTTGCCCACGTAATCGAAGCCCCGCCGGGCCTGCTCGGGCGTCTGCGACATGAGCTGCCGCACGCTGGCCCGCTGCACCGTAACCAGGCCCAATTCCTTGGTTTCGAAGGTCAGCGTTTGGTCGGTGCTGGCGCGGAGCGTGCCGCTAAACTGCGTGCCCCCAACGGTTTCTATACTGTATAGCTGCCCAATAACTTCCGAATGACCGATGACTATGGCCGATGGCAACGCAGTAGCCAGGCGGGCAGGGCTCTCCGGGCTAGCGGGCAGCGGCTGGGGTGGCTGCGGAGCACCAGGCAAAACCGGCTGCTGGGCAAACCCTGGCCCAACTACCAGACTTAGCAACCCCCACAGTAGTAAGTGAATACGCATTCGCAAAAGCTGCCAGGGAAATGGTTGGCTGCTTTCACAAAGATGCAGGGCATCTCCTATGCAGTTGCAAAGTTAATTGTTTGACAGTCAGACACTAAATCAGGCACTTTCCGATGTATTTTCCCACACACCGGCCATACACAATTAGTTGATGAATAATTGATTAAGCTGCGTCGCTGGCTTTTTTACCGTGTCAAAAATCTGACTTTTGGAGCATTCAGGCAGCTCTACCCGCGCCAGCTGCCGGTGCTCGGTGGGCGACCGGTAGCTTTTTCGGTGGCCGATTCGCCGGCCGGCACTTCCTTTAATTCGACGCGCACGGCGTAGGAGCGGGGCTGCACCTTCTGCCCATAGGCATCGGCAAACTCCTGGGTAAACTCGGCGCCGAAAAATAGGATGAGCGAGGAATAATAAATCCAGACCAGCAGCACAATGGCCGAGCCCGCCGCCCCAAATGCCGAGCCAGGGTCTGATTTAGATATGTAAAAGGAAATCAGATATTTACCCAGGATAAACAGCACCGCCGTGATGAAAGCCCCGATGCCCACGTCGCGCCAGCGGATAATGGCATCGGGCAAGAACCGGTATATCATCCCGAAGAGCAGCGTCGTCACCACCAGCGACAAACTCACATCGACCAGCTTGATGGCGATGAGCCCCACATCGGGCAGTAGCCGCTGCAAATAGCCGGTAAATACGCTCAGCAACGCGCTCACTACGAAGGAAGTAAGCAACAGCAAAGCCACGCTCAGGATAAGGCCGAACGAGAGCACGCGCTGCCGCAGGTACTGCCCAATGCCAATGCCCTCGGTCTTCACCTTGAGGTTCCAGATGTCGTTGATGCTGTCTTGCAGCGTCACGAAAAAGGTGGTGGCCGCAAAAATGAGCGTACCCACGCCGATGGTGGTGGCTAGCCCGCCCTTCTGCTGTAAAGTGAACTTGGCAATGCTTTCTTGCAAAAAAGCGGCTGCGTCGGCGCCCACCAGCCCCTTTATTTGGCCGTAAATCTGCCCAGTGAGCGCCTCGCCGCCATACACGGCGCTGGCCAACGTAATGACGATGAGCAGCAGCGGCGGCAGCGAGAAAATGGTGTAGTACGACAGCGCCGCCGCGTGGCGAAAGGCGTTGTTGTTGCTGAATTCGGTAGCCGTGGCTTTGACCAGCGAAAGAATGTCGGAAAACTGATAGCGCGCCATCCAGGTAGCTGTTGGGGTACCGGCTAGCGGCTAGGTAGCTGCTGCCCGGCACGAAGTACTAGCCTCCATACGGGCGGCGCAACATTTTGCCCGAAAAGTGCCCGAATAAATTCGGCTAGCCCGCGTGCAGCGTCCAGCTCCGCGTCTGGGTGGGGCAGTAGTGCAGGGCAGTGGCCAGCTCGGCATCGTCGCGAAACTGCAACTGGTGCAATATCTTGGCTTCTACACTTACTGTCAATTCTTTAGCCACAAAAGGCCAGGGGCTTACCACTAGGGGCGTGCCCGGCCCGGCCGGCTGCCGCACCAGGTGCGCCGTGCGGTGGCCGTTGCCCAGCGGGTCGGGATAAATTTCGACGGCGCGGCCCATCTCAGGCACCTCATTGCGGCACAGGATGAGCGACAGCCGGTCGCACCAGTGCAGCAGGTCGTAGGCCTGGGCCGCCTGGGCCTTGGTCAAACTCAACTCCTTGAGCCAGCGCTCCTGGCGCGCGCGCAGCTCGTCGAGAAAGCTGGTAATTTCGGCACTGCTGCCGCGTAGCGACTCGTACAGGGTGCTCAGGTGCATGCTCGTGAGCAGGCTGCGCCAGCGCCCCTGAAAGCGCGCCGCGTGCAACACCTTCGTAGCCTGCTCGATAGAAAAAGCCTGCTGCGTGAAATTGGCCGGGGCGCCGGCCGGCGTGAGGCCGTGGTGGCCGCCGCGCCCGTGCCAGGCATCCTG
Source organism: Hymenobacter sp. BRD128 (assembly GCF_013256625.1). Lineage (NCBI taxonomy): Bacteria > Pseudomonadati > Bacteroidota > Cytophagia > Cytophagales > Hymenobacteraceae > Hymenobacter > Hymenobacter sp. BRD128. The sequence continues at coordinate 3,767,424 of NZ_CP053908.1, forward strand.
CTCATCGTCATGCTGCGCGGTGGCCGCCAGCAGGCCCACCCAGCGGTCGGGGGCCAGAAAAGGCGGCCAGTGCCAAGCCAGCTGCGTTGCTAACAAAGCGTGGGCTTGTTGGTAGATTATCTGCCAGCCGGTGGGAATGGGGTTGACTATCATGCGTAGATGCCGGGATTTTGTCGCAGTTTTGGGGCCGTTTACGCTAAAAAGAGGAAGCTGGACCACAAAATTGGTATTGGTTGCGCAATAGCGATTCTTTCCTTCCTCTAAATTTTGCGCGCTTGTTTTATGTACGTCCAGTTGCAGGATATTCTTGACCACCCACTGCCTTCGCTGGCCGTGGTGGGAAATTTGATAATCATCGAGAGCCTGCTTTCGGTGGATAATGCCGCCGTGCTCGCCACGCTGGTGGGCGACCTGCCCGCCGCCCAGCGCAAGCAGGCACTGCGCTACGGCATTTTTGGGGCCTACTTGTTTCGGGGGTTGTGCCTGGTATTTGCCTCCTACTTGGTAGGCTTTTGGTTTCTGAAGCCGCTGGGGGCCTTTACTTACTTTATCTGTGCTTCAATTACTTCCGCACTACTAAGACCGAGGAAGACGAGTCACCCGATAAGCAGAAGAGCTGGCTCTACCGCAGCACCATCGGGCTGCTCGGCCCCTTCTGGGCCACCGTGGCAGTGATTGAGCTGATGGATGTGGCTTTTTCCATTGACAACGTGTTTGCGGTGGTGGCGTTTAGCAACAATCTCATCCTCATTATAGTGGGCGTATTCATCGGCATCCTGGCCATGCGGCTGGTGGCGCAGGCCTTTGTGGGGCTGATGGGCAAATACCCCTTTCTCGAAACCTCGGCTTTTGTGGTCATCGGTGTGCTGGGGCTCAAGCTGCTGCTGTCGCTGCTCGAACACTTCGCGCCGGGCCACCCGGTCAGCGACTTTCTCGACAGCGACCTCGCCGATGCGGGCCTCACGGTGCTCACGATTGCTACGTTTGGAGTACCGCTGCTCACCTCGCGGCTGCTGGGCTGGCCACGGCGGCTGGGCAGCCAGTAGCCTAGCCCCTTGTTCCCATGCCCGACCCTAGCGGCAGTACTCCCGACATGCTTGGCCGGCCCGTGCCCCTCACCGTGCGCCTGCCCGACGGCCGCCGCCTGGGCCTCACGCGCTACGGCGACCCTAGCCACCCGGTGGCGGTGTTTCACCACGGCTTCGGCTCCAGCAGCCTCGAGCTGCCGCCCGCCCCGGTGCTGCTGGCTAGCCTGGGCTTGCAGGTATTGGCGCTCGACCGGCCCGGCGTGGGCCAGAGCGACGTGTACCGCCGCCACACGTTTGCCACGTTTGCCGCCGAAACCGTGGCGGTGCTCGACGCGCTGGGCATCGCCGGGCCGGTGGGCGTGCTGGGCTGGTCGGTGGGCGGCGTGCACGCGCAGGCGCTGGCCGCGCTCTACCCGGCGCGCGTGGCGGCGGTGCACCTGCTGAGCACCTGCCTGCCGCTGGGCGAGCCGGCCTGCTACCAGCACCTCTCCCCCACCTGGAAATTTCTGCGCTGGGGCCAGCTCGGCTTTCCGTGGCTGAACCGCACTACCTTCTTGTGGCTGAGCCGGCAGTGGGCGCGCCACCCCGACCGCACCATCGCCGGGTTTATCTGCCTCCTGCGCCCCGCCGAGCGCCGGGTGACGCAGGAGTTTCGGGCGCTGCTGCGCGATGCGGCTAGGCAGGGCTTTGCCCACGCCGGCCGGGGCGTCTACGACGATGCCCAGGCGTGGTGCCGGCCGCCGGGCTTTCGCATCGAAGCCATTCGGGCGCCCACCACGCTCTGGCACGGCGCGGCCGATGGCGTGTGGGCGCCCAGCAATATTCCGTACTTGGCTAGCCGCATTGTGGGCGCCCGGCTGCACCTGCTGCCCGGCCAGGGCCACATGCTGTATCTCGAAAACTGGGCAGAAATTCTGACCCAGCTCCGGGCCGAAATGCCGGCGTGATGACTTGGATTAGCCGATGTCGCTAGGCCTCTACCGGCTCGCGCAGGTGGGCCAGCATGTCGTGGGTCATCCTGGCCAGGTCGTAGCCGGGCACCCAGCCCCAGTCCTGGCGGGCGGCGGTGTCGTCGATGCTAGCCGGCCACGAGTCGGCAATGGCCTGGCGGCCATCGGGCTTGTAGGTGACGTGGAAGCCCGGCATTTCCTGCCGGATGCTGGCCGTGATTTCCTGGGGCGAGAAGCTCATGGCGCCCAGGTTGTAGCTGGTGCGTACCTTGATGCTTTCGGCCGGGGCGTGCATGAGGTCGAGCGTGGCCTTTAGGGCGTCGGGCATGTACATCATGGGCAGGTAGGTATCGGGCTTGAGGAAGCACTCGAAGTCCTCGCCGGCCACGGCCTTGTGGTAGATGTCCACGGCGTAGTCGGTGGTGCCGCCGCCGGGCAGGCTCTTATAGCCAATGAGGCCGGGGTAGCGCAGGCTGCGCACGTCGAGGCCGTGGTGGCGGTGGTACCACTCGCACCACTGCTCGCCGGCCAGCTTGCTGATGCCGTACACCGTGTTGGGGTTCATTACCGTGACCTGCGGGGTGCGCGCGCGGGGCGTGTCGGGGCCAAACACGGCAATGGAGCTGGGCCAGTACACCTGCGGCACCCGGTACTGCACGGCCAGGTTCAGCACGTTCAGCAGGCCATCCATATTAAGCTTCCAGGCAAACATCGGGTCTTTCTCAGCGGTGGCGGAGAGCAAGGCCGCGAGGTGATATATCTGCACCGGCCGATACTGCTGCACTAGGGCTTCAAGGCGCGGCTTGTCTAGCACGTCGAGCAGCTCGAATGGGCCGCCGGCTAGGGCCGCTGGGTCTTTAGGCGGGCGCACATCGGCGGCCACCACTGCTTCGGGCGCGTAGCGTTGGCGCAGGGCAGCGGTCAGCTCCAGACCAAGCTGGCCGCAGGCGCCAATAACGAGGACGGTTCCGGGTGTTCGGGGGGTGGCAGTATCGCCGGGCGTGGTTTCCATGAAATACAAAAACGGGTGAGGGAGGGGGTGGGATAGCGCGTGCCGCAAAGATACGGCCAGGGCCAGGGCTGGGGTTTGAGGCCGCGTGCAACGCGGACTATCGCCCCGTGTATCTTTCCGGTCTATGACCAGGTGTCTACTCTTTATCCTCACGCTTTTGACCTCTCTTGGCAACTCTCAGCCTGGCTTTGCACAGGCCCCGCCTTCGCCCTACCGCAACCTCATTATGAAGGGCGGCGGCATCCGGGGCATTGCCTACGGCGGGGCATTGCAGGAGCTGGAAAGCCGGGGCGTGCTGGCCCGCATCGAGCGGGTGGGCGGCACTTCGGCGGGCGCTATTCAGGCGGCGCTGCTGGCGGTGGGCTACTCGGCCCAGGAGATTATCAACGTGGTGAACGCCACGCCCGTGCAGCGCCTCAACGACGGTCGGTTCATCTTCCTCGGCGGCACGCACCGGCTGGTGAAGCAGTACGGCTGGTACCGGGGCGACGAGTTTGCGCGCTACCTCAGCGAGCTGGTGGCCCGCAAAACCCAGCGGCCCGGCCTCACCCTAGGCGAGCTGCACGCTCTGGCCCTGGCGCAGCCCGGCCACTTCCGCGACCTCTACACTACCGGCACCAACCTCACCACCCAGCGCACGCAGGTGTTCAGCTACGAAACCAACCCCACCATGCGCGTGGCCGACGCCGTGCGCATCAGCATGAGCATTCCGCTCTATTTCCGGGCCGTGCTGCTCGATGCCCAGAACAACGTCATCACCGGCCAGCCGGCGCCCGGCCAATCGGTGCAGGTGCTCGTCGATGGCGGCCTGCTGGCTAATTATCCCATCGACCTCTTTGACTACCCGCGCTACCTGCCGGCTAGCCTCGCCGCCACCGCCCGGCCCGATGCGCGCGGCCACGTCTACAACCCCGAAACGCTGGGCCTGCGCCTCGACCGCGCCGAGCAGATTGCCTGCGACACCGCCGCCACCGGCCGCCAGCAGCTCGCCCCCTACGCCGTTACCGACTTCAATTCCTACGTGGGCGCCCTCTACACCGTGGCCCTCGAAAACCTCAATCCCATGCAGGCGGCCGACTGGCAGCGCACCATCAGCATCAATTTCCTGGGGTTCGGCCCGAAGATTAAGCGGATTTCCGCTGCGCAAAAGCAGCAGCTCATGGCCAGTGGCCGGGCCGGCGTGCAGGCGTTTTTTGCCGCGCGCGGCAAGCTCCGGTAGCCGGCGGTAATCCTAGAAGCGGTGAGACGATACTTAAGCTGGCGCTTATAAGGCCAGGTTTTATGAGTGAGAATACCGTTGCGATAATTGGGCTGCTACTGTTTATAGTAGGCCTGCCGCTGGCCCTTAGTGCGCACGAGCACTTTCAGGCTAAAAAGCTGGCTCGGCCCGTTGTGCGGTTTGCCTACGATGGCTGGCGGGTGCCAAGCCTGCTCTGGACGCTGTTCCAGACCACTTTTGGCTTAAGTCTGGTAATAGGAGCCGGAGCCACGCTTGTAACGCTGCAAGCGCCGCTTCTCGCCTTTTTGTTGGCTACGCTCATCCTTCGCGTTGCCTGGTGGCAATTTCCCGCCGTGCGCTTATTCTTGACGTATTGGTGGCACGATGGCCGCGCCGTTCTTGTTTTTGACAAGGCACAAAGGATGGCATTTTATGACAACCGGGTATTTCACCTCAAATTTGCGCTGGCAGACGTAGTACAGCTTACTTTTTATCATTCGCTTCAAAACCGCGCTGCTAGTGACGATTACAGCTACACGGTGTTGACCTTTATGGACAGCACCGAACTAGTCGTCTCCAGCCTGCTATGCGATTATGCAAGCCTGGGCACGCTAGTACGCGGTGTGAAAACAACCGCTATGCAACAGAAGTATGCCTGGCTACCTACCGATTTTTACTCCCGACGTCTATTCGGTTCTTTTCTCTAACCGACTACTCCCCTCCCCTACCACCCATGTACGGCACCCTGCAGGCTGACCTTCAGCACCAACTTCAAGAAATTAAAGACGCGGGCCTCTATAAGAAAGAGCGCGTGATAACCTCGCCCCAGGGCGCCGAAATCGACACCCAGGAGGCGGGCGAGGTACTCAACTTCTGCGCCAATAACTACCTGGGCCTCAGCTCGCACCCTGAGGTGGTGAAGGCAGCTAAAGAAACCATCGACTCGCACGGCTACGGCCTGTCGTCGGTGCGCTTCATCTGCGGCACCCAGGATATTCACAAGGCGCTCGAAGCCAAGCTAGCCGAGTTTCTGGGCACCGAGGATACCATTCTCTACGCGGCGGCTTTCGACGCCAACGGCGGCGTGTTTGAGCCGCTGTTTGACGAGCGCGATGCCATTATCAGCGACGCCCTCAACCACGCCAGCATCATCGACGGCGTGCGCCTATGCAAGGCCAAGCGCTACCGCTACACCCACAACGACATGGCCGACCTGGAAAAGCAGCTCCAGGACGCCGTGGCCGCCGGCATGCGCCACCGCATCATCGTCACCGATGGCTCGTTTTCGATGGACGGCACCATTGCGCAATTAGATAAAATCTGCGACCTGGCCGACCAGTACGACGCGCTGGTGATGATAGACGAGTGCCACTCGATGGGCTTTTTGGGCAGAACCGGCCGCGGCACCCACGAGTACCGCAACGTGATGGGCCGCGTCGACATCATTACCGGCACGCTGGGCAAGGCGCTGGGCGGTGCGATGGGCGGCTTCACGAGCGGCCGCAAGGAGATTATCGAAATCCTGCGCCAGCGCTCGCGGCCGTATCTGTTCTCGAATACCCTGGCGCCGGCCATTGTGGGGGCCAGCCTGCGCGTGCTGGAGCTGCTGACCGAAAGCACTACCCTGCGCGACCAGCTCGAAGAAAATACCAAGTACTTCCGCGCGCAAATGACGGCCGCCGGCTTCGACATCACGCCCGGCGAGCACCCCATCGTGCCCGTCATGCTCTACGATGCCAAGCTGGCCCAGAACTTTGCGGCCCGCATGCTCGACGAAGGTATCTACGTGGTGGGCTTTTACTACCCCGTAGTGCCACAGGGCAAGGCCCGCATCCGGGTGCAGCTGAGCGCGGCCCACACCCGCCCGCAGCTCGAAAAGGCCGTGGCGGCCTTCACCAAAGTAGGCAAGGAGCTAGGCGTGCTGAAGTAAGCGCGGCGCCGGAACTTCGGAAAACCAGGAGGTTAGCTATTCCCTGCCGGTTTACCGTAGAATAGGCTTCACTCTACTTCTTCACCGCTATGAGCCGAATTTTTTTAGTCGACGACCACACCATCGTCCGCGATGGCCTGCGGGCACTGCTCACCCATGAGCCCAACATTACGATAGTGGGCGAGGCCAGCAACGGACAGGAACTGCTCGACCGCCTGCCCACCACGCCGGCCGACGTGGTGCTGCTCGACGCCAACATGCCGGTACTCGACGGGCTAGCCACCACCCTGCGCCTGCGCGCCGAGTATCCGCAGGTGCGCGTGCTCATCCTGAGCATGCTGGCCCACGAGCGCTACATCGGCCAGCTCTTCGATGCCGGGGCCTCGGGCTACGTGCTTAAGAGCGCCGAGAAAGACGAGATTCTGGTGGCCATTCAGATGGTTATTTCGGGGCGGCAGTTTTTGTGCAGCGACCTGGGCCTGAATATGCTGCGCAAGGTACTGGCCAAAGACGACGAGCCCGACGAAACTACCAAGGCCAGCCGCCTCTCGCGCCGCGAGAGCGAGGTGCTTCAGCTGCTAGCCGAAGGTCTTACTACCAATGAGATAGCCGAAAAGCTGTTTACCAGCAAGCGCACCATCGAAACCCATCGCCAGAACATTCTGGAAAAAACCCAGACCAAAAACACGGCCGCGCTCATTCGCCTGGCCGTGACGCAGGGCCTGCTTGACTAGCCCCGCCTTAGCTGACTAGGCAGCACTAAGCCCGGCTCCTTCATAGCAGTGCAGAGAGAAGCCGGGCTTGGTGCTGCGTGGGCTAGCAGGCGGGGCAGCTACTTGGCCGCTTTCGCGCTGGCTTTGGTTTCAGCGGGTCGGCTAGGCCCCCGGCGGCTGGTGAGGCCGCCTTTGCGGCCGGCGGCGCGGGCTTCTTCGGCCGTCCACTTGTGGCCTTGGCCGCTGGCGTGCGAGGCTTTGCCGCCTTCGCTGGCAATGCGACGCTGCTCGGCGGGGTCCATGCTGGCAAAGCCCCGGCGGCTGGTGCGGCTGCCATCGCCGATGCGGGCGGCCGGGCGGGTTTTGAATGGTAGGGGCGGCGCAGTGGCCAGGGGCTGGGAGCTCAGGGTCGGTTTCATAGTAGAACAGGGAGAAGTAAAATGAAAAGGATAAAGGGAGTAAACCTGCTAGGCACTTGCAACAACTAAATAGCCCACTAAGTCTGGCTTTATTACTAATAAATGCCTAATTCACAACATAATTACCGAGTAATACGGAGCACCTCTGCGGGTTTTCCCCGGTAATGCGCGCGAAATCCCGCAACTCTTAAAAAAATACGTAGCTGAGCTATATAGTTGTTGCAATAGCTGGCGGCGCTGAACGTTATCCAAGGTAGAAAACAGGTATAAATACGTAGCGGAAATCCGCCTCGTATCCTAGTAACCAACTGATTTACACCTGTACATTTGCGGCATCGCTCTCTTTCCTCGCTATGAATGACGCCTTCTTCCTCCTTATCCTCCCCACGCGTACCCTTACCATTCACCTGGGTACCTACCGCCAATGCGCGGGCTTGAGCCTGCGCGGCAGCTGCACCAGCGCGGCCGATGCCGCGCACCTGCTGCAAACCGTGCAACAGCTGCTGGAGCGCCACCCCACCCAGGCCTGGGTAGACAGCCAGCTGCTGCACGAGCTCAGCCAGCTGGGCCAGCAGGCCATCCTGCGTGCCACCGCCGCCAGCCAGCGAGCTGGCACGCAGCTCTATTGGTGCGGGATGTCGGCTGCCCTGCGTCGCGAGCTGCACGCCAGCGGCCTCGCCGGGCAGCTCACGCTTCAACCCGCTGCCAGCTACGGGGGGCCTAGCTTTCTGCTACCCGCGCAGCTGGTTTCTTCTACCCGGCAGCCGCAGGCTTAGGCCGCGTGGGCGCGACCAGCAGCCACTCCTGCAAGCGGGTTTTGAGCTCGGCGGCGGCCAGGCCCCGGTGAATTTCGCCGTGGCGCACCAGGCTCATCTGGCCGGTTTCTTCGCTCACTACCAGCACCACCGCGTCGCTGGCTTCGGTGAGGCCCAGCGCGGCGCGGTGGCGCAGGCCCAGCGCGGCGGGCACCTCGGGGTTTTGGCTCACGGGCAAGATGCAGCGGGCGGCCACCAGGCGGCCCTGGGCCACTATCACGGCGCCGTCGTGCAGGGGCGAGGTCTTGTTGAAGATGGCCAGCAGCAGGCGCTTGCTGGGCTCGGCGTCGAGGCGGTCGCCCGACTCGGCGTAGGAGCTGAGGTCGGAGGTGAGCGTGAAGCAGATGAGCGCGCCGGTTTCCTTGCCGGCCAGGCTCTTAGCCGCTTCTACGAAAGCCGCCACGCTGGGCGCGCCGCTGGCCGGCCGGCTGGGCCGCCGCCACCACCCTAGCGGGCCGCCGCCCTCCATCGCCACCTTGCCCACATTGAGCAAAAACCGCCGGATTTCCTGCTGAAACAGAATGATGCTCGCCAGCACGCCCACGCTCATAAACTGCCCCAGAATGGCCGAGAGCAGCCCCAGCCCCAGCGCATTCACCACCAGATACACCAGGTACAAGCTCAGCAGGCCGAGTGCAACGTTGAGGGCCACCGAGCCGCGCAGCAGCTTGTAGAGCTGATACAGCAACCAAGTCACGAGCAGCACGTCGGCCACGTCGGCTAGCCCGAGGTGCAGGAAGTAAAAGGGAAAAGGGAGCGGCAAGGAGCAGGCGGTTGGTACAACAAAGAACGGTCTTTGCGCCGCCGTGGGCAAGGTGAGCCATTTTTTACTTCATCTGGCGCCCACCAAGGCAATGGTCTGCCGGGCTTCGGCTACGTCGTGCACGCGCAGCAGGCGCGCCCCGCCCTGCAGGGCCAGCACGTGCAGGGCGGTGGTGCCGTTGAGGGCCGTTTCGGGGCCTAGCCCTAGGGGCTTGTACACCATAGCCTTGCGCGAGAGGCCCGCCAGCAGGCCGTGGCCGAGCGGGGCCAGCTCGGGCAGGCGGCGCAGCAGCTCGTGGTTATGGGTGGGCGTTTTGGCAAAGCCAAAGCCGGGGTCGAGCAGCACGTCGGGCAGGGCTAGCCCGCCGTTGGCCTGGCGCAGGGCATCTAGCTGGTCGCGGAAGAACCGCAAGAGCGTGAGCACGATATCTTCGTCGTAGTGGGCCAGCGCGCGCATGGTTTGGGGCGTGCCCTTGAGGTGCATGAGGCAGTAGGGCACGCGCAGGCTAGCCACGGTGGCCAGCATCTCGGCGTCGAGGGTGCCGCCGCCAATGTCGTTGATGAGGTCGGCGCCGGCGGCCACGGCCTCGGCAGCCACGCTGGCCCGGAAGGTATCGGCCGAGATAAAGGCCTCCGGAAACTCGCGGCGCAGGGCGGCCAGGGCGGGCACCAGGCGGCTTTTTTCTTCGGCGGGGCTGATGTCGTCGGCGCCGGGGCGCGAGCTGTAGCCGCCCACGTCGAGGGCGGCAGCGCCGGCGGCCAGCATGGCTTCGGCGCGGTGCAGCAGGGCCGCCTCGTCGGCCGGGCCTAGCCGCGAGCCGGGATAAAACGAATCGGGCGTGACGTTGAGAATGCCCATCACCTGGGGCTGGCGCAGGTCGAGCAGCCGGCCGTGGGGGCTGCGCAATACATTGGTGAAGGGTTGATTTTGTGGATTTTGCAGGGGCATGAGGGCGGGGTGGGTGGGCGGGGTAGCGAGCGCGGTGGGTTAAATATCCGGCGCTGCGGGCGAACTTGCCGGGCCGTCTGGCCTGGCCGCCATTTCCCGGCGCGGGCGTCATTTCCCGCAGCGGGCGCAGCGGTTTACGCAGCGGTGCGCAGAGCGCGGCTGCTTTCTGGTCTTCCTTACTGATTTTCTCCGTTGCAAACCCCCGACCACTACGACTTGATTTTGAGCCGCTGCCGCGAGCTGTTTCTGGCCAAAACCCACGACTACGGCACGGCCTGGCGCATTTTGCGCCTGCCCTCCGTTACGGACCAGCTTTTTATCAAGGCCAGCCGCATCCGCACTATTCAGGAGACGGGCACGCAAAAAATTGCCGATGGCGTGGACGAGGAGTTTGTGGCTATCATCAACTACTGCCTCATCGCGCTCATGCAGCTGCGCCTGCCCCCTAGTGCGCCCCTCGACCTGCCCACCGCCGAGGTAGCCGCTGCCTACGACCGCGAAAACGCCCAGAACCGCGAGCTGCTGCTGGCCAAAAACCACGACTACGGCGAGGCCTGGCGCCAGATGCGCGTGAGCAGCATCACCGACCTCATTCTGATGAAGTTGCACCGCATCAAGCAGCTCGAAGATATTGGCGGGGCGGCCCTGGTGAGCGAAAGTGTGGAGGGCGGCTACCGCGACATGTTGAACTACGCCGTGTTTGCCCTCATTTTGCGCGAAGAAGCGGCCAGCCCCGCGCCGCGCCCGTAAGGGGCTAGCCGGCCCCCACGACCTTTGCCTTACAACTATGCCGATTTCTCTTCCCCAACCCATGCGCCAGGTTACCCGCTTATGCTGGGCGCTGCTGGGCATCCTGTTTATTTTTTCGGGCCTCGTTAAGCTCAACGACCCGGTGGGCACGGCCTACAAGCTGGAAGAATATTTCGAAGTATTTTCGGGCGATGTGCCGGCGCTGAGCTGGCTCTTCGACCCGCTGCACAATGCCAGCCGCTTTCTGAGCGTGGCCCTGAGCTCGCTCGAAGTTATCCTGGGCGTGGCGCTGCTGCTGCGCTGGTACCTGCGCCAAACGCTCTTGGCGCTGCTGGCGCTGCTCGTGTTTTTCGCGTTTCTCACCTTCTACTCGGCGGCCTTTAACAAGGTGACGGACTGCGGCTGCTTCGGCGACTTCATCAAGCTTAAGCCCTGGACGTCGTTCGTGAAAGACCTGTTTTTGCTCGGGCTCTGGCTGGTGGTGTTCTTCAACCAGAAGCACCTGCGGCACTCGTTTTTGCGCGGCACGGCGGCCCTCATGGCCATGACGTTTGCCAGCGCCCTGGCCATTGGCATCGGGGTGCGGGCGCTGGGGCACTTGCCGTATTTCGACTTTCTGCCCTACAAGGTGGGCAACAGCATTCCGCAGCTCATGAAGCCGGCCGAGGCGCCGCGCTACCGCTACACCTTCGAGCGCGGTGGCAAGACGCTGGAGGCCGAGCAGTTTCCGACCGACTCGACCTGGCAATACAAGTCGATGACGGTGCTCAACCCGCTGCAATCGACGCCCGCCATCACCGATTTCGTCATCACCGACCCCGAGGGCAACGACATTACCAAGCAGGTGCTCACCGGCAACAAGCTGATTCTCATTGTACAGAATACCAATAAGGCCGACCGCGAGCGCTTCCCCGAGTTCAACAAGCTGTTTGAGGAGGCCAGCAAATCGCGCAAGCACATCGACGTACTCACCATCACGAGCACGGCGGCCGGCAAGTTCGACTCCTTCCGCCACGACGTGAACTTGGCCACGCCCTACGCCTTCGCCGACGCCACGGTGCTCAAGTCCGTCATTCGGGCCAATCCCGGCCTGCTGGTGCTGCACAACGGCACCGTGGTGGCCAAGTACCACTACCACGACATTCCGGCCCTGTATCAGGTCGAGAAGGCGTTGCAATAGGGGCGTAGGCGCGGACTTTGTAGTCCGCGCCCGCGCCGTTCGTCCACCGTTCAGGTCCGGACTACAAAGTCCGCACTACTTCTCATGCTTTCCTTTCTTCTGCGCCGCCTGGGTCAGGGCCTGCTCGTGCTGGTGGGCGTGGCCTGCGCGGTTTTCTTCCTGTTTAATGTGCTGCCCGGCGACCCGGCGGCGCTGCTGGCCGGCCAGCGCACCGACCTGGCCACCAAGGCCGCCATCAACGCCGACCTGGGCCTCGACCAGCCGCTGCCCACCCGCCTGCTCGGGTATCTTAACGATGCCTCGCCGCTCGGGGTGCACCGGCGCGACTCGGCCGGGGTGGCCCGCTACGGCGGCGTGGCTTTGCTGCCGCTAGGCCAGCAGCGCGCGCTGGTGCTGAAGTGGCCGTATTTGCGCCGCTCATTTCAGAGCAACCAGGACGTGCTCAGCCTCTTGCTCGACCGCTTTCCGGGCACGCTGTGGCTAGCCCTGGCGGCCATGCTGCTGGCGGCCGTGGGGGGCATTGCGCTAGGGGTAGTGGCGGCGCTGAAGCCGCAGTCGTGGCTCGACCGCGCGCTGGTAACTACCTCGGTGCTGGGCATTTCGGTACCCTCGTTTGTGGCGGCTATTCTTATCGCCGTCAGCTTCGGCTTTTACTGGAGCCACTGGACGGGCCTGAGCCTGACCGGCCAGCTCTACGAAACCAACCCCTTCACCGCCCAGCGCCACCTGGTGCTGCGCAACCTGCTGCTGCCCGCCGTGGCGCTCGGGGTGCGCCCGCTGGCCGTCATTATGCAGCTCACGCGCTCCAGCATGCTCGATGTGCTGAGCCAAGACTACATCCGCACGGCGCGGGCCAAGGGCCTGAGCCCCCGCCGCACGGTGTGGCGCCACGCCCTGCGCAACGCCCTCAACCCGGTAGTTACGGCCGTGTCGGGCTGGCTAGCCTCGCTCATGGCGGGCGCGTTTTTCATCGAATATATTTTCAACTGGAAAGGCCTGGGCACTACCACGCTGCGCGCCGTCGAGAACCTCGATTTTCCGGTGGTAATGGGCGCCACGCTCTTCGTAGCGGCTATTTTCGTGCTGGTCAACATCGCCGTCGATATGCTGTATGCTCTGCTCGACCCACGCGTCAGAATCAATTAACAGGTAGCACTTATCAGTTATCAGTCGTTCTATTTGTTTTCCTGGGCCACCGGTATGCCTGTCAACTGATAAGTGCTACCTGGTAATTGCTACCTGAAAAGATGAATCATCTCTACCTCATCGGCCTGCCGGCTTCGGGCAAAACCACGCTGGGCCGCCAACTGGCCGCCTACTACGGCCGGGGGTTTCTGGACCTCGACCACCGCATTGTGGCCGACGCGGGCCAGACGATACCCGAGATTTTTGCCAGGGAGGGCGAAGATGGCTTTCGGCGGCGCGAGGCAGTGGCGCTGGCGGCCGTGGCTAGCCAGGGCCTGCCGCTGGTGGTGGCCACCGGCGGCGGCACGCCCTGCTTTTTCGACAACCTGGCGGTGCTGCACGCCTCGGGCTTTGTGCTGTGGCTCGATGTGGGCCTGCCCGAGCTGAAGCGCCGCCTGGTGCGCCGCAACCAGGCCGCCACCCGGCCGCTGCTAGCCGCCACGGCCACCGCCACCACGCCCCAGCAAGCCCTGGCCGAATGGCTGGCCCGAACCCTGGAGGCCCGGGCGGGGTTCTATGCCCAGGCGCGGCTGCGCCACCCCGGCGGCAAGGTGGCCGAGGTGGCCGCCGCCCTCGAAGCGGCTGGCTTTCAGCCCTAGCCCCCGGCCTTGGCAGAACCAGACGGGGCGTAACTTTGTAGATAAGCTGTTTTACCAGCTAGCAATCACGTTTTAGGTTTCGTATGGCTACCCTTCCCGATACTCCCGTTGCGCCGGCGCCCCAGCCGGTGCGGCCCAAGCACAAAGGCTCGGCGCAGCTCTTCAAAAACCCGGTGCTGGAGCGGCTCTCGCACACGCACATTGCGCTACCGGTCAGCATCTTTATCGCCACCGCCCTGGTGAGCTTATACTATGGCATCACCAAGGGCTTCGTGTCGGGGCTGTCGGGGCTCGGGCTCTTTTTGGGCGGGCTGCTGCTGTTCACGTTCGTAGAATATTTAGTGCACCGCTACGTGTACCACATTCCGGCCACCACGCCGGGGCGGGCCAAGTTTCAGTACACCATGCACGGTGTGCACCACGAGTACCCCAAAGACGAAACCCGGCTGGCCATGCCGCCCATTCTGACGGTGTTTGTGGCGTCGCTGCTGTTTTTCATCTTTCGGTTTGTGTTTGGCACCTGGGCGTTCGGTATTTTGTCGGGTTTCACGTTTGGCTACGCCATGTATCTGTTTGTGCACTATGCCATTCACATGTACGCGCCGCCGAAGAACTTCCTGAAAGTGTGGTGGACGCACCACGCCCAGCACCACTACCGCCAGGACGAGGTGGCCTTTGGGGTGAGCAGCACCCTCTGGGACCACATCATCGGCACCATGCCCACCAAGCGCAGCGAGCAAGCCTAGCGGGCGCTACAAGCACAAAAAGGCGCGGCCCCGGATTGGGAGCCGCGCCTTTTTTGTAGCCATGCCGGCCGCCGGCCCAGCAAGCCGGTGCCGGCCGTTAGGCTGAAGTGCCACCCGTGGTACCGCCATCGCTGCCACTGCCGCCGCTCATCTTGCTCACCAGCCACCACACGATGGCCACGACCAGAAACACGGCAATGGCGCCCACCCAGATGCCGCCCTTGAAAATATCGCCGATAGCGGCGCAGCCCGTGAGCGTCGAAGCCAGCACGGCGAATAGCATGAGCAGAGAGAGTCGCGAAGTAGTCATGAGAATAATCAGAAAATGAAGTAGATATGAACCCCTGCTACTTAGCAGATTCATGGCTTGGCTTACTGCAATACCCATAAAAAGGTTGAGCTAATCGATGCGCCCCCCTTGTTTGACGATTTTCCCGACTGCGTATGCCAGGAATATGCGCCACTTTTGCGTCCACTTATGACCGCTCCTGCCCTTACCTCCGCCTTTGAGCAGCGCTTTGGCGCCGCCCCCGACTTGCTGCTGCGCGCCCCCGGCCGCATCAACCTCATCGGGGAGCATACCGACTACAACGACGGCCTGGTGCTGCCGGCCGCTATCGACAAGGAAATCCGCTTTGCGCTGCGCCTCAATGGCACCGACCGCATCCGGCTGGCGGCCCTCGACTTCGACGCCACCTACGAGGTAGCCGTGGCCGATATGGCGCCCCTGCCCGGCGGCCACTGGGCCAACTACCAGCTAGGGGTAGTGGCCGGCCTGCTGAAGCGCGGCGCCGTGGTGCCGGGCTTCGACTGCGCCTTCGGGGGCGATATTCCGAGCGGGGCGGGCTTGTCGTCGTCGGCCGCCGCCGAGTGCGGCGTGGCCTGGGGCCTCAATAACTTGCTGGGCCTCAAGCTCGACACCATGACGCTGGCCCACATCTCGCAGATGGCCGAGCACGAGTACGCCAAGGTAATGTGCGGACTCATGGACCAGTTTGCCAGCCTCTTCGGCCGCGCCGGCCACGTGGTAGAACTCGACTGCCGCTCGCTGGAGTACAAGTATTTTCCGTTCGATACCAGCGCCTGCCGCCTGGTGCTCTGCAACTCGGGCGTGAAGCACGCGCTCGGCGACTCGGAGTACAACACCCGCCGCCAGGAGTGCGCTAGGGGGGTCGAGATTCTGCAAAAGCACAACCCGGCCATTAAGAGCCTGCGCGACGCGACCCTAGCCGACATCGACGCCGCCAAGGCCGAGCTGGGCGAGGTAGTAGAAAAGCGCTGCCGCTACGTGGTAGAGGAAAACCTACGCGTACAGGCCCTCACCGCCCGCCTCGCGGAGGGCAAGCCCCTAGCCGAAGTAGGCGCGCTGCTCTACGCCAGCCACGCCGGCCTGCGCGACCTCTACCAGGTGAGCTGCGCCGAGCTCGACGTACTCGAGACCCTGGCCCACACCGCCCCCGGCTGCTACGGCGCCCGCATGATGGGCGGAGGATTTGGCGGCTGCACCCTCAACCTGGTGGCCACCGACCAGGTGAAGGAATTTCTGACGTACATGAAGCAGGGCTACCACGACCAGCTCGGCCTGAAGCTGGACACTTACGTAACAACGCTGGCCGACGGCGTGGGCGAGCTGCTAAACGCGGAGTAAGGCTAGCCCGCTACTGCGCTGCAGCTGGCGCGGGGCGGTGTTTGTTCATTCTTTTTAATTCCCTACCCCATGTTCGATTTCACCGAGCAGCCCCACCGCCGCTTCAACCCGCTCCTCGACGAGTGGGTCCTCGTGTCGCCGCACCGCGCCAAGCGCCCCTGGCAGGGCCAGCAGGAAAAGCCACAGCCCGACGAGCGCCCCGCCTACGACCCTACGTGCTACCTGTGCCCCGGCAACAAGCGCACCAGCGGGGAGGTGAATCCGAAATACGAGCACCAGTTTGTGTTCGACAACGACTTTGCGGCCCTGCTGCCCGAGGGCGAAACCGGCACCTACGAGGAAGGCGGCCTGCTGCGCGCCGAGGCCGAAACAGGCCACTGCCGCGTTATCTGCTTCTCGCCGCGCCACGACCTGACGCTGCCCGAAATGCCGGTGTCGGAGATTCGCCGGGTAGTGGATGTGTGGGCCGACGAGTTTCGCACGCTCGGGGCTGACCCGAACATCAACTACGTGCAAATATTTGAAAACAAGGGCTTTGTGATGGGCTGCTCGAACCCGCACCCGCACGGCCAAATCTGGAGCGAGCGCACCGTGCCCGACCTGCCCGCCAAGGAAGCCCGCGCCCAGAAAGCGTATTTCGAGAAAAATGGCCGCACCCTGCTGAGCGACTACTTGGTCATTGAGGAGAAAACCAAGACCCGCTTTGTGGTTGAGAATGAGACCTGGGTGGTGCTGGTGCCCTTCTGGGCAGTGTGGCCCTTCGAGACGCTGGTGCTGCCGCGCCGCGCCGTGCAAGACCTCACCCAGCTCAACGACGCCGAGCGCGATGGCCTAGCCGACATCCTGAGCCAGCTCACTATCAAGTACGATAACCTGTTCGAAATCAGCTTCCCGTACTCGGCCGGCTTCCACCAGCGCCCCACCGATGGCCAGGAATACCCCGAATGGCACCTGCACATGCACTTTTTGCCGCCGCTGCTGCGCTCGGCCACGGTGAAGAAATTCATGGTCGGCTACGAGCTGCTGGCCAATGCCCAGCGCGACATCACTGCCGAGCAGGCTGCCGAGCGCCTGCGCGCGCTGCCCGCAGTGCACTACAAAGCTGCTCAGGCCAAACCTGCTTAACAGATTGACTTATAATGCTGACAAGCCCCCGGCTACTAGGTAGCCGGGGGCTTTTGCGACATTCGATGCTTCCCCGCGAGTGCTGGCACACGAGTAGGTTTGCTACCCAAAGGGCAGCGCGGGCCGCCAATTAATCACGGCTTTCACTATCACATCGCCTTCAATCTCGAAGTAGCTGATGGTGGGCGGCGCGCCGTAGAGCAGGGCTAGCCCGCCACCTTCGGCCAGCACCTGCGTAGGCTCGCCGAAGCTGAGCACCAGGTGCTGAAGCTGCATACCCGGCCCAATATCCTGGATGGCCACCCGCCGGCCCAGCGCCTCCCCAAACATCAGCTTGAGCGTGAGCACCCACAGGCTCACATCGGCGCTGGCCAGCAGGCGCTCACGCTCGGCCGCGAGGCCGTGTAGGTAGCCGGCTAGCTCGGCTTCGCGCTGCTGGCGGCGGGCCTGCAGGTCGGCAGCTAGGGCGGCCAGCTGCTCGGGGCCCAGGCCATTGAGGTCTACAAACTGGCCCTCTACCTCTAGCCAGTTGGGGGCCGGGGCCGCCACCGGCGCGGCCGGAGCCGCCGCAAAACGCGCAAACAGCTTTTTAAACAGATTCATACCACAGAGCTAGGCCAGCGAATACCCGAAGCTAGGGCTGGCGCGGCCATTTAGACGCGGTAGGATACATTTAGACTGCGGCCCGCCTCTTTTTAGTTACCAGGCTACTTCCACCGGGCAAAAAACGCGTCCACCGCCTCGCGGTAGCCGTCGCTCACGGGCAGCGTTTCGGCCTTCACTTGCAGGGTGCCGCGACCCACGGCGGCCACGTGGTCGAGGCCCACAATGTAGCTGCGGTGGATGCGCATGAAGCGGCCGGCGGGCAGCTTTTCCTCCATGCTGCGCAGGCTGGTGAGCGAGAGCAGCGGGCGGGGCTGGCTAGCCAGGTGCACCTTCACGTAGTCCTTCAGGCCTTCCACGTAGAGGATATCGGCCAGCATGACGCGCACGAGCTGATACTCTACCTTGAGGTAGATGTGGTCCTCCGCGGGCGGCGGGGCGGGGCTAGCGGGCACGGCCGCCGCGGGCGCTACCGGTAGTTTCGCCTCGAAGAAGGCCCGGGCCTTGAGCGCGGCCCGCAGAAACTCTTCGTAGTTAAAGGGTTTCAGCAAGTAATCAAGCGCATCGACCCGAAAGCCTTCCAGCGCGTACTGGTTGAAGGCCGTGGTGAAGATGACGCGCTGGCCGCCGCCCTGCAGCACCCTAGCCAGCTCCAGGCCGCTGAGGTCGGGCATCTTGATATCCAGGAACAACAGCTTGACCTCGGGCTGCTCGTGCAGGGCGCGCAGGGCAGCCACGGCGCTGGCGTAGCGCCCCACGAGCTTCAACAACGGGGTTTGCTCGATGAACGAGCACACCAGGCCCAGGGCCAGCGGCTCGTCATCGACGGCGATGCAGGGGATGGCGGCTACGGCCGCAGGTGCAGGCTGAGACATACTTCGTACTCGTGTTGGGGGGTGGGGGCGGTGACGCGCAGCTGGTAGTGGCCGGGATAGAGCAAGTCGAGGCGGCGCTGCGTGTTGGCCAGCCCGATGCCGCCGGGCTCGTCGGCCTCGGGCTGGTGGTTGGCAAACAAGGTGTTGCGCACGCACATCTCGACCTGCTGCGGGCCGGGCTGGCGCAGCACGATGGTGATGCGGCTCGGGGCGCTGGCACTGATGCCGTGCTTAAAGGCATTCTCGACGTAGGGCTGAAACAGCATGGGCGCGAGGTAGGGGTCGGGCCCGCTAGGGTCGGCGGGCGTGTCAAACACAACCTCTACCTGGTCGGTGAGGCGCAGGTGCATCAGCTCGATGTAGTCGCGCAAGAAGCTGATTTCCTGGCTCAAGCGAGTGTGGCCGGCGGGTGTTTCGTAGAGCACGTAGCGCATCATGCGCGAGAGGCGGTGCAGGGCGGCGCGGGCCCGCTCGCCATCTATCAGCGTGAGGGCGTAGATGTTATTGAGCGTATTGAAGAAAAAATGCGGGTTGATTTGGGCCTTCAGCAAGCTCAGCTCGGTGGCTACCTGGCGGCGCTCCAGCTCCAGGCGGCTTTCAGCGTCGCGCTGGGCTTTTTGCACGGCCGAGAGGCTAGCCGACAAGCCCAGCACCATGAGCGTGAGCAGCAGCACGCCGGTATCGAAGAGCGGCGAGCCTTCTTCCTCAGCGGGGCCAGGGGCAAAGTGCGGGCGCGGCGCCGACCACGGGTTGGGCGGGTCCAGCACGGCCTCGCGGCCCCGGGCCACCAGCTCGGGCACGTGCAGGCGGGTTTCGGCCTGCTGATGCAACGCCAGGATGGCTAGCCCGGCCACGGCGTTCACGGCCAGTAGGCGGGCAGGCGGCGGCCGTAGAGCAGGCGCGGCGCGGCCCAGTTGAGGTTCAGATAAAACAAGCCCACCAGCAGGCCAAACACCAGCGCCTGCGTGAGCCAGAACTCGGGGGCTTGGGGCCGGGGTAGTCGGGCTGCTGCGCCCACAGCAGCACCACCACCAGCCCCCACACCAGGGCGTGCAGCAGCAGCGTAGAAGCCGGGCGAAGGAGGCGAAGGGGCACGGAGAATCGAGGTGTTGGAAACTACTGCAAACTACGGCGGGCGCGGGCGGGCGGCCCACGCGCAATCGGCGGGCTAGCCTACTCCATCGGCCGGCCCCGGCGGGCCACCGCTAGCCCCGCCCGGCCGACCCTAGCCCACCAACCGCCGACGCCAAACCGCCAATCGGCGATTGACGCCTTTAGCCGCCGGCTTTCGCTGGCAATTTTGAGTACTTCGTTTTCACCCTTTTACCCCCATTTTCCTATGCGGACTCCGTTTATCTACCTGTGCTTCGGGCTGCTGATTGCCAGCAGCGGCAGCGGCTTCACCGCCTGCAGCAAGCAAGACTGCGCCAAGCCTAGCGCGAGCAAATCGGGCACTTGCACCAAAGACTCGACCAAGACGAAAACCACTACGACCACGACGGGGGCTAGCTAGGCCGGGCAGCTTGTAGCTGAAGCCCAACAGAACGTTATGCTGAGCTTGCCGGAGCCTCTTGCCCGTGCCGCCAGGGTGCTACCCCACGATGCGAGCAAGATGCTTCGCAAGCTCAGTATGACAATTGTTTTTTATTGCTGGTTAACTAGTTAGGCTATTGAAAAACGCTTACTTATCCTTTACTCCATGCCTTTTCTATGCCGCTCGGCTACCTTACCACCTGGCGCCGCTGGCTGCTGCTGGCTAGCCTGCTCTTCACCTCTCAGCTAGCCTGGGCCACGCACATTGTGGGCGGCGAGCTCGACTTGCAGCACCAGACGGGCAGCACCTACACGCTTACGCTGACGCTGTATTTCGACGCCATCAATGGCAACGCGGCGGCGCTCGACCAGTCCATCGTGGCCGGGGTTTTTGATAAGGTCACCAACGGGCAGTTGCAGAGCGTGACGCTGCCGCTCATCAGCAACACCTTCGTGAGCTACACCAACCCGGCCTGCGCCGTGGGCTCGCTCAGCACGCGCAAGCTGCTGTATGTGAAGGATATTACCCTCGACGCGGCTACCTACACCAGCCCTAGCGGCTACTACGTGGCCGTGGAGCGCTGCTGCCGCAACCTGGCCATCAGCAACATCGTGAACCCCGGCGGGCGGCCCAAACCTTCTACCTGGAGTTTCCGGCCGTGGTGCGCAACGGCGCCTCGTTTATCGACTCGACGCCGCGCATCTTCCCGGCCCTGGGCGATTATGCCTGCCTGAACAACCTGTTTTACTACGACTTCGGCGGCCAGGACCCCGACGGCGACTCGCTGGCCTACGACATGGTGACGCCGCTCAACGGCCACTCCACGGCCGCCAACCCCGCCCCGCTGCCCACCGCTGCTCCCTACTCTACCGTGACCTGGACTACCGGCCTGGGCACCACTAACCAGATACCCGGCACGCCGCCCCTGGCCATCGATGCGCACACCGGGCGCCTCACGGTGCGGCCTAGCCGGCTGGGCTTGTTCGTGTTTGGGGTGCGCTGCTCGGAATACCGCAAGGGCGTGAAAATCGGCGAAACGCGGCGCGACTTCCAGCTCTACGTGCTCAACTGCCCCAGCAACAACCCGCCCGTGGTGACGGTGCAGGCCAACGGCCGCCTCTACCGCGCCGGCCGCGACACGGTGCGCATCGCGCCCACTGGCCCGCGCTGCCTCACGCTGCGCTACACCGACCCCGACCCCAATTCGGTGCTCACGCTCACGGCCGCGCCCGTCAATTTTACCGACCCGGCCACGGCCCCGAGCTTCACCACCACCGCCAGCGGCACGGTGCGCGCCAGCGGCCAGCCCGATACGCTCACCGCCACGCTCTGCTTCCCGCAGTGCGCAGACACGAAGGGTAAAGTGTACTATGTCAACGTGAT
This sequence comes from Hymenobacter sp. BRD128, assembly GCF_013256625.1. Classification (NCBI taxonomy): domain Bacteria; kingdom Pseudomonadati; phylum Bacteroidota; class Cytophagia; order Cytophagales; family Hymenobacteraceae; genus Hymenobacter; species Hymenobacter sp. BRD128. Next base: position 3,788,849 of record NZ_CP053908.1, read on the forward strand.
GGTAGCCGACAACGGTTGCGCCCTGCCCAAGCGCGACACCGTGCGGGTGGCCTTTCTGGCCACACCGCCCCCTAGCACGGTGCCGGTGCTCACCACCAGTTTTCCGCCCGAAGTGCCCGGCATTATCACCGAGGTGCGCGTAGCGCTCAACCAGCCCTACACCGCCACCCTACTCGGCACCGACACCGCGCCCAACCCGCTAGCCCTCACGGCGGCCGGCGAAGGCTTCGACCTGCCCAGCGTGGGCATGAGCTTCGCGGCCCAGAACGGCACTGGCCGCGCCACCGCCAATTTTGCCTGGACGCCCACCTGCGCCACCGCCACGGCTAGCCCCAATGGCCTGCTGGTGCACTTCACCCTCACCCAAAGCGGCACCATCTGCACCCCGCACATCCTCACGCGCACCATTCGTTTCGTGGTGAAGCGACCGGCCGACTCGCTGGCCTTCCGACCGCCCAATATCATCACCCCCAACGGCGACGGGCTGAACGACGTGTTCACGCTGCCCGACCTGCCGCCCGATTTCTGCGACGCGCAGTTTGCCAGCGTGCAAATCTTCTCGCGCTGGGGCCGGCTCATGTATCAGTCGCCCGACCGCGGCTTCCGCTGGAGCGGTGCGGCGGCGGCCGGCATGTATTTTTACCTCATCACTTACACCGACGGCCGCAAGTACAAAGGCTGGCTGGAAGTGGTGCCGTAAGCACTGCGCCGCCTGTCATTGCAAGCGCGGCAATCGCACCCGCACGATACCCGCGCCGGTCGTTCCGCTAGGGCCGTCCTAGTGCGATTGCTTCGCAGGCCCGCAATGACAGACAGTTTTTATCGACCAGTACCTAAATATCATTTATTCCATTGCCCCCCTTTGAAGCTCAAGCCCAACATAGCCACCAGCGAAGCCGGCTTCGTCTTCAACCCCGCCACCGGCGATTCCTTCGCCGCTAGCCCTCTGGCGGCCGAAATTCTGGCGCTGCTGCGGGCCGGCGAGCCAGCGGCGGGTATCGTGGCGCAGTTGCTGGCGCGCTACGACGTGAGCGAAAGCCAGCTGCGGCGCGACCTCGACGATTTTCTGGCCCAGCTGCATAGCTTCCAATTACTTGAGTCCGCTGCCTAGCGCCCTACCTTTATCCGTGCCCGCCGCCTCCCGCCCGCCGCTCACCGTGGCCCTCACTGGCATCAATGCCACCGACAGCCCCGGCGCGGGCGTGGCCGTGGCGCGCGCCCTGCTGGCTAGCCCCGATTATGAAGTGCGCCTCATCGGCCTGAGCTACGAGGCGCTGGAGCCGGGCATTTTTCTGCGCGAGCTGTTCCAGAAAACCTACCTGCTGCCCTACCCGGCCGCCGGCTCGGCGGCCCTGCTTGAGCGGCTGGCCTACATCCATGAGCGGGAAAATGTGCAGGTCATCATCCCCAATTTCGATGCCGAGCTGCCGCACTTCATTCGCCTCGCGCCGCAGCTGCGGGCATTGGGCATCTGCGTATTCTTGCCCACCGCCGCCCAGCTCGACACCCGTGATAAGCTGAACCTGAACACCTTTGGCGCAGCCCACGCCCTGCCGGTGCCCGCCACTCAGCCCCTGCACCACGCTGCCGAGCTAGCCGCCGCCGGCCAGGCGCTCGGCTGGCCGCTGGTGCTGAAGGGCCGCTGGTACGAGGCCCAGGTAGTGCCCACGCTCGCCCAGGCCGAAGCGGTTTTTGCGGGCCTGGCGGCGCGCTGGGGCCTGCCGCTGCTGGCCCAGCAGTACGTGCAGGGCCAGGAGCTGAACGTGGCCGGCCTGGCCGACGGCCGGGGCCACCTGCTCAGCGCCGTGCCCATGCGCAAGCTCACCATCACCGACAAAGGCAAGGCCTGGGCCGGCATCACCATTGAAGATGAGCGCCTTACTGAGCTGGCCCGGCGCTTCGCCACGTCTAGCCAGTGGCGCGGCCCCTTCGAGCTGGAGCTGCTGCGCACGGCCAGTGGCGAGGTGTTCATCCTGGAAATAAACCCGCGCTTTCCGGCCTGGGTTTACCTCACCGCCGCCGCCGGCCACAACCAGCCCGCCGCCCTGCTGCGCCTGGCACTGGGCGAGCCGGTGGCGCCCTTCGGGGCCGTGGCGGCCGGCAAGCTTTTCGTGCGCTACGCCTGGGATTTGATAACGGATTACACTGATTTTCAACAGATAGCCGGGTTAGGCGAATTATAAATTACCTCATGCCTAAACTCCCTTACGAGCGCCCCACGCTGCGCCGCCTCACGGCCGCGCCGCTCGCCAAGTTTGGCCCGCAGGCTGGCCCGCGGCCGGTGGCCGAGCTGGAGGGCGTGCCCGTGCCCGAGCTGCTGGCCCGGTTTGGCTCGCCGCTGTTTGTGCTGAGCGAGCGGCAATTGCGGCGCAGCTACCAGGCCATGCACCGGGCCTTTGGCACGCGCTACCCACGGGTGCAGCTGGCCTGGTCGTATAAAACCAACTACCTCAACGCCGTGTGCCGCGTGTTTCACCAAGAAGGCGCCTGGGCCGAGGTGGTGAGCGGTATGGAGCTGGAAAAAGCGCTCGCCAACGGCGTGCCCGGCCCCCAGATTCTCTTCAACGGCCCGGGCAAGACCCTGGCCGACCTGCGGCGCGCCGCCGAGGTCGAGGCCATCATTCACCTCGACAATGCCGACGAGCTGCACCGCCTGCTCGACGTGGCCGCCGGCCGGCCGCACCGCCCCCGCGTGGCCCTGCGCGTGAACCTCGACGCCGGCATCTTCCCGCAGTGGGACCGCTTCGGCTTCAACCTCGAAAACGGGCAGGCCTGGCAGGCCTTACAGCAAGTAGCGGAGGCTAGCGACCGGCTCGAATTGGTGGGCCTGCACTGCCACCTGGGCACGTTCATCTTGCAGCCGGCGGCCTACGGCGCGGCGGCCGCCAAGCTGGCCGCGCTAGCCCTGCGCTGCCAGCAGGAGCTGCAACTGCCCATCGGCTACCTCGACCTGGGCGGCGGCTTCCCTTCCCAAAATACCTTGAAAGGCAGCTACCTGCCCGGCCCCGACGCCGTGCCGCCCCTCGACGACTACGCCGCCGCCGTGGCCGACGCGCTGCTCGGCGCGGGCTTCCGGCCCGATGCGCTGCCTTTGCTGGTGCTCGAAGCCGGCCGCGCCCTCGTGGATGAGGCGGGCTACCTGCTAGGTACCGTGCTGGCTACCAAGCGCCTGGCCGACGGCCGCCGCGCCACCGTGGTAGATTTTGGGGTGAACCTGCTGTTCACCTCTTACTGGTACGACCACCACATCAGCCCCGTGCGCGCCGCCTCGGGCCAGACGGAGGCCACCGTGCTCTACGGCCCGCTGTGCATGAACATCGACGTGCTGCGCGAAAGCATCAGCTTACCCCCGCTCGTGGCCGGCGACCAAGTGGTGGTGCACCGCGTGGGCGCCTATAATATGAGCCAGTGGCAGCAATTCATCACCCTGCGGCCCAACGTGGTACTGTTGGATACGCAAGGCCAGGCGCACGTTATCCGCGAAGCTGAAACCCTGGAATACCTGCAACAGAACGAGCGCGTGCCGGCTCACTTAGTCAGTGAGCAATGACAGTTAAAAATTATTTTTTATAAATTATTAATTATCAAATTAATGCCTGCCTATCTCCGTGCCGTGCTGCGCAGCTACAGTATGCTGTTTTTCTCCCAGCACCGGGGGCTGGCGGGGCTGTTGCTGCTGGCCACGCTGGCTAGCCCCGGCGCGGGCGCGGCGGGGCTGGCGGCGGCGGGCCTGGCGGTGGCCGGGGCGCGGCTGGGCGGCTTCCGGCGCGACTACACCGACCTGGGCGCTTATAGCTTTAATGCGCTGCTGGTGGGGCTGGCGCTGCCGCTCTACTTTGCGCCGGGGCCGGCGCTGGCGGCGCTGGTGCTGGTGGGCGCCGGTGTGGCGCTGCTGCTGAGCGTGGCGCTGGGCGGCTGGCTAGGGGCGCGTGGGCTGCCGTTTTTGTCTATTCCCTTTGTGCTGACGATGTGGCTGCTCTTGCTGGGTAGCCGGCAGGTGCCGCAGCTGCTGCCCGCCGAACCCAGCGCCTTCTGGCTCAATACCTTGTATGCCGTGGGCGGGCCGCGCCTGGTGAGTGAAACCACCTGGCTGCACGAGCTGAGCTGGCCGGCCGCGCTGGGCACCTACCTGCGGGCCCTGAGCGCGGTGCTGCTGCAAGACAACCCGTGGGTGGGCCTGCTGGTGGCCGCGGGGTTGCTGGGGCACTCGCGCATTGCCTTTTCGCTGTCGGTGCTGGCCTTTGGCGGGGCGTGGGGGCTAGCCCGCCTCACCGGCACGCCCGATGCCTACGACCTGGGGGCCAACTACATCATGGCGGCCGTGGCGGTGGGGGCGGTGTTTGCGCTGCCCTCGGCCGCGAGCTACGGCTGGGGCGCGCTGAGTTTGCCCGTCACGGCGGTATTTCTGACTAGCCTCGACGCGGGGCTGCGGCCGGCGAGCGGGGCGGCCGGGCTACCGGCGCTGTCGCTCCCATACTGCCTCACGTCCTTGCTGTTTCTTTACGTATTGCTGCTGCGCGAAAAGCCCGGCAAGCGGCTTATCCTCACGCCGGTGCAACGGTATTCGCCCGAGGCCAACCTCTACGCGCACCTGGCTGGCCTCAGCCGGCGCCCCGCCGACCCTACCTACGTGCCGCTGGCGTTGCCTTTTCTGGGCGAATGGCGCTGCACCCAGGGCTACGCCGACGGCGGCCCCACTCACCAGGGCCCCTGGGGCCAGGCGCTCGACTTTGTGGTGGCCGACCCCGACGGCCGTACCTACGAAAACGAGGGCCTGCTGCTCAGCGATTACTACTGCTACAACAAGCCCGTGCTGGCCCCCGCCGACGGCGTGGTGGAGGAGGTAATCGAGCACCTGCCCGACAACCCCATCGGCCAGGTCGATACCCGCCAGAACTGGGGCAATACCGTGGTGCTGCGCCACCGCGCGGGCCTGTATACCCAGCTCTCGCACCTGCGGGCGCACTCGGTGCGGGTGCGCCCCGGCCAGGCCGTGCGGCGCGGCGAGGTGCTGGCCGCCTGCGGCAGCTCGGGCCGCTCGCCCGAGCCGCACCTGCACTTTCAGGTGCAGGCCGCGCCGGCCATCGGCTCGCCCACGGTGGCGTATCCGCTGGCCGATTTTCTGGTGCAAAAACCAGCTAGCCAGCGCGCTACCACCAGGGCCATTATCTTAAATTCCACCTTCGTAATTCCTCATTCCCTGAAAACCTACGCCGTGCCCCACGCCGGCGACGTGGTGCGCCCGCCCGTGCCGCAGCCCCAGCTAGCGCGGGCCCTGCGCCTGCCGCCCGGCCAGGTGCTGGAGGTGCGCCTGGCCGAGGCGCCGGCCAGCGCGCCCGGCCAGCGCTGGGAGGTATTTACCAATGCCTACAATGCCCGCTACCTGCGCTGCCATAGCACCGGGGCAGTGGCGTATTTTGAGCAGGATGGGGCCGTGCTGCAATTCACGGCCTACTACGGCTCGCCGCAGGCGGCACTCTACTGGTTTTACCTGGCCGCCTACCGGGTGCCGCTGCTGCACCTGCCGCAGCCCGAGGCCGTGGCGCTGCCCCTAAGCGTGGGCCGCCGCTGGGGCCTGAGCTGGCTGCAGGATGCGCTAGCCCCCTTCGCGCGCTTTGTGCGGCCAAGCTACCGCCTGCGCTGGGAGGGCGGCGACCCGGGTCCCACTGCCCGCAGCCTGCGGCTGCGCAGCGAGGTGCAGGTAGCGTATTTCGGCCGCGAGCACCTGGTGCAGCAGGCCGAACTAACTGTGCAGGACGGGCAGCTGGCTAGCCTCACCGCGCAGCGCGGCGGGCAGGCCGTAGGCTTTCTCCTAAAGGCTGAGCTATGAGCGAGGCGCGGGGGTTTCTAATTGGGCACGGCCGGCGAGCGGGCTGGCTAGGGCTGCTGGCCGGGCTGCTGGCAGCCACGCCCGCCGCCCAGGCGCAGCGCCTGCTCGACTTTCCGTATGTCGACAGCCTTACTCAGGCGCTGGCTGGCCAGCAGCGCTGGGCGGACCTCGACTCGGTGGGCCGGCTAGCCCTGGCCTTGGGCACCGACTACCCGGCCCTGCGGCGCCGCCTGGGCGCGGGGGCGCTGGCTACGGGCCGCAGCGCGGCGGCGCAGCGCCACTACCGCGTGGCCCTGCGCGCCAACCCCCTCGATACCACGGCCCGCGCCGGCTTAGTCGCCAGCTATTTGGCTTTCAACCAGGTAGGGGCGGCCGCGCTGCTGGCCCGCGACCTGCCCGACTCGCTGCGGCGTGCCCTGCGCCTGACGCCCAGCCGCGTTCTTACCTACGTCGAGCTGGAGGGCAGCACTTTCCAGACCGATGAGCGGCGGCGCGGGGCCGCCACTTTTGGGCGGCTAGGGGTGGGCAGCCGCCTGAGTCCGCACCTCAGCCTGAGCCAGGGCGTGAGTTTTTATCACCAGGAAATAGAGCTGGCCCGGCACGGCATCCCCGGCCAGGCCGACAACCGCGCCATCGGCCAGGTGCAGTACCAGGCGCTGCTGCTGGCGCAGCTGGCCCCGCGCTGGCAGCTGAAGGCCGGCTACCATTTCATCAGCCAGAGCGTCAACCACCTGGGCTACCTGGCGCTGGCCTATACCCGGCCGGTACTTGTGGCGCAGGCGGGCCTGTATGCGGGCAAGCTCACCGACACGGCGCGGGTGCAGGCCGACCTGCGCCTCATGGTGTTTCCGCTGGGGCGGCCCGCGCTCTACGCTTTTGGGTGGGGCAGCGTAGTAAGCTCGAATGGCAATGCTTTTCCCAATTTTTTGCTCGGGGCGGGCGGGCGGCTGCGGCCCTGGCTGTGGGCCGAAGCCTGGGGCAGCGCCGGCCGGGTGCCCGTGCTGGCCGAGGCCGATGGCACCTACGTCTACAACCTCTTCGACACGCTGGGCCGGCGCGCCGGGGCCAGCCTCCTTATCTTGGGGCCACAGCGCCTAAGTTTGCGCCTCTCCGGCATTGCCGAGCGGCGTTTGCTGGCTGATTATTACCCCACTACCTACACGCTCTATTCCCTCACCGCCCGCCTCGCATGGACCTGGTAAAGCCCGCCCTCGCCGCCGCGCTCGCCCTGGGGCTGCTGGCTCCGGCCCACGCCCGGGCTCAGGGGGCCGACCTGCCGGCGGCCTTTGCCACTAGCTACGCGGCCGAGGCCAAGGCCGACTACGCCGAGGCCATTGCGGCCCTGCGGCCGACCTACGTGGGCATGTACGAGCAAAACCTGCGCCTGGGTTGGCTTTACTTTCTGGCCAAAAACTACACCGCCTCCGTCACCTACTACCAGAAGGCGGTGGAGCAGCGCCCCTATGCCGTCGAGCCCAAGCTTGGCCTGATAAAGCCCCTGAACGCGCTCGGGCAGGTCGAAAAGATGCTGGGCTTGTACACGGCCGTTCTGCAAGCCGACCCGCAAAACACCCAGGCCAACTACTGGGCCGGCGTTATCTACCTCAACCGCAAGCAGTTTGACCAGGCCGCCCGTCACTTCGAGCGCGTCGTCAATCTGTATCCGTTCGACTACGACAGCAATATCTCGCTGGCCTGGACCTACCTCAACCTGGGCAAGAAAGCCGAGGCCCGCGCCCTCTACAACAAGGTGCTGCTCATCCGGCCCAACGACGCCAACGCCCTGGCCGGCCTGCGGCGACTGTAATAGGCAATTATCAGTTAGAAGAACTACTCACTGCTTAAATGTGCGGGTATGCAGGGCCGCCGGCAGTGGTTCCTTTAGCAGGGCAGTAGGCCCCTGGTAGCTGCCGGCGGGCAATAGATTTAACAGCAGGTGCAGGCCGGTATCGGCCAGCTGGCCGCGCACCGACGGTGTGAAGCCGCACCAGTACAAGGTGCAGCCCGCCTGGCGCGCCTGCTGGTGGGCATTGAAAACGGCCCGCTGCCCGTGCCAGCTCAAAAACAGCAGGTAGCGGCAATCTACCCAGATAAACGGCCGGCCGGCGGCCAGCAGCTCGGACACGGCCTGCTCGAGCTGCCGGGCCGCGCTGGTGCTGTGGCAGCTACCGCGCAAGCTCAGCCCCGCGTTGGTTTGCTGGCTGCTTGCGTGCACGGTAAAGGTGGCAGTCGTTGCCATGGCTCAGGAATTAAATAGGTTTTAAGCATGAATTTGTTAGACAAAGCTAGGGGATAACTTCCACAAAATCCAGTCAAAAAATCTTGTTTTTTTTCGATAAGCCTGCTGATAATCTGTTACGTACTTCACCCACCGGCTAGGCCGCCGGTATGGGCACCTGCAAGAAAAACCCGGTGCCCCGGCCGGGCCGCGAATTGATGCTGACCGTGCCGCCCAGCAGCCCCACGCGGGTGCGAATGCCGGCCAGGCCAATGCCGCTCAGGCTGGTTTCGGCGCCGGTATCGAAGCCCACGCCGTCGTCTTCCACGCTCAGGTACAGCTGGTTTTCCTCACGCGATACCTGCACAAATACTTCCTGCGCCTGCGCGTGTTTCATTACGTTGTTAAGCAGCTCTTGCACGATGCGGTACACGGCAATGGCCAGCAGGGCGGGTAGCGGCACGGCCAGCCCGTGCAGGTTGAGGTCGACGGGCAGGCTAGCCGGAATGCGGCTCACCAGCTCTTGCAGGGCCACTTCCAGCCCAAAGTCTTCGAGAATGCTGGGTGTGAGCTCGAACGAGATGCTGCGCGTGGTTTCAATGGCCTCGTTGAGCAGCAGCCGGCTAGCCTGCACGGCCGCGGAAGGTGGCAGCGCATCGAGGTGCAGGCGGGTCCCGTAGAGCAGCTGGCCCACGCCGTTGTGCAGGCCCTCGGCAATGCGGCGGCGCTCTTCTTCCTGGGTGCTGAGAATGGCCGAGAGCAGCTCCTGCTGCTGGCGCAGGCGCAGGCGGGTGGCTTCTTCCTTCAGCAGCTCGGGCTCGGTAATGTCGAGGGCAAAGATGACGACCTCCTGCTGCTCTTCGTCAAAAAACCCAAAGCATTGCAGGTGAATGGGTTGGTCGTTGCGCACCACGCTGGCCACGTAGCTGTGGCGCTCACCGGCCAGCAGCCGCTGAAAGTGGGCAGCACTTTCCGGAAACATTTCGGCAGCCAGCTGGCCCACCAGCTCGTTTTGGGCCAGGCCCAGGCGGCCCACCGTTTGGCCCACGTGCTCGCGGTAGCGGCCGTCGGGGCCGAGGCGAGCCAGCAGCACGGGCAGGTTTTGGAGAATGTTGCCCAGCAGGCGGTTTTTATAATTCAGCGCCTCTTCTACCTGGCGGCGGTCGGTGATATCGCGCACCAGGCCCACAAAGCGCACTGGCTGCCCGGTGCGCTCATCGTAGCTAAAGCGGCCCAGCGCCGCTACGTGGCGCACGGTGCCATCGGGCCGCAACAGGCGGTGCTGCTGGTCAAATACCGAGTGCTCGCGCAGGGCCTGGCCCAGGGCTTCTTCTACGCGGGCCGCATCGGCGGGGTGCACCGCTTGTTGCAGCCGCCCAAAAGGCAACAGCATGCCATCAGGTTCGGCCGGCAGAGTTAATCCCAGGATTTCCTGGGCGCGAACATCTTGATACAGCAGGTCGGAAGGGGGCTCCCAGGCCCACACGCCCGTATTGGCGGCGGCCAGGGCCAACTGCAGGCGGCTTTCGCTTTCGCGCAGCTGCTGCTCGCCTTGCTTGGCGGCCGTCACGTCGCGCCAAGCCGCGTGTAGCATTGGCTGGCCGTTGATGAGCACGGGGTTAAACGACATCTCGTCCCAGAGCTCCTCACCGGCCGGGCTATAGCGCATCCATACGAGGCGGCACCAGCCGCGCGCCTGGGCCGTGTGCAGGCAGTGGGTGAGCATATCGAGCGAGCGCCGGCCATCGGGCTGAAACCTGGGCCAGAATGCAGCCAGCGGCTGGCCCACTACCCGTCGTTTATCGCTGATTCCCAGTAGATTTAGTCCTGCCACATTGATATCGACAAAGCGCTGGCCATCGAGCAGCAGCATGCCATCGCGGGCCTGCTCGAAAGTGGCCCGGAAGCGCGCCTCGCTCGCCGCCAGCTGGTCGGTAGCCTGCCGGCGGGCGGTCACGTCGAGCAGCACCAGCCGGCAGCTGCTGGGCGGCAGGCTTTCGTCGTCGCCTTCCGACGTGGCCGCGCCTTCGAGCTGGGCAAAAAACAGCTCGTCGTGGGGGCCGCGCATGGCCAGCTCGCAGCTTTGCCGCTGGCCGGGCGCGGCCCACAGCTGCCCCAGAAACTCGGCAAACCGCATGCGCTCGGCCGGGGCCACAAACAGGCCTAGCCGCCGGCCCAGCAGCCGCTGGCGCTCCTGGCCCAGCAGCTGGCTGGTGCGCAGGTTGAGCTGGAGCAGCGTGCCATCGGCGGCCAGGGTGCAGTAGCCTACGGGGGCAAAATCGTAGACATCGAGGTACTGCCGGTGGCTGCGCTCGGCCTCGGCCTGGGCGCGCAGCAGCTCTTCGTACTGCATTTCCAGCTCCAGCTGGTAGGTTTGCAGCTCGTGCACCAGGCGCTGCGTTTCGGCCGGAGTATCGGGCGGCAGGCTTTCCGACGCCAGGCGCTGGCGCTCGGCGCGCCTGCGCAGCTGCTGCAAAGCCAGGTGGGGGTCGGGGAGGGGAGTATGCGGGACGGACATAGGACGTTTAGGACAACGACACACAAACCCAGGCCAAAACCAGCCCTAGGCAATAAAGCAATAAAACTGCCTGCCTGGCGCAAGCCCGCACAAAAGCTTGGCGACTGGAGCGTTAGCTACGAATGTAGCGGGTAGCTGGTTAGGGCCCTTCCGCTGGTGTTTGCGCGCGCACGCCCAGCATGAGCTGGCCGGTGGGCTGGCCCTGGTGCAGCAGGCGGCAGCCGTAGAGCACCACCCGCCGCCGGCCCAGGCCCGGAAAGTCGGCGGTGAGGGCCAGGCCGCTGAATTCAGCCGTGGGTGTGGCCAGGTCGAGCAGCTGCTGCAACTGCTGTAGCAGCGCCGGCTGCGCCCAGGCGCCCCCCAGGCTAGCCAGCGGCCGGCCAGCCAGCCCGGCCAGCGGCTGCCGGAAGGCGTCGGCAAAGGCCTGGTTGGCGCTCACGATGGCGAGGTCGGCGTCGAGGGCTAGCTGGGGCTCGCGCATGGTAGCCATCATGCTCGCGCCAAAGCGGGCAGCTGCCTGCAAGCGCGCTTCGAGGGTTTTGAGAGCCGTGATGTCGGTGAAGGTGAGCACCGCCCCGTTGATGTAGTTGTCGAGCGAGCGGTAGGGTAGAATGCGCAGCGTGTACCACTCGCCACGCGTGGTCTGGATGTTGGTTTCGACGCTGGTGAGGCGGTCGAGCACCTGCTGCACATCGCGCAGCAGGTGCTCGTAGCGCAGGCTGCTGGTAAAGTGGGCCAGCGGCCGGCCCACATCGCCGGGCAGCAGGCTGATGATGCGCCCCACGGGCGGCGTAAACCGCTTTATCACCAGGTCATTATCCAGAAAAACAATGGCAATCTCGGTGGCGTCGAGCAGGTTTTTCATGTCGTTGGCCGTCTGGCCCAGCTCCTGGGTTTTGGCCAGGTACTGCATGTTGAGGGTCATCAGCTCCTCGTTGAGGCTCTGCATTTCCTCCTTGTTGGTCATGGCCTCCTCGTTGGTGCTTTGCAGTTCCTCGTTGGCACTTTTAAGCTCTTCGAGGCTGCTCTCCATCTCCTCCACAGTAGTTTGGAGGCGGTGCTTGGTGTATTGCAGCTCCTTGTTGAGGGCGGCCACCACGGCGTCGCGGTGCCGGCCGTCGTCCTGGGGGTTGTGCTTGGCTAGCCGCACTTTGCGCGGGGTGGGCTGGTCTTCAAATACCACTAGCAGCAGGCCGGCCAGGGTTTCGGGACCCGCCAGGTGCCGCACGCTCAGGCGCAGCAGCTGCTGGCCGGCATCGGTGCGCACGCGCACGTTGTCCACGGTCACGTCTTCGCGGCTTTGGGTGGCGCGGTGCACGGCCCCGCTTAGCTCGAAGTTCAGCTCCTCGCGGGCCATCTCGAAGAGGTTCATGCCACCCAGGCCGGGGGCGGGCTCCAGATACTTGCCGGTGCGGCCGTTCACGTACAGGATTTCGCCCTTGGCATCGATGACCACGGCGGGCGGGGCGTAGGCTTGCAGCAGCTTTTTCTGGACCAGCGCGGCAAAGGTGCTGGGTTGGCGGTGGTTGGCGGCAGAGGCGGACATGAGGGCCGTAGTCGGCGGCGCGGCCATGGGCCGCGCCAGGAAAAAAGGAAACTTGGTGAGGTGCGGCAGCGCCGCCGCCTGGGTGCTGCGCCGCGAAATCTTCCACTTCACATCGAGCGGCTGAAACAGGTCGTGGTAGCCGGTCATATTCTCGCTGGGCCCCAGAAAGAGCAGCCCCCTGGGATTGAGTGCGTAGTGAAAGACCGGTAGCAGGCTGCGCTGCAGCTCGGCAGTGAGGTAGATGAGCAGGTTGCGGCACACCAGCAGGTCGAGCTTGATGAAAGGCGCGTCCTTGTTAATGTTGTGCAGGGCAAACACCACCACGTCGCGCACTTCCTTGCGAATCTGGTACTGGCCGTCGCTTTTCTGAAAAAACCGCTTCAGGCGCGTGGGGCTCACGTCGCCCTCAATAGTGTCGTGGTACTGCCCCACGCGGGCAAGGGCAACGCTCTCGGGCGAGATGTCGGTAGCAAAAATCTGCACCTTGAGGTGGCGGCCCCTGTCTACCTCGTCGAGGCACTCAAAAAGCATCATGGCCAGCGAGTAGGCCTCCTCGCCGGTCGAGCAGCCGGGCGCCCATACCCGCACGGTGCTATCGGGCTCTTTTTCGGCCAAAATCGGCCGCAGGTACTCCTTGAGGCTAGCGAAGGCCTCGGGGTCGCGGAAGAACCTGGTGACGCCAATCAGCAGCTCGTGAAACAGCCGCTCGACCTCGGCGGGGTTTTCCTGCAAGTAGCGCACGTAGTGCGTAAACTCCTTGATTTGGTGCGAGTTCATGCGGCGCTCGATGCGCCGAAATACCGTATTGCGCTTATAAAAGCTGAAGTCGTGGCCCGTTTGCTGGCGAATGAGCAGAAATATTTTCTGGAGCGCGTGGCTAGGCTGGCTGGTGCTTTCGGCGGCGGGCGCGCGCAGGGGGCGCGCCACGTAGTCGAGCAGCTGGGCGGGCATGAGCTCGGGGGCCAGCACAAAATCGACAAACTCGGTGGCCATCGCGGCGCGGGGCATGGCATCGAAGGCGGCCGTTTCGGGGGCCTGGGCCATCACCACGCCAAAATTTTCCATGATGAGCTTCAGCCCGATGGTGCCATCGGCCCCCGGCCCCGAAAAGATGATGCACACCGCACGCTCGCCCACCTCCTTGGCCAGGGTTTGCAAAAAAAAGTCGATGGGCTGGCGGCGGCCCACCGGCTGGGTAGGCCGCCGCCAAAAGAGGCTGCCGTGCAGCAGGCTCAGGTCGCAGCCGGGCGGAATGACGTAGACGTGGTTGGGGCGCACGCGCAGGCCGTCGTGGGCCTCGGCCACGGGCAGCGGCGTAAAGCGCTGAATAACCTGGGCGAGGGCCGTGCCCTGCGCGGGGTCGGGCAGGCGGTGCAGCACCACTACAAAGGCTAGCCCGCTCTGGGCCGGCAGGTGGACAAAAAACTTCTCAAATGCTTCGAGCGCGCCGGCCGAGCCGCAGAGCGCCACCACCGGAAACTTGTCGGCGGCGCCCCGCCCGGCGCGGGGGCGGCTGCCCCTGGGGCCGGGCGGCAACTCGGGCTTTACCGACTCGGCCCTACTGGGAGCCGTGCCGGCGGCCTCAGCAGGCTCCCCATCCTGCCTAGCGGTGTAAGTCATAAGAAATAACGGAAGAGACTACCGGGCACAACGGGCCCGGCCGCACTGATTTTGGCCAGCGCAACAGGCTAGCCAGCCGCGCAAAGAGTGCGGGAATTGCCTGGCTAAGGTAAGTAGTGGGCTGCGTTATCATATTTCCGGTCTTCGCCGCAAAGCCGCCCAGGGTACCGGCGAGGCCCTGCGCATGCTCGAAGAGCGCAAAAGCCTGCTCGGCAATATGGCCACCCACGGCGAAGGCCATTGGAGCCAGCAAAAAACCGGGCGGGTTGAAGACATGAAGCGCCACCTCAACTGCCTGCGCGAGTTCTTGCTCAACGGTAGCGAGGGCATGGCGCCCACCGAGCCGGGCCCGGGCTAGCCCGGGCCGGTAAGCACAAGAAAACGAAGGTATTTAGCGTTGGGCTTCGCCGAGATTCTCTTGCCGAAGCTCTTTCTTTTTCACCCTCTTACTTCTTCACTTTCATGGCTCTTTTTTCACGCCCGCAGCCTAGCGCCCCGCCTACTCCGGCCCCCGCCCCCAGCAAAGCCCGCGAGTGGCTGGGCTCGCTCATCTTTGCCGTGGTGGCGGCCACGCTGCTGCGCTGGTCGGCGGTCGAGGCCTACGTCATTCCGTCCGAAAGCATGGAGCACTCGCTGCTGGTGGGCGACTACCTGTTTGTGAGCAAGTTGCACTACGGCCCCCAGACGCCCCAGACGCCCTTGCAGGTGCCCCTGACGCACCAGACGCTGCCGCTGCTGGGGTGGAAAAGCTATTCCGACCTCATTCAATTGCCCACGTACCGCTTTCCGGGCTTTAGCTCGGTGCAGCGCAACGACGTGGTGGTGTTTCACGTGCCGCACGAGCAGCAGCGCCCGGCCGACCTGCGCACGTTTCTCATCAAGCGCTGCATCGCGGTGGCCGGCGATACGCTGACTATTCGCCAGGGCCAGGTGTTTCTCAATGGCCAGCCCGGTGCCGTTGCCGGCCAGCCCCAGACTACCTACTTCATGGCCGTGCCCCAGCCCAACGACGAGGTGCGCCAGGCGCTGCACGACCAGGGCGTGGCCGACTACACCCAGCCCGATGGCCTGCCCGCCGCCGGCACCAATCCTGAAACCGGCCAGCTAGGCTACTTCATCAGCTGCCCGGCCACGGTGGCCGCCTATTTCAAAAAACAGCCCTACGTGCAGTCGCTCAGCGTAGCAGAGCCGGCCGCTGAACTCTTCCCCGACGTGGCCGATTTTGACGTATCGGGCGCCCGGAGCGCGGTGCCGCGCAAGTGGCAGCTTGACACCTATGGCCCGCTGCCCGTGCCCAAAAAAGGCCAGACCATCGCGCTCACGCCCGCCAACGCCGCCATTTACTACAAAATCGTGAGCCAGTACGAGCACAACCCGGGCGTTACCTGGGGCCCGGACGGCATGATTCAGCAAAATGGCAAGCCGCTGACGCGCTACACCATCAAGCAGAACTACTACTTTATGCTGGGCGACAACCGCCACAATTCCGAAGACTCGCGCTTCTGGGGCTTCGTGCCCGAAGACCACGTGGTGGGCAAGGCCGTGTTTGTGTGGCTCTCGCTCGACCCCCACGCCGATTTCTGGCACCGCGTGCGCTGGAGCCGCGTGCTGCGCCCCGTGAGCTAGCCAGCAAATTTCAGCAAATCGAGTGGCTAGCCGCTTGATGGACAGCTTACTAGCGCAGGTCACAACCTTACACCGGGTTTTGAGGTAAAACGGCCACCGATTTACGATTTTTCCTTTTCCTCATGAAACTCTCGCATTTTCTCCTCGCCGCTGGCTTGTGCAGCTTCACCGCCGCTTCGGCCCAAACCACGCCCAACTCGACCTCTGTCGGTACGGCTACTCCCAGCACGGTACCCAGCGGTACGGCTCCCATGCCTAACGACCCCAAAGGCGCCGTTTCAGCGGGCGAAGTATTTACTACGGGCGCGCCCAACGGCAGCACCGGCAATCGCCGCGCCATGAAGCACAGAAAAGATAAAAGCACCATGCCCGACGGCAAAGGCAAGATGAAGGCCAAGATGTAGCCAACTGTTGTCTAAGCACTTACTGTTTCACTATCGCGTGCCAAAAAGGCCGCTGGCGCAATGCCAGCGGCCTTTTTATTGAATTTTTCAGCCCTGCGTTTTGACGCCGAGCCGGCAGTTGGGCAAAAATGACGGGGACGCTGCCAGCAGGTTTTTATCGGGCCTTGGCCACCTGTCAGCAAGCCGCGCTCTGTAGTGGGTTGTATTATTCTAGCCAGCCAGCAGTTGGTGAAACCCGCAATTGCTGCGGAGCACTATCAGCTATTATGCTAAGCACTTGGCTAGGTGGGCAATAACAGTAAGCAGCTTTTTGCTTATGCCCTGCCTTATCAAACACTTGGAATATACTTAATAAGAAAATAACCAGAAATTTTTACACTTCAGGAATAGCAAGCTAGGTTGCACGGACAATTAGCGAAGCCACAAGAGTGCTGAGATGAAATGCACCATTCCTAAGAAGCTGCTGGCCGTTTTATCATAGCGCGTGGCCAGCCGGCGAAACTGCTTGAGGCGACTAAAAAAGCGCTCGACTTTGTTGCGGTCGCGGTACAGATTTCGGTCAATCACGCGTTGGACGAGGCGGTTCTTTTTGCTGGGAATCACCGCTTGGGCACCGAGGGCGGCCACGCTGGCGAGTACGGCGTCCGTATCGTAGGCTTTGTCTGCCAGCACGTTGCTGGTACCCTCAGCGGCCGGCAGCAGTTCCGCTACGCGTCGACAATCGGCTTGCTGGCCGGGACCGAGCACCACGCGCAACGGGTTACCCAGCGCGTCGACGAGGGCGTGGATTTTGGTCGTCAGCCCGCCGCGGCTGCGGCCGAGGGCTTCGTCGCCGACGCGGCTTTTTTTCGGCTGCCCGCCGCCTGCGCGTGGGCCCGCACCACGGTCGAATCAAGCATCACCCAATCCAGGTCTGGTTCCTGCACGGCTTCGAACAAGCGTTGCCAAATGCCTTTTTGGGCCCAGCGCCGGCTGCGTTTGCGCAACGTGTCGTGTTTGCCAAAGCGGGCCGGCAGTGCACGCCAGGCGCAGCCGTGGCGCGCCACCCAGAACACGGCGTTGAGAAAGAGTCGGTTATCGACGCCTGTTCGGCCCACGTCGCCCGCTTTGCCCGATAAATGTGGGGCCAAAGCGGTCCAAGCACGGTCACTGATTTCATCCAGATTGCTCACGAACGCAAAGATAATTGTCCGTACAACCTAGCAACTACTACCAGAGGCCGCCCTACCTTTGTCCTACAAAAACCTGTTTAAATCTTACTATGCAAACAACGCTACTCGTTTTGACGCTGCTTGCTGCGCCGGCCTGGGCTAGCCGGCCCGCCGAGTTGCAATGGGGGTGGGGAAGTAGCCCCGCGCAGGTGCAGCAGCAGGTGCAGCAATTGGGGTGGGAGCAGCTGCGCCCCCTGCAAAAAACGGCCGACTCCGGCCATTTGAGCCAGATGTCGTTTCGGCTGCCGCAGTCGCTGCGGGGCAGCGAGAGCATTCGCACCTGCATTTTCCGCGATAACCGGCTGGTGCGCGTGTACCTGCTGACGCGCGGCATCGGCGCCAAAACGATGGTGTGCCTTTTCAACACCACTTACCGGCAGCTGACGCCCACCGCCTGGGTTGACCCCAGCAGTGGCACGCGCGTCGACCAAGCGTTGCTGAATGATAACCAGGTTTTTACTGTTTCGCCGGGCTAGCCGTAGCGGCGCGCTTTGCTGCGCAGCCTAGCCTCAGCAGCTTGCCATTACTAGCCCGGCGGCGCTTACTGCCGCCGGGCTGGTGCCTTAGTACACAATCGTAATGGGCCCCGCGTAGGAGCGGCCCAGCGGGCCTTTCGTGACGACAACGTAGTAGTACGTGCCCACCGGCGCGGGCTGGCCGTTGATGTCGCCGCGCCACTCATTGGCCCGGCTGTAGTTCTCGGCCGAGAAAATCTTATCGCCCCAGCGGTTGAATATATTCACCGTGTTGTCGGGAAATTGCTCGATAAAGTCAATCTGCCAGGTATCGTCCACGCCGTCGCCGTTGGGCGAGAAGGCGCTGGGAATGCGAATGGCCGGGCGCACGGTCACGGTCACCTCATCGGAGCTGGCGCAGCCGCCCGTGCCGGCCGAGAGGGTGTAGGTGGTGGTGACCAGCGGCGCGGCCACGGGGTGCAGCGGGTCGTTGGCCGGGATGGTGAGGCCCAGGGCCGGCGTCCACGTTACGGGGTAGCTGCCGTCGGCGCTGCCCTCCAGCACCACCGAAGAGCCGGCCAGAATCTCCTTATCGGGCCCCGCATTCACCACCACCGGCGGCTGAATTCGCACCACCACGCCGTTCGACACGGCCGTTACGGGCTGGCCGCACACGTCGGTGGTGCGCAGGCGCAGCGTCACGGTCTGGCCATCACGCAGGGTGCTGCTGGTAAACACCGGGGTAGTGGCTCCGGCCACGTCGTTGCCATTTACCTGCCACTGGTAAGTGGGGGCCGACCCGGTACCGGTTGCGCTGGTGATGCTGAACGTAAGCGGCGTGCCGGGACACACTGGCCCGCCCGGTTGCACAAAAATGGCCAGCGTAGGCAGCGGCGTGGCCGTGCGCGTTACCGTAACGGTGGCCGTGGCGGGGCCGGTGCTGCACAGGCCCACCGTGGGCGTTACCTGCACCCGCACCTGGTCGCCGGTGGCGAGGGTGCTGCTGGTAAACGTGGGCCCGCTAGCCACGGCCACGTTGTTGACAAACCACTGGAAGGTGGGCGCGGCGCCCGCATTGGTAACCACGGCCGTGAAGGTGAGGGGTGTGCCGGCGCACTGCACGGGCGGGGTGGCCAGGCTCACAGTAGGCGTCACGAGGGGCTGCACCAGTATCGTCACCACGTTGGAAACCGCCGTCGAGCAGCTGCCGGTGCCGGAAGTAACCCGGCGGCGGTAGTAGGTGGTGGCCGTGAGCGGGCCGGGTGCATACGTCTCGCTGGTAGCGCCCGCGATGGCCGACCAGGTCGAATTATCCGGCGACGATTCCCACTGATACGCAAACGTGCCCGTGCCCCCGCTAGCTCCCGCCGCGCTGCTCAGCGGACTAGGCGCGGTGCCCGTGCAAATAGCCTGGTCGGCGGCAATGCGGCCGGCCGTCAGGGCGGGCAGCACCGTCAGGGCGACGGCCGGCGAGTACACCGGGTCGCAGGGGCCCGACGTCACCTGGCGGCGGTAGTAGGTCGTGACCGTGAGCGGCCCCGGTGCATACGTTGCGCCGGTAGCACCGGGGATGGCCGTCCAGGTCGCGTTATCCAGCGACGACTGCCACTGATAGGCGAAGCTGCCGGTGCCCCCGCTAGCCCCCGCCGTGCTGGTGAGCGGCGCGGGCGTGGCGCCCAGGCACAGCGTTTGGGAAGCGCCGATGGTGCCGGCCGTCAGCGCCGGGGTCACCGTAATCGTAACGACGTTGGAGATGGCGGGCGCGCAGGTGCCCGCCGTCACGCGGCGCCGGAAGTAAGTAGTCGCGCTCAGCGGGCCGGGTGCGTAGGTCGGCCCGGTAGCCCCGCCAATGGCCGACCAGTTCACATTATCCGCCGATGCTTCCCACTGATAGGCAACTGTGCCGGTGCCACCGCTAGCCCCCACCGTGCTGGTAAGGGGCGCCGGCGTGGCACCCGCGCACAACGTCTGGTCGGCGCCAATGGCACCGGCCAGCAAGGCTGGCAGCACGCTGATGGTGACGGTATTAGAAGGTGCAGTGGTGCACGCGCCGGAACTCACCTGGCGGCGGTAGTAGGTAGTGGCCGTGAGCGGGCCGGGTGCATACGTCTCGCTGGTAGCGCCCGCGATGGCCGACCAGGTCGAATTATCCGGCGACGATTCCCACTGATACGCAAACGTGCCCGTGCCCCCGCTAGCTCCCGCCGCGCTGCTCAGCGGACTAGGCGCGGTGCCCGTGCAAATAGCCTGGTCGGCGGCAATGCGGCCGGCCGTCAGGGCGGGCAGCACCGTCAGGGCGACGGCCGGCGAGTACACCGGGTCGCAGGGGCCCGACGTCACCTGGCGGCGGTAGTAGGTCGTGACCGTGAGCGGCCCCGGTGCATACGTTGCGCCGGTAGCACCGGGGATGGCCGTCCAGGTCGCGTTATCCAGCGACGACTGCCACTGATAGGCGAAGCTGCCGGTGCCCCCGCTAGCCCCCGCCGTGCTGGTGAGCGGCGCGGGCGTGGCGCCCAGGCACAGCGTTTGGGAAGCGCCGATGGTGCCGGCCGTCAGCGCCGGGGTCACCGTAATCGTAACGACGTTGGAGATGGCGGGCGCGCAGGTGCCCGCCGTCACGCGGCGCCGGAAGTAAGTAGTCGCGCTCAGCGGGCCGGGTGCGTAGGTCGGCCCGGTAGCCCCGCCAATGGCCGACCAGTTCACATTATCCGCCGATGCTTCCCACTGGTAAGTGAGCGCGCCCGCCCCGCCCGAAGCCGGGGTAGGGCTGGTGAAGGGGCTAGGGGTAACGCCCGCGCACAGTGCCTGGTCGGCGGCAATAGTACCGGCCACGAGGGCTGGCACCACCGTTACCGTGACGGTGTTAGAAGGAGCAGTGGTGCACGCGCCGGAAAAGACCCGGCGGCGGAAATACGTAGTGGCCGGGAGCGAGCCGGGCGCAAATGTTGCGCCGGTGGCGCCCGCGATGGCCGTCCAGGTCGAATTATCCGGCGACGATTCCCACTGATAGGCAAAGCTGCCGGTGCCGCCCGTAGCCGGGGCCGTGCTCGTGAGCGGCGCGGCGGGAGTGCCGGCGCACACGGTCTGGTCGGTGCCGATAGTACCGGCTACCACGGCCGGCAGCACAGTAATGGCTACCGAAGCCGTAAAGCTGGGCGTGCAATAAGGCCCCGAGCCGCTGGGCAGCAGCAACTGGGCCCGCCGCCGGAAATAAGTCGTGCCAACCGGCAGCGAGCTGGGGGGGGCATAGCTAGCCCCGGTAGCCCCGGAGATGGCGCTGAACGTGACATTATCCGTCGATGATTCCCACTGGTAGACGAGCGGCAAGCCGGCATCGCCCGCAGCTGCGGCACTGCTGGTAAGCGCGGCCGGCGCGGTGCCGGCGCATAGCACCTGAGGGGCGGCAATACTCCCCGGGGCGGGGAGGCTCGGCACCCGAATCCGGCCCGAGCTTTCGCGGCAAAAGCACGCGGTCGTGATGCGCAGCGTCACGACGTAGTCGCCGGGCGTAGCGTACACGTGCACGGGGTTTTCCTCAGTAGAGGTAGCCCCGTCGCCAAATTTCCACGCGTAGGTTTTCCCGTCAAAATCAATGGGCGGGGCCATGAAAGAGATTTGCCGGCACCCCGTAATCTGCGCGCTAGGTCCCACGCGCAGTAGGGAGCTTTGGTTGAAGTTGACCAGGCCCAGGCCACTCAGGCGGCCGCCTAGCTGCAGGCTGTCGTCGGCGTAGCGGGCCTTGGCCCCCAGCGAGTCGGGATGGGCAATGAAGCCCAGCGCGGGCTGGTTGTCGCGGGCCACGTAAATCTTGCCATCGGGCGCGGCCTGCATCGAGCCCAGGTCGACGGGCGTTTTCTGCTTGAGCGGAATAGTCTGCTTGGTCACCGGCCCATTGCCGCTGACATTAAATTGCAGCAGCTTGGGCGGGTTGCGTACCGTGGCGTAGAGGTAGTTGCCGGCCGAAAAACTCACCCCGTAGTATTTCCCGGCGCCACTGTCCACGATGTACGGCACCCTCGGGTTGACGCTCACCTGGCCCGTACCGGCATTAAACCCAAAAAACTCGACGGTGCTGCTGCTGTCGCCTACTACTTCGCTGTAGCGGGCCAGGGCCAGCCGCTGCCCATCGGGGGTTACCCGCATCTGGCCCTTGTAGCCCAGGGCCGCCTTGCGCGGCGCGTGCAAGCTGCCAACGGGCGAGATAATAGGAATGGTATCCAAGCCGGTCAGGCGCAGGCGGTAGGCCAGAAAGGCATCACCGCGGTTGTTATTGCCGGTCTTGGCATCGCCCCAGCCGTGGGCGATAACCCAGATATCGCAGCCGTTTTTATGAAAAACGCCCGTTAGCTTCTCCGCCGTGCCGCGGGCCAGGGGCTTGTTTTTGGTAGCGGCAATGACGGTACCCGGCCCCCCGCCCGCCGGAATATCTATTTCCGAGTAGCTCAGGCCCACGGTGCTGTTCAGGGTGAAGAGCAGGTAGCGCGTCGGCTGGCCCGGCATAACGATGCCCGGCATCTTGAGCGGCAGGGGGCCGTCGGTGGTAAAGCGGTTGCCCGCTAGCCCCGTGCCGTTGGTCATCACGGTGCCGTCGGCGTTCCACACGGTTTCGCCGTTGCTGTAAAAGAGAATTTTGCCGTTGCTGTCCGACATTATCCCCGAGCCGGCGGGCGCATCCATCGCCCCATCCTTGAGCACCTTGGGCGGAATAGAGTCGGTAGCCTGGTTGAAATCGAGCCCCGCCTTAAAGCCAAAGTACCAGGTGTTGGCAAACTTCTCATCGGCCGCGCACTCCGGGGGCGGTGTGCCTTGGGCAACGGCGGTAGTAGCCGCGCCGCTTAGCCAGAGCAGCAGCAGGGTCAGCAGCCAACCAGCCACCGGGCGCCGGCGATTAGCCCCCTGGCCAGGCATACAAATGAACGAAGCGGGAGTACTGGTAGTAGCAAGGGCAGGATGCGATAGCTCTGCGGGCATAGTGGGGCGGGTAAGGGGCAGGCAATAAGCAGGTAATCAGCAAAAAGAGCCCCACTTGCAACCCTTGAAAGGAACGGAGCCGGGAGACTAGCTACCGCTTAAAAAAGCGCGGCTAGCCGGGTTTAGTAAAGCTACGCACTGCCGGCCAGGTTTATGCAAGCTAATGCTCGAATAGTAATAAATACCAGCCCTAGCCGCTTGCGCCCCGCAGGCAGTAAGCAGCGCAAAAACGTGCTAGCTGAATCAGTCTATCCCCGTCCGGCAAGCAGTTGATTGTGATAGTTGCGCGCGCTAGAGGCCGGTAGGCTATTAGCCATGAGGCTTGGGAAGCGCAAAGCAGAGTAATAAGCTTAACTTGTTGTTATATAGATACTTAATTATCACTACGAGTACAGTAGGATTTCGACGGTCAAATTCGGCACTTGCTGCGCCTGCTTGCCCTGGATTTGGCGGCCTCGGACGCGGCCCGGCTGACCGGCTTGCGTGTAGCTCGGTCAACACCATTTATCTGCTCATTCACCACCGGCTGCTTCAGCTCTGCCCAGTACCGGCCGAGCTGGGCGGGCGCTCGAACTCAAAGAATCGCACCTTGGTTTGCGCCGGGCACGGAGCAAGTGAGGGCGGGGGCAAAACACTGGTCTTTAGGCTGTCTAACTAAACGCGGCGGCCAAATGCACACGGAAATCTACCGGACTGCTCGAAAGCAGCGCGGCAAGGCATTATTCGCGGCAAAATCGACCCCGTGGTGCTAGGCAATGCCGATGGCTGGCGCGGCTATGACGGGCTGGTGAATGTGGGCTTCAACCGCCACTACCGGGTCCAGCACGGCGCTGACGGCTTTGTGCGGGGAGCCGCGCCTAGCACCGGAATTAAGCCCAACTAGGGCTTCGCTAAAAGTCGCTTACAGCAGTTTGCGGGGGTGCCGAAGCATACCTTGCTGCTACATTTGAAAGAGAGCGAATCTAGCTTTACCCATCGCTAGCAAGACGTGTACAAAGTCTTGCTAAAAGAATTTGCCTCGCAGCGGCCTCCGGAAGCTGATTCTGCTTCCGGAGGCCGCTGCGAGGCAAATTCTAAACAACACAGATTCCCGCGCAACGAACGGTTAGCGCTCGAGTAGAATTTCCGCCCCCAAAATCACCAGGTCTACCCGGCCCTTCAGCGTCTGGTCGATAAAGGGCGTGTTCTGAGATTTGGATTTCATGAAGTCGCGCGTGAAGGTCGTTTCCGCTGCCGTATCGAACAGCACGCAATTGGCTGGCTGGCCGACTTCGATGGTGGGTACCGGCAGGCCCATCAGGCGGCGGGGCTCCGCCGAGTAGCGCTTCACCACCAAGTCCCACCCAAATTTGCCGGGCTCGACGAAGAAGTGGTGGAGCGAAACCAGGGCCGTATCGAGGCCGGTGATGCCGTTGGGCGCGCTGATGAAATCCTGGGCTTTTTCGAACGGCGTGTGCGGCGCGTGGTCGGTGGCAATGAGGTCGAAGACCCCCTCGATAAGCCCGTCAAGCAACGCGTCGCAATCAGCCTGCGTGCGCAGCGGCGGGTTCATCTTGTAGTTGGTGTCGTAGTCGCCGATGTGCTCGTCGGTGAACAGCAGGTGGTGCGGGGCTACCTCAGCCGTTACTTTCACGTCGCCGCGCGACTTCCACCAGCGGATAGTTTCCATGCCGAGCTTGCTCGACACGTGCTGGATGTGCACGTGCGCGCCCGCCGCCCGGGCCAGCCGAATGTCGCGGTCGATGATAATCTCCTCGGCGCAGGCCGGCGAGCCCTTGATGCCGAGCCGGTAGCTCATCACGCCTTCGTTGAGGGCGCGCGGGCCGGCCAGCTCCGGCACCTCGCAGTGGCTGGCAAAAAACATCCCGAACTCGGTGGCGTACTGCATAGCCCGCAGCAGCACCGCCGGGTCGTTGGTGGTGTCGCCGTCGTCGGTCAGCATTTTGACCCCTAGCCCGCGCATGCCCTCAATTTCGGCCAGCTCCTTGCCCTCGCGGTTTTTAGTGACGCAGCCCGAGGTGTACACCGGAATGCGCGAGCGGTCCTTGGCATTCTCCAGCACTGTAGCCACGGTGGTGGCCGAGTCGAGGGCCGGGCGGGTGTTGGGCATCATCACCACGCCGGTCACGCCGCCGTTGATGGCCGCCTCACTGCCCGTCGTGATGGTTTCCTTGTTTTCGAAGCCGGGCGCGCGGAAATGGACGTGGGCATCAAACATGCCCGGCAGCAGCACCCGGCCCCGCGCGTCGATGACGCGGGCACCTGCGGGCGCGGCCAGTTTAGTACCGATGTCCTGAATTATTCCTTCGACAATCAGGACATCGCCCTCGCGCAGCCCGGGTGAGTTTTCGGAGGCGATGCGGGCGTTTTGAAGGAGGAGCATGAAGTGGTAATTTTTGTAAACCGCTAGGGCTATGGGAGATATAAAATAAAGAATGGGGCGAGCCGCCGCTAGGGCATCACCACCGATGAGCCAGCGCGCTGCCGCGTGGCGTAGGTCGATTCCTGCTTCGGAAATTCTCCGCCCGGCGTGAGCCAGTCGAGCACGGCCATGCGGATGGAAATGCCGTTTTCAACCTGATTGGTGATGAGGCTGCGCTCGTAGTCCATGACGGCGTCGCACAGCTCGACCCCCCGGTTCACGGGGCCGGGGTGCATGATGTAGAGGCCGCGGTCGCGGATTTCG
Organism: Hymenobacter sp. BRD128; assembly: GCF_013256625.1. Taxonomy (NCBI): domain Bacteria; kingdom Pseudomonadati; phylum Bacteroidota; class Cytophagia; order Cytophagales; family Hymenobacteraceae; genus Hymenobacter; species Hymenobacter sp. BRD128. The sequence goes on from NZ_CP053908.1 coordinate 3,813,934, forward strand.
GCCAGCCGGGTGTTGGTAATGCCGTAGACCCGGTGGTACTCGCGCACGCTGGGAAAAAACTGCACGTCCTGGCGCTCCAGCTGCACGCGCAGCAGGTACACCACGTCGGGTGCCCAGGCCATGGCCGCCTCGTAGTCGGTGAAGCGGCGGATGCTTTCGGGCACGTACTTGGGCACCAGCGAGCCCGGCCCCAGGTAAGCGACCTCGATGCCCAGCTTTTGCAGCAACGTGCTGGTCGAGCGCGCCACGCGCGAGTGCAGAATATCCCCGATGATGAGGACTTTCTTGCCCCTGGGGTCCGGAAACTTCTCCCGGATGGTGAAGGCATCTAGCAGGGCCTGGGTGGGGTGCTCGTGCGCCCCGTCGCCGGCATTGATAACCGAGGCCGTGGTTTGACGGGCAATCATGCCGGGCAGGCCGGGGTGGCTGTGGCGGACGACGATGTAGTCGGTGCGCATCGCCTGAAGCGTCTCGATGGTTTCGCGCACCGACTCGCCCTTGGTGATGGAGGAGTGGGCCACGTCGAAGTTCGTGACCTCCGCCGAGAGGCGTTTGGCCGCGACTTCAAAGGAGGAGTGCGTCCGGGTGCTAGCCTCGTAGAACAGCATGAGCACGGACTTGCCCTCGAGGGCGGGGATTTTCTTCACCGAGTGGGTGAACAACTTTTTAAACGACGTGGATTGGTCGAGCAAAAACTCGATTTCCTCCCGGTGGAGGGAGGCGATGTCGAGCAGGTCTTTACGTGCCATACCGAAGGGGGAGGAAGAATGAGGGTGACTAGCTAACAAAAATCAAGTAAAGTTTTGCCCTTACCCGCGGCGTGTAGCCTGCTCGGCGGCGCAGCGGCGGCCGACCTCAACGGGCATAAAAAAACCGTTTCGAAATCCGAAACGGTGGCGGGGCAGTAAACAGAAAAAAAATAATGAAAGTGCCGAAGACAAAATCGGAAAAACCAATGGTGGCGAAGACCTTGCGGCCTACTCGCGGCTCCTTGGCTAGCAGGGGGCCGCGCTTCGTCAACAAGTTTTTTGGTTGAAGCACGGGGCAAAGATACGGCAGTGTTACGTGTCCTTTACGCATGTTAAGTAAGAATTTCCGTTGCGGTAAACGTGCGTATGGCGAACAAACAAGCTCAAAGCATCCGAATTTACCGCGTGAGGCAGGCTAGCTAAGCCGGGCAGAATTAAGACGCGGTTTTGCATTAGGTTTCGAAATATTGGGGCGGATAGTAGCTGGGTGCGGAGTGTCTGCCGTGCGGCCTTGTAATAGGCGATGCGGTGGCTAATTCCGAGTTGGGCTTCGGCCAGGTTAGGAAAGCTCCTGCCGTCGCGCGGTGCGGCTTTGAAGCGAGTGGCCGTGTATTGGCTGCCCTGGTTGGAGTGAATGACGAGCCCGGCCGGGGGCCGACGCACTACCAGGGCCCGGCGCAGGGCCGTGCTCACCAGGTCTTCGGGCACGGTATCGCGCACCCTCCTCCCAGCCCACGATGTTGCGCGAGCAGCGGCGGGCTGGCCACACGGCTAGGTAGAGCCAGCCACCCTATAAGTACTCACCGGGCTAGCTGGCCGAGCCTGCGCCTATAGCGGGCGACTGGCTAAGGCTTTTTAAAAGGTCGAGCTCCTGCTCCGCCCGCTTGAGGTGGGCAGAGCAGGCCGCGCACCTCGGGGCACAGGCCACTTCCGCACTGCCCCCTCAGCTACGAATTGCGCTTGCTGCCAGCGGGCAAGCAGCTTGGGTTGAGGCCCAGCTGCGACCTGCGGCTCTCGCCAGCCAGGCGCAAGGTTTCGGCTTTGAGCGCCTCATCATAATTTACGCCCTTTGTCGGGCAACGCCCCACTGAGCTTTGCTGACATAACGGAAAAATACGCGTTCTTATGCCCTGCGTCATCCTTATGCTGGGTCATCTCCCTGCTTTTTTGGTCAGTGATGGAGTTAAGGGTATAGTCCTACCGCCTTCATTTTCCCTTCCTCGGTGGGATACTACCACCATGCTAGCATCCGTCTCCCATCCTTGGCCAGCTTGGAAAGCTTCACCAGTAGGGCGGGCGTATAAGTGAAGCCCCAACACCAGGGCTACTATTTGCAGCAGGAAAAAAGTGACTCAAAATCTGCCACGGACTGACCTAGTAAAAAAGAAAAAGAGGCCATACGCTAGGTACAACCTCTTTTCTCACTAGTAGCGGGGACTGGACTCGAACCAGTGACCTTTGGGTTATGAGCCCAACGAGCTACCAACTGCTCCACCCCGCATTGTTTGGGAGTGCAAAGGTACATCAAAAGGGCCGGGCTGCAAGTAATGAGGTAAAAAATCACTGCTTATCGACTTGACCTATTGATTTACAAGGAGAAATTTTTTACATCCGCTAGGGCTGCTTGCTACCAAGCACGGCTAGGTTAGCACGAATAGCACGTTTTCTGTGCCAGCTTTGGGGTAGTGTTTCTATTTGCTACCTGCTTTATGTCGCCCAAACGCCCGGCCGCGCTGGCTTTCATCTTCGTCACCATTCTCATCGACGTTATCGGGCTAGGGGTTATTATCCCGGTGCTGCCCACGCTCATCGAGCAGCTCACGGGCGAGGGCGTGAGCCGGGCGTCGCAATACGCGGGGTGGCTCTCGTTTGCCTATGCGGCGGCGCAGTTTGCGTTTGCGCCGGTGGTGGGCGGGCTCTCCGACCGCTTTGGGCGGCGGCCGGTGCTGCTGGCTTCGCTGCTGGGGCTGGGGTGCGACTACATTTTTCTGGCCCTGGCCCCGAGCATTGCCTGGCTGTTTGTGGGGCGCATCATCGCGGGCATCACGGGGGCTAGCTTCACCACGGCCACGGCCTACATTGCCGATGTGAGCCCGCCCGAAAAGCGTGCCCAAAACTTTGGGCTGGTGGGCGCGGCTTTCGGGCTGGGCTTTATCATCGGGCCGGTGCTGGGGGGGCTATTTGCGCATTTTGGGCCGCGCGTACCGTTTATGGTGGCGGCGGGGCTGAGCTTGTGCAACTTCCTCTACGGCTTGTTTTTGGTGCCCGAATCATTGCCCGCCGCGCAGCGCCGCCCCTTCGAGTGGGCGCGGGCCAATGCCGTGGCTTCGCTGGCGCGGCTAGGCCGCTACCCGCAGATAATCGGGCTGGTGGTGGCCCTGGTGCTGCTCTACCTGGCCGGTTCGGCCACGCAGTCGGTCTGGACGTTCTACACCATCCTCAAGTTCAAGTGGGATGAAAGCATGATTGGCTGGTCGCTGGGCGCCGTGGGGGTGGGTGCCCTCGTGGTGCAGGGCGGGCTGGTGCGGGTGCTCATCCCCCGGCTGGGCGTGGCGCGGGCCACGCTGGTGGGCATGGCCTTTTATATCGCGGGCTTTGTGCTGTTTGCCTTCGCCTCGCGGGGCTGGATGATGTTTGCCTTCACCGGCGTGTTTGCGCTGGGCGGGCTGGCGGGGCCGGCCTTGCAGGGCAGCATTTCGAGCCAGGTGCCGCCCAACGAGCAGGGCGAACTGCAGGGCGCGCTCACCTCGCTCATCAGCGCCACCGGCGTGGTGGGGCCGCTGCTGATGACGAGCTTATTCGCTTGGTTTACGCGGCCCCAGGCCCCGGTTTATTTTCCGGGAATGCCGTTTTTGGTAGGCGCGGGGCTCACGCTGCTCGCCTTGCTGGTGGCGCTGGGGCCGCTGCGGCGCCTGCCAACGGCCCCGGCACCGTTGCCGGCAGCACCCGCTGGGCACTAATTTTCGTTAGAGTGGCAGTGCCGCTAGCCCCCGGCACTGCTGCCGTATGCCCGACCAGCTACCCGACACTCCACTACTGGAGCTAACTCTGCGCCCCGACCTGGATGTGCTGCTGGGCCGCTGGCGCTATCAGCCCGAGCACCCCGCCGCGCTGCGCCCCTGCTACCAGCACCTGGCCAATCTGGCCCTGGCTACGGGCTGCCGCTTCTGGCTGCAGGACCTGCGCCGCCGGGCCTCGCCCGACCAAGAAACCAAGCGCTGGCTGCTCGATGAGTATTACCCCGCCGTGGCCCAGCGCCTGGGGCAGCGGCTGTACGTGGCCTACCTCTTTAGCCCCGACATGCACCGCCAGATAACAGAGGCACCCGACTACGCCCCGCCCCAAACATTCGAGGAAACTCCCTATTCGCTCAATTTTTTTGGCGATGAAGGAGCGGCTATTCACTGGCTACAGACTCACCAGCCCGCCCGGTAGTGCGCCGGCTAGCCCGGCTGCCACTAGCTGCTTAAATGTACCGAAGCTGGTAGCTTCTCAAAAAAGTTCGGGCTTGAAAGGGCTGTCCTTAGACTTAAAAAGCCCTTTTATAGTTTTTGCGCAAAAAAAGTCAGGTGCGTTTTGATACAGATTTACGAAAAATTCGTAGTATTACGAAAAATTCGTAAATCTCTTTATGGAACGCCTCACCCAACCCGAAGAAGATGCCCTGCGCGCCCTTTGGCACACCGGCCCGGCCTTTGTGAAAGACGTGCTGGAGCAGCTGCCCGCCCCGCGCCCACCCTACACCACCCTGGCCAGCACGCTGCGCAACCTAGAGCGCAAGCTGTATGTGCAGGCCGAAAAGCTCGGCAATTCGTTTCGCTACGCCCCGCTGGTGAGCGCCGAAGACTACCAGCGCCGCTCGCTAGGAATGCTGGTGCGCGAGCACTTCCGCGACTCCTATAAGGAGTTGGTGTCCTTTTTTGCGAAGGAGGAGAAAGTGAGCGCCGCCGACTTGCAGGAAATTATCCGCCTCATCGAAAAGCCGAAAGGAGAGTAGTCATGGCGGCCGTTCTGCTCACTTACCTGCTGAAAGCCAACGTGGTGCTAGCCCTCTTTGCGGCGGCCTACTACGGGCTGCTGCGCGGCCTCACCTTCTTTGGCCTGAACCGCGCCTACCTGCTGCTGGCGCTGCTGTTTGCGGCCGTGTACCCGGCCCTGCCGGTGCCGGCGCTACTGCCGGCTCGGGCGCTGCCGCTATTGCCCACAGTAGTGACGCACGTGGCTAGCCCAGCCCCGCCGGAAGTGGCCGCTAGCGCTGGTCTCGACTGGCCGCGGCTGGCGCTGGGGCTGTACGCGGCTGGCACGGCCGGACTGCTGTTGCGCCTGCTGGGCCAGCTGGGCAGCCTGGCGCTGGTGCGGCGGCGCAGCCGGCCCACCGTGGTGCTGGGCCAGGCGGTGCGAGTGCTGCCGGGCGCGGGCGGACCGTTTTCATTTGGCCGCACGGTGTACCTAAGCGAGGTGGCCCTGGCCGACGCAGATAGCCTGCCCGCCGCCCTGCGCCACGAGCACGCGCATGTGCGTCAATATCATACGCTCGATGTGCTGCTGACCCAGCTCGCCACCGCCCTGGCCTGGGCTAACCCCGCCGCGTGGCTGCTGCGCCGCGCCGTGCTCGACAACCTCGAATACCTGGCCGACCGCGCCGCCCTGCACACCGGCCTCGACCGCCGCGCCTACCAATACAGCCTGCTGCGCCAGCAGCCGGGCGGCGTGCCGGCTCCGGCACTGGCCTTTCACTTCTCCTTTCCCACCCTCAAAAACCGCATTATCATGCTCAATCAACCCACTTCGACTACCCGCCAGCTGGGGCGCTACCTGCTGGCCGCGCCGCTCCTGATGGCCCTAGCCTTGGCTTATACCGGCGCCCGCGCCCAGACGCCCCAGACCGCTCCGGCTGCCTGGCACGTGCCAGCCGGGGCTCAAGTGTATATAAATGGTGTGCCTGCCACCGGCCCCGCCGCCGAAGCGCTCGACCCTCAGACTATTGGGAGCATGAAGGTGCTGGCGGGAATTGAAGCGCGCATCTTTTCACCAGGGTCGGGCTCTATTATTGCCCTTACCACTAAAGCCGATGAGCAAGCGGCACCGGTGCAGCACTTAAATGACCGGCTTGCCCAGGCAACGGCGCTGGTGCCCAGCATAGACCCGCAGGACTTGCCAAAACCTGCGCAGGAATACATAACCCGCACATTTCCTGATTGCCGGCTGGCTCAAACTAATAAGATACTCCCGGCGGCCAAGGAGCGGGCAGTTTACCAGGCCCTCCTGGCCAAAGGCCGCCGGCCGCAAGGGTACCTACTGTTTGACGCTACTGGCAACTTCCTAGAGAAACTATAACCAGGCGGCACAGCGTGAAGCACTTCAGGCTTTTAGTCGGGCTGATAGTAGCTGGGGAGTTGCTAGCCAGCCTGGCTGTTCACGGCCAAGCCAGCCTCAACCTGGGCCTAGAGCCTGGCGCGAACCACAGCCACCCGCTGGCGCTATGGATGCGGGTCCGGGCGCCGGGCGCGCGGGTGCAGCTCGATAGCACTGTGCGGCACCAGGGCCGGGGCAGCCTGCGACTGACGCTGGGCGCAGAGGATGACAAGCGCGTTTTTACGGCGGTATTCACCAATGCCTTTCCACTCGACTCACTGCGCGGGCAGGTGGCTACGGTGAGCGGCTGGGTGCGCACGCGCGGATTTTGGGGCCGGGCGGGCGGCTACGCCTTTGCCCACACGAGCACCACCGACGGCAACAGCACCGACCGCGCCGAAGCCATCGACTCGCTGCCGGCCGATACGGACTGGCGCCGCTTTTCTGTGCGGCTGCCGGTGAAGGCCACCGCCCAGAGCTTTGGTGTTGGCTTACAGGTATTCGGCACCGGGCGCGTGTGGTTCGACGATGCGCAGGTGCGGGTGGCAGGCAAGCGCGTGGGTACCGAGCCGCTGCCGGGCACCGAAGGCCTGTTCTTAACGGCGGCCGAAGCTCTCACGCCCAACTGGGATTTTGAGCGGCGCTTGCCGTCGCTAGCCCTGCCGGCTCCGGCCCAGGCCACCGCGACCCTGGCTAGTGCCCAACCTCAGCATGGCCGGCGTTACCTGCGGCTAGCCCGCCTGGGCAGCGCCGGTCCGCCGCCAGCCGTGTACTTGGGCACGCTGCGGCTCGATAGTGCTATCATTGGCAAGACCTTACAAGTGCAGGGCTACTGGCGGCAGACTGGGCCCTCTTCGTCCGCGCCGGCCTTGGCCTACACGCTGCTGAGCACCGACCGGGGCAGCGACTACTATAATGACTCGCCCACGAGTTGGGGCGCGGGCGGCTTGCAACCGCTGCCTGCGCTGCCTGCCCCTGGGCCGCAGTGGACTGCCTTTGCGCTTACCATTACGGTGCCCAACGACTACTTCCGGCTGGCCGCATTGTCCCTGAGTCTGCGGCTGCCCGCCGGGGCAGTAGTGGATGTCGATAACCTGCGCTTTGCCGTCGATGGCAAGCCCTACGTGCCGGCCCCGCCGCCCACGCCGCCGGCACCTACCGCCGCCGAAGCTGCTTGGCTTCGCACCGTGCTGAAGCCCCTGCGGCCCAAAGCTCCAGATTTTCAAGATTTGGCGCCGCTGGGCGGGCTAGTGGGACCCGCCCAAGTGGTGGGGGTAGGGGCAGTGGCGCCCGGCTCGCACGAGGCAATGGCGTGGCGCGCCCGGCTGCTGCGCTACCTGGTAGCTCAGCAAGGTTTTACCGAACTCGTGCTGGATGCCAGCCCAGCTTCCTGCGCCGCCCTCAATGACTACCTGCTGACCGGCCAGGGCGACCCGGCCCGGCTGCTGGCGGCCTTGCCCGACTGGCACACCACCGAAATGCTGGAGGTAGTGAGCTGGCTGCGCACCCACAACCAGGCGCACCCCACCCGGCCGGTGCGGCTGGCGGGCATCGCGGTGCAAAACCCCGAGCTAGCCCTCAACCAATTTGCCCAAACCCTGACGGCCGACGATGACTTTGCGCAGAGCCGGGTGCGGCAGTTGCGCACGCTGCTGACCACGCTGGCCCACCCTAGCAGCGCGGCGATTGACCTGCGCCACCAGCCCGACCAAGCGCAGGACTCGCTGCTAGCCCCATTGCGCCGCCTCACCACCGAGCTGGCCGCCGGCCTCGACGCCCGCGCCAAGTTGCGACGGGGCCTGCCGCCCAGCCTGCGCACGCTGGCCCGCCAGCGCTACTACCTGCGCCTGGTGGAGCAGGGCGCCACCTAGAGCCGCCTGTCCTTCGAGCAGGCCGTCGACTACCGCATAGGTTGCCTGGCCGAGAACGTGCAGTTTCTCAGCCAGAACGATGGCCCGGCGCGGCTGGTACTGTGGGTTTCCAATACCCAGGCAGCTACTTCCAACGGCGCCGAGCACTGCCTGGGCCAGTGGCTGCGGGCCACCTACGGCGGGGGCTACGTGGGCCTGGGCTTGGCGCTGGGCCAGGGCAGCTACGCCGCCGAAAACCCGGCTGGCCAGTGGGTGGCTACCCCGCTGGAAACCCCGCCGCCGGGTAGCTACGAAGCCTGGCTGCGTACCGGGCTACCGGCTTTCTTCCTATCGCTGCACAAGCTGGAATTGACGGAGGCCAACGCCTGGCTGTTTCAGCAGCAGCTGTTGCGCGATGCTGGTAGCCGGCAAACGCGCCATCAGTTTGGCCTGCACGACCTGCGCGGGGCTTTCGATGGGCTAGTGTTTTTGCGCGATTCAACTCCGGCGCACTTTCTACCTTAACTCCTTCTACCACATATGAAAAGCTACTTCGTGGCGCTGGCCCTGGCCGGCAGCCTGGCGGCGCGTGCCCAGACCCCCATCACCATCAGCGGCTACTTACCGGGCTGCGCCGACTCCACGACCGTGACCGTAGCCGAGCCCATTGCGGGTGGGCGGCTCAACTATTTTTTCAGCGAAAAGCCTAATGTGGCGCTGGTACGCGGCGGGCGCTTCCACTACCAGCTGCACGGCGAGCCTACTAGTCTGCTGCTGCTGCAAGGCAAGTGCGCGCCACCCAACTGGGTGTATGTGGAGCCGGGCGCGCAGGTGAGCTTCACCAAAAAAGAAGAGGCCGCGGGCCGCGCCACCTACACCTTCGGCGGCACCAACGCGGCCGCCAACGACCTGCTGGCCAATGGCAAGCTGCTCAACGGCGGTCCCGCCGAACAAGTCCGGGTGACCGACCTGCTCGGCCCGGTGCGTACCGCGGCGGCCGCGCTCCCCAAGCTGCAAGGCCTGCTGCAAACCTACCTCCGGCAGCTCGACGCGCTGGCTCGCCAGCACCAGATTTCGGCCACCTGCCGCACCTTTCTGCAAGCCGAAACCGAGCAGCGCCTCGTGCTTTGGACGAGCGGGGTACTCGGCACTTACCTGCAAGACTCGACCGACGCACGCCTGCACCTGACCCTGAGCCGGACCGAAGCGCGCAAGCTTCTGGCGCAGCTGTTTGCGCAGTATAATCCCGATTTGCCCCGCTACCAATTCAGCAGCTTAGGGATGGACCGCGAGAAAGCCTCTTTTATCAGCCGCGGTATGCTGGCGGGGCCGGCGCCAGCCAGTCATTTGTGGGCCGGCTTTCAAAAGCAGCTGGCGGATGTCGATTCGCACCTGGAAGTATTTGACTACGCGCCGCTGGCCGTGCAGGAGCACGGCGTAGGCGGTACCATTCTGAACGCCGTCGCCCTCCAAACCATCACGCCCGCCGACCTGGCGGCAGTAGTAGCGGCGTACCAGCAGCGCTTTCCGGCCAGTGCCTACAGCCCGGTGCTGGCCCGCGCCGTGGCCAAGGCGCGGGTTGCGGCGGGCGTAGCGGCGGGCAGTAAGCCGGCCTTCGGCCAATACGTGGCCGGCAGCAAGGGGCTAGCCATCAGCGACGTGCCGAGCCTCGATACGGTGCACACGCTGGGCGGGCTGGTGCGCGCGCTGCGGCCAGGCCGGGCGGTGTTCGTCGATTTTTGGGCCACGTGGTGCGGGCCCTGCATCAGTCAGTTTGCGTATGAGCCGGCCTTGCATAAATTCTTGACGGAGAATGACGTGGATGTACTGTACGTCTCCATTGACCGGCCGGCTTTGCGCGAGAAGTGGGCCACGATGGCTGCCCAGTACCACCTGCAGGGGTACCATTACCTGGCCCCGCCCGCCCTGCAAAAAGCCCTGGAAACCACCGTGCCGCATGTGCCTTACTATTTGTTATTCAACAAGAACGGGCAGCTTGTGCAGGCCGACACGTACCAGCCTAGCACGGGCGAAAAGCTCTATCAGCAGGTGCGCGAGCGGTTGCACTAAAACCCGATGAGGCGCGGGCGAACCAGGAACAATGCCGCCCGCGTTGGCGGACTGGGGTGTACCTTGTTGCGGCGCGGGCCGCAGCGGCACCCGCCTTTTTCTTAGCCTATGACGATGGTAGCGGACCGGCCGGCTTCGGCCGCCGGGGTTTCTTCGACTGATTTTCCGGCCCTGGTCCAGGTGCGGGCCGAGATGGATGCCTACAAGCGCAAGTTTTACCTGAGCCTGCTGGTGCGCGGCGGGCTGATAGCGGCGGCGCTGCTGCTGAGCTTATTCGTGGTGTTTAATACCCTCGAATACTTCCTGTACCTGCCCACGACGGTGCGGGCGGGCTTGCTGTTCACCTTCTTAGCTTTGGCCGTGTACGCGGTGGGCCGCTGGCTGTGGCAACCCCTAGCGGCGCTCGCCAACCTGCGCCGCCTGCTCTCGGACGAGCAGGCCGCCCGGCAGGTGGGCGAGCTGTTTCCGCAGGTGCAGGACCGGCTTTTGAACGCCCTGCAGCTGCAAGGCCAGGCCCGCGGCAACGAGCTGCTGCTGGCTAGCCTCGAGCAGCGCGCCGCCCAGCTGCAAGGCGTATCCTTTAGCCAGGGTATTGATATTCAGCAGCAAAGCCGGCCACTGTGGAAGTACGTGCTGCCGCCGCTGGCCGTGCTGCTGCTGGCGCTGGCGTTTTTCCCAGGCTTCATCACGCAGAGTACCAGCCGCATCTGGCACTACCGGCGCCACTACTCGCGGCCCGCGCCGTTCGATTTTGTGGTGAAGAACCGGGAGCTGAAAGTATTCAAGGGCGAGAATTTTACGCTTGATGTAGCCGTAGCTGGCAAAGCGCTGCCCGCTAGCCTAAGCCTGCTGACGGAGGGCGGCGCCGAGCGCCCGCTCGCCCCGGTGCCGGGCCACCAGGGCGAGTTTCGCTACACCTTCGAGCAGCCGGCCGCCGATGTCACTTTTCAACTCAGCGGCGCGGGCTTCGTCTCGGATGAATACCACCTCACGGTGCTGGAGCGGCCCGATTTGCGCGACTTCACGGTGCGCGTGACTTACCCGGCCTACACCGGCCGGGCCGCCGAAACCCTGCGCAACGGCGGCAACCTCACCGTGCCCGAGGGCAGCCAATTGCGCTGGGAATTCAGCACCGCTGCCACCGAGGCGCTGGCCCTGCGCTTCGACAACCCCGCCGAAATGGTGCAGGCTAGCCAGCAGGGCGAAAGCTTCGTGGCCGAGCGCTGGGCGCTGCGCTCGCAGCCCTACCTGGTGCTGCTGCGCAACGCCGCCGCTACCAATGCCAACCCCATCAGCTACCAGCTCACGGTGGTGCCCGATGCGCCGCCCAGCCTCACGGTGGAGGCGTTTTCGGATACGACTTCGCTGCGCTACCTGGCGCTGGGCGGCTCGGCTACTGATGATTATGGCCTGACTGCCTTGCGCTTGCACTACCGCTTGCATCGGGGCGACTCGAAGGCCAGCGGCGGCTTCACCAGTCGGCCGCTAGGCCTGCCGAGCGGCGCGGGCGGCACCTATTCGTATACCTGGAACCTGGCACCGCTGGCCATGCAGCCCGGCGACCGCCTCGAATATTTTGTAGAAGCGGTAGATAACGACGGCATTCACGGCCCCAAAAACACGCGCTCGCGGCCGTTAGAATTCCGGCTGCCGAGCTGGCGCGAGCTCGATAAGCAATTGGCCTCGCAGGCCAACTCGGTGGCTAGCCAGCTGAGCTCGGCCGCCAAGCAGAGCAAGCAGCTGGAGCGCGAGCTGGCCCAGAGCCAGGACAAGCTCAAGACCAAGCGCGACCTGAGCCGCCAGGACCGCAAACAGCTCGAAGACATGCTCGACCAGAAGCAGCAGCTCGACCAGCAGGTGCAGGCTATGCAAAAGCAGTTTGAGCAGTTGCAAAAGCAGCAGGACCAGCTCAGCCCCAAAAGCGAGGAGCTGGCCCAGAAAGCCGAGGAGCTGAAAAAGCTCATGAACGACCTGCTCGACCCCGAAACCAAGAAGCTCTACGACAAGCTGCAAAAGCTGCTGGAGCAGCAAAAGCAGCCCGACGCCGAGATGCAAAAGCTGCTGCAACAGCTCGAAAACAAAGAGAATACCTTGCAGAAAGAGCTGGACCGGGCACTCGAAATGTTTAAGCAGATGCAGTTTGAGCAGAAGGCCGAGCAAACCGCCGACCGCCTCGACCAGCTAGCCAAGGAAGAAGAAAAACTGGCCGAGAAAACGGCTGAAAACGATAAGAATAACCCTGACAATAAGCAGAGTGCTGAGCAGCAAAAAGCCGAAAACCAGAAGCTGCAACAAGAGCAGGCCCAGAAGCGCCAAGAGTTTGAGCAGCTGAAAAAGGATATGGCCGACCTCAAACAGCAGGATAAGGAAATGGGCGACCAGAACGACATGGATGAGCAAAAGCCCGACCAGCAGCAAACCGACCAGGACATGCAGGACGGCGAGCAGCAGCTCTCCAAAAACCAGAACCAGAAGGCTAGCCAGAGCCAGAAAGCCGCCGCCGAGCGCATGAAGAAAATGGCCCGCAAGATGAAGGACCAGATGAGCGACGACGAGGAACAGAAAAAGCAGCAGAACATCGACGGCCTGCGCGATATTCTGGACAACTTGGTGACGCTCAGCTTTGACCAGGAAAAGCTGATGAAAGACTTCCGGGTGGTGGACCAGACCGACCCGCGCTTTGTGCAGCTAGGGCAAACCCAGCGCAAGCTGCGCGACGACTCGCAGATTATCCAGGATTCGCTGTATGCCCTGGCCAAGAAAGAGCCGCGCATCCAGAGCTTCGTGACCCGCGAGGTGGGCGAGATGAATGGCCGCATGGACGAGAGCCTCACGCACATCAAGCAGCGCGACGTGCCCCGCGCCACCACCACCCAGCAGCAGGCCATGACCAGCATCAACAACCTGGCCCTCATGCTCTCCGATGCCCTCAAGCAGATGCAGCAAGACTTGCAGCAGATGAAAGGCCAGGGCCAGGGGCCGCCCCAGCCCGGCAGCGGCAAGGGTAAGAAGAAGGGCAAGGGCAGCTCGCCCGGCCCCGGCAGCCTGGGCAAGATGCAGCAGCAGCTCAATGAGCAGATTCAGCAGCTGCAGCAGAGCGGCAAAACAGGCCGCGCCCTTTCGCAGGAGCTGGCCAAGCTAGCCGGCCAGCAGCAGATGCTGCGCCAGGCCATGCAGCAGCTGGGTAACCTCCAGCCCGGCGGCAGCAAGCCCGGTGGCAAGGAGGGCGGCAAAGATGGCCAGGGCAACAAGCCCGGCCAGGAAAAAGATGGCCAGGGCGGCGGGGGCAACGCCGCCGAAATGAAGAAAATGATGGAGCAGACCGAAACCGACCTCGTCAACAAGCGCCTCACTGAAGAAACCATTCAGCGCCAGCGCCAGATACTGACGCGCCTGCTCGAAGCCGAAAAATCGGCCCGCGAGCGCGACCAGGATACCAAGCGCGAGGCTCAGGCGGCGCAAAACCACCCGCCGGTGTTTCCGCCGGCCTTCCAGAAGTATAAAGCGGCCGCCCCTGAGCAGCAAACAGAAATTTTACGTCGACAGCAGCCTGCTTTAACGCCTTATTATCAGCAGAAAGTGAGTGAGTATTTCCAAAAAACTCGCTAGCATACTGACAACCCGCCCAACCACTTTACGTAGAGGCGGGTTGCTACCTCCAAAACTCCAGGCAGTGCTATCCAAGTGGCCGAAAACCACGATGCTACGGCATTGCCTGTTTTTTACCCGTCGTTTTCTATTTTTGCCGTCCCGCTACCCGCGCCGCTCTCGCTATTCCTTCGCTCCCCCTTATGAAGCAGGTTAAAATTCAGATTCCGTCGCTCGTGGAAAATATCCGCGTCGTGGAAAGCTTCATTGATAATTCCAAGGATACGTTCCAGATTGAGGACGATATCTACGGCAACATCATGGTAGCCGTCACGGAAGCTGTAAACAACGCTATCCGCCACGGCAATAAGTTTGATAAAGACAAGAACGTCTACCTCTCGCTCTACGTCAACCCCAACCAGCTCAAGTTTGAGATTGAAGACGAAGGCTCGGGCTTTGACTACAATAATCTCGACGACCCGACCTCGCCCGAAAACCTGGAAAACCCCGGTGGACGCGGCATTTTTCTCATCCGCCACCTGGCCGATGAAGTCGAATTCAGCAAAGATGGTCGCCGCCTGGAGCTCACCTTCGCTCTGCACCCTGCCAGCACCCCCGAAACTGCCGAGCAAGCCGCCGCATGAGCGTACCCGCCGCCGCCGGCGTGCGCTACTTCGAGGCGCCCGGCATTGAGTTCGTAGTGGAGGACGTGCCCGAATTCGGCCTGCACGATGCGGAGGACCTAGTGGCTTGGATTGAGCGCATCGCGGCGGTGCACGAGTACCGTATTGCGCAGCTCACGTTCATCTTTTGCACCGATGAGTACCTGCACAAACTGAACGTAGAGTATCTCAACCACGACACGCTCACCGACATCATCACCTTCGATAATGCCGACGATGCCGAGGTGCTGGAGGGCGACATTTTCATCAGCGTGGAGCGCGTAGCCGACAACGCCAAAGACCTGAACATCAGCTTCCGCGACGAGCTGCACCGCGTCATGATTCACGGCGTGCTGCACCTGCTGGGCTACCACGACAAGGACTTGCTGAGCCAGACGGCTATGCGCCGCAAGGAAGATTACTGCCTCTCGCTGCGCACCTTTTAGGGCTAGCCGCGTTTTGCTGGTATGAGTGTCGCGCTTTCCCGCTTGCCCGGCGATTTTCTGGATTATTACCTCGCCCAAGGCTATTACCGCATGGGGCAAAACCTGTTTACCTGCCAGTTTTTGCCCCTCGAAACCGGCCTTTACACCACCCACTGGCTACGCTTGGCCGTGGCTAGGGTCACCTACGGCCCCAAGCAGCGCCAGCTGTTTCGGCTCAATGAGCGGTTTGAAGTAGCCGTGCGGCCGTTTCGACTCACGCCCGAATACGAAGCGCTGTATGCGCGCTATTATCAGTCAATTGACTTCGACGCCAACCCCTCGCTAGGGGACTTGTTGCTGGAAGGCAGCCCGCACAACATCTTCGACACCCACGTGCTGGAAGTGCGCGACGGCGAGCGCCTCATCGCGGCCGGTGTCTTCGACAGCGGCACCGAGAGCATCGCGGGCATCGTCAATTTTTACGACCCTGCCTACCATAAGCACAGTCTGGGGAAGTATTTGATGCTGCTCAAGTTGGAGCACGCCCGCCGCCACCGGCTAGCCTATTATTACCCCGGCTACTTGGTGCATGGCTACCCCAAGTTTGACTACAAGCTCTTTGCCTGCCTGGCGGCTACCGAGGTTTTTAATGCCCGCACGCACCAGTGGCGGCCCTTCAGCTGGGAGGAGGTAAACCGGGAAGCCACGCGCCTGCTAGCCGACCGCGAGGCCCGCGACCTGGCGGAGGAGACGGAGTAACCAACCGTATGAACACGGCTTTATTTTAGCGGCTTTCTTAGCCCTAGCCATCATGCTTCGCCTCGTTCGCACCACTTCTGAAAATCCCGATTTCCGCGCCCTGGTACAGCTGCTCGACCGCGAGCTAGCCGCACGCGACGGCGCCGACGCCACTTTCTACGCCCAGTACAACAAGATTGACCTCATCAAGCACGCGGTAGTGGCGTATGAGGCCGACGAGCCGGTGGGCTGCGGCGCTTTCAAAGAATTTGCGGACGACGCGGTGGAAGTCAAGCGCATGTTTGTGCAACCCGCGCACCGGCAGCGGGGCGTAGCCCAGGCGGTGCTGGCCGAGTTGGAGCGCTGGGCTGGCGAACTAGGCTACACCAGTTGCGTGCTCGAAACCGGCAAGCGCCAGCCCGAAGCCATCGCGCTATACCAACGCTGTGGCTACGTGCGCACGCCCAACTACGGGCAATACGTGGGCGTGGAAAACAGCGTGTGCATGCGGAAGTCGCTGAGCCGCTAGCGGCAAGTAGGGGAGTGCTCGCCATTTTGTGGCGAACTTTGTAGCCTGGTTTTGTTGTCCTGCTGGCTAGCTCCGGTCAGCCACGCCATTCTTTAGCGCTATCTCTTATGTTCTCCGATACTGAATACGACCTCATCGTAGTGGGCGCGGGCCACGCGGGCTGCGAAGCCGCCGCCGCCGCCGCCAACCTCGGCTCGAAGGTGCTGTTAGTGACGATGAACATGAACACCATCGCCCAGATGTCGTGCAATCCCGCCATGGGCGGCGTGGCGAAAGGCCAGATAGTGCGCGAGATAGACGCGCTGGGGGGCAGTCGGGCCTCATTACCGACCGCACCATGATTCAGTTTCGGATGCTGAACCGCTCGAAGGGCCCCGCCATGTGGAGCCCGCGCGCCCAAAGCGACCGCATGCGCTTTGCCGAAGAGTGGCGCCTGACGCTGGAGCGGATTCCGAACGTGGATTTCTGGCAGGAAGCCGTAACGGGTTTGCTGATTGAAAACGACGCCTGCGTGGGCATCCGCACCGCGCTGGGTATCGAATTTCGCAGCAAAACGGTGGTGCTGACTAATGGCACGTTCCTTAACGGCCTGATTCACATTGGCGAAAAGAATTTCGGTGGCGGCCGGGCGGCCGAGAAAAACAGCCGCGGCATCACCGAGCAGCTCATTGAGCTGGGCTTCGAGGCCGGGCGCATGAAAACCGGCACCCCGCCCGCGTGGATGGCCGCTCGCTCGACTACTCGAAAATGGAGGTGCAGGCCGGCGACGAAAACCCTAGCCGCTTCTCGTACCTCGACACGCCCCGCCTCACCGGCCAGCGCCCGTGCTACATCACGTACACCAACGAGCGGGTGCACGAGATTTTGAAGGAAGGCTTCGAGAAGTCGCCCATGTTTCAGGGGCGCATCAAGGGCCTGGGGCCGCGCTACTGCCCGAGCGTGGAAGACAAAATCAACCGCTTCGCTGACAAGGACCGCCACCAGATTTTTGTGGAGCCCGAAGGCTGGAGCACCGTGGAGTGCTACATCAACGGCTTCAGCAGCTCGCTGCCCGAAGATGTGCAGTACCGCGCCCTGCGCGAAATCGCGGGCTTTGAGAAGGCCAAGATGTTCCGGCCCGGCTACGCCATCGAGTACGACTTTTTTCCGCCCACGCAGCTTACTAATACACTCGAAACCAAGCCGGTGCGCAATCTCTGGCTAGCCGGCCAAATCAATGGCACCACTGGCTACGAGGAAGCGGCCTGCCAGGGCCTGATGGCCGGCATCAACGCCCACCAGCGCGCCGCTGGTAAGGAGCCTTTCACCCTGCGACGCGACGAGGCCTACATCGGCGTGCTCATCGACGACCTTATCAACAAAGGCACCGACGAGCCCTACCGCATGTTTACGAGCCGCGCCGAGCACCGCATCCTGCTGCGCCAAGACAATGCCGACCTGCGCCTGACGCCCTTGGGCCACGCCCTGGGCCTAGCCAGCGACGAGCGCCTGGCCCGCGTGCACCAGAAGGAAGCCGACACCGCCGCCGCGCTGGCCGTGCTGGAGAAATTTGCCATCGAGCCGGCCGCGATAAATGGTTTTCTGACTGAACACGGCTCGGCCGAAATTCATGAGAAAACGCGGGCGCTCAACCTCTTGCGCCGGCCTAATATCGAGCTGCCCGAGCTGACCGCCTTCCTGCCCGAGTTGGCCGCGAAGCTAGCCGCGTTCAGCGAAGAAGCGCAGGAACAGGCTATTATCCAGACCAAGTACGAGACGTATTTGCAGAAAGAGCAGCAGCAGGCCCAGCGCATGCGCGAGCTGGAAGACTTCCAGATTCGGGGCCGGCTGAACTACGGTGCCATGCCCGCCCTCAGCCACGAGGCCCGCGAAAAGCTGCTCAAGATTCAGCCCGAAACGCTGGGGCAGGCCAGCCGCATCAGCGGCGTGAGCCCGGCCGACGTGTCGGTGCTGATGGTGTATTTGGGGCGGTAGATGGGGCCCGAACAGCCAGCTCGGCGGCGGCCGTGGCGCTGGCCGCTGGGCTGGCTGTTCGGGCTAGGGTTTGCCCTGGGGTTGGGGCTATGAGGCTGGTGCGCCTGGCTGTGGCTTCATTATACTGCTGTTGACCACGGGGGTTATCCGTGGTTAGGCACGGTGATGCGGTTAGAGTTGCCGTACAGGCTGTGGCTAGCCGTGGCCGCGCTGGGCGGGCTAGGTCTTGTAATGACCATCAATAACTTAATCCGCCAAGCCTGGAAACGCGCATTGCGGTGGCTGCTGCTGGCTGGCTTGGGAGCGGCGCACTGCACGGCTAGCCTACTGCCCATGGTGGTATCGATGGGCGGTGGTGTTACGCCCGATGTGCCACAGGAAGAAACCACCGCTGGCAAGTAGTCTGCTCTTAATGCATGTATTCGCTTCATCCCCGACCTTTGCCGGACTTTTATGAAGTCTGAGTTATTTCCGCCTGTGCCTACCGAATTATTAGCCAACTGCCCGGTGTGCGGCAGCCCTGACCTCCACGATAAGCTGCGTGTGCAGGACCAATCAGTAAGCCAGGAAGCGTTTACCATTCAGCAGTGCGCGGCCTGCGGCTTTCAGTTTACCAACCCCCGGCCCGATGCGGCTGGCATCGGCAGGTATTACGAATCAGACGCTTACGTATCGCACAATTCGGCGGCGCAGGGCCTGGTAAACCGCGTGTACAAAGCGGCGCGCTACTTTACGGTGCGGCACAAAGTGGCTCTGGTAAGCAAGCTCAATGGCGGCCGGCCGGGCCGGCTGCTCGACTACGGCTGCGGCACGGGGCACTTTCTGGCCGGGGCCAAAAAAGCTGGCTGGCAGGTGACGGGCCTCGAACCTAACGCCCGCGCCCGCCACGATGCGGCGGCCCGCGTGGGCCAGCCCATCCTGGATGCCGCGGCGCTGGCTGAGCTAGCCCCGGCTAGCTTCGACATCATCACGCTCTGGCACGTGCTGGAGCACGTGCACACCTTGCACGACACGCTCAAGCAGCTACTGGCGGCGCTCAAGCCGGGTGGTAAGCTGCTCATTGCGGTGCCCAATGCCGAGAGCCTCGATGCCCAGCACTACCGCGAGCACTGGGCGTCGTATGATGTGCCGCGCCACCTCTACCACTTCGTGCCGGCCACCATGCAGCGCCTGCTGGCCGGCCACGGCCTGCGCGTGGGGCAAACCCTGCCGCTGCTGCTCGATGCCTATTACATCAGTATGCTGAGCGAGCGCCACCTGGCGCCCGAGCGGGCGGGCGGGCCGCTGGCCGTGCTCAAAGCGGGCTACAAATCCAACCAGTACGCCGCGCAGCACGGCGGGCAATATTCGAGTTTGCTCTACGTAGCCGAGCGGGCCGAAGCCAGCCGCTAGCCCCGGCCGGCACGGACGGGGTATTTTTGCACACGTTTTTTCCGCCGTTTTTTTTCCTGATGGGTGTTCGCGCTGCTTTTCGTTTTGTATTGAGGTTCAGGGCAAAAGCGAGGGCTAGCCAGCCGGGCCGGGGCGCCCAAACAGGCTTGGCGCTGGCGGGCCTGCTGGCGCTGGGCAGCTGCGCGGCCATCAGCTCGCCGCAGGGTGGCCCGCGCGACAAGACGCCGCCGCGCCTGATTGGCACCTCGCCCGACAGCGCGGCCCGCAACGTGCACCAGCAGTTCATCCGCCTCAAGTTTTCGGAGCCCATTCAGCTTAAGGAGCTGACTAAGAACCTGCTCATTACCCCGCAGCTGCCGCCCGACAACTCGTATTCGGTGCTGGCCGACCGCGACTACATCACGCTCACGTTTAAGAAGCCGCTGGAGGCGAATACCACGTACTCATTCAACTTCCGCAAGGCGATAGTGGACGCCAACGAAAGCCTGCCGGCCAAATACCAGGCCCTGAGCTTCAGCACCGGCGCTACCCTCGACTCGGGCCGGGTGCGCGGCACGGTAGTCGATTTTTTTACGACCCGCCCCGCCGCCGATGCGCTGGTGGGCCTCTACCGCACCACCGACACGGTGGGCGTGCGCCGGGGCCAGCCCTACTACCTCGCCCGCACCGATGCCAAGGGTCAGTTTCAACTCAATTTTATTCGGGTGGCGACCTATAACATGTACGCCTGGACCGATAAAAACAACAATAACCGCTTCGACGACGGCGAGAAAATCGCCTACCTGCCCGGCCCCATTACCGTTAGTGACACCATCGGGCCGCGCACCTTGCAGCTCGTGCGGCCCGACCGCCTGCCACCCCGCCGCACCGGCCTCGAAACTACGCCCCGCCAGGTGCGCATCACCTTCAATGAAGGCTTGCAAACGGCTACGCTAGCCCCGCTAACCCCGGCCGATGCCGCCACCCAGGCGGCCGTGCAGCAGGCCACCGAAATTACCGACCAGGGGCGCAGCGTCTTGATTTACAAGACCCCTACCGTAGTGGATGGCCGCTACCTGCTGGCCGCCACCGATAGCGTGGGCAACCCGCGGCGCGACACGCTCAACGTGCGCTTTCCGGTGCCTACCGCCGTGGGCAAAAAAGCGCCCGCCGCCGTGGGCACCGCCGTGGTGGGCAACCCGCGCAGCGTGTACCGGCAGGGCCAGGTGAAGTTTCGCTTCCCGGTGCCGGTGCAGCTGGCGGCGGGCCGCAGCCCCGGCACGCTTACCGAAGACTCGGTGAAAACCCACGCCCTGCGCGTGCCCGCCGAGGCTAGCCTCAATGCCAGCCGCACCGAGCTCACGGTGAAGCTCGATACCAAGGCGCTGAAAAACATCGAGATTCGGCTCGACACTACGGCCCTGCTGGCCGTGACGGGGCAGTCGCTGCTCTTGCGGCGGCCGCTGCGCCTGCCGGTGGTGGACCAGGACCCTAGCGGCCAGATTATGGGCACCATCCAGACCAAGTACAAGTCGTTTGACTTGCAGCTGCTCGATGAGAAATACCAGGTGGTGGCCCAGCTGCACAACCCGCGCGGTACGTATCGCTTCGACTACCTGGCGCCCGGCAAGTACCGCCTGCGTGTGCTTATCGACCAGGACGGCGATGGCCACTGGCGCGGCGCCGACCCCAACCTGCGCCTGGCACCCGAGCCCGTCTACCTCGACCCCAAGCTGCTTGACGTGCGCTCGGGCTTTGAGATTGATGAGACACTGACTTTCTAGCCTAATCAGTAACTACCCGCACCTTTCCACAGCTTTTGTGTAAAAACGCCCGCCAACTCTGGTTAGCGGGCGTTTTCGTTTGGTGATGGTGGATAACTAAGCCGCGTTTCCAGTTACTGGGCGCGGCATTTTGCATTTATGCACGGGTTATCCACCGGGTTATCCACGAATGGAGGCTAGCGAACGTATTCCTGTGGATAAGTCTGGGGAAAGCCTCCCGCCAACGGTGGATAAAATGAGCACAAGTTTTTTTGGCCGTTCGGCCCGGCTGGCAGCTAAGCCGGCTTGTGGATAACCGTGGATAACTTCCGGGGCTGACGAACACAATCCACACCCCCGCCAGCCTGTGGATTGTGGATTCGTGGATAACCCTTGTGAATAGTGGATAACCCGGTTAAGTCCTTGACAACTACCCGAATGATATGCACAATGCCTGTGGATAGCCCGTGCATAAGCCCATAGTTGTGCACCCCTTATCCACGCTGTGGACAACTCCCGGGCGTTATCCACTTATCCACTGCCCTGATGGATGAAAACAAAAAGGGATTTTTTAAAAAAGAAATTAATTCACAAATTGAGTTTGTGGAAAACCCCGGGCCGTTGAAAACTCGCCGGGTGGGGCTAGCCGGCTAACCCTGGCCCCGCGCGGGCCGTTGTGCACCGGGCGGTGGATAAGTGCCGCGCCGCGCCAGCCATGCCGTTCGATTACACCCTCGATTTTCCCACCCTCGATTTCAGAAAGCACCCCGAGCTTTACCGCGTGGGCCGGGGCGAGCAGGGCGTGCTGCTGGTGCAGCCCTACAAGGGCGAAATCCTGCCCCACTGGCGCTTTAAGGATGCGGCGGCGGCCCGGGAGTCGTCGGCCGCTATTTGGCAGCTTTTCGAGGGGTATTTGCAGGAGGAGGATTTTGTGGGGGCCGACATGGCGCGCAAGTTTTTGCAGATGGGCTACACCCGCGCCCGGCGCTACGCCAACCACCAGGGCGGCAGGAAATACGCCGGCCCCGTGCCCGCCGATAAAAAAGGCCAGAGCGGCGCCCACGGCCGCGCCGAATTGCCCCGTAATGCACATCCTGACGCGGATAAAGTAGAAGCCGCCGCCATTTTTAAGCAGAAGTGGGACGAGGCCAAAAACCTGCCCGAGTACCAACGCCAGAAAGCCGCCTTCGAGGCAAAATATGGGAAGTGAAGAAATACCTGTCATTGCGAGCGCAGCGCGGCAATCGCTCCAGAACGAAATCGTTCGGGTGCCGTGTGGGGGCGATAGCCGCGCTGCGCTCGCAATGACGGACGTATTTTGTCTGGCTACCTTTGCACTAATCTTTAACCATCGTTCACCATGAGCACCCCCACCACCCCCCCTAGCAGCATCGAGGAGAATGAAATTATCCTGGGCACCGGCATGGGCCCGCTGCGCTTCGGCACCACCATGGACGAGGTGCGCACCCTAGTGGGCGAGCCCGAGGAAATCGACGAGTCGGAAGACGAGGACGAGTTTGAGCATCAGGCCTGGAATTACTACGAAGACGACCACCTGCTCTCACTCTACTTCGACCGCGAGGATGACTTCCGCCTGAGCTGCATTGAGACTGACAACCCCAACCTGCGCCTCTTCGGCGAGGCTATTCACGGCCGGCCGCTCGACCAGATTAAGGCGCTGATGCAGCGGCAGGGCCAGGGCGCGCCCGAAGTTGAAACGATGGAAGGCGGCGAAGTGCGCTTGTCTTACGAGAAGTCGATGATTGACCTGTATTTTGAAGAAGGCCTGCTGCAATTCGTCAACTTCGGCGTCTTCATCAACGACGACCTGGAGGTACAGTGGCCCAAATAAGGCTAGCCGCTGAAAGCCTGAAAGTTCCCGGCTTTATCCAGTAATGACCAACCAATAGCGGAAGTTATCCACAAAAAGCCCGTTTTTCAGTGTGGATAAGTGGATAACTCGGTGAAGCTGGGATTATTCCCAGGTTATCAAAATTTACTCTGGCCAAGCTGCCTAGTAAAAAAGCCAACCCTAATCGGGTTGGCTTTTTTACTAGGCAGCTTGTGCTTTTAGTCCGCAATTATTTACGCTACGCTGATTGCATTCGCGGATTGTAAAGTCCACGCTACACCCCTAGTTGCCGAACGAGCGGAATAGCAGAAACAGGCCGCCGGCCAGTACCATCGTCACCGGTAAGGTGAGCACCCAGGCCAGCATGATGCTGCGCACCATTTCGGGGTTGATATTCTTGACGCCACGGCTGGCCACCATGCTGCCGGCGATGGACGAGGTGAGCACGTGCGTAGTAGAAGTAGGCAGGCCCGACTGCGTGCTTAGGCCAATCATGGCCGCTGCTACCAGCTCGGAGCTGGCGCCCTGGGCATAGGTGAGGTGCTCCTTGCCGATGCGCTCACCGATGGTTTTTACGATGCGCTGCCAGCCGATGGTAGTGCCGCAGGCTAGCGACAAACTCACCATGAGCAGTACCTGCCAGGGCGCGTAGTCGGTAAATTCCTTCATGTGCTTCACGGCATCGTCGTAGGTGGTGCGGTCGGTGGTGTTCAGGCTCACGTGCTCGGAGCCCAGTAGCTGCTTGCCACGGTTGGCCAGCAGCAGGATATCGCGTCGAATCTCGAAGCGGGCCTGCTTGGGCAGGTCTGCCACCGTTTTTTTGCCCGCGAATACGCGGTCGAGGTCGGTGGTTTGCTCGCGCATCTGGGCCAGCAGCTGCTGGTCGGTCGCGCTCAGGTCGGCGGCATTCACGCGGTTGATGACGTACTCAACCTTGGTAAGCGAGTCGCGCAAATCGAACGGATTCTTCGAATTGTCGAGCGCAAAGTGCACGGGCACGATGCCGATGAGAATCAGCATAATGAGGCCTACGCCCTTCTGGCCGTCGTTGGAGCCGTGGAAAAAGCTTACCAGCGTGCAGGTGCCAATCAGGGTGAGGCGAATAAACAGGGGCGGCGGGCGGCGCTTACGGGGCTCCTTAAACAGTGCCTTGCTGCCGAAGCGCTTGAGCGCGAACATCATGGCGATGGTGAAGGTGAAGCCCAGCACGGGGCTCAGCAGCAGGGCTAGCCCGCTTTCGCCGGCCTTGCTCCAATTCACGCCCGAGCCGTGACCGCCCGAAAGCATTGAATAGGCAATGCCCACGCCCAGAATGGAGCCGATGAGCGCGTGCGACGACGACGACGGAATGCCGTAGTACCAGGTGCCGATGTTCCAGATGATGGCCGCCACGATGAGCGCGCCCACCATCGCAATGCCGTGGTACACGTTTTGGTCCACGAGGCTTTCGACGGGCAGCAGGTACACGATGCCCATCGCCACGCCGATGCCGCCGGCGAAGACGCCGATGAAGTTCCAGAAGGCCGACCACACCACCGCCACCCAGGGCCGCAGCGTGTTGGTGTAGATAACGGTGGCCACGGCATTGGCCGTGTCGTGAAAGCCGTTGACAAATTCAAATGCGCAGGCTGCTAGCAGACAGACAACTAGCAGCAGCAATACATGGGGTTCGAGTCCGAACATAAAAAGGGGCCGGAGTGGGTAGCCGGCCCGCAAAATTAACCCCGTGTGAAGCTAGCGGCATGTTACCGAATTGTTGGCTGTCTTCGCGCCTGTAGTGCTGAGCTCGCGAAGTAGCTTCTCACGCCGGAAGCAGTAGCTTAAGCGTGAAAAATTGCTTGGCAAGCCCGGCATGGCCCTGCGCCCTAACTTTGCTGCTTATGAGCAAGCCCACTACGCCCGCCGAAAACCCGCAACTAAAAGATATCGTGGCCCACGCCAAGGAATACGGCTTCGTATTCCAGTCCTCCGAAATATATGATGGCCTAGCCGCCGTGTACGACTACGGCCCCAACGGCGTGGAGCTGAAAAACAACCTCAAGCGCCTCTGGTGGGAAGCTATGACCCAGCTGCACGGCAACGTGGTGGGCATCGACGCGGCTATTTTCATGGCGCCCCAAACCTGGGAGGCTAGCGGCCACGTGGCGGGCTTCAACGACCCGCTCATCGACAACCTCGACAGCAAAAAGCGCTACCGCGCCGACGTGCTCATCGAGGAAAAAGCCGCCGAGTACGAAAAAGCCGGCGACCCCGCCCGCGGCGCGGCCCTCACCGCCGAGCTAGGCCGCCTGCTCACGGCCAACGACCTGGCCGGCGTGAAGCAGCTCATTATCGACGAAAAAATAACGGACCCGCTTTCCGGCTCCAGCAAGTGGACCGATGTGCGCCAGTTCAACCTGATGTTCTCCACGCAAGGCTCGGCCGTGGATTCGGATGCGCCGCCCGTGTACCTGCGGCCCGAAACGGCCCAGGGTATTTTCGTAAACTTCCTGAACGTGCAAAAGTCGGCGCGGATGAAAATCCCGTTTGGCATCGCGCAGATTGGCAAGGCCTTCCGCAACGAGATTGTGGCTAGGCAGTTCATCTTCCGCATGCGTGAGTTTGAGCAGATGGAGATGCAATTCTTCGTGCGCCCCGGCACCGAAGGCGAGTGGTACGACATCTGGAAGGCCGCCCGCCGGCGCTTCCACGAGGCCATCGGCCTGCCGGCCGAGAAGCTGCGCTTCCACGACCACGACAAGCTGGCCCACTACGCCAAGGCCGCCGTCGACATTGAGTTTGAATTCCCCTTCGGCTTCAAGGAAATCGAGGGCATCCACTCGCGCTCCGACTTCGACCTGACCCAGCACCAGAACCTGAGCCGCAAAAAGCAGCAGTACTTCGACAACGACATCGACGAAAGCACCGGCAAGCCCTACGGCAACTACGTGCCCTACGTGGTCGAAACCTCGGTGGGCGCCGACCGCCTGTTCCTGGCCACCATGTGCCAGGCCTTCCAGGAAGAAACCATTACCGAAGGCGAGGGCGAGGCCCAAACCACCAAGACGCGCACTTTCCTGAAGCTGCACCCGGCGGTGGCGCCTATCAAGGCCGCCATCTTCCCGCTAGTGCGCAAGGACGGCATGCCCGAAAAAGCCCAGCAGATTTTTGACGACCTGCGTTTCGATTTCCGCCTGGTGATTGAGGACAAGGACGCCATCGGCAAGCGATACACGCGCCAGGACCTAATCGGCACGCCGTTTTGTATTGTAGTGGACGGCCAAACGCTGGAAGACGACACCGTGACGGTGCGCCACCGCGACACCCGCGAGCAAACCCGCATGCCCATCAGTGCGTTGCGGGCGTACATCGGCGAAGCGGTGAGCTTCAAAACCGTATTTGCCAAGCTATAACCGTGGCCTGATAATGAATTAGGGCGGCCCGTACTATTTAAGTTTAAAGCCTATGTGGGGACATATCGCCCTCTTTATTATTAAGTTCCGGCGGATTCTGCTGTTACTTATTGCCGTTTCGACCCTGGGCATGGCGTGGATAGCGAAGGATGTGCAGATGACCTACGACTTTGCCCAGGTCGTGAGCCCGAAGGACCCCGACATGGTGTACTTCCAGCAGTTCAAAAAAACCTTCGGCGAGGATGGCAATATCCTGGTGCTGGGCATGCAGGACAGCGCCATCTATAAGCTCCCGCAGTTCCGGCTCTACGACCAGCTTGCCAACGACCTGGTGAAAGTGCCCGGTGTATCGGGCGTGCTAGGCCTGCCCAAGCTGATTCAAATTCAGAAGGATACAGTGCACAACAGCTTCGTGACGGCGCCCGTGTTCGCCAAGCCGCCCACCAGCCAGGCCCAGCTCGACTCGCTGATGCGGGTCGTGAACAGCATCGAGTTTTACAAGGGTCAGGTGATTGCGCCGCGCACCGGGGCCACGCTGCTGGCCGTGACGCTCGACCCTAAGTGGCTGAACTCAGACCGGCGCAAGGAAGTGATGAACAACATCTTAAACTTGAGTGCCAAGTTTGAGAAGGACTCGCACATTAAGCTGCACTACGCGGGCCTGCCCTACGTGCGCTCGACCATGACGAGCAAGGTATCGGCCGAGATGAAGTTCTTTGCCGGACTGATGGTGGTGGTGATGGCCATCATTTTGTTCGTGTTTTTCCGCACCTGGTCGGCGGTGGTGGTGCCGCTGCTGGTCGTCATTATTGTGATGATATGGTGCGTGGCTAGCATCGTGCTACTCGGGTTCAAAATCAACCTGCTTACGGGCCTGATACCTTCTATTCTGGTAGTTATCAGCGTGCCCAACTGCACCTACCTGCTCTCGCGCTACCACTACGACTACCGCAAATCGGGCAACCAGATACTGGCCATGACGCGGGTTATTCGCAAAATCGGCCTCATCACGCTGGTGAATAACACGACCACGGCCATCGGTTTTTTCGTGTTCACTTTCACCGACATTGCCATTCTGTATCAGTTCGGGCTGGTGGCTACGATTAACATTTTTGTGGCCTTCATCATCAGCTTCATCATGATTCCGGCGGTGTTTACCTACCTGCCGGGCCCCACCGACAAGCAGCTGGAGCACCTCGATTCGAAGCCGCTGGTGGGCATTATCCACTTCCTCGACTTCATTGTATTGCGGCGCCGGCGCACCATTTACCTCACGGCGGCGGTGCTGGTGGGGCTAGCCTCCATCGGTATTTCGCGCATCGAAGCCGTGTCGTTTATGGTGGACGACCTGCCCAAGCAAAGCTCGGTGAACGAAGACCTGAGCTTCTTTGAGGCCCGTTTCGGTGGGGTGATGCCGCTGGAGTTTGTGGTGGATACCAAGCAGCCCAAGGGCTTGTTGAAACTGCCCAACTTGCAGAAAATTGACCAGTTCGATAAATTCCTGCAAGCCCAGCCGGAGCTGTCCACGCCCATCAGCATGGTCACGTTTCTGAAAGCGGCCAAGCAGGCTTTTTATAACGGCAACCCGGATTTTTATAAGCTGCCGGATAAGGATGACAAGAACTTCATTCTGAGCTACCTGGCCAACTCGCAGGGCAAGGGAGCCAACTCGACCAGCAAGCTGCTCAAAACCTTTATGGACAGCACCCAGCAGCGGGCGCGCATCAGCGTAAAAATCGCCGATATCGGCTCGCACAAGCTGGATACGCTGGTGAACAGACGCATAGACCCGGCTATCAAGCGCATCTTTGCCGGTACCGATATGGTAGTGCGCCGGACTGGCACGACGGTTATTTTCACCAAGGGCAACGAGTACGTTATCGGCACCCTGGGCGAGAGCCTGCTATGGGCCTTCGGGCTGGTGGCCGTGGTGGTGCTGCTTTTGTTTCATTCGGTGCGCACCATCTTCTACGCCTTAGTGCCCAATATCTTAACCCTGACCCTGACGGCCGGCGTGATGGGTTACTTCGGCATTGTGCTGAAGCCCGCCACGGCGCTCATTTACGTGATAGCCTTGGGCATCGACGGCGATAACTCCATTCACCTGCTGGCCAAGTTCCGGCAGGAGATGGCCATGCCCGGCAAGAGTGTGAGCGAGGCCATCACCAATACGCTGAGCGAGGCCGGGTCGAGCATGTTTTACACCAGCATCGTACTCTTTATCGGGTTCAGCATTTACGGCTTCAGCGAGTTTGGGGGTACCAAGGCGCTAGGGGTGCTCATGGGCGCATCGCTGCTGATAACCAATTTCTCGAACCTGGTTTTTCTGCCGGCGCTGCTGGTCACGTTTGAGCGCGGCGGTAGCTGGAAAACGCCCAAAGCCGCCCTGGTGCACCACTACGACGAGAGCTACCACGAAGAAGACGACGATATCGACCTGAACTTGCAGCGCCTGAGCGTGGAGCAGGGCAATGCGGTAAAGACGACGTAATAACTCGATTTAAAGCAAAAACAACGTCATGCTGAGCTTGCCGAAGCATCTCTACCGCGCCGCTAGGGGGTAGTATCCCAACGAAGCGGCGGAGATGCTTTGACAAGCTCAGCATGACGGACGATTGTATAGCAGATAGAAATGACTTACCCCGAATACAAGCAGCCGCTCGACTACGCCAAGCTCGCCACCGATGTGCGGGCCTACTGGGACGCCAACGGCATCTTCGAGAAGAGCGTGAGCAGCCGCGAAGGCCAGCCCACGTTCGTGTTTTACGAAGGCCCGCCCTCGGCCAACGGCCAGCCCGGCATTCACCACGTGATGGCGCGGGCGGTGAAGGACATTTTCTGCCGCTACCAGACGCTGCTGGGTAAGCAGGTGCCCCGCAAGGGCGGCTGGGACACCCACGGCCTGCCCATCGAGCTGCAAGTAGAGAAGGAGCTGGGCATCACGAAGGAGGATATCGGCCACAAAATCAGCGTCGAAGACTACAACCAGCGCTGCCGCGAAACCGTGATGCGCTTCAAGGCGCAGTGGGACGAGCTGACCCAGCAAATGGGCTACTGGGTGGACCTCAACGACCCCTACATCACCTTCGAGCCCGAATACATCGAGAGCTGCTGGGCGCTGCTCAAAAAGCTCTACGACAAGGGTTTTCTCTACAAAGGCTACACTATTCAGCCCTACTCGCCGGCTGCCGGTACCGGCCTCAGCTCGCACGAGCTGAACCAGCCCGGCACGTACAAGGACGTGAAGGACACAACCATCGTGGCGCAGTTCAAGGTAGTGCGCGATGAGAAGTCGGAGAAGCTGTTTACTGGCGCTGGCGAAGGAGATTTCTACATCTTAGCTTGGACGACTACACCTTGGACTCTGCCCGCTAATACGGGCCTAGCGGTAGGGCCAAAAATTGACTATCAGCTCATAAAGACTCGTAATCCATATCAGAAGGAAAAGGTAATCTATGTGCTTCTTGCGAAAAGTAGATTTACATCCTATTTCACTTCGCCTAAAGTTTATGAAGTTGGGGAAGGCTCATCACCTTCCGTTGAGGAGTGGCCCGCAGACGGTACAGTTGCTCGCGATGGTAAGGTTGTGCCTTTCGAAGTTGTTGCTGAATTCAAAGGAGCTGACCTAGTAGGTATCCACTACGAACGCCTGTTCGGCACCGAAACCGGCTTCCCGCATTTTGAAGGGGAGGAAAACGCTTTCCGCGTCATCCCCGGCGACTTTGTAACGACGGAAGACGGTACGGGCATCGTGCACATCTCGCCCACATTTGGCGCGGACGACTTCCGGGTAGCGCAGCTCAACGGCATCCCCGCGCTGATGGTGGCCGACGACCAGGGCAAGCTAGGCCCCATCGTGGACCGCACGGGCCGCTACGTGGCCCAAATGGGCGAGTTTGGCGGCCGTTGGGTGAAGAACTACGACGGCCACGACCAGAGCGGCGCCGACTATAAAACGCTGGACGAGAGCATCGCCATCCGGATGCGGACCAACGGCACGGCCTTCAAAACCGAGAAATACGAGCACACCTACCCGCACTGCTGGCGCACCGACAAACCAGTGCTGTACTACCCACTTGACTCGTGGTTTATCAAGACCACGGCCGTGAAAGACCGCCTCATTGAGCTGAATAAAACCATCAACTGGAAGCCCGAAAGCACCGGCACCGGCCGCTTCGGCAACTGGCTTGAAAACCTGGTGGACTGGAACCTCAGCCGCTCGCGCTACTGGGGCACGCCGCTGCCCATCTGGCGCACCCAGGACCGCACCGAGGAAATCTGCATCGGCAGCATTGCCGAGCTGAAATCGGAGATTGACAAGGCCGTAGCGGCCGAAGTCATGACCCACAACCCCTACGCCAACGGCGAGAAAATCGACCTGCACCGCCCGTATGTCGATGACATTTTCCTAGTGAGCCCTAGCGGCCAGCCCATGTACCGCGAGCCCGACCTCATCGACGTGTGGTTTGACAGCGGCGCCATGCCCTACGCGCAGTGGCACTATCCGTTTGAAAACCAAGCGGTTTTTGCCAAGAATTTCCCCGCCGATTTCATCGCCGAAGGCGTGGACCAGACGCGCGGCTGGTTCTTCACGCTGCATGCCCTAGCGGTGATGCTGGAAGACTCAGTGGCTTTCAAAAACGTGATTGCCAACGGCTTGGTGCTCGACAAAAACGGCAACAAGATGAGCAAGCGCCTCGGTAACGCCGTGGACCCGTTTGCGACCATCGCGCAGTTCGGCCCCGACGCCACGCGCTGGTACATGATTGCCAACTCGCCGCCGTGGGATAACCTCAAGTTTGACCTGGCGGGCGTGACGGAGGTGCAGCGCAAGTTCTTCGGCACGCTGTTCAACACGTACTCGTTTTTTGCGCTCTACGCCAACCTCGACGGCTACCAGACCCGCGAGTTTGACCGCGTGCCGCTGGCCGATTTGAGCGAGCTGGACCGCTGGATTCTCAGCAAATTGCACACGCTGATAGGGGAGGTGCGCGGCCACCTCGACAGCTACGACCCCACGAAGGCCGCCCGCGCCATTCAGGAGTTCGTGACCGACCAGCTCTCCAATTGGTACGTGCGCCTCTCGCGCCGCCGCTTCTGGAAGGGCGAGCTGACCACCGACAAGCGCGCCGCCTACGAAACCTTGCAGCAGTGTCTGGTGGTGGTATCGCAGCTGATGTCGCCCATCGCGCCGTTCTTCGGCGACTGGCTCTACAAGAACATGACCGACGGGATGCGCGCCGAGGCCGTGGCCAAAAACACGCCCCTGGCTCCGGAGTCGGTGCACCTCACCTTGTTTGCCGAGGCCGATACGGCGCTCATCGACAAAGCGTTGGAGGAGCGCATGGAGCTGGCCCAGCGCATCAGCTCGCTCACGCACTCGCTGCGTAAGAAGTCGGTGCTGAAGGTGCGCCAGCCCTTGCAGCGCATCCTGGTGCCGGTGCTGAACGACACGACCAAGGAGCAGGTCGGTAAGGTCGAAGACCTGATTTGCGCCGAGGTCAACGTGAAGCACGTGGAGTTTCTGGACGACACGAGCGGCGTGCTGGTGAAGTCGGTAAAGCCCAATTTCAAGCGCCTGGGCCAGGTCTACGGCCCGCGCCTGAAGGCCGTGGGCGCCCGCATCCAAACCCTGACCAACGACGAGCTGAGCCAGCTCGAAAAGCAGGGCGAGTTAGCCGTGGAAGTGGAGGGCGAAACCCTCACGCTGCACCTCGATGAGGTCGAAATCCGCACCCAGGACCTGCCCGGCTGGCTGGTCGCCACCGACGGCCCGCTTACCGTGGCCCTCGATGTGACGCTCACCGAAGCGCTGCGCCAGGAAGGCCTGGCCCGCGAGCTCGTCAACCGCCTCCAAAACCTGCGCAAAGATTCGGGCCTCGAAGTGCAAGACCGCATCCAGGTGACCCTAGCCGCGAGTGCGCCGGCCGAGCTGCAATCGGCCGTGCAGTCGTTTGGCGACTACATCCGCGAAGAAGTGCAGGCTCTGCGTATTGACTTTGTGCCCGAAATAGCCGACGCCGCGGTGCTGGAGTTTGATGACTTCTCGGTGCCCGCCAAAGTAGAAGTAGTAACTGCCTGAGTATGAGCAACCCGGCGGCGCCCTAAAACGCCGCCGGGTTTTCCCGCGCACAACGCCTTTCTTGCACCGTTTTTAAAGGTTCTGAAACCTCCTAATTCGGTATAAAACAGTATAAAGTAACCAGAGTTTCACCAGTGCAGACCGACTTGCCCGTAGATACTTATTCCCAGCCCCAGCGCTACCCGGCGCGGCGCAGCAGCGTGCTGCCTTTTTTCCTGCTAGCTCTGTTTGTCATTGTTATCGACCAGCTATCCAAGTATTTAGTGCACAAGCATATGCAGCCGGGATTGCCGGGTGAGATTCCGCTCATTGGCAATTGGTTTAAGCTGCACTATACGCTCAACCCCGGCATGGCTTTCGGGGTGGAATTATTGCCGCCGCCTTATGGCAAGCTGCTGCTCACGGCTTTTCGGCTGCTGGCGGCCGGCGGCATTAGCTACTACATCGTGCGGCTGTGGCGGCAGCGGGCGGCGGCGGGCTTTATTGCCTGCATGGCGCTCATTCTGGGCGGGGCCGTGGGCAACGTAGTCGATTCGGTTTTCTACGGGGTCATCTACCACAATGCGCCGTTTGGCTCGCCTACGCCGTGGTTTTTCGGGCAGGTTATCGACATGATTTACGTCGACATCTACGAAGGCTTTTTGCCGGCTTCCTGGCCGATAATGGGGGGCAAGTACGTATCGCTATGGCCAATTTTTAATCTGGCCGACTCGTCTATCTTTATCGGCGTGGCATTAATTCTATTGTTGCAAGGCCGTTTCTTCAAGCAGACGCAGGAGCAGAATGGACTAGTGCCCGTTGCTGACAGCAAGGATTAAAAATTTTTGTCATTAACTTGTTAGCTATCAGTATGCCATGCGCTAGTTTCCAGGCTAGTCCAGTGTTGCAGTCGGTACTGACCTGCCCTAATTGCCAGCAGTCTACTTTGGAAGCAATGCCTACTGATGCCTGCGTTTATTTTTTCGAATGTCCCAATTGTCATCAGGTGCTGAAGCCAAAGCCGGGTGATTGCTGTGTTTTTTGCAGTTATGGCAGTGTGAAATGCCCACCCATTCAGGCCGGGGCAGCCTGTTGTTGAGCTATTATTGCTGCCCATGCCCTTACTAACTGTTGAGAACCTAACCGTCGATTTTCACTCGCAGCGTGGGAGTACCCGGGCCGTGGCCGATGTATCGCTGACGGTGAACAGGGGTGAGGTAGTAGCGATAGTGGGCGAGTCGGGCTCGGGCAAGTCGGTGACGTCGCTAGCCCTGCTGGGCTTGTTGCAGAAGCCAGCCGCGCACATTGAAAGCGGCTCGGCCTTGTTTGCCTCCTCAACGCTGGGCGAAGTGGACCTGCTCAAGCTCACCGAAACCCAGCTGCAGCAGGTGCGGGGCAACGACATCAGCATGATTTTTCAGGAGCCCATGACCTCCCTGAACCCGGTGCTGACCTGCGGCTACCAGGTGGTGGAGGCGCTGCTGCTGCACACCTCACTCAGCAAGCAGGCGGCGGAGGCCCGCACCATCGAGCTGTTTACCGAGGCGCAACTGCCACGCCCGGCCCAGATTTTTAAAGCCTACCCGCACGAGATAAGCGGCGGCCAGAAGCAGCGCGTGATGATTGCGATGGCGATGGCCTGCCGGCCGGCGCTGCTCATTGCCGACGAGCCCACCACGGCGCTCGACGTGACGGTGCAGGCGCGCATCCTCGACCTCATCCGTGACCTGCGGCGCGAGTACGGCACGGCGGTCCTGTTCATCACTCACGACCTGGGCGTGGTAGCCGAGATTGCCGACCGCATCCTTGTCATGTACCGGGGCCGGGTGGTGGAGCAGGGCACCGTGCTCGACATCTTCACTAAGCCCCAGCACCCGTACACGCGCGGGCTGCTAGCCTGCCGGCCGCGGCTATCCATCGGCAAGGACCGGCTGCCGGTAGTGGCCGATTTTATGCAGGTCGATGCGGCCGGCAACCTAGTAGCGCGGGCTAGCGGGGTAGGGCAGGAGCCCTTGCAGACGAGCTTCGCGCAGTTACAAACCAATTCTGAAAGCGCCAAGACGTTCCCCGTGGAACAAAAAATGCGTTCCACGGCCGATTCTGCCCTGCTTCAGGTGGAAAATCTGCGGGTGTACTTCCCCATTCGCAAGGGGTTTTTCGCGCGCACCACCGACTTTGTGCGGGCCGTAGATGAGGTGAGCTTTGCCATCTATCCCGGTGAAACGGTGGGCCTGGTGGGCGAGTCGGGCTGCGGCAAAACCACCCTGGGCCGGGCGCTGCTCCGCCTTACGGAACCAACCTCGGGCCGCATCCTGTTTGAAGGCACAGACCTGGCGGCGCTGCCTAGCGGCGAATTGCGCCACCGGCGGCGCGAGTTTCAACTGGTTTTTCAAGACCCTTACGCGGCCCTCAATCCCATGCTCACGGTGGGCGAAGCTATCCTCGAACCGTTGCGGGTGCACAAGGTAGGCGGCAGCCGCGCCGAGCAAAAGACCCGGGTGCGCGAGTTGCTGCGCACCGTGGGTTTGAGCGACGATGCCGAGCAGCGCTACCCGCACGAGTTCAGCGGCGGGCAGCGGCAGCGCATTTGCATTGCGCGGGCGCTGGCCCTGCGGCCCAAGCTCATTGTGTGCGACGAGTCGGTGTCGGCGCTCGATGTGAGTGTGCAGGCGCAGGTGCTCAACCTGCTCAACGACCTCAAGCGCGAGCTCGGCATCACCTACCTGTTCATTACCCACGACCTGTCGGTGGCCCGCTTTATGAGCGACCGCCTGCTGGTGATGAGCCAGGGCAAAATCGTGGAAAGTGGCCCGGCCGCCGAGGTATACGCCCACCCGCAACACCCGTACACGCAGCAGTTGCTAGCTGCCATCCCGAGCGACGACCCGGCCCGCATCGCGGCGCGGGTGCAGGAGGTGCGGGGCTAGTTTTGGCCTGCTGGTTAGGGTTCGCTCGGTTAGTTTTAAGCTCATCTGTTGCGGGTGGGCGAACCTCGTTTCTTTATCCCCGTTCAATCGGCGGGTGGGGCTAGCCCCCGCCCAATACATTTACCCCCGCGTCGCCTTCGTCAATCTTACCCCAAGCTGTCCGGCGACCGTCTTACATCACCCATGAAAAACCCTCAAGACTCCGCTGCCCCCCGCGCCGCTCGCGCGAAGGCAGCCCCCGCCGGCCTCAGCCAGGACATTGTGTACCGCCAGTTTGCCGACAACCCCGGCAAAGTGCTCGGCTATCGCCAGCTCTCGCGCCGGCTCGGCATTACTACCAAAGACCAGCGGGCGGAGCTGTTTGACCACCTCAAGGTGCTGCGCCGTCTCAATCAAATAGAGCTGCTTCAGAACGACGAATACCGCCTGGCTAGCCCCACCGACCTGCAAGCAGCTGCTAGTGCCGCTAAGGGCCGGAAAACGGCTAAGAATGCGGCCCCGGCTGTAGCGCCCAAGCCCGAGCTGGAAGAAGAATTTGGCCAGGACCCTATTGTTCACCGGCGCCGGGCGGCGGGCTTCGACCACGTGGGCGACGGCCCCGACCGCCGGCCCCAGCGCGACCCCAACACGGTTATCGGCACGGTATCGCTGGCCACGCCCCGCTTTGCCTTCGTGGTGCGCGAGGATGGCGCGGGCGACGACATCCGCATTTTCACCGACCAGCTGCGCTACGCCCTCGATGGCGACCTGGTGCGGGTGCGCCTGCGTGGCATTCGCGACGGCCGCCTCACCGGCGACGTGGTGGAGGTGCTCAAGCGCCAGCGCTCGGAGGTGGTGGGCCGCCTGCAAGTGCAGGGCCCCATCGGCTTCGTGAAGCCTGATAACCGCAAGGCGTACTTCGACGTGCTGGTGCCGCCGCAGGAGCTGCACGACTCGCGCAATGGCGACAAGGTGCTGGTGCGCATCACCGAGTTTCCCGACCACGAAGGGCAGGGACGTAACCCGGTCGGCACCATCATCCGCAATTTCGGCGCGGCCGGCCAGAACGAGGCGGAGATAAATGCCATCATGGCCGAGTTTGGGCTGCCGTTTGAGTTTCCAAGCGCGGTGGAGGAGGAGGCAGATGCCATTCCGACCACCATCACGAAAGAGGAAATTGCCAAGCGCCGCGACTTCCGCGACATCCTCACCTTCACCATCGACCCGGCCGACGCCAAGGACTTCGACGACGCGCTCAGCCTGCGCACCCTGGACAATGGCAACTACGAAGTAGGTGTGCACATTGCCGACGTGACCCACTACGTGCGCCTCGGCACCGAGTTGGAGCGCGAGGGTAAGAGCCGCGCCACCTCCGTCTACCTCGTTGACCGCGTGATTCCAATGCTGCCCGAAAACCTCTCCAACGGCCTCTGCTCGCTGCGGCCGAATGAGGACAAGCTGACCTTCTCGGCCGTGTTTGAGCTGGATGAGAAGGGCAAGCTGGTAGACTCGTGGTTTGGCAAAACCGTCATTCACTCCGACCGCCGCTTCAGCTACGAAGAGGCGCAGGAGCGCATCGAAACCGGCGAGGGCGACCTGGCCGAAGAAATCAACCTGCTGAACCGGCTCGCCAAAAAGCTCTCGGCCGAACGCTTCCGCAAGGGCGCGATTTCGTTCGAAACGCAGGAGGTGAAGTTCAAGCTCGGCCCCGATGGCAAGCCGCTAGGGGTGTACGTGAAGGAGCGCAAGGATGCGCACAAGCTCATCGAGGAGTTCATGCTGCTAGCCAACAAGCGGGTGGCCGAGTACGTGTTTGGCCTCAAAAAAACCAAGCCGCGCTTCACGATGGTGTACCGCACCCACGACGCGCCCGACCCCGACCGCCTCGAAAACTTCGCGCTCTTCGCCCAGAAATTCGGCCACAAGCTGAACCTCGCCAACCCGAAAAAAATCAGTACCGAGCTCAACAAGCTCAGCGAAGACGTGGTGGGCAAGCCCGAGCAAAACGTGATTCAGGGGCTAGCCATCCGCTCGATGTCGAAGGCTATTTACACCACCGAGCCGTTGGGGCACTTCGGGCTGGCCTTCGCCCACTACTCGCACTTCACCTCGCCCATCCGCCGCTACCCCGACATGATGGCCCACCGCCTCCTGGAGCACTACCTGGAAGGCGGCAAGAACGTGGCCGTGGAGCCGGTGGAGGAAGAGTGCAAGCACTCCTCGGCCCGCGAGAAGCTAGCGGCCAATGCCGAGCGCGCCAGCATCAAGTACAAGCAGGTCGAGTACATCGGCGCGCACATCGGCGAGCAGTTTACGGGCGTAGTGTCGGGCCTCACCGAGCGCGGCATCTACGTCGAGATTGAGGAAAACAAGTGCGAGGGCATGGTGCGCATCTCCGACATTCCGGGCGATACCTGGGAGCTGGACAAGGAGAACTACCGCATCGTGGGTCGCGGCTCGAAGCGCATCATCCAGTTTGGCGACGAGCTGCAAGTCATCGTGACTTCGGCCAACCTGCTCGACCGCACCATCGACATGGAGCTGGTCGATAACCGTCCCGAGCACGTGAAGCAGCGCGAGCGCACCGAGCGCGAAGCCGGCCGCGGCGGCCGCCCCGCCCGCAACCGCGCCGGCAACAGCCCCAAGGGCGGTGGGGGCTACAAAGGCGGCAAGCATCGCCGGTAAAGCCTCGCCCCCGGCCCCTCTCCAAACGAGAGGGGAACCACGGTGGCGCTATTGACTGCTTACGTCAGGCCCCCTTCTCTTTTGGAGAGGGGCCGGGGGTGAGGTACCTACCTTTGCCCCCGTGCAACCCGACCTCTCCACCCTCCTCCGGCAGGCTCTCAATGAGCTTGACTATGGCCAGCAACCGGCCACGCTCTACGACCCCATCCGCTACATCATGGGCCTGGGCGGTAAGCGCCTGCGGCCGCTGCTCACGCTGCTCGGCGGCCAGCTGTTTACCGACGACCTGGCGCCGCTGGTAAAGCCCGCGCTGGCCACCGAGGTCTTCCACAACTTCACCCTGGTGCACGACGACCTCATGGACCAGGCGCCGCTGCGGCGCGGCCAGCCCACCGTGCATGAGCAATGGAACGCCAGCACGGCCATCCTCTCGGGCGATGTGATGCTGGTGCGGGCCTACGAGTTGCTCTTCGAGAATGTGCCCCTGGCCGTGCTGCCGCAGGTGCTGCGCCGTTTTTCCCAAACTGCCGCCGAGGTGTGCGAGGGCCAGCAGTGGGACATGAATTTTGAAACCGACAGCGCCGTTACCATTCCGCAATACCTCGACATGATTCGGCTCAAAACGGCCGTGCTGCTCGGCTTCGCGCTGGAACTAGGCGCTACCCTGGCCGGCGCCGGCGCCGACGATGCCGAGCACCTGCGGCAGTTTGGGACCGATATCGGGCTGGCCTTCCAGCTGCGCGACGACCTGCTCGACGTGTACGGCGACGCCGCTACCTTCGGCAAGCGCGTGGGCGGCGACATCATTTCTGATAAAAAAACCTACCTGCTGCTCATGACCCAGGCTCAGGCTAGCCCCGCCCAGCAGGCTACCCTAGCCAGCTACCTCGGCCAGCCCGTGCGCGATGCCGACGCCAAAGTGCGGGCCGTGCGGGCCGTGTACGATGAGCTGCATATTCGCCCCCAGACCGAAGCGCTCATCAACGACTACTTCCAGGCTGCCTTGCAGCATTTGGCGCGCGTGGCGGCCCCCGCTGCCCGCAAGCAGCCCCTTCATCACCTCGCGCTCCAGCTCATGGACCGCGAAAGCTAGCCCTACCTATCTTTATCCTGCGTGTTCAATCCCATTCTTATTCTTATCGGCCTCACGGTCGCCATCTCAGCCTACGCCTGGTCCAACCGCGATTTGATGGCCGCCTGGGTTATGGAGCCCTACGTAATTGCCCGCAATGGGCAGTGGTACCGCCTGCTTACCTCCGGCTTTTTGCATGCCGACTGGGCGCACCTCTTGTTTAACATGTTTGCCTTCTACTCCTTCAGCCCCGTGGTGCTTGCCACGCTGGCGCAGGGCTACGGGGCAGGCACGGGGCTAGCCCTGTTTCTGCTGCTCTACCTGGGCGGCATTATCGTGTCCGATTTACCCACCTACTTCCAGCACCGCGATGACCGGGGCTACCGCAGCCTGGGTGCCTCGGGTGGCGTGGCGTCAGTGTTGTTTGCCAGTATTCTGCTCTTTCCGGTGAACCGGAACGGGGGCGGCATCATCATTTTTCCGCTGCCGTTTCCTATTCAGCCCTTTGTTTTTGGCTTACTTTACCTGGCGTATTCCTACTACATGGGTCGCCGGCGAAGCGATAATATCAACCACGACGCGCACTTCTACGGGGCGCTTTTTGGAGTGCTGGTTATCATTGCCCTGGTGCCGGGCGTGCTGGCCAGCTTTGCGCAGCAAGTCGGCGCTTACCGTTTTTAAGCCGCTCTGCAGCATAATTCAGCGCGGGGAGTATCCAAGTGGTGGCAAGCTTCGTACAGCAGACACATTCTTTCACCACAGACTTTTCTTTCACATGAAATCGCTCCGTTCTTTTTCTCAGCGACTGCCCCTGCTGGCTACCCTGCTTCTGCCTTTGCTGCTGCTTACCACCAGCTGCGCCCGCTTCAACGCCGACGGGAGCTTGGCTCCTTGGGGTATAGCACTTCTTATATTGGACGTATTAGCTATCATTAATGTATTTGGCCAGCCATGGGACATTGGTAAAAAGATTCTTTGGGCTGCCATTATCTTTTTCTTCCCGTTTGGCGGGCTGCTGATTTATTACTTTTTCGGCCGCGGCAGATAGGCTAGCTTACCCAGCTGCACTCATAAAAAGAGGGACCTTGCTCGAAGCAAGGTCCCTCTTTTGTGTACCGGCTATCCGACACCGGCCTGTTTAATGGCTATTAAGTAAACGGTTCTTTTCGAGGCGGGCCACGCCCTGCACCAGCTCCTCGGCATTAGTAATCTGCTTGGCCTGCCAGTGGCCATCGGCCTGCTTTTGCAGCTTTACCTCTACCACCATCGTAGTGTCATAGCGCGGCTGCGTAAACTCCAGTCCGACCAGCGCTTCATTGCCCTTGTCGGTGCTGTATTTAATGCCTTTAAACTTACTATCGGGGCTTACCACGTGCCCGGCTAGCCCCAGTAGGGAAATATTGACCAAGCGCTTGGGGCAGCTGCCTGCGCCGCCTCCAGCGAGCCCGTCTCAACGTAGCGCTGTATTTCGTTGTGGGCGGCCTTGGCTAGCTGAGGCTTTAGCAGGCGCAGGCCGCCGCGCAGGGCTAGCCCACCGCCCGGTACCAAGGCAGCCAGCGCCCCACTGTGGTCGGCCACATTATCTACCAAGTGGCCCGTCAGGGCATCCACATCTACGTAACGGTTGAAGGCTGCCTGGTCGTGCGTTTGCGTGGCGGCGGCGGCCTGCAACAGGGCATATTCAGGCCCTTTTTTCAGCGACGAGTAGTAATAATAGCCGCCCGCCACCAAAGCCAGGAGCAGCACGAATAACAGCAAACGCTTCATTGCGGATTCTTAAAGAGAAAAGAAGGAGCACACGACCCACCCATAATCTGGCGCAAAGAAAGCGATAAGGCCGCGTGGCTGCCCCGTGTTTTGCCGCGTACAAGCGCGCATGGCTTTTACTTCTTTCCTTCCCCGGCTGGCTAGCCAGCCCGAAGTGCACGGGCACCGCGGCTGCCGCGGCTTATTGCCCGAAAATACGCTGCCCGCATTCTTACATGCCCTGGCGCTGGGTGTCGATGTGCTGGAGCTCGACGTCGTGATTTCAGCCGACCAGCAAGTGGTTGTTTCGCACGAGCCTTGGCTGGCTGCCCGGCTCGGCCGCGACCCCGATGGCAGGCTTATCGACCCGCTTCAGGAGCAGGCACTCAATCTCTATCAGGTGCCCTACGCTACCATCCGGCGCTGCGCGGTAGGCGAGTGGCCGCACCCCCTGTTTCCGACGCAGCGCCCTAGCCCCACTTACCGCCCGCTGCTAAGCGAAGTGTTGCGCGCTGCCGAAGCGGCTTGCCAGCACCTGGGGCGCCCGCCGGTAGGCTATTCTATCGAACTAAAGAGCACGCCTGCTGGCGACGCTTTGTATCATCCCGCGCCCGTCCGCTTTGTCGAATTGGTATTGGCCGAAATTGCAGCCGTTGCGGTGCAGGCTTGCACAACGTTGCTCAGCTTCGACGCGCGTATTCTGCAAGTAGCGCGCCGGCTAGCCCCGGCGCAGGCATTGTGCCTGCTTAGCGAAACTCCCACCGCTGCCGGTACTTGGTTTACTGAACTGGGATTTGTGCCGCAAGTGTTCGGTTGCGATTTTCACCTACTGTCGTCTGAATCGGTACAAATACTGCGAACGGCTCATCCCGAATTGTACTTAGTACCCTGGACCGTGAATGAGCCCGATGACTTACGCCGCGTGCTATCGTGGCACGTTGATGGCATTACTACCGATTTTCCTGACCGCCTGTTAGCCATGCTTGGCCGAACGGCTGATGTAAAACAAGTGTAACTATTTGCTATACTGTAAAGCATACGCATTACAAATTGTTCTGTGTAAAGTAAATTGTTTCATGGTGAATATGTCCATTACACTTTCTAATTGATGTAATTTATCATGGTTTATTTGGTTTACATCATTGTCTCATCCATCTTTGTATTATCACCTTGTAACACCAGCTACACATGCCTCATCAGGGCGAAATACTGCAAGAAGCCATTAAAAACAGTGGTATTTCCATCACGCGTATCGTGGAAGAGCTTGGTATTACACGTCCGACTATCTATCGTAAATTCAAAGATGATACACTTGATTCCAATTTTGTAAAAAATATCGGACAAATTATCGGGCATGATTTTTCTCATGACTTTACAATTGTTCAACAATCAACTCTGCCTTTTGTAACTCAAAATGTCCGTTCTGCTGTTACAAATAATATTACACCACGTGTAACACCTACTCAGAAGCCTGATTTTGACGCGCAAGGACAGCTTTTAGCTCTTCAAACGAAGTATATCGCCCTTCTTGAAGCGTACAATGAATTGTTGTTGAAAGTGTACGGTCCTAAGTAACAAAAATGTTTCACGTGGAACATTTTTGACAAAGGCGCAGTGCCAGCCTCAGTGTAGCACGAAAATTGGCCCGTTTCGGCACGCACTTGACTGCCTTACTGATAGGCAAGTGTTACATCGAATAAGATTGAAGCCGCTGACAAAAGAAACGGGCTTCTTGCCATTCGGATAGTTTCGTGGTAGTTCAGTCAGCCATAAATGAGCTGAATAATCGGCAGTACTAGCCACCCAGCCACCGGGCGCTAGGTGCGCCGATTTTGCGAACTGCCAAACGGAAAGTCAGCAGCGCATAATAAAATTTTGATACCAGCGCGAACCCGGAAGGGTTAGTATGCGGCGAGTGGAAACGCAATCAGTTGCATCTCTGCAGCAGCGTAGGCTGGTTAAAAGACAAGGCATAAATGGGGGCGTCTTGCCTCCAATGCGCTAATTATAAAACCTCAGTATCGTCTAGCTTCAGCAGTTGATAGCGGAAGCACCAGCCCCGGCAGGGTTTATAGAAAAACAACCTCGGTCACTACCTGCGTTCCCACCTCGGCGTTCAGCATTTCAAGAACCCTGGTTTTAGCCATTACTAGCTCGTGCTTAAGTGGCGCCGAAGTGAGACGTACAAAGAGCTTGCCCTTGCTCACGTAGACCTCCTTGGTTTTGAGCGCGACGGCCTTGCCCATTACGCGTTCCCAGCTGGCTACTATTGTTACCTCGTTGAGTTTGCCGCCGAGCCGATAAGCGCGCACCAGAGCCTCTAATCCTTCTTTTAGCGGAATAATATCGGCGCGGCGGGCGGTGGGGGATAGGCTGGGTTTTTTCACGAATGGAGGCTAAACTAATGCGCGAGCATCCCATAAAACGGCTGCTTTCGCTTCCTCAAAAGTACACCTTGCCTAGGCAGAACCGGGTTCAAAAATCAGATTGGCATCACTTGGCCCGCGCTCACCTGGAAGCGCTGGATGGCACTGCCAACGCCCGCCAGTGCCTGGTCGGTACGCGCTAGGTTGGTATCGGTCAAGAAGACTTGGCCGAACGTCTGGTCGGCGACGAGTTGGAGCAGCCGCGTGATTCGCTTGTCATCGAGGCGGTCGAAAATATCA
The DNA here is from genome assembly GCF_013256625.1 of Hymenobacter sp. BRD128. Lineage (NCBI taxonomy): Bacteria > Pseudomonadati > Bacteroidota > Cytophagia > Cytophagales > Hymenobacteraceae > Hymenobacter > Hymenobacter sp. BRD128. The sequence goes on from NZ_CP053908.1 coordinate 3,857,388, forward strand.
TCAAGTAGCAGCAGCGGCTTGGCTAGCGCCTGGCCGGCGGGCAGTGCCCGGCTACTCAGTAGCTCAAACTGCGCAAGCTTAAGCGCAATGGCAAAGGACTTTTGCTGTCCCTGCGAAGCATAGCTTTTGACGGGCAGCCCATCCATGAGAAAGTTGAAATCGTCACGATGAGGGCCGGTAGTACTACGTTGCAACATAAGGTCGCGCCGCTCATTAGCGAGTAGCAAGTGGCGAAAATTCTGGCCCGTCAACTGGCTCTTATATTCAACGGCTACCTGCTCGCGCCCATCGGCTAGCTGCTCGTAGTGACGCTGAAAGACCGGGATAAACTGCGCAAGAAAAGTGCTGCGTAGTATCGATAAGTTCTCACCCAGCGGGGCTAACTGGTCGTCGAGCGCTTGCAGGTACAGCGCATCAAAGCCGTGGCTGCCTGCGCCTTGCTTGAGCGTAGCATTGCGTTGGCGTAATAGACCATTATACTGAATGAGCAGCTCCAGAAAATCATGGTCGAGCTGCGACTGCAAACTATCAAAATAACGCCGCCGGTCCTCACTGCCCTGCCGGATAAGGTCCGTATCGTAGGGCGAGATGAGCACGGCTGGGTAGCGGCCAATGTGGTCGGCTAGTCGGTCATAGGGCTGCTTATCGTGGGTAATAATTTTCTTCTGGCCCGCCCGCATACTCACCTGAATGGCTTCGGGTCGCTCGTGCTGGGGAGTAGAAAACCGGCCCTTTACTACGAAAAAATCGGCCCCTTGCTTGATGCTCTGCGCATCGGCGCCGGCGAAAGCGCTTTTGGTAAGCGCCAGGTAGTGAATGGCATCGAGCAGATTAGTTTTGCCACTACCGTTGTCGCCGACAAAGCAATTGATGCCGGGGCTAAAAGCCAGGCTAGCTTCGTCGTAGTTTTTAAAAAACAGCAAGTGGAGCTGGTCGAGCGTCATTCGGGGCGGGGGGGTGAGAGTACGGCGGGTATTACGTAATTTCGCCCTCCCAACGCGAAATTATATACCCCGAATTATGGCGGAGTCGAAAGTAAAGGATGCGTCGAAGGCCGGCGCGAACGGCAGCAAAGCCAACGGCCAGGAAACGGCAAAAGTAGTTGATACAGCTACGGGCGTCGAAACGGCCCCGCAGCCGGCAGTCGAAGAGCTACCCGATGCCCACCAGGGCGGCAACCCCGCCACCGAGCCCGTGGCTACTTCGCCCGCCCAGCCCGAATTTCCGAAAGAGACGTACCTGACCTGGTATGAGCAAATGCAGCTCATGCGCAAGTTTGAGGAGAAGGCGGGCCAGCTCTATGGCCAGCAAAAAATTAAAGGCTTTTGCCACCTCTACATTGGCCAGGAGGCCTGCGTAGCGGGTGCGGTGTCGGCCTTGGAAAAAGGCGACAAGTACATTACGGCCTACCGCGACCACGCCCACCCGTTAGCCCTGGGTACCTCGCCCAATGCCATTATGGCCGAGCTGTTTGCCAAAGCTACCGGCTGCTCGAAGGGTAAAGGCGGCTCGATGCACATGTTTGACAAAGAAGTTGGGTTTATGGGCGGCCACGGCATTGTGGGCGGCCAGATTCCGATGGGCGCCGGCATCGCCTTCGCCGAGAAGTACAACAAGACCGGTAAGCTTTGCATTTGCTACATGGGCGACGGTGCCGTGCGCCAGGGCGCGCTGCACGAAGCCTTTAATATGGCTATGTTGTGGAAATTGCCCGTGATTTTTGTGGTGGAGAACAACGGCTACGCCATGGGCACAGCCGTAGGGCGCTCGTCTAACGTGACGGAGCTACACATCATCGCCGAAGGTTACCAGATGCCCAACGAGCCGGTGAATGCTATGAACGTGGAAGACGTGCACCAGGCCGTGGCCCGCGCCGCCGAGCGCGCCCGCAACGGCGAAGGCCCAACCTTCCTCGAATTTAAAACCTACCGCTACAAGGGCCACTCGATGAGCGACCCGGCCAAGTACCGCACCAAAGAAGAAGTGGAGGAGTATCGCCACCGCGATACCATCGAGGCCGTGCGCCACACCATCCTCACGCACAGCATGGCGACTGAGGAGGAGCTAGCCGCCATCGATGAGCGCATCAAAGGCCAGGTGCAGGAATCGGTTGATTTTGCTGAAAACTCGCCCTACCCCGATGCCGCTGAGCTCTACCACGACGTGTACGTGCAGAACGACTACCCGTATATTCACGATTAGTTTCATCTTTTAACCCGGCCCCTTGCCTTTGCGGCCGGGTGGCCTCCAGCGGCGCAGCTAGGCTACCAGCCGCGCCGCCGCGCTACCTATCCAAATGTCTAAAATTCCTTACACCGGCAAAACGCCGGGCGCCCGCCAGCCAGTCCGTCCCGTATCGACCGACCCGCTAGCCCCGGCCGAAGAGAGCTACGTGACCGCAAACCCGCTGCTCGAAGACCCCGATGCGCTGGCGGCCCGGCTGGCCGACTCGGAGGACTTTGTGCGCCGCAATCGCAACCTGCTGCTCGGGGTACTGGTGGCGGTGGTAGCGGTGGTGGCCGGTGCGTTTGGGTACAACTACTGGCGCACCGAGCAAAACACGCAGGCTCAGAATGCGATGTTTAAGGCCGTAAATTACTGGGAGGCCGACTCGCTGAATAAGGCAACTAAAGGCGATGGCAAGCATCCTGGCCTAGCCAAGGTGGCTAGCGAGTATAGCGGTACTAAAGCCGGCAACTTGGCCAATTTTTACGCCGGCGTGGCCGCGCTGAAGCAGGGCAAGTACCAGGATGCCTACAACCTGCTCGATAAGTTCAGCGCCGACGACTACCTCGTGCAGTCGCGGGCCTACTCGCTCATGGGCGATGCCAAGCTGGAGCTGAACCAGCCGAAGGAAGCCGCGGAGTTGTACGCCAAGGCCGCCGACCACAAAGCCAACGATTTCTTCTCGCCGGGCTACGTGCTCAAGCAGGGTATTGCCCTGGAAACGGCTAAGGATAACGCCGGCGCTCTCAAGGCTTACGACCGCATCCTGAATGACTACGCAGCTTCGCCGGAGGCTAGCGAAGCCCGGCAGCGCAAGGCCGCGCTGGCTCAGTAAACGCTACCTCGATATCGATACCCAGCGACGGCGCTTTCCTACTGCGGAGAGCGCCGTTGCTATTTACCAAATAATGTGCGCAGGCTACTGCGCTTGCGGCGGCGGCTCGGTCGGGCCCCGCTAGCTCATTCTTACGCAAAACCCGAAACCATATGGCAACCGCCCTCCAAAATCTCAGCGCTTACGACAGCACCAGCTTTGTTGACATCAGTGAAAAACGTTTCGGCCTGGTAGTGGCCGAATGGAACCGCGAATTGACCGACACGCTCAGCACCGGGGCCTACGAAACCCTGCTGAAGCACGGCGCGAAGGCGGAAAATATTTTTCGCAACACGGTGCCCGGTAGCTTTGAGCTCACGCTGGGGGCGCAATTTCTGGCGCAGCACGAAGAGATTGACGCCATCATCTGCCTGGGCGTGGTAATCAAGGGCGATACCAAGCACGACGACTACATCTGCCACGCCGTGGCCCAAGGGCTGACTACGGTTGGTCTTAAGTATAATAAGCCCGTGATATTTGGGTTGGTGACGACGAATACCCTGGAGCAGGCCTGGGACCGGGCCGGTGGGCGCCATGGCAACAAAGGCGTGGAAGCCGCCGTGGCAGCCATTCAAATGCTCGGATTCTGAAGCAATAAGGAAGCCAGCGAAGCAAAGCCGCTGAAACTAATTACCTTTGCCCCGCGAAACCCGGATGCTAGCGATGGCTACCACGGCGAAGCCAACAGCTAAGCCAAACTTTTTAGTTAGGCGGGGCGTTGGGTTGGCCAAGCTTTGTGGCTAAGGGACTTATTATTATTTTTTTACTTGCTTTTCGATGACTGAGGAAAACCTCCGCTATTCGCGGGAAGACTTAGCTGAGTTTGACCAGATTATTCAGGATAAACTTACGGCCGCCCGTAAGGAGCTATCCTTTATCAAGGAAACCCTGACCCGCAACAACGAATCGGGCACCGACACTACGGCCGCTTCGCTGAAGGTGCTGGAAGACGGCGCCGAAACGGCTGAGAAAGAAAGCCTGAACCAGCTGGCCTCGCGCCAGATGAAGTTCATTCAGCAGCTCGAGAATGCGCAGCTGCGCATTAAGAACGGCACCTACGGCGTGTGCATCGGCACGGGCAAGCTCATTCCGAAGGAGCGCCTGCGGGCCGTGCCCCACACCCAGCACTCGATTGAGGCCAAGCTGGCCCGGCGCGACTAAGCGCTGCCACGGCCCATGGCCCGGACCCGTACCTGGCGCTTCGGCGGCCGGCTTGCGGGTCCGGGCTTTTTTTTCTACCGACTGCCACTCGGGCAGACACTAGCACGCACCAGCGCCGGCGGCGCGGGACTATAAGCCAGCATTCAGATTAAATAATTACACCAGATGGGCAAGCAACATTTTTCGGACGATAAGCCGGCGCGGCGGGGCGGGGCTAGCGGCGGCAGCGACCGCGGCGGCTATTCACCGCGGGGCGGCAACGGCGGCAGCAACTATAAAGGCAGCCGTCCCGACGGGCGCGGCGAAGGCTATTCGCCTTCGCGCCCCACGTTTGGGCAGGGCGGCGGCAACAAATTTGGCGGGCGCCCCGGTGGCAATGGTAGCAGCGCTGGCAAGCCTGGCTATGGCGAGAAGCGCAGTTTTGGCGGGGGCGACCGCCCGGAGCGCGGCGGCTTTGGCGAGAAGCGCAGCTTTGGCGGCGAGCGCACGCCGGGAGCATTTGGTGAGAAACGCTCGTTTGGCGGCGAGCGTAATGCCGGTGCTTTTGGGGAAAAGCGCAGCTTCGGGGGCGAGCGCACGCCGGGAGCTTTCGGAGAAAAACGTAGCTTTGGGGGCGACCGGGACGGCAAGCCTGGCTACGGCGAGAAGCGCAGCTTTGGCGGCGACCGAGGCAGTGCGGGCTACGGCGAGAAGCGCAGCTTTGGTGGAGGCGACCGCGATGCCCGGCCCCGCCGCTTTGAGCAGAATGCCGAAGGCGGCGAGCCCCGCAGCCGGGAAGACCGCGGCGACCGCCCGGCTTATCCGCCCAAGCCCATCTGGCAGGGCCAGCCGGTGCGCTACGAAGGCAAGCCGACGGTGCCGCGCGGCACGGCCGGGGAGCGCAACCGCAAATTTATCAAGAAGAACCCCGATGGCACGCCCGCAGGGGGGGAAGCCACTGCGCGCCCGGCCTACACTGGCCGCGACGAGCGTCGCTCGTTTGAGGAGGGTGGGGCTAGCCAGCGCCCCCGGCCTGCGGGTGGCCGCGACGACCGCCCGGCTCGCCGCGAGTTTACACCCCGCCCCGGTGGCGACGACCGTAGCAGCAGCTACGGCGACCGCCGGCCGGCTAGCGGCGACAGCGGCGAGCGCCGCAGCTACGGCAGCGACCGCCCCGCCGGCCGCGAGCGCACCGAAGGTGCCTTTGGCAAGCCGCGCAGCTACGGCGAGCGGCCCACCAACGCCAGCAGTAGTACCTTCCGCGAGCGCCGCGAGGCCATGCGCGCTGCCGAGAGCGGCCCGCGCTCAAGCACCGGCTACGGCCGGGCCGACAAGCCAAAATTTGGTGAGAAGCCCGGGGAGGCGCCCGACTACAAAAACCTTAAGCACTACGAGAACGACAAGACGCGCGGCAATAAGCGCCGCCTCAATCAGGAGGATTTTGGCACGGAAGAGCTGCGCCTGAACCGCTACATCGCCAACGCCGGCATCTGCTCGCGCCGCGAGGCCGACTCGCTGATTGCGGCCGGCGAAATTCGCGTGAATGGCGAGGTAGTAACCGAGATGGGCTACAAAGTGCAGCCCACCGACACGGTGCAGTACGGCAAAACCAATCTCAACCGCGAGAAGCTGGTGTACGTGCTGCTGAATAAGCCCAAGGACTTCCTTACCACCACCGACGACCCGGAGGGCCGCAAAACGGTAATGAGCCTGGTGGCCACGGCTTCGAAGGAGCGCATTTTTCCGGTGGGCCGCCTCGACCGTAATACCACGGGCCTGCTGCTCTTCACCAACGATGGTGAGGTGGCTCAGAAGCTCTCGCACCCCTCGCACAAAAACAAAAAAATCTACCAGGCCGAACTCGATAAGCCGCTCACGGCCGAGCACCTGGGCCAGATTGCGGCCGGCCTGGAACTGGAAGATGGCAAAGCCGAGGTAGATGATGTGGCCGTAGTGGCCGGCAACCCGCACTTCGTGGGCATCGAGCTGCACGTGGGCCGCAACCGCATTGTGCGCCGCATTTTCGAGCACCTCGGCTACGACGTGGTAGCCCTCGACCGCGTGCAGTATGCCGGCCTGACCAAGAAGGACCTGCCGCGCGGCAAATGGCGCTTTTTGAGCGAGCAGGAAGTTATCCGGCTGAAATATTTCCTGTAGAAAGCAAGCAGCTTCGTGCGGCGTTACAATCAACAATTGTCATTGCGAGCAAAGCGAAGCAATGACAATTGTTGATTGTGAAAAATAATTCTTTGAATGACTACGCTAGCCCTTGACCTCGGCAATACGGCGCTGAAGTACGGCGTATTCGGGCCAGCGGGCTTGGCGGAAAGCGGGGTGCTAGCCGTGCCCGCCGACCTAGCCGCGCTGTGGCAGCGCACGCGGCCGGCGCAGGCCATCCTGTCGTCGGTAACCGATGAGGCGGGCGCCCAGCCCTGGCTAGCCACCTTGGCGGCGGCCGATGGCCTGCGGCAGATACTGCCATTCCGACCCGGCTACACGCCCGTGCCGGTGCGCAATCTCTACGCCACGCCCCACACGCTGGGCGCCGACCGGCTGGCGGCGGCTGTGGCTGCCGCTAGCCTGCGACCCGGCCGGCCCACGCTGGTGCTCGACGCGGGCACCGCCCTAAAGCTGGACCTCGTGACGGCCGACGGCACTTATCACGGCGGCAGCATTGCGCCGGGGCTGCGCATGCGCTTGCAGGCGCTGCACACGTTTACGGGCCGGCTGCCGCTGCTGGAATTACCCGCCGTGGGCGAGGCGGTGCAACTAATCGGCGACTCGACGGCCTCTTGCCTGCTGAGCGGCGTGCTGCGGGGCACGGCCGCCGAGGTGCGCGGGCTGGTGGCCGAGTACGAGCAAGTATACCCTGGCCTGGGGCTGCTGCTCACGGGCGGCGACGCGCCGTACCTACAAGCAGCGCTAGCCCCGCTCAGCAGCCGTATCTTTGTAGTGCCGGAACTGGTGCTGCTGGGCCTGGATAAGATTTTACGCTATAATGTTGACAACTAAAAAACTATCCGGGGCCCTGCTGACGGCCGCTGCTACTCTGCTTGCCGGCTCGGCGCTGGGGCAGGGGCTGGGCAATTCGCCGTACTCGCGCATTGGCCTGGGCGATGCTAACGGCAACTTCGGCGGGGTGCGCCAGCTGGGCATGGGCGGCACTGGCCTGGCTGCTCCTAACACCGGCAATGTCAATGAGTTAAACCCAGCTTTGCTCGTGTATGCGCCGCGCACCACCTGGGAGGCGGCCTTCACGGCGCAGGTCAAAACGGTGCGCAACGCGGCGGCCTCCAACCGCTCGGGCACGGGCACGCTGGGCTATCTGGCCCTGGCCGTGCCGCTCAATAAGCGCTGGGGAGCCGCCATAGGCCTCAAGCCGTACAGCACAGTCGATTACCAGGCCAACACGACCGGCTCGGTCAACGGCGACCCTACCTCGCAGGCCTACCGACGCTACAACGGCTCGGGCGGGCTCTCGGAGGCATACCTGGCCACGGGTATTCACGTGCTGCGCGATTTCAACATCGGCGGCAGTGCTTCTTACTTATTCGGCACCATCACGCAGAGCATCGCCACGGCCATTGTTGCCCCCGGCATCAGCGTCCAGCAACTGGTAGTTGATAATGAGCAGCTGCGCTATTCTGACTTTCTGTTCAAAGCTTCGGCGCACTACCGCCACCAGTTTGGCAAGGACCTGAACCTGAACCTGGGCGCCGTCGAAACCTTCCAGGGTAGCCTGAAGGCCAATCGCCAGCGCACCACCGAGCAGCAGGATGCCAACGGGGCCCTGATTGCCGGCACTACCACCGTGCAGCTAGCCAGCGACGACGGCTACCTCACCACGCCCGCCCTTACCCAGCTCGGCCTCAGCCTCGACAATGGCCGCAACTGGAGCTTTAGCGTGGATGCCGCGCACCAGCAGTGGTCGAGGTTTCGCACGTTCAGCATCGTATCGACCTCGGCCCTGAGCGATACCTGGCGCGTATCGACCGGCGGCGAGTTTACGCCCGACCCCGGCTCGGTAGACCATTACTTCCAGCGCGTGACGTACCGCGCCGGCCTGAGCGTGGCCCAAATGCCCTACGCGCCGCTTGGCAACCGCCTCTACGACCGCGCCGTGCACTGGGGCTTTTCTTTCCCGCTGCCCACGGCCACGCCCCTGGAGTCGACGGTTATCAGCCTGGCCTTTCTCTACGGGGTGCGGGGCAATACCGACTTTCTCTACGGCAACGGCGGCACCAGCAACGTGCAGGAGCAGTACGTGCGGATGCAGGTGGGCGCCACCCTCAGCAACCGCTGGTTTATTAAGCGCCGGCTACAGTAATTATGCGCGGACGCTCTCCGTTTGGGGCCAGCCTTGCCATCGGCGCTCTGCTGCTGGGGCTAGCCACTGCTTGCCAAAACAAAGACAAAGAGGCGCCGCGCATATTTTACAAGGGGCCCATGTTTGAAACCGAGAACGTGGTGACCTTGCTCAGCGACTCGGCCCGGCTGCACGCGCGCCTCACGGCGCCGCTCGAGCAGATTTTTGAAAACGGCGACAAGCTCTACCCCAAAAATGCCACCGTCACGTTTTACGACAAGCCGGGCAAGCTGGTAGTTAATACCATCTTTGCCAAGTGGATTAAATTTGACAACGCCAAGCAGCTCTACATTTTGCGCGGCGCGGTGAAGGTGTCCAACGTGCCCGAGCAGCAGACGCTCAATACCGAGGAGTTGTTTTATAACCAGAATCAGCGCAAAATCTATACCGACAGCGCCATGTTTGTGCGCGTGCAAACGCCTACCGAAGTGCTCACCGGCTACGGCCTCACCGCCAACCAGGACTTTTCGCGCTACGGCATTCTGCGGCCGAAGGGCGTCTTTAGCCTGGCCGAGGCCCAGCGCCTGGGCAAGTAAATTTGATAGTCATGAAATTCGACAAATCCTTGCTGCGCACGGTGCTCTTTTCGCTGGGCGTGGTGGCGTTCGTCATCGGCGTGTACCAGACCATTGTGGAGCAGGACCTGGGCCGCAATTATTGGATATTTATGATATCGCTAGCCTGCTGGCTGCCCCTCAACTACTGGCGGCAGCAGGAGGCCCGCCGCGCCAAAGAAATCGAGGTGGCCAAGCAAGTAGCCGAGCTAAACAAGCCGGCCAGAAAAAATAAGAAGCGCCGCTAGGCTCAGCCGGGCCGCTTTGAGGCTAGCCAGCCAGCCAGCAGCTTGAAAGTTCGGGCGATTCGTGGTTATTTTGCGCCTCTTTTTGGCTCCGTGCCACGGTATTAGAATTTAGTAATGGCTTTAATTAACACGATACGGGAAAAGTCGGGGGTGGCCGTGGGCGCCGTCGCCGTCGGGATGCTGCTCTTTATTGTGGGCGGCGACCTGATAGGAGGGAAGAACCGCCTTTTTGGCCGCGATGGCAACGTAGTGGGCGAGGTGAATGGCCAGAAAATCGAGCTGCCCGAGTTTACCGCCGCCCTGGAGCAAGCCAAGCAGAACTTCGCCAACCAGCAAGGGCGCCAGCCCGACGAGCAGGCCACCGGCTACCTGCGCGACCAGACCTGGAACCAGCTGCTGTATCGCCGGGCCTTTCAGCCCGAACTCGATAAATTGGGGCTAGCCGTGGGCGACGACGAGGCCGTGGACATGGTGCAGGGCGACAACCCGAACCCCGCCATCAAGCAGGCTTTCACTGACCCCAAAACGGGACAGTTTGACCGGGCCCGCCTCATCGACTACCTCAAGAACCTCGACAAGCTGCCGCCCGATGCCCAGGCCGCGTTTCACAACTTCGAAACCAGTCTGCGCGACTTCGACCGGCCGGTGAACAAGTACAACGCCCTGCTCAAAAACTCGGTGTACGTGACGTCGGCCGAGGCGAAGCTATTTGACCTGGCCCAGAACTCGAAGGCGAATTTCCGCTACCTGTTCGTGCCCTACACCAGCGTGTCGGACTCGGCCTTCAAGCCCACCGATGCCCAGCTGCAAGACTACCTCGACCGCCACAAGGCCCGCTATAAAGTAGAAGATGGCCGCAGCATCGAGTACATCGTGGTGCCCGAAACGGCCACCAAGGAAGACAGCGCCGCCCTGCGCCAGAGCGTGGCCGGGCTAGCCCAGCAGTTCCGCACCGCGCCCAACGACTCGCTGTTTGTGCGCGCCAACTCTGACCAGCCCTACAATCACAACTACCTCTCGCCGGCCGACCTGCCCGAGCAGCTCCGCAAGCAGCTGCCGCTGAAGGTGGGAGAGGTATACGGCCCTTACGTGGAAGGCAACACCTTGGCTATCTATAAGGTAACCGGGGCCAAAGCCGGCACCAAGCCCGCCGCCCGGGCTAGCCACATTCTCATCAAGGCCGATGCCCAGATGACGCCGGAGGCCCGCGCTGCCGCCAAAAAGCAGGCCCAGGATATTCTGAATAAAATCAAGGCCGGCGCCGACTTCGCCACGATGGCCCGGCAGTTTGGTACCGATGGCACCAAGGAGCAAGGCGGCGACCTCGGCTGGTTTGAGGAAGGCCGCATGGTGCCGGCGTTCAGCAAGGCCGTGTTTGCGGCTACCAGCCCCGGCCTGCTGCCCAACCTCGTGGAAACCAACTTCGGCTACCACATCGTGAAGGTAACGGCCCCCAAAACCAACCAGACTTACCAGGTAGCCGCCGTGGTGAAGGCCGTGCAGCCCAGCGACGCTACCCGCGAAGCCGCCTACGCCCGCGCCGAAAAGCTGCAAGCCGATGCCAGCAGCCTCGATGCTTTCCGCGCCCTGCCCACCAAAGACAAGACCCTGCAAAAGCAGGAAGCCAAATTCGTGCCCCGCGATGCGCCAACGGTGGGCAACCTGCCCGGCTCGCGCGAGATTGTGCGCTGGGCCTTCGGCTTCAACCCCGACGGCGGCTCGGCCACCAAAGTAGGTGACGTGCGCAAATTTGACATCGGCGACGTGCACGTGCTTGCGGCCGTAACTGATTCGCGCGACAAGGGCACGGCCACCATTGAAAGCATCCGGCCCGAGCTGACCGCTGCCGTGCGCAACGAGCTTAAGGCCAAGCAGATTATGGCCAAGCTAGCCGGCAAAACCGGCTCGCTCGATGACCTGGCTAAGGTGGCCGGCCCCGGCGCCGTGGTGCAAAACGCCGAGGGCGTAGCCCAGGCCCAGGGCACCATCCCGAGCGTGGGCTTTGAGCCCGAGGCCGTGGGCCGCGCCTTCGCCCTGAAGCCGGGCCAGAAGTCGGCGCCCATTCAGGGCGAGCAGGGCGTGCTGGTGGTAGAGGCCACCACGCTGTTCCCGGCCACGCCGAGCGACGTGAAAGTAGTGCGCCAGCAGCTAACGCAGCAGCGCCAGCAGCGCCAGGATGGTCTCATCTACGAAGCCATTAAGGGCCAGGCCAAGGTGAAAGACAACCGCTCGAAGTTCTTCTAGGACCCTAGCGCCGAAACGAGAAAAGGCTGCTCCTGTGGAGCAGCCTTTTTTTGTGCGTAAGTTGTGCGTAAGTGGCTGGCTGGGGTGTTGAACAAACTCGGCGCCCGGCGGCGTTGCCAGCTTGTGAAACCGGTATTTCGTATGCGTTATTCGTTGTTGCTTTTGCCCGCCGGCTGGCTAGCCCTGGCGGCCCCGCTGCACGCCCAGAACCTGCCGGGCGGGCCGCCCCGCCCCGGCACCTGGGCACCCATCGACGCGCCCACGCTGGCCCGCGACTACGCCCACCGGGGCGAATACGAGAAGGCCGCTTTTCTCTTCGAGAAATTGAAAAGCGACGAGCAGACCTCGCCCGCCGTGCTGCCCGACTACCTGGCCACGCTGCAAGCTCTGAAGCGCTACAAGGACGCCGAGAAGCTGGTGAAGAAAGCCATCAAGCAGCACCCCGAGGAAGGCAGCTACGGCGTGGCGCTGGGTGCGCTCTACGCGGCCGCCGGCGACCCGGCGGCGGCCGACAAGCAGTACCAGCGCGTGGTGAGCCAGCTCACGCCGGCGCTGGTGCAGCCGGTGGCAGCCGAGTTCAGCAAGCGGGAGCTGCCGGTATGGGCCGAGCGCGCCTACCTGCGCGGCCGCGAGCTAGCCAAGAACAATACCGGGTACGCGCCGCAGCTCATCCAGCTTTATACCCAGAGCCAGGAGCAGGAAAAGCTGCTGAGTGAAACCCTGCACCTGGTGGAACGCGACGAGCAGCAGCTGCCCTTCGTGCGCAATATGCTCCAGAATGCCCTGCACGAGGAAAAGGACTTCGACACGCTGGAGAAAATTTTGCTGACCAAGGTGCAGGCCCAGCCCGACCAGCAGGCCTACAGCGAGTTGCTACTGTGGCTGCAGGTGCAGCGCCACGACTTTGCCGGCGCCCTGGTGCAGGTGCGGGCCCTCGACCGGCGCACCGGCGCCCAGGGCGCCCGGGTGCTGAACCTGGCCGGTATCGCGCAGCGCAACCGCGACTACGCCACGGCCATCGCGGCCTGCGAATACGTGGTGCGCGAGTACCGCACCGGCCCCAACTACGGACTAGCCCGCCAGCTGCTGCTGCAAGCCCGCGAGGCCCAGGTGCGCGATACCTACCCCGTAGACCCCGCCCAGGTGCAGGCCCTAGCGGCTGACTATGAGAAGCTGCTCACCGAGCTGGGCCGCACGCCTGACGCTGCGCCCGTAATGCGCCAGCTCGCCAATCTCTACGCCTTCCAGCTCGACAACAAGCCCAAGGCGATGGCGCTGCTGCAAGAAGTAATTGCCATGCCCCGCGCCTCGGCCGACGTGGTAGACGAGGCCAAAACCACCCTCGGCGACCTGTACTTGCTGAAGGGCGAGCCCTGGGAGGCCACGCTGCTCTACTCGCAGGTAGAGAAGGCGCACCCCGAGGCGCCGCTAGGCTACGAGGCCAAGCTGCGCAACGCCCGCCTCAGCTACTTCGCCGGCGACTTCAAGCTGGCCCAGAGCCACCTCGACATTCTCAAGGAAGCCACCACCCGCGAAATCGCCAACGACGCCATGCAGCTCTCGCTGCTCATCCAGGAAAGCACCGCGGAGGACACCCTGGGGCTAGCCCTCAAGGACTACGCGGCCGTGGAAGAATTGGTGTTTCAAAACAAAATTCCGCAGGCCGAAACGGGCCTCGACGCGCTGCTGCGCAAGTACCCCGGCCACGCCCTGCAAGACGATGCGCTGTTTCTGAAAGCCAAGCTGCAGCGCCGCACCGGCGACTATGCCGCCGCCGTGAGCACCCTAGCCCAGATTACGGGCAACCCTAAGTACGACGTGCTCAGCGACGACGCGCTGTTTCTGATGGCCGAGATTCAGGACGAAAACCTGAAGGACAAAGCCAAGGCGCAGGAGCTGTACCAGCAGGTGCTCACCAAGTACCCCGGCAGCATCTACGTGGCCGAGGCCCGTAAGCGCTTCCGGCGGCTGCGCGGCGATGCGGTGCAGTAGGGATTCGTATAAAAATTATTATAAATACTTGTTTTACAATAAGTACGCGACCGCACGCCGAATTTGTCCGGTCCACTCCTTACGGTATCGTTCGCGTCCTGCATCTGGAATGTAAGAAATAGGACTACCCGGTTCAAAGAAGAATCGGCGAGAGGCATCCATATAAATAACCTGCTCTTTTAAACCATACATCACGGGCGGAACAAACCTGAGTCTGTCTTCTTGCTTAGTTGCACCCGTTTTAGCAAGGGCTGAATAAGTGAAGAGGTGAGTTCCGTGAACGAGTGCACCACTAGTCATAATGGTATCTCGTCGGATAAGCCAATACGTGGTTGTATTACCCCTCTTTAGTAAAAAGACACTAGTTGCGCTTTGCTTATTTCGTAACGTGGGCTGATAGATTAATATCGGCAGGGAGTGTGTATGTTCACCCTTAATCAAACGCTCGATAGCCGTTTTGTCTGGGTAGTTAATAATTTGAATGTAAGGGTTTTGAGTATAATTCCGTTGAACGAGCAGTGATATGACGCACGATAGGGGATATAAAGCGTACATGGAAAAGCTCAAATACTATTTTGTGGAAAACGCTATTCAACGGAGGCACGTATGCTTATATCACTGCTGTCACCCTACCCAAAAAACACGAACATCAGCGCTAGGGCTAGGATGAAGACGAGGTACATCAGGCCATCGGACAAAATATACTGGCGGTAGCGCTGGTAAAAGGCACGAAGGCGGGGCATGGCAAGGGGAGAAGGAGGCTAGCGAAGGTACGGCGGCTATTTTTTGCGTACTTTTGGGGCTATCCTTGTCCGAAAAATTAATGGCTGTTATACCGCTCAAGCGCTGGAATATCGCGCCCGAACCCGACCCCACCGCGGTGGCCGGGCTGGGGCAGGCGCTGGGTATCAGCCCAGTACTAGCCCGCCTGCTGGTGCAACGCGGCATCGCAACGCCCGCCGCCGCTCACGATTTTTTTGAGCCCGACCTGGCCAACCTGGCCTCGCCCTGGCTGATGTGCGACATGGACCGGGCGGTGGAGCGCCTGCGCCGCGCCCTCGACGGGGGCGAAAAAATCCTGGTGCTCGGCGACTACGATGTGGATGGCATTACGTCGGTAGCGCTGATAATCAGCTTCTTGCGGCCGCTAGCCGAAAGCCCCGACCTGCCCGAAGAGCAAAGCCGCTTTCAGCCCTACATCCCCGACCGGCACCGCGAGGGCTACGGCATCTCGATGCAGGCCGTAGACTACGCGCAGCAGCACGGCTTTGGCCTGATAGTGGCCCTCGACTGCGGCATAAAAGCCGTGGAGCAGGTAGCCTACGCGAATACACAGGGCCTCGATTTTATTATCTGCGACCACCACCTGCCCGGCGATGAGCTGCCGCCCGCCGTGGCCGTGCTCGACCCCAAGCGCCTCGATTGCAACTATCCGTATCCCGAGCTGTCGGGCTGCGGCGTGGGCTTCAAGCTCTTGCAAGCCTACACCGAAAAATACCACCTGCCGCTAGCCCCCCTCTACGCCCAGCTCGACCTCGTGACGGTGAGCATCGCGGCCGATGTGGTGCCCGTGACTGGCGAAAACCGCATTCTGGCCGCCCACGGCCTGCGCCGCTTCAACGTGACCCAGGCGGCGGCTTTTGCCGCGCCCCAGCCCTCGGCCCTGGCCGCCGCCGATACTCTGGATGGCCCGGCACCGCTAGCCCCCGCGCCCGCTGAGGTGGCTGGCGAAGGGCTACGCCCTGGCCTGGCCGCCCTGCACGAGCTAGCCACGCCGCGCCAGGGGCCACTGAGCCTCAGCTCGTTGGTGTTTGGGTTTGCGCCGCGCATCAACGCGGCCGGGCGCATGGGCGACGCCCACCGCGCCGTAAATATGCTGCTGGCCAGCACTCAGCAGGAAGCGCGCTACACCGCCGAGGTGGTGGACCACATGAACCAGGAGCGCCGGCTCTCTGACGCGCGCACCACCCAGGAGGCCCTGGCGCTCATCGCCGAAGACCCCGACGGCGCCACGGCGCCCGCCACCGTGCTCTACCAGCCGCACTGGCCGCAGGGCGTGCTGGGCATCGTGGCTTCGCGCTGCCTCGACCAGTACTACCGCCCCACGGTCATCCTGACCGAGCGCGATGGGCTAGCCACAGGCTCGGCCCGCTCCGTAGCAGGCTTCGACGTGCACGACGTACTGGAGGCCTGCGCGCCGCTGCTGCGGCAGTTTGGCGGGCACAAGGCGGCGGCGGGGCTAGCCCTGCCCATCGAAAACGTGCCGGCCTTTAAGGCGCAGTTTATGCGCGAGGTGGCGGCGCGGCTGCCCGTGGGCCAGCTGCCGGTGCGCCCCGTTGAAATAGACGCCGAGTTGGACTTTACGCAGCTGACCGAGGAGTTTTTGCTCCAGCTGGCCCGCCTGGAGCCGTTTGGGCCGGGCAACCCCACGCCGATTTTCGCGACCCACCACGTGCGGGCGGTGCCGGGCTCGGTGCGGCCCGTGGGCCAAGCCGGCCATCTCAAAATCAGGCTGATGCAGCCGGGGCAGTCGCCAGGTATGGTACTCGAAGGCATTGGCTTTGGGCTGGGGCATTATTTGCCGCGCCTGCTCGAAGCGCCCGAAGTAGCATTTAGCGTATGCTATACGCTGGAAATGAATGAGTTTCGGGGCCAACGCACCTTGCAGCTGCGGCTACTCGACCTGCGCTGGGAGTAGAGAAGTGTTGAAGGTTAGGTTATAAAAGGTGAAGGAGGTAGGGTAAATCTTTTCTACCCTCCGTAATAGTCAGACTGAGCACGTAGGCTGGCTTTCTGGCTCATTTAAAACGCAACCTTCAACACTCACTCTTTCCACTGTGCGCTACGTCTCGCTCGACCTCGAAACCAGCGGCTCTGACCCACTGCGCCACCAGGTGCTGGAGCTGGCGGCCGTAGTAGAAGATACCCGCCGCACCGCCACGACGCCGCTGGCCGAGCTGCCGGCTTTCCGCCGCGCCCTACGCTACCGCGAAGTGACGGGTACGCCCGGCGCGCTAGCTCTCAACGCCCGCCTGCTGGTGGAGCTGGCCGATAAAAGCAAATCTGACGCCCCCGACATCTGCCGCCCCGAGGAGGTGCTGGCCCAGCTGCGCGAGTTCCTGCTCGCCCACGGCTTCAAAACCGACAAAAAAGATTGCGTGAGCATCACGCTGGCCGGCAAAAATGTGGGCACCTTCGACCTGCTTTTTCTGCGAGAATTGCCCGGTTGGGGCACTTTGGTGAAGGCTGAGCCCGCCGTGCTCGACCCGGCTGCCTTCTACCTCAACTGGCACAAAGACTCGCGCCTGCCGAGCCTGCTCATCTGCCAGGCCCGGGCCGGCGACGCCGAGCCCCACGTAGCCCACGAGGCCCTAGCCGATGCCCTGGAAGTGGTGCGCCTGCTGCGGCCGTTTTACGAGCACCCGGTTTACCAGAAAGTCCGGGAGCACGGAGCGTAAGCAGCAAAATGGAACGTCATGCTGAGCCCCGCGAGGCACCTCGCCCGCGCCGCTAGGGGGTACTTTCCTAACGGCGGCGAGATGCTTCGCAGGGCTCGGTATGACGTTCTTTTCAAGGCCGCCAAGTGTAGAAATTACCAGCTGCCGCTAGCCCCGCCGCCGCCGCTGCTGCCGCCGCCAAAGCCCCCGAAGCCGCCTCCGCCGCCACCCCCACCGCCCCAGCCGCCGCCGCCGAATACGCCGCGGCCACCCGAGAAATCGCCGAAGATGATGGGGGGAATGAAGCCCCCCCGCGCCCGCCCCGGCCGCCCCCCCGCGCGAGCGCAGGATGAAAAACAGCACCAGCACCCCAATAATTATCCAGAAGCCCGGTCCCGAGCCCGAGTGGTCGCGGCTACCTTGCTGCTGCACCTGGCTGGGGTCGGCCTTGTATTCGCCCTTGGCGAGGGCAATGAGCTGGTCGGTGCCCCGGTCGAGGCCCGCGTAGTAATTATTTTCCTTGAAAGCAGGCACCAGCGTATTGCTGATGATGCGCTTGGCCAGGGCGTCGGGCACGGCGCCTTCGAGGCCGTAGCCGGTCTGAATACGGGCCAAGTGCTCCTGCTTGGCCACCAGCACCAAGATGCCGTTGTCTTTGCCCTTGCGCCCGATGCCCCAGCTCTCGTACAGCTTCTGAGCATAGTCGGCAATGTCGTTGCCATCGAGTGAGGGTACGGTAACCACCGCAATCTGCGACGAAGTGCTGTCGTCGTAGGCCACCAGCTTCTGCTCCAGGGCCGCCACCTCCTGCGGCTGCATCAAGCCAGCCAGGTCATTGACGAGGTGCGGAGGGTCGGGGCGCGCGGGCACGTTTTGGGCCTGCGCCGCCAGTACCAGGCCTAGCCACAAGGCCAGCAGCCAGGCCCAGCCAGCCGGGCTACGAAGCCGAAAAGTAAGGAAAGTATTCATCGGCCAGGGGTAGGATAGGGGGCGTCGTCGCCGTAAGAAATTTCGTCGTCCAGCTCATTTACGTCGGTGGCCGCGTTGTAGGGGAAGAGTTGCCGCAGTTGCTCGCCCACCAGCCGGATGCCGCGCTCCAGGCCCGTCACGTACTGCTCCTGCCGGAAATGGCCCACCACGGTTTCCTTCACTTCCTCCCAAAAGTCGTCGGGCACCGAGGCATTAATGCCCGCGTCGCCTACCACGGCAAACTGCCGCGTTTGCCAGGCCAGGTAAAACAGCACCCCGTTGCGCAGCTTGGTGTGGTGCATTTTCAGCTCGGCAAACACCTGCGCGGCGCGGTCGAGGGGCTCGGGCGTGGGGCACTTGTCTTCGAGGTGCAGCCGGATTTCGCCCGACGTGCGCAGCTCGGCCGCCTTGATGGCGGCCACCAGCGCTGCTTCCTGAGCAGGGGTGAGGGGGTGGGTCATGGGGAATAAAAGACTATTTGCAAAACAATAAAACGTCATGCTGAGCTTATCGAAGCATCGCTACCGCGCCGCGCTTACGAAGCGAGCGAGATGCTTCGGCAAGCTCAGCATGACGTTCTAAGGGGCTAGTCAGCTGTTATTTGCTGCCGGCCGGGGTGTTGCCGCCCGATGGCGCGTTGCCGCCCATATCGCCAAAATCAACCTTAGGTGCCTCCTTGGCTGAGGCATCGGCCTCGAAATAGCCCTTGGGCGGGAAGCCGAACATGCCCGCGAACAAGTTATTCGGGAACGAGCGCGTAAAGGTGTTATAGTCGTTCACGTCGGCATTGAACTTGTTGCGCTCCACGTTGATGCGGTTTTCGGTGCCCTCAATCTGCGCCTGCAATTCCTGGAAGTTGGCATTAGCTTTTAGCTCCGGGTAGTTCTCGCTCACGGCCAGCAGGCGGCCTAGCCCGGCCGAAAGCTGGCTCTGGGCGGCCTGAAACTTCTGGATGTTTTCGGGCGTCAGCTGGTCGGCATTGAGCTGCACGCTGGTAGCCTTGGCGCGGGCTTCGATAACACCTTCGAGGGTTGACTTCTCGAAGTTAGCGGCGCCCTTCACCGTATTCACGAGGTTGGGGATGAGGTCGGCGCGGCGCTGGTAGGCACTTTGCACATTGGCCCACTGGCTTTTAACGGCCTGGTCGCGCTGCACCATGCCGTTGTAGCCGCACGACGATTGCGAGAGCAGCGTCACCATCGCGGCGAAGTAGAGGAGAAGGCGTTTCATAGGGGAAAGAGTTTCTAAGTGCTGGCTTTTAGCTTTGAGGCCCAGCGGTGAGAAAGAAAAGAACCGGGCGGCCGTAACTAGCGCCTAGCGGCGGCGGTTATGGTGCCCGACCGGCGCAAAGTACGCAGTCGCCCGGCAACGGTTGTACGGTTCTGTTTTTCCTGCCTTTGCCCCCTCGTCCATGAAAGCTGTTATTCCCGTTGCCGGCATCGGCTCGCGCCTGCGCCCCCACACCCACACTCAGCCCAAAAGCCTGGTGCCGGTGGCCGGCAATACCATTCTGGGCCACATCGTCGACCGCCTGCGCGGGGCCGGCCTCACCGAATTCGTGTTTATCATCGGCTACCTCGGCGATAAGATTGAGGAGTACGTGCGCCGCCACTACCCCGAGCTCCAGGTCACGTTCGTGGTGCAGGAGCCGCGCGAGGGCCTGGGCCACGCGCTGTGGCTAGCCCGCGAAACCTTTCGCCACGACCCCGACGGGGTGCTCATCCTGCTCGGCGATACCATCGTGGATGTGGACCTGCCCGCCCTGCTCGCCCAGCCCGGCACAGTGCTGGCCGTGAAAGAAGTGAAAACGCCCAGCCTCTTCGGCCTGGTCGAAACCAACGCCGCCGGCGAGGTCAGCCGCGTGGTCGAGAAGCCGCGCATTCCCAAGTCGAACTATGCCCTGGTGGGCCTCTACAAAATCGCCAACGCCGAGCGGCTGGCCGAGGCGCTGGAGTGGCTCATCAGCACCGGCCGCCGCACCCACGAGGAGTACCAGCTCACCGATGCGCTCATGCACCTTATCGAGGAAGGCGAGCCCATGCGCACCGCCGCCGTCGACAATTGGTTTGACTGTGGCCGCAAGGAAACCCTGCTCGAAGCCAACGCCCGCCTGCTCGACCGCCCCGAGTTTCGGCAGGTGCGCGCGTACCCCGAGTTTCCGGATACGGTCATTATTCCGCCCGTCAGCATCGGCGTGGGCTGCCGCATCGAGCACGCCATCATCGGCCCCAACGTGGCCATCGGCGACCGTACCATCATCCGCCACACCATCGTGAGCGACAGCATTATCGGCTCGTACTCCGAGCTTAGCTCGGCCGTGATGAGCGACTGCATCGTGGGCTCCGATGCCTCGTTCCGGGGCCTGAACCACAGCCTCAACCTCGGCGATAATACCGAAATTGATTATAGCCAGGCTAGGCAGTAGCCTAAAGATGCGGCTTCGTGCTACACTACTACGTTATCAATCAGCCGCACGCCGCTCAGGTGGGCGGCCACGCACAGTACCACGGGGCGGCCGGCCTCGTAGTGGGCTAGCGGCTGCAAGGTCTGGGCATCGGATACTTCAAAATATTCGGGGGTGAACTGGGGCTCCTGGGCCAGTGCGGCCAGGGCCTGGGCTTGTACCTGGGCCGGTGCCACGCCCTGCCGCACCTGGCTGGCCGCCTGCTCCAGCACCCGGTGCAGCAGCGGCGCCACGGCGCGCGCCTCGGGCGAGAGACGGCGGTTGCGCGACGACATAGCCAGCCCGTCGGCTTCGCGCACGGTGGGCGCCACCACCAGCTCCAGGTCAAACGACAGGTCAGCAATGAGCTGACGCACAATCGCGACCTGCTGAAAATCTTTCTGCCCGAAATACGCCCGGTGCGGCCGGGCCATGTGAAAGAGCTTGCTCACTACCGTCGCCACGCCGTTGAAGTGGCCGGGGCGGTGGGCGCCTTCCATCACGCGCTCCAATGGCCCGAAGTCGAAGCGCAGCACGGTGGGCTGCGGGTACATTGCCTCTACGCCCGGCATGAAGAGTACCGTGCAGCCCGCGCCGGCCAGCAGCGCCGTATCCTGCTCGGGCAGGCGCGGATACAGGCGCAGGTCGTCGGGGTTATTGAACTGCGTGGGGTTGACGAAGATGCTGGCGATTACGTCGTCGCAGTCAGTAGCGGCGGCCTGAACGAGCTGAAGGTGGCCGTCGTGCAGGGCGCCCATCGTGGGCACCAGCCCCAGGCGGCGGCCAGCGCGCCGGCTAGCCTCCGCAAAGGATTGCAAGGCGGCGGCGGTGGTAAAAACGTGCATCAAGCTAAGCAATAGGGCGATAGGGTTAAGCGAATTTTATTGAAAATTCGCGAAAAAATGCGTAATTTTGTGGAGGCAATCTATTGCCTGTTCTTAAATCCTTTAATTCATCTGATATGTCGAAGTTGCGCATCCTGTACGCGGCCACCGAAATTGACCCCTTCCTCCAGACTACGAAGGTAGCGGAGCTGCTGCGCCGCCTGCCGGCGGGCATGCAGGAGGCGGGCGCCGAAATTCGGATTTTCGTGCCTCGCTTCGGCATCATCAATGAGCGTAAGAACCGCCTGCACGAAGTGGTGCGCCTCTCGGGCATCAACATCGCGGTGGGCGACGACGAGAAGCCGCTGGTGATTAAGGTGGCCTCGATTCCGACCGCGAAGCTACAGGTTTATTTTATCGACAACGAGGATTATTTCCACCGCAAGTCGGCGCTGGTCGACAAGAACGACAAATTTTACCTCGACAACGACGAGCGGGCCATCTTCTTTTGCAAGGGCGTGCTCGAAACGGTGAAGAAGCTCGGCTGGTCGCCCGATATCGTGCACTGCAACGACTGGATGACCTCACTCATTCCGCTCTACCTGAAAACGACTTACAAGAAAGACCCGGTATTTAAGGATGCCAAGTCGGTGTTTACGGTCTATAACAACGAGTTTCTGGACAAATTTGAGGGCAACCTCGTCGATAAGGCCAAGATGCTCGATATCGACGACCAGATGCTGACCTCGCTCAAATCGGCCGATTTTTCGGGCTTCGTGAAGCTGGGCATGGAGTATGCCGATACGGTAGTGCGCTCGGACGAGGATTTTTCGGATAATCTGAATGGCTTGTTCAAGGAATATGCCTCGCATAAGCGCCTGAGCCAGGTAGCCGCCGACGAGAACCTGCTTTCGTCGTACCAAGCCCTCTACAACGAGCTGGCCAACTAGCATTTTGGTCTGCGCTTAGTTGAGGGGTTACTTCTTAACTTTGCACTATCCCGTACCGGCCGTTGGCCTCGCTTTGGGCGGAGCCGGCGGCCGGTATTGTTTTACCCACGCCTGACCGCCAGCCGCTGTTTGGCCAAAAAATTGCTTATCGCCCCGCGCCGCGCTCAACTTAGTGGCTGCGAGCTGGTATCTATCTTACTTTACACTTACTCTTCCTGCACATGTGCGGTATCGTTGCTTATCTGGGCTATCGTGAGGCCTGCCCTATCATCCTCAAAGGCTTGCACCGCCTCGAATACCGGGGCTACGACTCGGCTGGCGTGGCCCTGCTCAACGGCAACCTGAGCGTTTATAAGAAGAAGGGCAAGGTCGCGGACCTGGAAAACTTTCTCGCCGACAAGAATACGCACGCTACCGTGGGCATGGGCCATACCCGCTGGGCTACCCACGGCGAGCCCAACGACGTGAACGCGCACCCGCACTACTCGACCTCGGAGCGCATTGCCATCATTCACAACGGCATCATCGAAAACTACGCGGCGCTGAAAAAGCACCTCGAAAAGCAGGGCCACGTATTTCATTCCGATACCGATACGGAGGTATTTGTCAACCTCATCGAGGATATCCAGACTAATAACCACTGCTCGCTGGAAGAGGCCGTACGCCTGGCCTTGCACGAAGTGATTGGTGCCTACGCCATTGTGGTGCTGAGCAAAGACGCGCCCGACCAACTCATTGCGGCCCGCAAGGGTTCGCCGCTGGTTATTGGCATCGGCGAAGGCGAGTTTTTCGTGGCTTCGGATGCCACGCCCATCATCGAGTATACCAATGAAGTGGTATATGTGAATGACTACGAGCTGGCCGTTATAAAGGATGGCCAGCTCGCCATCCGCTCGCGTGAAGACGTAGTGCAGACGCCCTACATTCAGCGCCTGGAGCTGGAGCTGGATAGCATTGAAAAAGGTGGCTACGAGCACTTTATGCTCAAGGAGATTTTCGAGCAGCCGCGCTCCATCCTCGACTCGATGCGCGGGCGCCTCGAGCTGGGAGGCAGCCACCTCAACATGGCCGGCTTCCGGGCCTACGAGCAGAAGTTTGTGAATGCCCAGCGCATTATCATCGTGGCCTGCGGCACCTCGTGGCACGCCGGCCTGGTGGCCGAGTACCTCATCGAGGACTTGGCGCGCATCCCGGTAGAAGTGGAATACGCCTCGGAATTTCGCTACCGCAATCCCGTTATTTCGGAGCGCGACATCGTAATTGCCATTTCGCAAAGCGGGGAAACCGCTGATACCCTAGCCGCCCTGGAGCTTGCTAAGAGCAAGGGCGCTACCATTTTCGGTATTTGCAACGTGGTAGGCAGCAGCATTGCCCGCGCTACCGACGCCGGTGCCTACACCCACGCCGGCCCCGAAATCGGCGTAGCCTCGACCAAAGCCTTCACGGCGCAGGTAACGGTGCTGACGCTGCTGGCCATGTGCATCGGCCAGCGCCGCGGCACCCTCTCCGACACCAAACTGCGCGAGCTGGTGACCGAGCTGCACAACATTCCGAGCAAAGTAGAAAAAGCATTGAAGCTCGACGCCGAGATTCAGGTTATTGCCGAGACGTTTAAGGACGTGCCCAACTTTCTGTACCTGGGCCGCGGCTACAATTTCCCGGTAGCCCTGGAGGGTGCCCTTAAGCTTAAAGAAATCAGCTACATTCACGCCGAGGGATACCCCGCCGCCGAAATGAAGCACGGCCCCATCGCGCTCATCGACGAGAATATGCCGGTAGTGGTTATCGCTACCAAAGACAGCTCGTATGAGAAGGTGGTGAGCAATATTCAGGAGGTGAAAGCCCGTAAGGGCCGCATCATCGCGGTCGTGACGGAGGGTGACACGACCATCCCGGCCATGGCCGAGTTTGTGATTGAAGTGCCCGCTACCTCGGAAGTGCTCATGCCGCTCGTGTCGGTAATTCCGCTGCAACTGCTGAGCTATCACATTGCCGTGCTGCGCGGCTGCAACGTAGACCAGCCCCGCAACCTCGCCAAGTCGGTGACGGTGGAATAGGGACAAAGCGACCAATGCGTAACCATGTAAAGACCCCGTTGGCCATCGCCAATGGGGTCTTTACATGGCATTCAATGCTATGCGTGAGCGACTTGTAAGGGTGTTTAAACGGTACGCCTACCTGATAGTGGCAGCCTGGTGCCTGCTGCCGTTTGGCGTGTTGGCCTTCTACAGCCACCCAGCCCTGGACGACTTCGCCTTTGGCGAGTTGCTGCGCACGAAAAGCATGGACGCTTACGTGGCCGATGTGTACTGGTACAACTCAGGCCGCTATGCCTCCGCGCTTAGTACGGTTGTTGTTCAGGTTTTTGGCCGGCACCCGGCTGCCTACTCATGGCTGGTACTAGCAGGCCTGCTGGCCTTGGTAGCGGCCCTATATGCGGCTGCCGTGGCAACTACACCATCTAGTGCGAAGCCATTGGCCGGTCCCATCGGTAGCGTAGTGCTGGTAGCGTGCCTACTCAACTTCCCTAAGCCTGCCGACAGCATTTTTTGGCTAACGGGCGAGGTAGCCTACCTCTACCCGGTGGTGCTGACGGCACTGCTAGTCGCATTGCTGGGGTGGCTTACAGCGCACCCACTCGCTTGGTGGCGCTGGTTGGCCTGGGTGGCGGCGGTGGCTCTGGCAGCCTATATCCCAGGCTTCAGCGAGCTAACGGCGCTGCTGTTGCCGCTAGTGGCGGCGGGCAGTTGGGTAGCCTTGCGCCCGCGCCGCGCAGGGGTCGGTTTTAAAGTAGTAATGGGCGCAGCCGTGTTAGGCAGTGTGCTTACGCTGGCAACTCCCGCTCACTTTGGGCACTGGCAGCCGGCTACCCACCCATGGCTGGTACTACAAACTGTGGCGCGGGCTACGCTGCACACCACCTACACGCTAGTAAATTGGCTTGGCAACGGCCTATTGGTACTTTGGGTGCTGCTGGCCCTGCCGCTATCGGTGGCCTTCTCGCGGGCCGCCGGGGAGCGCGGGTTGGTGCAATGTCTGACGCGCCCGCTGTGGCTGTGGCCGACCCTGACGCTGGCGGGGTTGTGGGTGTGCTTTTTCTTCTATATGCTGGCGGCGCACGATGCGCTGGTGCCCCGCGTCAAGAATCTGCTTTACCTGTACTTCGTGGCTGGCTTGGTGCTGAGTGTCCACGCCGCCTTTCGCCGCCTGCCAGCTCACCACCTAGCGCTGCTACTAGCCGGGCCCACGCGATGGGTGCTGGGGGTGGCTCTGCTGCTGACTTTTTTTACTGACCACAATCCCCGCCTGTTGCCTGCCCGCATTGGCCAGGGCTACAATACAGTAATGCAGGCCTATCGGGACTGGTTGAGCGGCGACGCGGCCCGCTACGACCAGCAGCAGCGTGCTCGCTACGCTCAAGTTCAAGCTGCCGCACCCGCGGCTGCCCCACTGCGCCTCGACCCATTGCGAGTGATGCCGACCACTCTTTTCTATGCCGACATCTCGGCCAGCCCCGTCACTTGGGGTAATGAGGCGTACGCGGCCTTTTTTCACTATCCGGCTGTATATGTGGCACCTGCGTTGGACCGCTAGCGCGCGCTGCTTACGTTATTTGTCGCGTTTCTACCTTTTTTACCTTCTGAAGCCATGCCTCACCAGATTATCCTCACCGACCAGGCGCCCGCGCCGATTGGTCCTTATTCACAGGCTATTAAAGCCGGCAATACCGTGTACGTTTCGGGTCAGATACCGCTGAGCGCCGCCGGCCAGCTCGTGGGCGAAGGCGATGTGAGCGCCCAAACTCACCAGGTGCTAAAAAACCTGACGGCCGTGCTTGCCGCCGCCGGGCTAGCCCTCACCGACGTGGTAAAATGCTCCATTTTCGTGAAAGACCTGGGCAACTTCGCCACTATCAATCAGATATACGGCACCTACTTTGAAGAAGCCACGGCCCCGGCCCGCGAAACGGTGGAGGTGAGCCGCCTGCCGCGCGACGTAGAAGTAGAAATTTCCTGCATTGCCGTTGGGTAAAGCCGGTACGGTGTGCGCCGTACCTTTGCGGCATTATGAGTAACCGACCTGTCCGGGTGCGTTTTGCACCTTCGCCCACTGGGCCGCTGCACATTGGCGGCGTGCGCACGGCGCTATACAACTTCCTGCTAGCCCGCAAATTGGGCGGCACCATGATATTGCGCATCGAGGATACTGACCAGAACCGGTTTGTGCCCGGCGCCGAAGACTACATCCGCGAGAGCCTCGAATGGGTAGGCATCGAGCTCGATGAAAGCCCTTGGAAGGGCGGCCCGCACGCGCCTTACCGCCAGAGCGAGCGCAAACCCATGTACCGCGCGTATGCCGACCAGCTCATCCGCGATGGCTACGCCTACTACGCCTTCGACACGCCCGAGGAGCTCGACGCCATGCGCGAGCGCCTGCAAGCTGCCAAGGTGCCCAACCCGCAGTACAACAGCATCACCCGCGCGCAGATGCGCAACTCGCTCACGCTGCCCGAGGATGAGGTGCAGGCGCTGCTAGCCAACGACACGCCCTACGTTATCCGCCTCAAGGTGCCGCGCAAAGAAGAGGTGCGCTTCCAGGATATGATTCGCGGCTGGGTAGTGGTGCATTCGAGTGCCATCGACGACAAAGTGCTGATGAAGTCGGACGGCATGCCCACCTACCACCTCGCCAATATTGTGGATGACCATCTGATGGACATTTCGCACGTCATCCGGGGCGAAGAGTGGCTGCCTTCGGCGCCGCTGCACGTGCTGCTGTACCGCTACCTGGGCTGGGAAAAGACCATGCCGCAGTTTGCCCACCTGCCCTTGCTGCTCAAGCCCGACGGCACCGGCAAGCTCAGCAAGCGCGACGGCGACCGCCTGGGCTTCCCGGTATTTGCCCTGGAGTGGCACGGCACCGACGCCGAAACCGGCCAGCCCACCGTGAGCCGCGGTTACCGCGAAGACGGCTACCTGCCCGAGGCGTTGGTCAATTTCCTGGCCTTTCTGGGCTGGAACCCCGGCACGGCGCAGGAGATTTTCTCAATGCAGGAATTGATTGAAGCTTTCTCGATTGAGCGCGTGAGCAAGTCGCCCGCCAAGTTTGACCAGGCCAAGGCCAAGTGGTATAACGAGCATTACCTGCGCGCCAAGTCCAACGCCGAGCTGGCCCCCTACCTGCTGGGCGCCCTGGCCGAGCACGGCCTGGCCTGCGACCAGACCAAGGCCGAGCAGATAGTGGGCGTGATGAAGGAGCGCGTGAGCTTCCCCCAGGATTTCTGGCAGGAAGCCAAGTACTTCTTCGATGCGCCGATGGAGTATGACCAGGCCGTCATCAGCAAAAAGTGGAACCCGCAGGTGAGCGCGGCCCTGGCCGCCTACGCCGAGGCGCTGCCCGACAACTCGGAGCCGAGCGCCAACGCGGAAGTGCTCAAGGCGCTCTTCAACCAGACCATGGAAGCTCAGGGTATGAAGCCCGGCCAGGTGCTGCAAGCCCTGCGCGTAGCCGTGACGGGTGCCGCCGCCGGCCCCGACCTGTTTGAAACCCTGGCCATCCTGGGTACGGGCGAGGTAGCCCAGCGCCTGCGCACCGCCGTAGAGCGCCTCGGCTAATTATTACTCAAAGAACTTTCCAAAAAGAAGCCCCCTTGGCCTAGCGGCCAAGGGGGCTTCTTTTTGGAAAGTTCTTAATGCGGATGGGTCTGGAGCCAGGACCACCGGGTATTTCTGATGGGCAGATACGGCTGCTAATAAACCCAGTGTCAGTATTTAAAGAATAAATTTTCCTTTATACAATAAGAATACAAAAAAATGACAAAAAACGCCTACATTTAACAGGGCAATTCGCCACATAACTCTCTAACCTCACGACCGCTATGAAAAAAAACCTTATTTTCTACTTAAGCCTGCTTTGGCTCGCTTTCAATGCTAGCCCGAGCAGTGCTCAGTGTAATTACACAACCGTGAGGGATGGCAATCTGTCAGACCCTAGTATCTACGCGGGCTTCGTTGCAGGCTGCACGGTAGCCCCTACTGGTACCAATAATATCACCATTAATAATAACGTGGTACTCGACCAGGATTTTGCTATCACTTCGGGTTCGTTGACTATTAATGCCACGGGAACGCTAAGCCAAGCGGCTGGGGCTTTAAGAACTCTTTCTATCAACAACAAGGGCAATGGTAGTATTATTCAGCTTATAATAGTGGCCGCTACGCCAGGAGTGCGTAGCAAGCCGCAGCTATCGGTTGGAATACTCGATTTGTCGCGCACTACCCTTAACATCGGCAGCGGGGCTACGGTGCAGGTATGCTGTACGGTGTTTATGGGCACCCAAGTGACTACTAATCTGGGTAATAACTCGTTACTTAATGTGCTGGGCAACATAGATGTGGCTACTGCCAGCTCGGGAGTTGCCGGGCCGCCGAAAGCAGCTGGCGGTACCCCGGCCGGGGTACGTGTATATAGCAACCTGGTGGATAATCACGGGGGAGCAAAAAGTCTTTTTCAAACCAGTACTAATCTGGTCGTGTGCGTGCAGGGCAATCAGTTGAGCACGAGCTGCCCGCCCTCTAGCGCCGCTATATTTAATGTTGCTTCGGCGGGCATTTTCAACGACCCTACCTGCCTTTCGGTGCTACCCGTGACGCTGACGCGCTTTTCGGGTAGCCGGACCAGTGACGGTGGCCACGTGAGCCTGAACTGGGCTACGGCATCGGAAGTCAACAATGCTTTTTTTGCGGTCGAGCGCTCGACCGACGCACAAACATTTGACGTGCTAGGGCAGGTGGCCGGCGCGGGGACTAGCAGCACTGCCCGCGCATACACTTTTCTTGATGAGTATCCTTTGGCCAGCACTACTTATTATCGCTTGCGGCAGGTAGACTTGGATGGGACATCTACCTTCTCCCCAGTGGTAACAATAGCCGAGTCACGCACCAGTGCCGACTGGCTGCTGTGCACTGCCCCGCAGCACTACGTGGTGCAGGGTAGCGGTGAGCTGCACGTATTGGATGTGATGGGCCGTTCGTTATTCACGCAGACACTTTTGGCGAATAAAAGCGAGGTGGTACTGCCGGCTTTACCCACGGGAGTTTACTTCTTTCAACTGCTCACTGCTAAGGGCCGGTCAACGATACGTCAGTAATTATAGAATAATATATTTATTGCCGATATTGAAAGTCCTCTTCAATCAGCCCACGGAAGCCCATGGTCTCAGGCGGGGCTAAGTGCTGCAAGCCCTAGGCATAGCTCTAATGGGTGTCGCTGCCGTCCCAGCCTGTTCGAAATCCTAGCTAGGCTGCTCATGCTGTTTAAAGCCCCTGATTGACTAATCAGGGGCTTTTTTTGGGCGGTACCCAGGTGGAGTTGCCGGGTGCGATTAAGAAGGGCTAGTGGCCGCCGGAGAAAAGCGAAGTAGGATTACAGCAGGATAGGTCAATGTGCTTGGTTTGAAGAGCGAAATAGGTAACTTCGTTAATAGAAGCCCTTTTCAGCTTCTGCTCGCATTGTTTTCCTCATTTTTTCCTTTTGTTTCATGAGAAGATTCAATTACAAACATCTGGTACCATTTTTAGCTGCTGCTTTTTCGGCGGTTCCATTGCTACTCTCGGCGGCACCATTTAAGCCCGGTAATATTGTAGTGGCACGCGTCGGCGACGGCTCGGCTACTCTCACCGCCGCCGCCGCCCCCGTATTCCTAGACGAGTACACCCCTGGCGGTACGCTCGTGCAAACGATTAACCTGCCCACCGCGGTGAGCAGCAGCAACCGCATATTGACGGCCGCCGGCAGCGCCACGGCCGAACTGGGCCTGACGCGCTCGGCCGATGGCCACTACCTGGTGCTAGCCGGCTACGGGGCCGCGCCGGGCACACCGGCGGTAGCCTCTTCAGCCGCGACTGATGTAACGCGCGTGATTGGCCTGATTGGCGCCGACGGCAGTATCGATACCAGCACTAGTACCGGCAGTGCGTTTGATGGTGCCAGTATTCGGGCCGCTGCCACGGCCGATGGCACGAGCTTTTACAGCGTGGGCAGCGATGGGGGCGTGCAGTATCAGGCGCTGGGCAGCTACGCGGCTACGCAGCTGAACACAGCCCCACTCAGCGTGCGCAGCCTCAACGTGGCCGGGGGGAATTTATACGTTTCGACCAACCTGAGCCCCTACGTGGGCCTAAGCCAGGTGGGCGCGGGCCTGCCCACGGCGGCGGGCCAGACCGTGACGGCGCTCCCCGGCTTTCCGGGCACGACGGCGGGGGCTAGCCCCTATGGCTTTTACCTGGCCGACCTGAGTGCGACCGTGCCCGGAGTAGACGTGGCTTACGTCGCCGACGACCGTATTATCGGCGGGGGAGGGGTACAGAAGTGGAGCCTGGTAGCCGGCAGCTGGGTGCTGAACGGCACCATTGCCGGCACGGTTAGCACGGCCGTGCGTGGCCTCAGCGGTAGCACCAGCGGCACTGCGGTGTCGCTGGCAGCCAGCAGCAGCGCCGGGCTGTTTTTTATAACCGACAACGCAGGCTACAATATGGCCCCCAGCCTCACGAGCCTGCCCTCGGCCGTGGCCACGGCTGGCCCCAACACGGCATTCCGGGGGGTGGCCTTTGCGCCGGTGGCAGCAGCCCCCACTATTGCCAGCTTCACACCCACTATGGGCGGCATTGGCACTGCGGTTACCATCACGGGCACCAACCTGACGGGGGCCACGGCGGTGCGCATCGGCACGCTCGATATTCCGACCTTCACCGTAGCTTCGGCTACCACTATTACGCTGGTAGTACCTACTACCACGAGTAGCATCAGCGGACCGCTAACGGTCGTAACGCCCGGCGGCACGGCCACCAGCTCGACCAATTTCAACCTCGTGCTGGCTACGCTGGCTAGCCAGGCCTTGCCCGAGTTGAGCATCTTCCCCAACCCGGCTACCGACTACGTGCAGATAGAGCTGCCGCAAGCCAGCAGCCTCACCGTGAGCCTGCGCGACCTCGTGGGGCGGCAGGTACTGGCGCCGGTAGTGCTGGCCGCCCACCAGCCCCTGCGCCTGCCCGCTAGCCTGGCCGCCGGGGTGTACCTGCTCGAAATTGAGCAAGGCGCGACCAAGGCGGTGCGGCGCATCGAAAAGAAATAGCCCTCTGGCTTATTGGCTAGCCCTGGCCCCGCAAAGAGAAAAGCCCCGCCCGGAATTTTCCGGGCGGGGCTTTTCTCTTTGGGCCTCGATGGGAGGCTGATGGGGTGCTGGCCAGCGCGAAGTACCCACTAGCTCAGATTTTGCTTGCTAGCGGTTTCGTAGGCGGGGTACAGCGGATAGCGTTGCGACCCTGCGCGGCTTGTCGTTGCACGAAAGGTTTTACCAGCTAGATGCAGCGGGTCGCGCTCCTGTTTTGTACATCAGGCCCAAACTTGTTCTGGCTTTAAAAGTAGAAACCCTAGCCGGCGCAGTGCCGCCGGCCCGACCCCACTGCCCCACCCAGGTATATCCAAAAAAAGCCTCGGCTGCGAGGTGCGGCCGGGGCTTTTTTGAGGTGGTAGGCAAAGGGGTTAGTTGACTACCACTTTGGTGGTCAGCTTCAGGCCGTCGGCCGTTTGCCAGGTGGCAATGTAGATGCCGCTAGCCAGCGGCTGCGCCGGCTGAATGGTCATTTCTACGGTGCCGGGGGCAGCTGCTTTCGTCAGTACGAGGCGCCCCACGTTATCGAGCAGCTGCACCGTGCCGCCGGTAGCGGCTAGGTTGGTGGTGAGCAGCTGGAACTGCTGGCCCGCCGTAGGGTTCGGATAGACCACAAGCGCCGGGGCAGCTGGCTGCTCATCGAAGCGCACAGTGACTACCGGCGAGTAGGCGCTGGTGCCGTTCTGGTCTACCTGGCGCAGGCGGTAGTAGCTCACGCCGGCCAGCGGCGAGGCATCGAGGGCCGTATAGTCGTGGCGGCTGAGGCTGTTGCCCAGCGCCGCCACCCGTATCACATCGGCAAACGTGTGGCCATCGGCCGAGCGCTGCACCACGAAGTAAGCACTGTTCTTTTCCGAAGCCGTAGTCCAGGCGGTCCGCACCGTGGTGCCTTGGCGCGCGGCCGTGAAGCTTACTAGCTCCACGGGCAGCGGAGCCGTGCCAGTCAGTGGGTTGTCTACCTGGTTGGTTGAGGCCAGGGCGAAGAATGAGTTGGTGGTAATCGCGGTTTGCGCCCCCGCCGAAGTGGTGTAGCCACGCGGGTAGTCAGGCGAGAATACCCCGGCCCCACCGGCCGTGCTCCAGGTGCTGCTCGCAGTAATCGGGCCGGTCGACTTGGCGACGCGCAGGTTACCGGGCACGTGCACTTCCTCGTCCACTACGTCAGTATTGTAGCTCAGCTGTATCGCAGGCTGCGTGATGGTGCCCGACTGCAGCTGGATGCGGTAATAGCGGTTGGCCGACAAGTTAGACAGCGTGGCGTCGATTTTGCCAGCCGGTGCGCCGTTGATGATTTCGACCAGCACTACCGCGCTCGACGAAGCTGCCTGCGGCGTAATCGTGACGGGGCGGTAGCGGCCCCCCAGGCCCACCGGAAATACCCGGATGCTGGCTGCCGCGTCGGGCAGGGCTATTTGGAGGCGGCCGTTTATATACGTAGTCGGGCTAGCCCCTACAATGGGCTGAATAGTGGTATTAGCCAAGGCCACCATGCTGGTGGTACCCGTGGTAATGAGGCCCCCCCGCATAGTCAGAACGTCGGCCACGGTAATGGTCGTGGACGGTTGGAGCGTGAGCGCGGCCGTGCTCACCTTCTGCACGTCGTAAAATACCGTGCTGCCGGTCAGCACGCGGTTGGCATCGGTAATAAACTGCACCAGGCTGGTACCGGGGTTGAAAGTGCCAGTATTGGTGAAGTTGCCGTAGAGCGAGGTGGTGCTGGCATCGGCAGAGAAGGTGCCGCTGCTGGAGTTGGTAAAGTCGCCGGCAATGCGCAGGATGTTTGGCGCGGCATTATACGTGCCACCGTTGCTGAAATTCCCATTAACCATGATGTAGCTGTTGCCGGCGGTGCCGTTGCTGCTGGCCGCCGTAAACGTGCCACTGGTCGTGTTGGTGAAGTCGCTGCCCACGGTAAGCTTGCCCGTGCCGGCCGTGTAGGTGCCGCTGTTGGCGAAGGTGGTACCCACGGTGAGGCTGCCAGTGCCCAGGTTGGCCTTATAAGCGCCGCTGTTGCTGAAGGCAGCCCCCACGCTTACCCCGCCGGTGCCGTTATTAAGCGTGCCGCTGTTGGTAAAGTTCGTGCCCACGCTCGTGAGGCCAGCGCCCAGGGTCAGCGTGCCGCTGTTAGTCAAGAAGGCACCCGTCGTTAGCGTGCCGTCGTTGAGGTTAAACGTGCCCCCCAGCGTTGCCCCGCTCGTCGCCGAAGTCAGGGTGATGTTCTGGCTGGTGGGGTTGTCGACGGTAGTGCCGCTGGCTAGGGTCAGCGCGCCGTTGATGGTCAGGTCGAGGTTACTCAGCTGTTTGCCGTTGCCGCCCGAGAAGGTCAGGTTGTTGTAGGTATCGCGGGCGGGCAACTGCACCGCCCCGCTGTAGTCTACCGTTCCCCCGTTGGCCGCCACAAACGCCGCGTAGTTGCCCGCCGGGAACAAGGCTGAGCCAATGCGCACGGTGCCGGTGCCCTTCACGGTATTGAAGTTGTTGGCCGCGTAGGTGCCCAGGTCCAGGGTACCGTTCAGCAGCAGGTTAGCGGCCCCCAGGCTGCCAGTAGTGGTCGTGATTAGGTGCCCACTACTGATAATTACCGGGTTGGCTAGGGTCGGGTAGGTGTTGAACGTGGGCAAGGGGTCGCTGCCGTCGGAGTTGTTGGTCCAGCTAGCGGCGCTGGTCCAGGGCGAGCCGCCCGGCCGGCCGGCCGTGCTGTTGCGGCTGTAGAAGGTCGGCACCGTTTGGAACTCCGTGGCATCGCCGCCCGTGTAGTCACCGTCGATGGTGTTGTTCACGGCATCGGTAAAGCTCGGGTTGGTGAGGGTGTGCGTGGTAGCGCTGGCAGCCGGCACGCTGGCAATGCCACCCAGTGGCGTCCAGGCGCCGTTATAGAAGCGGCCCACCTTGTAAAGCGTCTCATTGCCGGCCACGTCATTGGCACCGTAGGTAAAGTACTGTGATACCGTGGGCGAGCCAATGGTGCTGCTGACTTTCCAGTAAAACGAGATTTTATTGGTGCCGCTGCCGGTGGTGGAGGGATGAGCCAGGTCAATGGGCTGCACCGTGAGTGTGCCAGCCTTGGAGTTGGCAGTTACGTTCATGCGCACGGGCGTATACTTGGCCGCCGAGCCCAGCGGGAACGTGAAATCGAGCGCCCCGTTAGGGTAGCTCTTGCGCAGGCCCAGGTCGGCCACAATGCCATTGGTGCGAATGAAGTGCGTGGCGTTGTAGCCCGTTACGGCGCCGGCCGCCGGGTTGCTTAGCCACAGCAGGTTCGAGCCGATGGTGAGTACCCCGTTGCTGAAGGTAAGTACTTTCGTAATCTGTTGGTTAGATATGGTAGTGGCGCCCGCGCCGTTGTTCAGCGTCACATTGCCGAAGACGCCCGTGCCATTGCCACCGATGTTCTGATTGGCCATACCGCCCAGCGTCAGGCCCCCGCCAGTGGGAGCGCTGCTAAGGTGAGTGGCCGAGTTCAGCACGTCGCCCAGAGCGGTAATGGTATAGCCCTTGTCATCGAGCGTGCCTTTGGTCAGGGTCAGGGTGCCGGCCGTCAGGATGTTGCCGCCGAGCTGCAAGGTGCCGTTCGTTTGGGGCGTGTTCAGCACCAGGCTGCCAAATACGGTTAGGTTCGCGCCCGTGCCGTTCAGCAGCTGGGTCGGCACGCCGCCCACAAAGGTGGTCGTCTGGGTCGTTGTAATCGGCTGAAAGCCGCCCGCGTTCAGGGCCGTGCTGGTCGAGCTGTTATTGTTGAACAGGTTTTGGTTGATATTCAGCCCTAGCCCGTTGGCATTAAAGAAGGAATAATTGTTGCCAATAGTGAGCGAGCCGCTCAGCGTAAGCGGAATCACGCCCGTCAGCAGGCCGGTATTGGTGTTGGTATTATCGGCACCGGGCGCCACTTGCAGGTCATACAACGGCACCGTTGAGCTCACGCTGATGGTTACGTTGCCCACGCCGGCGGCCGTATTGCCCAGCACTACCGTGCCGGCGGTTACTACCGTCGAGTCGGGGGCTAGGTAGAGGTCGGCGGTCAGGATGGGGCTCTTCTGGTTCGAGCGGTGCAGGTTCAGCGAGCCGCCGCTCATGCGGAAGATGCTGCCTTTGCCTTGAACTTCAAACAAGCCGCGCTCGTTGTTCGGAGACACTGCAGCGCCCTGGCCGTCGATGTCAATGGTGCCGCCGCTCTGGTCGAAGCGCAGTGCCCCGTCTAGGTTGGCCACGGTGCGCCGAATCTGGCCGTTCACGTACAGGTTGCCGCCGGTAATCTTGATACCCGGTGCGCCCGCGCTGGCATACTCCAGGTCGTTGCCAACGTTGCCATTAGCCCCTACTTGCAGGGTGCCTTGCAAAATTTGCAGCTGGCCGGCCAGCTTCAGGTCGGCCGCTGCGTTGTTGTTGGTTGCCACCGTCACGGTGCCGCCAGCAGCGTTTACCGTCAGGCCGGCGTTGTCGGTGATGAGGTAGGGCGTCGCTACCGCGTCGTGAATGGTCAGGGTAGCGCTCGGCTTGGTGTAGTTCAGTGTGCCGGTGGTCAGCGTCAGCCAGCCGTTGCTGGGTGTAGTGAGCAAGCCGCTGCCGTCGAGGGTCAGCTGCGAGGTGCGGTCCAGGCCCTTATTCACCGTTAGGGTGTAGAGGTCGGTGAGCGGGCCGGCGCTGGTCAGGTTGGCATTCTGGGTGGTCAGGTTGAGGTTCTGATTGTTCAGAAAAGTTAGGTTGACCAGGCCGGTGCCGACCTTAAAGTCCAGGGTACCGTTGTTGGTGAGCTTGCCGCTCACCGAGAGAGAGTGGGTTACCGCAGCATTATTGAGCACGTCGAATGTGGCGCCGCTAGCCACCAGCACGTCGGTGTCG
Organism: Hymenobacter sp. BRD128; assembly: GCF_013256625.1. Taxonomy (NCBI): domain Bacteria; kingdom Pseudomonadati; phylum Bacteroidota; class Cytophagia; order Cytophagales; family Hymenobacteraceae; genus Hymenobacter; species Hymenobacter sp. BRD128. Next base: position 3,893,666 of record NZ_CP053908.1, read on the forward strand.
ACAGTCAGGCTGCGGGCGGTAGTGCCTTGCAGCCGGAAAACGCCGGCCTGCACAGCCAGCAGCGAATCGGCGCGCAGGTTGCCAGCGGTGCCGCTGCTCACGAATACAGTGCCGGGGAACGTGGTAGCGCCGTTGGCAACGCCGGTCTTGAGCTGGGCATATATCCGCAGGTCCTGGGCAGGCAGGGTGATGGTCTGGCCGCTAGCGGCATTTAGCCATAGGTTGCGATATTGGTTCAAGGTCAGCGAGCCTGATACCGTTGGCACAGTAAAGTTCCGGGTGCCGGTAGTATAGTATTCTACCGTGCCCCCGCCGTACTGAATAAACGAGCCGAAATCGCCGCCGGGGAAAACTGCCGTCGCCGCCGACGAGCTTACGCGCAGACGACCCGAGCCGCCTACTTTGGCATCGGGCAGTGCGCCAAAATTGTGGCCAGTCGTGGTGCCCACGTCTAAGGTCGAGCCCCGGTCAATCACCAGCGAGCCTGATTTGGCGGTATTAGCCGTTACGTTCACCGTGTGGTAGGCGCTGTTGGCAGCCGAGCCAATGAAGACCGGGTTGCCCGCGCCCGGCACTGTAGTAGCCGCCGCGCCGTTGTAGCCCGTCGTGCTCCAGGTGGCGGGAGTTTCCCAGTTGCCGGTTGTGCGGCTGTAAAAAGAAGTAATTGGCCCAAACGTGGCTGGTAGACCGGCCGTAAACTCGCCGTCAAACTGGCCAAGGGCGTTGAACAAGATACTGGAATAAGTGCCGTAGTCAGTTACTCCACCCGAATACGAAGTGTTCCAGGCCGTTGGCAGGTAGCGCCCCGCTATGTAGTTGGCAATGGTGCCCGCCGCGTCCGCATCAATCATCTGGAAGGTTTCTTGGATAGCTCCGCTCGGAATTGCTCCGAAGCCAACGCTGCGCACTTTCCAGTAATAAGCGAGTGAGTTGGTGGTGCTAGCCACGAACGGACTCCGCGAATTAACGGGGCTCACACTCACCTGGCCGTACTTCGCCAAGGCAGTAGCTACTTGCAGGTAGATGGTAGCCGGAGTGAATTTCGTGCCCGTGCCGACCGGAAAGGTAAAGTTATCTGCCCCGCCATAGGTTTTTTGCAGGCCCAGGTCGCTCTGGTTTCCTGCCGTCTGAATCATGCGCTGATAGGTAAAGCCATTTGCTGGCTGAATTGCGCCAGTACTAACGTTGGTCAGCGATAGGCGGTTGGCGCCAATTGCAAAGATGTGATTGCTTTGAATGGTCAGGATGTTAGCCACCGCGATATTGGCCTGTAGAGTAACTGCTACCGCGCCCGCTGCCAGCCCAGTATTAAATATTTTCAGGTTGCCGAATACCCCCGTGCCGTCGCCATTAATGGTTTGCGCCGTGGCCCCATTCATGATAATGCTGCCCGAGCCCCCACCACTCGAATGCGAAGCCGAGTTGATGAGGTTGCCCTGCACGTTGATAGTCTTCCCACCGTCGTTTAGTACGCCGCTGAGCAGCGAGAGGGTCGAGCCGGCAGGCGTATAGTAAGTCGTTACCGTGCCCCCTAGGGTGAGCGTGCCCGCCGATTTATTTATCGTCCAGTTGTTGAATGAGCCGGTGCCGGTGGCCCCCACACCCGAGGTGGGCAGTGTAGCCGCCGTGCTGTTGCTTATAGTACCGTTGTTAGCCAGCAACTGGTCTTGCCCACCGCTGAAGGTTGTTGTGTTAGCTCCCGTCAGGTAAGTACAGCCCGAATTAACGGTGAGAGTTCCCTGAATGGTAACGTTTAGGCCCGCAGCATCAAATGTGGTAGGGTTGGTGGCGTCAAGCGTGAAGTTGTTGAGCACCGTTATGGGCTGAGCAGCCGTTGTAGCGCCCGAGGTGTAGCTAGGCGGTACCGTCACGGCAGCTAGCACTGCCTTACTTGTGCCACCAGCCACCAGTTTTTTGATAGTCAGGTTCCACAGCGGAGACGTAGTTAGAATATTGCCGTTTACACTTGAATTGGGCAGTAGCACTTCAATCGTGCCGCCCGTTACGGTGACGTTGTTCGGGTTTACTCCGATGTGAAACAATCCATTTTGAAACGACCCGTCAGTACTGGCTGGATTCTGTACCCGCAACGTACCGCCACTCATTCGAAATGCTTGACTGATATACGGGACCGCAAAGCGCGCAAAATTGTCGTTGAGTGTAAACGGAACGGTGCCCAGGCTTTCAAACGTGCCGCCTGTCATGGTAAAGGAACCACGGTGAGAGGCAGAAGTACTAGAAGGACGAAACTTATTGACCGAAGTAGTGCCGCCATCAATAATAACTTGCCCGGTTTCGCGCACTACCATGGCATCGGGGGTCATAGAAGATAGCTTACCCGCACTGATGTGGTAAGTTCCATAGATAATAAATGCATTATCGTTATCATTTATAACGGTAGCGCCTGCTATCCAGAGTGTAGGATTAGTGGAAGTCGAGCCAATAGAAAACCCAGTACCTGACCCTACGGTAGTTTTATTGCTAATTTTTTGTAGGTAAATATTATTTCCAAGCTTGGCAACGCCATTTACCAGTACCAAAAGGTCAACTCCATCAGTAAGGTCATTCAAACGCAAGTTACCTTGAGCGGTACCGCTCACGTTAACTGTCGATGTTATATTCAGTAGTACTTGGCTATCAGTGCCCTTATCGACTTGTAAAATATCTAAGTCAGTAGAGCCGTTACAGGCAAAATTAGCATTGGTCGCTCCCGTAAAGTTGAGTAACGCTACCTGCGTATCATCGGCTGTGCCGTTGTGCAGGTTTATCGTGCCGTTGTTGGTCAGGCTGCCACTCGCATTCAGGGTGTGCGAACCGGCGACGGTCGTTACGCCCAGCGAGGTGCCGGCACCAATTGTAATGTCGCCCAGCACGTTCAGTGTGCGGTTGGTGTTGGGCGTTAGGCCCAGATTGAAGCTAACCAGCGGAGCAGTAACAGTGGTGTTGGTGCGGATTAGTGTGAGACTGCCATTGAGCGTCAGGTCGTTATCAAGCTGCACCTCGTAGGCCGTAGCCGTGGTATTAAGCAGGCGCAGGTTATTATAGCCAGAAGTTGGGATAGGTATGGCGGTCGGGCCGGCCGGCCAGTTATAAAACTCCACAGTGCCGGTGTTGGCAGCAGCAAAATTGTTAGTCGTAACAGCTGGAAAGTACGGAGTGCCAATGCGCAAAGTCCCTTGGCCGGCCAGGCTGGTGAGAGAATTACTGAATGTGTAAGTAGACAAGTCGAGTACGCCGCCCCGTTGCACGGTGATGCTCAAGCTGGTCGCAGTTACGGTGCCGCTCAGTTGCAACACGAAGCTGTTCGTGACCACGATATTATCCCCGTTAGCCGGTACCCGCTGGTTGATGGCGGTAGAACCGGTAGGGTCAGTCGTCCACGAACTGGCACTATTCCAGTTACCAGTAGTGCCCCCGCCATTGAATGTATACAAGGTTTGGCCCATCGCTAAGCCGCTCCAAAAAATGGCGAATAATCCAAGTAGGAATGCTCTCATTGAGAAAAGGATTAATGTAAGAAAGGGAGTGAGAAGTGGCTTTGTCTTTTTGAGAAAGAAGCTTGGTCTATCAAATAACAAAGTTCGTACACAGAGATTAAGGATAAAAAACTGACTTTTTAAATGGCTGTTAAATCCTCATTTTGTCTACTTTACAGCAGATTTACTTAAAAAAATACAAAAAAAACATAGATTTTTCAGGTGTATTTTTATTGTATTTTTATCAGATAAAATTATTTCTTATTAAATGGCTCCCTTAATCACAATAATTGCTAGCTGAAACTGAGTGCTTTGCCGATGGTGCAAAGGGCTAGCCAGGGTAACAGACTGCGCAATTGCGACCTAGAATTACCACACTCGAGGAGCACCAGGTGTGTAAGTAGACTAGCAGCTATGCGTCAGCCCGGCATGCCTAAATCTTTGCCTGAGGCTCTGCCGTATGCAGTTGAGTACCCTGGTTGAGGAGCGTGCTCCTCTGTATCAGCTCTATATTTTATGGAATCTTATGGCTAAGAAACCCACTAAACCCAAGCAGAAAGCACCCGAACCGGAAAAGAAGGCCCGCGTGCACAAAGAGCTGGAAGGCTTTGAAATTGGCGTTAACCCACTAGGAGAGATTACTTCTAATTACTCCATTGAGGAGATAAATAAATTTTTGGGTCGCCACGTGCGCGACAAAAAAATCGTGCACCGCGAAGGCCAATTCGGCGAAGAGGCCCAGGCGCGCAGCGCCGCCGAGGCCGCCCGGCTAGCTCGCGAAGACGACGAAAATTTCCCCGTAGCCGATAGCCAGGACGACGAGCCCGAAGAAACCGACGAGGATTTTATGAAGCGCACCAGCCGCGAGGCTAAACGCAGAAAAAGCGTGGGTAATGAGGCCGATGAGGCCGCCGAAACCCGCCGGGAGCTGCCCGAATAAACTAGTAGTACTTACTGATTGTTAATTATTTATGATTAATCAGTAAGCACCGGTTTTGCGCTCGCCGGGCGGCCGCAAGGCGGTTATTCTAGTGGGTGTCGGCCTTTTGCCGGGCACTGGCTTCGAAGTAGCTTAGTAGTTTAGTCATACACCCAGCCAGTAGAAGTGCCGGCGGGCTTGTTGGCTCCGGGGGCGCGGCCCTGGCACGCTGGCCATAGGTAGCCCACTTAGTAGAGTAAAGGGTAGAAAGCGCATGCGCTCAGTCATCGCATAGGGCTGTTGCGCAATCAATCTTCTGGCATTGCTGCAAAGTCTGGCTAGAGCCATAGGTTGGGGCTAGCCATACATTTGTGCTTCACCTAAAGCCTCTTGTTTACTATGCGCTCGCACGATGTTGACTACCGTATTCTGGGCTCCGACATTCAGGTGCTCGAAATAGAGCTCGACCCCAAGAAACCGTGATTGCCGAAGCCGGCGCGATGGTGTATATGGACGAAGCCATCGCGTTTGAAACAAAGATGGGTGATGGCTCATCGGCCGACCAAAGTATCCTAGGCAAGCTATTTTCGGCGGGCACCCGTCTTCTCACCGGCGAAAGTCTGTTTCTTACCCACTTTACCCACCGCGGCAGCTACGGCAAGAGCCGAGTAGCGTTTTCGGCACCCTACCCAGGCACCATTATTCCCCTCGACTTAAGTACGCTGCCCCAGGGGCTTATTGTGCAGAAAGATGGATTTTTGGCTGCCGCGCGGGGCACTCAAATCAGCTTGCACTTCAATCAGAAATTTGGAGCCGGGCTGTTTGGCGGCGAAGGGTTCATCCTGCAAAAGCTGACTGGCGATGGCAAGGCCTTTGTGCACGCCGGCGGCACCATCATCGAGAAGCGCCTTAGCAATGAGCTGCTGCGCGTCGATACGGGCTGCGTGGTGGCCTTTGAGCCGGGCATCGAGTTTAGCGTGGCGCGGGCGGGCGGCCTCAAGTCGATGATATTCGGGGGTGAGGGACTGCTGCTAGCTACCCTGCGCGGTACCGGCCGCGTCTGGATTCAGTCCATGCCCGTCAAGAAGCTGATTCAGGCGCTGGCTCCGTGGGGTGGCAATGCCAAAAAGGAAAGCGGCACTGCGCTGGGCAGCATTTTTGGCAGCTTGCTCGATGAATAAGCGCGGCTAGCTAGGGCTGCCTACCAGGTGAAAGGCCACCACTGCCAGCGCCAGCACCAGCGCCACTGCCAGCGCCCCCACTAGCAGCAGCGTGCGCCGGGTAGATGCCCCAGCGGCTTCCAGTTGCTTGGCTCCGTTAAACGACGAGCGGCGGTACGGATACGGGCGCGAGGAACGGTGGGAAGAGCTAAGGTGCGGGGAAGCCATCGTAGCGAATTGAGTGTGCGTGGTGGGGAAAACTTTATAAATGAACGAAAGAGAAAGACAAAAATACGGTGCAGCTTTCAATTTGGATTTGTGAAGGTAGCTAATTCATTAATTACTCGCCCAATAACCCTTTGTAAGCGACGAATTATACCGGGCTGGCTATTATTCTATCGAGGATGGGCAGCCGGTATATTCTGTGTTTTGTTTTATTTCTGCGGGCTGGCTAGCCCTTACTGATGAATATTGCATTTGCTCCCAACTACGTGCTGCCCCTGCCGCCCGGCCATCGGTTTCCGATGCTGAAATATGAGCTCTTACCCGAGCAGCTGCTCTACGAAGGCATCGCCACGGCCAGCGATTTTTTTACTCCCAGCCCACCACCGCTGTCTGATGTGCTGCTTACTCACGAGGCCGACTATGTGCACCGTCTGCTCCTCGGCCAGCTCACGCGGGCCGAGGAGCGGGCCAGCGGCTTTCCGTGGAGCCCGGCGCTGGCCGAGCGCGAAATGACCTTGCTGGGCGGCACCATCGGCTGCGCGCGGCGGGCGCTGGCTAGCGGCGGGGTGGCCCTCAATGTTGCGGGTGGTACGCACCATGCCTTTGCCGGCCGCCCCGAGGGCTTTTGCCTGCTCAACGACCAGGCCGTGGCCGCCAACTGGCTGCTGGCCCACGAGCCGGCCAGGGTGCGCCAGATGCTGATTATCGACCTCGACGTGCACCAGGGCAACGGCACGGCAGCCATCTTCCGGCACGAGCCGCGCGTGTTTACGTTTTCGATGCACGGGGCGCGCAATTTTCCGGGCCGCAAGGAAGCATCCGACCTCGACCTGGCGCTGCCCGATGGCCTCGGCGACGCCGAGTACCTAACCCGGCTGGCCGACGTGCTGCCCCGCCTGCTCGACGAGCAGGTGCGGCCCGATTTTGTGTTCTATCTCAGCGGCGTTGATGTGCTGGCCACCGACCGGCTCGGCCACTTGGCCCTCACGCGCGAAGGCTGCCGCCGCCGCGACGAGCTGGTGCTGGGAGCCTGCCACCGGCGCGGCCTGCCGGTAGTGGTGTGCATGGGCGGCGGCTACTCCGAAAAAATCAGCGACATCGTGGAGGCGCACGCCAATACCTACCGCGTGGCCGCTAGCCTTTGGGACTAATAAAAAAGCCCCTCGCCGGGGTGGGCGAGGGGCTTTGAGTCAAAACAAGTAGGCTAGTAATTAGCTGTGGTTTTGGTTCGAGGGGCGGTTGGGGTCGTTAGACGTGCCGCTGAAGGTTTTCGAGAACCAGTCCTTGATATCATCGATGGCATGGCCGGTCTTTTCTTGCAAGCGGCCGAACCACTCATCCTGCTTGCCTTCGTCGTAAGACAAATCATCGTCGGTGAGTTGGCCCCACTTCTGCTTGGCAGCGCCTTTGATTTGGTTCCAGTCGCCACGGGCGCGCAGCTCCGTGTTATCGTTGACATTATTGTTGTTAACGTCCATGAGTGAAAAACGTGAAAGGGTGGGTTGTGGAGCTTGTACGGCTACCCTGCGCCTAGGGTTAGCAGGTCAGAGCCCACGCGCCAGACTAATAACCAGCAAGCCGAAAAAAGCGAGGTAAGTAGCAGTGCCTGTCCCATAGCCGGCCCAGGCGCGGCCCGCCTTGCGGCGGTTGGCCTGGTGCTGGTAGCCGTTGGCATACGCTGCATCGCGCAGCAGCTCGGGCTGCGGCGCCATCAGGTTGCGCACCGCCACGGGCTTGAGGCTGATGCAGGCAGTTGGCACAAGCCCATAAACGGGCGAAAGGGCGACGGCCGAGGCAAAGGACCCCCAGAAGGGTCCGCTTTGGTGATAAGTGCGCCGGGCGTCGCGTTCGCCCACCCAGCGGCGCTGCGCGGTGCTCAGGCCGAGCAAGCGGGTCAGGGCCGTATCGGTAGCTGAGGCAGCGGGCGGCGCGGCAGTCAGCACCTCGCGGGTGCCATTGGCGTAGCGTACCAGAAACACGCTGCTTACGGGCAGGCGCAGGGTGTCGGGGGTGGTCAGCGGCACCGGCAGATAGGTGAGCTCGGTGGGCGTGATGCTGAGCACCCGGCCGCTTAGCTCCTGGCCGGTGGTGAGCAGCAGCACGTCGGGGCTAGCGGCGGGCTGTTGGGCCTGGGCGACCGGACTCAGACCCAGCAGCCCGGCCAGGCAGCCCAGAAGGCAAAAAGCGATACGTAGATTCATGATTGATAAGGATTAGAATACGAGTCAGTTACGACGGGTGTTGAAGCCAATGAGCAGGCTGATGCGGGCCCCGCCGTGGCCGGGCACCACGGCCAGGTTGACCGGAAAATTGATGCTGTTGGAGCGAAACGAGGTGCCCACCGCCAGTACGATGTCGGCCCCCAGCGGCGTCACATTGGGCCCTAGCCCCACCTCGAAGCCCTTGGGGCCGCGTAGCCCCAGCAGCCCGCTTACGCTCGGAATAAACTGGCTCTGCTCAAGGCCGCCCACCAACGGAATTAGCTCCACCAGCCCGCTCGTACCGTTGGGCAGCCGAAACAGCCGCGACTCAAACTGCCAGCCAAACTGCGTCAGGAAGGGGTTGAGGTCGTGCACCTGGTCGCGGGCGCGGTTCAGCACGCCAGCGGTGAGCACCGTAAAGCCCAGGCGCGGCCCGCTCAGGTGCACGGGCTCGGGGCTAGCTTCGTCGCCGGGCACCAAAGGGCCAGCGGCGGGCAGCGGGGTAGGGCTGGCGCCGCCCGGCGTTGCCACTACCAGGCCAGGGGCGAGCGGGGCCGTGCCGGGGGCCACCGGCGTCAGCACTTCTTGCGAGCCGTTGGCGTAGCGGATGCGAAATACATCGGCCTTGCGCACGCTGATGAGCGGGCCGTCGGGGTTGTCGGCCCGGCGGTATTTCACCAGCTCGGGCGTGATTTCCAGTATCTTGACCAGCACCTCAGTACCGTCGCGGCGGGTGAGCAGGTCTTGGGCGGCGGCCGGGGTGGCTAGCCCCACCGCCAGTAGCAGCAGGGTGGCGAGTAGCAGGCGTTTCATAGGCGAAGGGCTGGGGGTGAATGAGGGGGGCAAGCTAGCCAGCCCTTACAGCCTGCGCCAGGCTACTTTGCGGTCGCCGGGACTTTATTTTATAGATGCTTATTCAGGTAAAATATTGAAATTAAGTGAATTGGGCTTTGCTTCATAAGATTTTAATAAGCTACGCCCACGAGTACCTTTGAGGGCGCGGCGCGCTTGCTAATCCCACTTGCTTTGGTGCGCCCGCGCCCAACTCCGCCCTCTATGGACGACCTGCGCCTGACGCTCCAGACCCTGACCCCCGACGACCGCCGCGACCTCGCCCAATTCATGCAGTGGCAGCGCCGCCGCGCCACCGGCCGCCAGGATGTGCGCCTGCTCGAACTGCTGCTGCACCCCAAAGAGTACGACTCCGAGGTGCTCATCAACAAGCTCTACCCCGACGGCCCTAACCCCGTGGCGTACTATGCGTTGCGCAAGCGCCTGTTCAAGCAGCTCACCGATTTCCTGCTGCTGCGCCAGCGCCAGCACGATGCCACGGCCGCCACGCCGGTGCGCGGCCACCTCACCCTAGCCCAGTATTTGTTTGATGCCGGCGTGCCGCGCCTGGCCTGGACCATGCTGCGCAAGGCCGAGAAGCTAGCCCTCGACGCCGAGCAGTACGAACCGCTGAACGCCGTGTATAACGTGCAGATTCAGCACGCCCACTCGCCCCACGCCGAGCCGCTCGACGCCATTATCGAGCGCCGCCACCGCAACAAGAAGGCCGCCGATGAGGAAGAGCGCGCCGGCATTGCCGATGCCCTGCTGCGCCAGCGCCTGCGCCAGGCCCGCCTGCACGGCCGCGGCGCCGTGCCAGTCGATGAGCTGGTGCGCAATGTACTGAAGGAGTACGACTTGCAGGAGGCATTTGCCCGCTCGCCCTCCCTGCTGACCCGGCTGCTGAGCATAGCGCGCCACGCCATGCTGGTGCGTGGCGACTACGTCAACTTCGCCCCTTTCATCGAGCGCTGCTACCGGCTCATGGAGCGCCGCCACGGCTTTGCGCCCGCCCACCGCGGCTACCAGCTGCGGCTGCTATACATGCTGGCGCACGCGCTCTACCGCGCCCGGCGCTTCCCGGAGTCGGTGGCGTACCTGGAGCAGGGGTTAGCGGTGCTGGCGGCCGCGCCCGGCCGGCAGTTTGCCGAAGTAGGGCCGCGCTTTGCGTTTTTGCTAGCGGCCAATTATGCATTTCTCAATCGCAACCGCGATAGCATCAAGCTGTTGGAAGAGGCCCTGAAAGCCAAGCCCGCGCTGCTGCCCGACGACCAGCTCACGGCGCGCCTGCAGCTCACGTTTCATTATTTCGCCGAAGGCAATTTTGCCAAGGCTAGCCAGACGCTCATCAGCCTCGACCGCACCGACCATTGGCTGGAGCAGCATATGGGCCTGGAGTGGCTACTCAACCATAATATTGGCGAACTGCTCATTCAGCTCGAATTAGGGAACCCCGATATGGCCCTCACGCGCCTGCGCGCCATTGCGCGGCGCCTGCACGAGCAGTTCCCGGCCGCCGAGGCCACGGCCGATGCGCCCGCCGTGCCGCCGGGCGGCCCCTACCACGCCGTGGTGCGCTACCTCGAGCTGGTGCACGAGATTATCGACGACCCGGCCGTGGCTACCACGCCGGCCTTTGCGCAGCGCGTAGCTACCATGCCGGCATTTTTATCGCAGGAAAAGGAAGACCTTCAGATAATCAGCTTTTTTGCTTGGCTGCGGGCACGGGTGCTGGGTCGGCCTTACTACGAGGTGTTGCTGCAGGTGGCGCATTAGAGCGGTTCTCAGGTTAGTGTACATGGTATTCGCAGTAGTCAAACCAGTTTTTTGCGTCGTTTGCGGTTATCCACTCGCTAACTGTCTGCATGACTGCCTCCAAGGCCTCGCGGGTGCGGGCTTGAGCGGTACGCAGCTAGGTTTTGAGCTTGCTGAAGGAGAGTTCGACGGGATTAAAGTCGGGCGAATAAGGCGGCAGATACAGTAGGCGGGTCCCGCGGGCTTCGACCACTTCAGCCAGGCCAGCCACTTTATAGGCCGGCAGGTTGTCGAGCACAACCACGTCGCCAGGCACGAGCGTGGGGCCGAGTACTTGGTCGAGGTAGCTGGCAAATACGTCGCCGTTGACGGTCCCACTCACGGTAATGGCCGCTTGCAAGCTGGCCAAGTTCAGGGTGGCTACCGGCGTCACGTTCGGCCCGCCGTGCAGGGGCGCAGATTGATGGGTCCATCGTCCGCCCTCAGCGCGGGCATAGCGGCGGCAGTAGGTCAGGTTGGCGCTGGTTTCGTCCACGAACTTGAAATAGGTGAAATCCTCGACTTGCAAGACCTCGAGTAAGGCCGTTCGCAAGGCCCTCACGCGGGCGGTGTTACGCTCGGCGGCGTGAACGCTCTTTTTTTCGCCGTCAGACCAGTGCCTGCACCGCCCGGCCCAGCGTGGCCAAGCTCACGGCCGGGCCGCCCAGCGCGGCCTGAGGTGGTCTAGACAAGGCGGACAGAAGAAGGACGTATATTTCTTCTGTTATGGCAGCAAAAACCAGCGGGTCGTCGCCCGACAAACGGCGTAAATACGACGAGGCGTTTAAGGCCGAGGCGCTGCGCCTAGCCAGTGAGAGCCGCAGTACGCAAGCGGCGGCGCGGCAGTTGGGCATCAGCTCCAAGCTGCTTTACCGCTGGCAGCAGGCCCAACTCGTGGCCGAGGTGGGCAGCGAAGAAGTAGCCCGCGACCCGGAGGTGCGCGCCCTGCGGGCCCGTCTGAAACGGGCCGAGCAGGAGCTCGAGATGTTAAAAAAAGCCTTGGTCATCTTCGGCCAACCGACCCGGTGAGCACCTACCAGCACATCGCCCAGCGGGCCAGCCAGGTGCCGGTGCGTCAGCTCTGCCAGGTGCTGCGCGTGGCCCCGGCCGCGTATTACGCCTGGCACCGCCGTCGGCAGCAGCTGGTAGTCGAGCCGACTTGGCAAGCAGCCGTGCGCGAGGCATTTATGCATCACAGCCAACGCTACGGCACGCGTCGGCTGCGGGCCGAAGTGCAGGCGCAGGGCCATGCCGTGGGCCGCTGGCGCATTCGCCGCGTGTTAAAAGCACACGGCTTGCGCGCCCAGCAGCTCCGCTCGTTTGTGCCGCGCACCACCGATTCCGACCCGGCCGTGCGGGCCGCCCCCAATCGTTTGCTGGGCCAGCCGGCCCCCACCACCCTCAACCGGGTCTGGGTCGGCGACATCACGTATCTGCCTCGCCAAGGCGGCGGCTGGCTGTATCTGGCCGTGTGGCTCGACCGCTGCTCGTGCAAGATTGTGGGCTGGGACGTGCGCGACACCATGCCAGAAGACCTGGTGAGCGAGGCGTTGCGTCGCGCCCTGGTCGTGCGCCGCCCGCCGGCCGGGCTCGTCGTCCACTCCGACCAGGGCAGCCAGTACACGGCCACCCGCTTCAAAACCCTGGTCGCCCAACACGGCGCGCTGCAAAGCATGCGCCGGCGCGGCAACTGCTACGACAACGCGCACACCGAATCGTTTTGGAGCCGCTTCAAGGCCGAACTGCTCAACGGCAGCAGCTTCCCCGGGCTGGCCGAAGCCCAACTCGAAATCAGCCACCACATCGCCTATTACAACGCCGAGCGGCGACATTCTGCGCTTGGCTACCAAGCACCCAACCACTTCGAAAAACATCTTCAAATAACGTCCCAACTCTGTCCGGCTTAGCTAGACCACCTCATTTCGCCGCGTCGCCACGCGCTATTACAAGTTGGACACATATTTTCTAGCCTGTATTCACCTGGCCGCAACCGTCCTCTGGCTCCGCGATTGTTAACACACTTCCTAACACCCCCTTACAAATTCCACGTAGCAGTTCTCGAACCCGATCCTCTGCCAACACGGTCATCACGGGTTTACGATATTTGGTTAGACAAACAATATGCTACTTGTAATCATAAGTGGTATGGCTGGTGTTGCTGCATAGCTTACCCGAATCAATAGGTAAAAGTATTGAGCTAAGACCTTCGCATAAATATAAATTATTTAATTTATATTTATGCGAAGGTTGCCAAAAAAATGCTCTATAAATTGCTGTGCGCGCACTGCAAATCAGGGCTAAGTATAGTAATTTTGTATGTAGCTTACTATTCACTAACTCTACGTTTTGTCTGCTAAATAGTATATCTAAATAAATGGTTTTAAATATATATTTTAGTTTTGATTTATGAAAATTATTCGGTAATGACCTAAGTCTTGGTGAGTCGTATTTGCTTATATATTTAAAATAATGTTAAAGTGCGCAAAATGCGGCATTTCTGCCCTTGGTAAGAATGGTTCGAGCAATGGTAAAGCAAAATGTTAGTGTACAGAATGCCGACACCAGGCAGTACTGTCTCCTGCTAAAATTACACGGACTGTTTGTTACGAGCAGGTTACCAAGCTGTTAGTCGAGCGTAACTCGCAACGTAACATTGTGCGGGCAACCGGGGTAGCGCGCATGACGGTTGCGAAACTGGTAAAAAAAGCGAAAGCCAGTCGTCCGCTTCCGGCGGAGCTACTGAACAAATTGACTGATTTAGAATTAGATGAGATGTGGACGTTTGTAGGTCGGCGGAAGGATAAGATGTGGCTCTGGCGAGTGGTAGAGCGGGCAACCTGGCACATCGGGGCCTGGGTGCTCGGTTGTCGAGGTACAGCCACGGTAAAACGTTTATGTCAAGCTCTTCCGGCTCGTTATCAGCAGCATACTGTTTGTTATACAGATGAACGGGAAACCTACGCCAAGGTGTTGCCGATTGCCGCGCACCGCTCAAGTACCAAAGGCAGTGGGGCAACTAGTATCGTAGAACCGCTGAATTGCGCATTGCGCCAGCGCTGTGGCGTGCTAGCGCGTAAATTATAATGTTTTACAAGTTACATAGTATGCATCAAATATAAATTCAATTTTGCATTGATGCTTACAATCTAAACCTCACTAAAATTCATGCTGTCACCAGATATTCGACATAAATTTATAAATGAATCGAATGAACATTTTCGATATTTGGGATAATCAAAATCGAGAGTTTAAATAATATCATAAGTTTCTACTTGAAAAATGTGTAACATGAAATTTTCAATAATACTTATAAATTACAATACTTTTGCTGTAACCTGTGATTGTTTGCGTGACATTTATAGCAGTAATTGGGATTGGGATTTCGAGGTTATATTAGTTGATAATGCATCCGTAGAATGTGACCCGGAAGAATTCAAGCGGTTATTTCCATTAATAAATTTAATTAAAAATTCTGAAAATTCAGGTTTTGCAAGGGGTAATAACCTCGGAATTAAAATTGCAACAGGAGAGTACTTGTTGATATTGAATACTGATACTATCAATCTGAGAGATGGAGTTGCTAAGTGTATTCAGTACATGGATATGCATAAGCAAGAGAAAGATTTAGCTGGAGTAGGCTGCAAAATTCTGTCACTCGACGGCAGTATGCAAAGGTCAGCATTTGACTACCGCACTGGTCTCAAATCGGTTTTGCTTAGCAATTCTATTTTTAGTTTTACGGCTTCGAAACTGGGTCTAAGCAAATATCGAAAGAATGGTTATATGGAAGCGATGCATGAGAAAGAGCATTCAATTCAAGCCATGTTAGGTGCATTTATGCTATTGCGCCGGGAAGTGGTTGAAAAAGTCAAGCCTTTTGACCCGGATTTCTTTATGTATTGCGAAGAAATAGAATTGTGTTACCGCATTGTTGATAATGGTTACCGTTTGATGTATACGCCAGATGCAAATATTATTCACCTTGGCGGTGTGTCGAGTGCTAATACTAATCAATGGGAGTACAATAACCGTCAAAATTTCCTGTCTGTATTATTGCTTATTTTTAAGCAACATGGGTATTTTGGGGTATTTATTTTTAATGTTTTATATATCGTAAATTTTATGACAAATATATTTTTAATGCCTTTTAGAGGTGAAGGAGCAAAAATAAATCACACCCACTTTATGAACGGGACAAAATATTCACTTAAATACCAAAAAGTGATGCTTAAGTATTTTAAACCATCATTTGGTTCGAGTAAATTCCCTTTTAAATTGTCTATTGTAGAAGAAATAGCTAAATCAGCGTAGCATTTTACTAGAGAAGAGGTAGAGGGTTGATATAGTGGATTAGTGAACGGTGTAGCTGCTTTTGGGTGCCTTGCGTAACTAGCTGCTAGGCAAGCTTATTCTTTGGATTTGCGCCAGCGCATCGTGCAGGCGTGTGCCGTGCCAGGTGCCCGACAGGTACAGGTGGCGGCTCGTTTCTGTGTGAGTGTGGCCTTTGTGGGCAAGCTGTTGCGCCGTCAGCGGCACACGGGCCCTGTGGCTGCGCGGCCCGGCCGGGGCGACCGCGCCCGCTACCTCGACGCGGCGGCGCACATCTGGCTCGTGGTTCAGGTGAAGCAGAGGCCGGACCAGACGCTGGCCAAATTGCGCACGGCTTGGGTAGCCGCCGGGGATGCCCCGTGTGTTTACCTGTTCTTTGGCGCGTGCTCGACGAGCACGGGCGGCGGCGCAAAAAAAAGCCTACATGCCACTGAGCGGGAAACTGAACGCGTGGGCCTGTTGCGCCAGCAGCATGTCGAAGCCATCGCGGCGCGTGTGGACGTAGGGCGGTTTCACTTTCTCAATGAGATCGGTCTGCGCTTGGACTATACCGGCGTTACGGCCGAGCTCGGGGCGGCCGGCGCGTGGGTGGGGCCGTGCCCTTGCGCCGCCCTACCTGCTCGCTGACGCTGATTGACGCCTTGTCCGTGAACGGGCTACATGGGGTACAGGTGCTGGAAGGAGCCTTGAATCAGCACAGTTTCGCTCTATACATCGCGCGCATCCTGGCCCCGCAATTACGGCGCGGGGACGTGCTAGTCCTCGATAACCTACGGGTGCACCACCTGACCGGGCTGCTGGCGCAGACAAGTCGCCAACTCCGCGCGAGCCGCCGCGTCGAGAGGTGAAGCCGCTGCGGTGGGGCAGTGCGGCCATAGACCCGTTCGCCCGCTGGCAGTAGCCCAGCCTTTCGACAAACGAAACCGACACAAAACCGGGCGACAACGACCGTTTGCGCGAAGCCAGGCTCAGCACATACCGCTGCTACCCGCTCGCGCAAATCATTGGAACAGGCCTTCATGCATAAAATATACTGCCCAAACCATACACTAACCGCAGAAATGCTCTAGGGAGTGAGGACAATCAGCGCAGCTAGTCGAGGGCCGTAGCGATATGCCAAAGGGCCAAAAATGAAGCGACGGTTTTTCGTAGCGCGTGGCCAGGCGCCGGTACTGCTTCAAGCGGCCGCGCTCGATTTTGTTGCGGTCGCGGTAGGTTTTGGTATCTAATTCGGCCGGTTCAAGCTGGTTGAGACGATTAGCAATGACAGCTTAAATATGATGCTGGGCACAACAGGCGCGGGTTTTGTCGCTATCTTAGGCCATATCAGCCAGTACTTTACTTGGATTCAAGCCTGTGAGCAAGGGCAGGGCCTTCATGCTATCTCCGGCTTAGGCGCCGATGGCCAGCAGGCGCACGGTGTTTCAAAAGGCGTCGGGCCAAGCGTGAATTTTGGTGCTCCCCCCGCCGCGACTACGGCCCAGGTATTTGGTGATGGGGCGCTTTTCTTTGGCCTGCTGCATGTCGATGGGCGCGCAGTGCCGTCGAATCGAACATGCCCCAGTCCAGGTCCGGGGCTTTTAACACCTTAAATAACGCTTCCCACGCCCCTTTTTGGGCCAGGCACCAGAACCGACGGCACACTTAATTGGCTTTACCGAAGCGGGCCGGCAAATCGGCTCACGGTACGTCGGTACGCATGCAAACGACGGCATTGAAAAATAGGCGGTTATTTTTGGCAATGACGCCGCAATCTGTGACCTTTCCCGATAAGCGCGGCGCGACCACGGCCTATTGACAGTCATTTACTTCATGACCACGCATTCTCTTTAACTAGTGGGAGCTAATGATAATTATTCTCATGCTCTCGATTAAGAGTAGGGCGCAGAAATAAATTGCAAAGCAAGATTACAGCTCCTTGCGCAGCCTGGCCACCGGAATGTTGAGCTGCTCGCGATACTTGGCCACCGTGCGGCGGGCAATGTTGTAGCCGCGGGCATTTAGCATTTTTTCCAGCTTGTCGTCGCTCAGTGGGTGGTCCTTTTTCTCGTTGCCGATGAGGTCGCGCAAAATGCTTTTTACCTCGCGGCTGCTGGCGTCCTCGCCCGAGTCGGTGGCGATGCCTTCCGAGAAGAAGAACTTGAGCGGGTAGATACCGTGCTCGGTCTGGATGCTTTTAGAGTTGGCGACGCGGCTGATGGTGCTGATATCCATGCCGATGGCCTGGGCAATATCCTTGAGAATCATGGGCCGCAGCTTCGAGTCGTCGCCCGTCAGGAAGAACTCTCGCTGGCGCTCCACGATGGCCGACATCGTGCGCAGCAGCGTGTTTTGGCGCTGCCGGATGGCATCGATAAACCACTTGGCCGAGTCGAGCTTTTGCTTCACAAAGCTCACGGCCTCCTTCATTTTCTGGTCCTTTTTGGCCGCCTTGTCGTAGGTCTGGAGCATCTCGCGGTAATCGCGGCTCACGCGCAGCTCGGGGGCGTTGCGGGCATTCAGGGTCAGGTTCAGCTCGCCGTTGTCGTTGGTGAGGATGAAGTCGGGCATGAGGTACTGGGCGCCGCCGGCGCTGCCCTTGCCGCCGCTCACCGGCCCGCTGCCGCCCGGCTTGGGGTTCAGCTTCAGGATAACGGCCACGGCCTCCTTCAACTCGTCGTCTTCGAGGTCGAGCTTCTGCTGAATGCGCTGGTAGTGCTTCTTGGTAAACTCCTCAAACGTCTCGGTCAGAATGCGTTCGGCGTTCAGCGTAGCCTCGTCCTGGGGCCGGCGCTCCAGCTGCAACAGCAGGCACTCGGGCAAGTCGCGGGCGGCGATGCCCGGCGGGTCGAACTGCTGAATGACGCGCAGCACGGCCTCAATCTCAGCCTCGCTAGCCTCGATATTCTGGCTGAACGCCAGGTCGTTGGCAATGGCTGCCAGGTCGCGCCGGATGTAGCCGTCGCCATCAATCGAGCCGATAAGCTGCTCGCCAATAGCCTGTTCCAGCTCATCGAGCTGCGCAAAGTGCAGCTGGTCGAGCAGCGAGTCTTGCAGCGAGCCGCTGGTGTCGGCCAGGGGCATGTCGCGCTCTTCCTCGTCGCCGGGGCCGTCGCCCTGCATTTTATAGCCCGCTATCTCGTCGTCGTTGACGTAGTCGCTGATGTCGATGTCGTGGTTGTCGTTGTCGATGCCCAGCGCCTCGGGCTCGGCGGCTGGCTCGGGGCGCTCGTCGGCGTAGTCGTCGGGGCCGGCGCTGTCGTCGCTAGCCTCGCTGGGGCCGCTAAAGTCCTCATCGAGCGTAGTGTCGTCGCTGTCGAGCGAGTCGTTGGGGTCGTCGGCCTCGGGCGTGTCATCGGCATCGCTGTCGTCGCGCTCGTCAGCGTCTTCACTATCACCTTCTTCCAGCGCGGGGTTCACCTCCATTTCCTCCTTGATGCGCGTTTCCAGCTCGGCCGTTGGTATTTGCAGCAGCTTGATGAACTGAATCTGCTGGGGCGAGAGGCGTTGGGAAAGAAGTTGTTTTAAGTCAAGGCGTTGCATAAGAAGAAGCGAGAATGAAACGCGACAATTAACAGTGAATGAAGAAAGACAATACGTAGCCGGCGCGGGCTTGGACGTACCCTAGTACTGGCAAATTCCAATTGGGGTTAGTCGGCGCTAGCCCGGCAGGGGCTTTACCTTTGCCAGCTCAACTGCCTTTTGCTTACTGCCTATGCCTGCCGACCAACTCCGCCGCACCCGCATCCAAGACCTGCTCACGAGTACCGACCTCAACCGCGAAGTGCTGGTGAAGGGCTGGGTACGCACCCGCCGGGGCAACAAATATGTGCAGTTTATCGCGCTCAACGATGGCTCGGGCCTCGCCACGCTGCAAGTAGTGGCTGATGCTGAGAAGTTTCCCGAAGAAAGCCTGAAGGAAGTAACCACCGGCTCGTGCGTAGCCGTGCGCGGCCAGCTGGTGGCTAGCCAGGGCAAGGGCCAGTCGGTAGAGGTGCAGGCCACCTCCATCGAGGTGCTCGGCACCGCTGACCCCGAGGCCTACCCGCTGCAAAAGAAAGCCACTTCGCTGGAGCACCTGCGCGAGATTGCCCACCTGCGCCCCCGCACCAACACCTTCGGGGCGGTGCTGCGCATCCGGCACGCGCTGGCCTTCGCCATCCACGACTACTTCAACCGGCACGGCTTCTACTACGTGCACACGCCCATCATCACGGGCTCCGATGCCGAGGGCGCGGGCCAGATGTTTCGGGTGACCACGCTGCCCCCCGAGCACCCGCCGCGCACCGAAGATGGCTCCGTGGATTACAGCCAGGACTTCTTCGGCAAGCAAACCAACCTTACCGTATCGGGCCAGCTCGAAGGCGAGCTAGCGGCGATGGCGCTGGGGCAGGTGTACACCTTCGGCCCCACTTTCCGGGCCGAAAACTCGAACACCGCCCGCCACCTGGCCGAGTTCTGGATGATAGAGCCCGAAATGGCCTTCTATGACCTGGCCGATAACATGGACCTGGCCGAGGACTTCCTCCAGAGCCTGGTGAAGTATGCCCTGGAGCACTGCGCCGCCGAC
Organism: Hymenobacter sp. BRD128; assembly: GCF_013256625.1. NCBI lineage: Bacteria > Pseudomonadati > Bacteroidota > Cytophagia > Cytophagales > Hymenobacteraceae > Hymenobacter > Hymenobacter sp. BRD128. The sequence continues at coordinate 3,913,150 of NZ_CP053908.1, forward strand.
CTGCAATTCCTGAACGATACCTACGATAAGGAATTGCTGACCCGCCTCAAGTCGGTGACCGACAACGCTTTCCAGCGTCTCACCTACACCGAGGCCGTGGCGATTCTGAAATCGGCCAAGAAGAAATTTGAATTTCCCGTGGACTGGGGCACCGACTTGCAGAGCGAGCACGAGCGCTACCTCGTAGAGAAGCACTTCCAGAAGCCGGTTATCCTCACCAACTACCCCAAGGAAATCAAGGCTTTCTACATGAAGCTCGACGACGATGGCCGCACCGTGCGCGCCATGGACGTGCTGTTCCCCGGCATCGGCGAAATTATCGGTGGCTCGCAGCGTGAGGAAGACCTGGTGAAGCTGCAAACCCGCATGCAGGAAATGCACGTGCCCGAAGACGAGCTGTGGTGGTACCTCGACACGCGCCGCTTTGGCACGGCGCCGCACGCGGGCTTCGGGCTAGGGTTCGAGCGCCTGGTGCTGTTTGTGACCGGCATGACCAACATCCGCGACGTCATCCCCTTCCCGCGCTTTCCCAAGAACGCGGAGTTTTAAGCCTGGCTGGTCCATTCTAAACGATTTCAAAAAGAGCGCCCTTAGCGGGGCGCTCTTTTTTGCATGTAGAGCGCCGCAACTTGGGGTGAGTGCTACTCGTTCAGCCAGCTAGTTCAACCTCCGCTGCTCCGATGTCTCCCGAACGCGACCTTGCCGACTCCGCTAGCCTGCCCGAAGGCGCGCTGAAAGCCTTCCCTACGCCCAACGATGGCCCCAAGGTGCTGCTGACCCGGCAGCAGGGCCAGGTGCACGCCTTGGCGCCCAACTGCCCGCACTACGGCGCGCCGCTTGAGAAAGGCAAAGTCGTGGACGGCCGCCTCATCTGCCCCTGGCACCACGCCTGCTTCAAGGTCGAAAACGGCCACCTCTGCGAGCCGCCTGCCCTCGACGACCTGCCCACCTACGCCGTGCGCGAGGCCAACGGGCGCATCCTGGTGCAGGTGCCCGCCAGCCCTCCCGCCAGCACCGACGACCCCACCGCCACGCCCACGGCCGAGGTGGGCGGCGAGCCATCGGCTCCCGTTGGGGCGCCGGTCGATACCCGCACGTTCGTCATCGTGGGCGGTGGGGCCGCCGGCGAGTTTGCGGCCCAGGCGCTGCGCCGCGAGGGTTTCGCGGGCCGCGTGGTACTGGTATCAGCCGATGAAAAACTGCCCTCCGACCGTACTAAGCTCAGCAAAGCCTACCTGGCCGGCAAGGCCAAGGCCGAAACGATGCCGCTACGCCAGCCGGAGTTTTACGCGCAGCAAAAAATTGAATTACTAACCAATACCCGCGTCACTGGCCTCGACCTGGCTAGCCAGGAAATTGAGCTGGCAGGCCAGCCGCCGTTGCACTACGACCAGGTGCTGCTAGCCCCCGGCGGCACGCCCAACCGGCTACCCAAGCTGCCTGGCCACGACTTGGCGGGCGTGCTGCCCCTGCGCACCCAGGCCGACGCCGACCACCTGCTGGCCGCCACGAAAGACGCAAAACAACTTATTATCATCGGCAGCAGCTTTATCGGTATGGAAGCCGCCAGCAGCCTCATCAGCGAAGGCCGCCAGGTGACAGTTATTGCCCAGGAGAAAATGCCTTTTGAACGAATACTAGGGCCGGAAATCGGGGCCATGTTCCGCAAAATGCACGAGGAGAAAGGCGTAAAGTTTGAAACCGAAGCTGAAGTAACGGCCTTGCTAGGGGAGGGCGGCCGCATAACCGGCGTGCAACTGAAAACCGGTCAACTGCTGCCTGCGGAAGTGGTGGTGCTGGGGGTGGGCGTGCGCCCGGCCACCGACTTTCTGGCTCAGGCGTTTGCTTTGGAGAAAGACGGCGGGCTAGCCGTCGATGCCTTTTTGCAGGCTGCTGAAAATGTGTATGCGGCCGGCGACATCGCTCGCTTTCCGCTGGCGGCCACCGGCCAGCCCACGCGCATCGAGCACTGGCGCGTGGCCCAGCAGCACGGCCAAACGGCCGCCCGCAATATGCTGGGCCAGCAAGTAAAATTCACCGCCGCGCCCTTCTTCTGGACGCAGCAGTATGGTAAAAGCCTGCGCTACGCCGGCCACGCCGAGCGCTGGGACGAAATTATCTACCAGGGCGACGTAGCCAAGCAGGATTTTCTGGCCTTCTACGTCCTGGAAAACCGCATTATAGCCGCCGCTGGCATGAGCCGAGATGCCGACATGATTTACATCGCCGAGCGGCTCGGCAAAAATTTGCTGCCTACCCCCGCCGCCGTGCGGGCCGGGGTAGACTGGGCTGGTAGCGTTGGCTAGGCCTGCCTGGGGCCGGGCCGTAGAACAAAAGAGCAGTACGCTACGCTCAAGAGAATTTTACTCAAAGAAAAGAGGCTGCTCCACATGGGAGCAGCCTCTTTTTTGAACAGGGTAGTGCTGGTGCTGTAGCGGCTAGCGGCGGCCACGGCCACCCCCGCCCCCATTGCCGCCGTTAGGACTAGTGGGCTGCCCACCCCCGCCCGGCATACCCCCGCCGGGGCGTCCACCACCAAAGCCACCCCCTGGCATGCCGCCGCCGGGGTTGCCGCCACCACCAGGACGGCCACCGTAGCCGCCGCCCGGCATGCCCCCGCCGGGAATGCCACCCGGACGGCTCCCCCCGCCAAAGCCGCCCCCGTCGGGGCGGCTACCACCACCAGGGTAGCCCGGCGCGCCGCCGTAACCACCACGCCCGCCGCCGTAACCACCGTGCCCGCCGCCCCGGTCATGGTCGCGGTTGTCGCCCCCGTGGTCATGGTCATCGTCGTCGCCACCAGAGTGGCCGCCGTAGCCACCCCGGTCATGGTCATAACCACCAGGGCGCCCGCCGTAGTCACCCCGGTCATGGTCATAACTACCAGGGCGCCCGCCGTAGCCGCCGCGGTCGTAGCCATACACACGGCCGGCGCCATAGTCGTGGCCATAGTAGCGGCCGCTGCCCCCGTAGCCACCGCCCCGGTACACGGTCACGTACTGCGGATAACGCTCGCGGTAGGTGCCGATATAGAGCCAAGGCTGCGCGCCCACGTAGCTAACCGGCACCGGATGAAAATAATAAGGGTCGTAGCCGTCGAGATAAGGCATCTGAATCCACTGCAGGCCATCAAACACGATGTACACGCCATTGTAGATGTCATAGTAACCGTCAATCTCCGGAATGTAGTAGTACTGTGTGCCCCGGGGCACGGCTGGCCCCCAGGGTGGCAGGCCAATGTTAATACCCACACTCACCTGTGCTTGCGCGGCAGTGGGGGCAGTCAGCGCCAAGCCAGAGCCCAGCGCGAAAGCAAGAAAAGGGAGGCGGAATTTCATGGTTGATAAAGAACGAAAAAATGTCTGGCTATCCTAAGTGCAAGTAGAGTGCCGGGTTATAAGCCCTGACGATAGAATGCCCTGCTGAACGGCCAGGCCGGGCAAATGTGCCGACTAATCACTATAAAATAAAGCACTCAGGACCATTTAAAAAAGCCCTATTAAAGGCAGGTCTTGCCGGCAGCCTCGCGCCAGAGGGCTAGCGCCGGTCACGGCCGCGGGCATCGTGGTCCCGGCCCGACGGGCACGAGCGGCAGGGCTAGCCAGCGCAGTAATAGCCCTGGATGCAAAAGCGAAAAACTGCGGGCGGTGCTCATGGTTGAAAAGGAGAAAAGAGCTGAACAGGATACTCTCTTCAAAACCGGGGCCTCAAAGCGATATCATTCGATAAGCCCGACCATGTTGCCAGTTGGCCCATCACCAAAAAAAGCGCCCGTCGGGCGCTTTTTTTGGCAGGCTGTATTTTGCGATAGTTAGTCGCGGTCGTGGCCATGGCCATGCCCGCGGTCATCATCATGGTCACGGTCGTCATGGTCACGGTCGTCGCGGTCGCGCCCATCCCGATACAGTTTCTTGGCCTGGCCGGGGGGCATGCCGTGGGGGTTGCCGCCGCGGTTATACATCCAGGGCGAATCGCCGCGATACTCAATGTACTGCGGATGAAAATTGCGAGCATCGTACCCATCGAGGCGCTCGTAGCGGCCCCACTTACCGTTGCGCTGCACCACGTAGCGGCGGGCCGGCACGTCGTAATATGCATTGGCCTCCGGGATGTAGTAGTACTGGGCGTTGGCCGGGGCGCCCACTACTACCGGCGGGGCCGTATTGATGTTGACATTAATCTGGGCATGGGCCGGGGTGGCGGCAAAGCCAAGCACGCCCAGAATGCCGAGCGAAGCCATTTTTTGAAGCAGGGTCATGGGAAAAGAAATAAGGTATGTTCCCCATTTGTGCAAGGACGGTGCCAAGTGCCAGAAAGGGGTAGGCTGGTTTATACGCAACCGCTCAGCTTTTAGCTTTGCGGAAAAGGTAGCGGATAATGGGAGGCGTACTCGAAGCCCCGTTTGGAGGGGCTAGCGGGTATACTTGAAATAGCTCCCAGCCAGCCACAGTTATCCGGCTCAGCAGTTGGTTGATAGTGGCCGTATTCCGACTCAGCTTTTGAAAGTCGTCCTTTGAGAGCGAATACAAGCTGGCATTAGCAAGCGGTATCTCGGCCTGCTCTTCGAAGGCGGGGCTTAGCAGAAGCTTAGACTCGCGTTCATTACCTGATTCGATGGTAGTGACCGTCAGGAAATCGTAGCCATGCGCGGCGGGCGTCCCCGGCTGGACGGCCGTTTGGGCGCAGGCGGCCGGGCTGCTCAGCAGCAATCCAGCGCTGAAAAATAAGCCTACTAAGGCAGGAAAGCGAAAAAGGACGGGCATACGTAGAAGAGAAAAGATAAATAGCCGCCGCTGCCAGCCGCTAGTCAGGCAAAGAAAGAGAAATCGCGCCGTTCCGCACCAATCACCGACTAAGGTTGTTAGTGTCAGTCGGCCCGCTGTCGGCCGCTGGGCAAGACGTTTAGTTTTTGCCGCCCCCGGCCGGCCATTCCCGTACCTTTGCTTGTTCTTCCGACTTTGCCCGCATGGCTAAAAAAACGGCTACCGCTCCCGTTGCTTCCGCTCCGAAACCACCCAAGGCCGCACCCAAGAAAGCGGCTAAATCTGCCGCTCCCGCCGCCGAAATTCTAACCAACGCTGCCGCTGGCAGTCTGGTTGAAGTAGCTGAAAAACAAGCGCCTGACAAGCAGCATAACCTGCCCGTGGGCAGCCAGCCGGCGCCAGCTGGGCTAGCCGTGGCCGCGCAGCACCAAACCCCGAAAGCCTGCCGCCGCCGGCCGCCGGCCCGCACCTGGGCGCCGCCGCCGAAGCGCCCTACATTGAAGTGTACGGGGCCCGGGAGCACAATCTCAAAAACGTGTCGGTGAAAATTCCGCGCGGCAAGCTGGTGGTTTTTACCGGTATTTCGGGCTCGGGCAAGTCGTCGCTAGCCTTCGATACCATTTATGCCGAGGGCCAGCGGCGCTACATGGAGACGTTTTCGGCCTACGCGCGCTCCTTCATGGGCGGGCTGGAGCGGCCCAATGTCGATAAGATTGAGGGGCTCTCGCCGGTTATCTCGATTGAGCAGAAAACGACTTCGCGCAACCCGCGCTCCACGGTCGGCACCATCACCGAGATATACGATTTCCTGCGCCTGCTCTACGCCCGCACTGCCGAAGCCTATAGCTACGCTACCGGCAAGAAGATGATTCGGCAGAGCGACGACCAGATTATCAACTACATCCTGCGGCACTACGACGGCAAAAAGCTCATCGTGCTAGCTCCCGTGGTAAAGGGCCGCAAAGGCCACTACCGCGAAGATTTTCAGAAGATTGCCAAGCTGGGTTTCACCAAGGTGCGCGTGGATGGCGAGCTGCTCGACATCACGCCCAAGATGCAGGTCGACCGCTATAAGATTCACGATATTGAAATTGTGATTGACCGACTCGTGGTGAAGGAAGAGGACCGCTTCCGCCTCTCGGGCTCGGTGCAGAACGCCCTGACGCACGGCAAAGGCACCCTGCTGGTGCTCGACCCCGACGCCAAAAAGGCCCAGCCGCAGTTCTTTTCGCGCTTTCTAATGGACCCCGACACCGGCATCGCCTACGACGACCCGGCACCTAACACCTTCAGCTTCAACTCGCCCTACGGCGCCTGCCCGCACTGCGCGGGGCTAGGCGAGGTGCAGCAGATAACGGAGGAGACCGTGATTCCGGACCCCAAGCTGAGCATCAGCCGGGGCGCGATTGCACCGCTGGGCGAGTACCGCGACATCTGGATTTTTCAGCAGCTGCAGCTCATTCTCAAAAAGCACAAGGCCAGCCTGAATACGCCAATTGAGAAGCTGCCCGTTGAGTTGCTGCAACGTCTGCTCCACGGCATCAGTCAGGACGAGGCCGACGACAACAAGGCGCTCTACACCGAGCCGTTTGAGGGCATCATTCCCTTCCTGCGCCGCCAGATGGAGTCCGACTCTGATTCCATCCGCGAGTGGATTCAGCAGTACACCCAGGCCCAGACCTGCCCGGTGTGCGAGGGCTACCGCCTCAAAAAAGAAAGCCTGCACTTCAAGCTGGCTGACCGGCACATCGGTGAGCTGTCGGTGCTGGATATCAATGAGCTGGCTGCCTGGTTTGTAGGACTGGAGGACCGCCTGAGCGAGCGCCAGAACCTCATTGCCAGGGAACTGCTCAAGGAAATTCGCAAGCGCATCGGCTTCCTGCTCGAAGTGGGCCTCGACTACCTCAGCCTGCATCGCTCGGTGCGCACGCTCTCGGGCGGCGAAAGCCAGCGCATCCGGCTAGCCACCCAGATTGGTACCCAGCTCGTGGGCGTGCTCTACATCATGGACGAGCCGAGCATCGGCCTGCACCAGCGCGACAACGAGCGGCTAATCAAAGCCTTGCAGCACCTGCGCGACATCGGCAACTCGGTGATTGTGGTGGAGCACGACAAGGATATGATTCTGCACGCCGACCACGTGCTCGACATCGGTCCCGGCGCGGGCATCCACGGCGGCCACATCGTGGCCGAGGGTACGCCCGACGCCATTTTCAACTCGGGCTCGCTCACCTCCGACTATCTCAGCGGCAAGCGCAATATCGAGCTGCGCAAAAAGAAGCGCGAGGGCGAGGGCAGCTTCCTGGTGCTGAAAGGCGCCAAGGGCCACAATCTCAAGAACGTAACGGCCAAATTCCCGCTCGGCAAGCTCATTGCCGTCACGGGCGTGTCGGGCTCGGGCAAGTCGTCGCTCATCCACGACACGCTGTACCCGATTCTGAACCAGCACTTTTTCAACGCGCACCGCGAGCCGCTAGCCTACGGCAGCCTCGAAGGCCTGGAGCTGATTGACAAGGTGATTGAGGTGGACCAGTCGCCCATTGGCCGCACGCCGCGCTCGAATCCGGCTACTTACACGGGCGTGTTTACCGAAATCCGGCAGCTCTTTGCCGAGATGGCGGAGGCCAAAATCCGGGGTTACGGCCCCGGTCGCTTCTCCTTCAACGTGCGGGGCGGGCGCTGCGAAACCTGCGAGGGCGCCGGCATCCGCACCATCGAGATGAATTTCCTGCCCGATGTGCACGTGCCCTGCGAAACCTGCAAAGGCCGCCGCTACAACCGGGAAACGCTGGAAGTGCGCTTTAAGGGCAAGTCTATTACCGACGTGCTCGATATGACGGTAGAGAAGGCCGTGGACTTCTTTGAGTTTCAGCCGCGCATCCTGCGTAAAATCAAGACCCTGGCCGATGTGGGGCTGGGCTACCTCACGCTGGGCCAGCAGGCTACCACGCTCTCGGGCGGCGAGGCCCAGCGGGTGAAGCTCGCCACCGAACTCAGCAAAAAGGACACCGGCAAGACCTTCTACATCCTCGACGAGCCCACCACCGGCCTGCACTTCGAGGACATTCGCCACCTGGCCGACGTGCTGCACAAGCTCGCCGACAAAGGCAACACGGTGCTCATCATTGAGCACAACCTAGACCTCATTAAGGTAGCCGACCACGTCATCGACATCGGCCCGAGGGCGGCGCGGGCGGCGGCACCATCGTGGCCCAGGGCACACCCGAGCAGGTGGCCAAGAGCGGCAAGGGCCACACCAGCCGCTTCCTGGCCGAAGAGCTGAAAACGAGCGTCTACGCGTAGGCAAAAACCTGCTGACCAACAAAAGCGCCATTCCGAGCCTAGCTCGGAATGGCGCTTTTGTTGGTCAGCAGGTTTTCAGTGGTTAGTTATAGCCGGGGTTCTGAGGCACACCCCAGGTCTGCGCATCGTTCAGGGAGATGGGCAGCAGGGGGAAGGGATTGACGGAAGCCTCGGTGGCAACGTGCGTCATGGCCCGCGACCGCACGTCGGCCGGCAGGGTGGCCAGGTAGCGGCCGGTGCGTACTAAATCCCAATAGCGCAGCGACTCCTCCCCAAACTCTACCCGGCGCTCGTGCCAGATGGCGTTGAGCAGGTTTTGACCCGAAAGGCTAGCCGCTAGGTCGGGCAGGGTGCCGGCCGGGGTGTTAGCCGGCTCGTAGCTCAACGAGCCCAGCGTAGTGCCCGGCGGGCGCGTCGACATGCGGGCCCGCTGGCGCACCTGGTTTACCAAGGCTACAGCTTCACCATTTTTCCCAAGCTGGGCGGCGGCCTCAGCTTTCATCAGCAGAATATCGGCGTAGCGAATTTTGCGAATATTCTGGGGGCCGGCCTCCGGGGCGGCAGGGGCAAGAATAGCCGCCTTGCGGTTAAAGTAGCCCGTAGCATTGGCCGTGAGGTCGACAACGTTGAGGATGCCCAGTACGATGTCGCCGTTCTTGATAACCGTGACTTCTTTGCGCGGGTCGTTAGGCTCAAACTCATCGACCAGATTTTGCGTGGGGTTGTTAAACCCATAGCCCCAGGTCTTGCGGTTGTTCTGGAAGATATTGTTAGTCGTTCCAATCGAGATGGGTCCGTAAGTGTTGTTGTCCGTCCCAAACTGAATTTCGAATACCGACTCGCTGCTGTTCTCGCCAATATCCTGGTGGATGGCGGCATAGTTGGCCAGCAGGCTGTACTGCGCCGAGCTGATGATGGTGCTGGTCAGGTCGTATACCTCCTGCCAGGTGTGGTTGTTGCCGTTTACGGTGCCCAGCTGGTACATGATAACGCGAGCAAGGTAACCATTAGCAGCACCCTTGGTAGCCCGCCCTATATCATTGCCCGTATAGCCGCTTTTTTCGGGCAACAGCGCGGCGGCGGCCTTCAAATCCTTCTCAATAAAGGCGTAGGTCTGGGCAATGGAAGCCCGGCTTACGTTGCCCGCTTCGGTAGGCGCAATAGACTTCTCGAACAGGGGCACCCCTCCGAAACCCTTCACCAGGTTGAAGTAGAAATAGGCCCGCAGAAACAAGGCCTCCCCTTCAACCGCGCTTTCAGGGCGGCATCGATGGTGCCGGCGTCGATATTGTTGATGACCGTATTGGCCCGGGCAATGCCCGTGAAGCTGTGCACCCAAAGCGTGGTGACGGGCGGGTTAGACGACGGAATGTTCCAGCTTTTGAGCTGAATCAGGGGTTGAAAGTCGCTAGGCCCCCGCCACCTTTTTCAGAGTCATCAGTCATCAAGTCCCCAAACATCCATTCGTAGGTCTGGGCCACGTAGTTGCCGTTGGGGTCGCCCCACTTGGGGCCCTGGTCCCAGGCCGTCACATCGTACACGGCATTTACGGCCTGCACGGCGTTGGTAGGGTCCTTAAAAAGGTTATCCTGGGTAGTGGTGCCGAGGGGTTGTTTATCCAAAAAGTCTTTGCAGCCCGGAGTGAGCGCAGTAGTTAGGAGCAGGCCGAGCAATACGGCGGCGCGGGTGGGTTTCATATAAATGGGTGGGATAGCTGATTAGAACTGCACGTTGAAGCCCAGGCGGTAGGTGCGGGCCTGCGGATAGTTGCCGTAGTCCACGCCGTAGGCCAGGGGGTTATTGTAGGACGCGACCGTCGAAATCTCCGGGTCGTAGCCCGTGTACTTGGTGATGGTAAACACGTTATCAACCGATAAGAATACCCGAGCCCCACTCACCTGGTAGCGGCCCAGAAAGGTCTTGGGTAAGGAGTAGCCCAGCTCCATGTTGCGGGCCCGCAGGTAGCTGGCATCTTCCACGTAGCGGCTGCTGAATTGGTCGTTGCCGTTATTGTCAGTAGCCGTCACGCGGGGCTGGTTGCTATTAGGGTTGCTAGGGGTCCAGCGGTCCATGCGGCTTGCGTAGAAGTTGCTCCACACCCCCACCAAATCGGAGGACTTGTTCAGGTTGAAGCCTGCGCCGTTGATGGCCTCGGCACCCTGCACCCCGTAGAGCAGCACCTTGAAATCAAAACCAGCGTAGTTCAGGTTCAACGAAGCTCCGTAACTAAATCTGGGAGTGCCGCTACCCAGGTAGGTGTTGTCGGACGCATCGATTTTGCCGTCTTTATTAGTGTCCAAGTACTTCATGTCGCCGGGATGCGCATTAGGCTGAATAAGCGTGCCATCCGGGTTTTTGTAGGCATCAATTTCGTTCTGGCTGTGGAATACCCCATCGGCCTGCAAGCCGTAGAAGTAGGCTACCTCGTGGCCCACGTCGGTGAGCGTAGTGTTGCCGATTTGCGTGAGCACATTACCGGCGGCAATGGCGTTGCCACCCCCCAGGCTCGTCACTACGTTGTCGATTTTCGTGAAGTTAACCCCCACATTATACTGCAGCTTGCCAATGGCGTTGCGGTAGTTCAGGGCCAGTTCCAGGCCGCGGTTACGCAGCGAGCCTACGTTGGCGCTGGCGGGGGCCTGGCCCACGTAGTCGGGCACCGGCAGCAGGGCAATCATATCCTTGGTGCGCCGCTCGAAGTAGTCGGCCGTGAAGGTCAGCTGGCTATTGAACAGCTCGGCATCGAGGCCCACGTCGGTGGTAACGGCCGTTTCCCACTTCAGCAGCGGGTTATTAATCTGCGTGATGGCTAGGCCAGGGGAAGGGACGTTGTTGAACGCGTAGGTCTGGTTGCCATTAGCCACTGACGCGTAGCCGTAGTTGGGTGCGGCGTTCTGATTGCCCACCTGGCCATAGCTGGCCCGCAGCTTCAGCACCGACAGGTAGCTGACATTCTTGAGAAACTCCTCGTTGGAGATGTTCCAGGCAGCGCCCACCGACGGGAACGTGCCCGTGCGCACTGCCGGCAAAAATTTCGAGGTCTGGTCGAAGCGCAAGGTACCCGTGAGCAGGTAGCGGTCGCGGAAATTGAAGTTAACCCGCCCGAAGTAAGAAGACAAGCTGCCGTCGTACTGGGTGCTACGCACGACGTTGTTGGTGCTGCGCGTGGCTGATAAGTACTGGAGCGAGGCATCGGCTGGCACGTTGTAGGCCGTGCTGGAAATACCGTTGCCGTAGCCGCGCTGGGCTTCCTGGCCCAGCGTAGCCGAGATGGAGCTGTTGTCGTCAAACGTCTTCGTATAGTTGGCGTAGTTCGACCACACCCACGACACATTCTCGCTGCGCGTTTCGATAAGTGCGCTCTGAGCCCGCTGGTCCGTCGGGCCGATGTAGTACTGCGGCTGGTATACTTTGGGGTGGTTGTTGAAGTAGTTAATACCAAACGTGGAGCGGAACGTCAGGCCCTTTAATAGCGAAACATCCAGGTAGCTGCTGGTAAACAAATTGTTGTTTGTCAGTCTGTTGTACTGTTGCTCATCGAGGTAGCGCGGCACGTTCGGCGCATTGCGCGTAATGATGTCATCGCTGTAGGCGCCATTGGGGCCGTAGGGGTCGATGAGCGGATTCTTTTGCAAGGCGTATTGCAGCACCAGGTAGGGCTGCGAGCCACCCTGGCCATCGCCGCTGCCCGTTTGGTTGTTGTTGGTAAACGTAGCCGCTACGCCCGCCTTAATGCGCTTGGTGAGCACCACGTCGTCATTCATCCGAATCACGAACTTCTTGAAGCCCGAGTTAATAACAATGCCATTTTGCTGGAAGTAGCTGCCGCTCACTAGGTAACGGTTTTGCTCGGTGCCGCCCGAAGCCGACAAGCTGTAGTTGGTAATCAACCCCTTCTGGGTTACCAAGTCTTGGTAATTAACGCCTTGCGCGTTGGTTGCAATGGCGTTTTGCAGTTGCGGACCAAAGTCGGTAGGCAGCGGCAGGCCGTTATTGGTATAGGCCTCCGACACGAGCGTCGCGTACTGGGCGGCATTGGTAAGCGGCAGCTCCTTGCGGATTTGCTGAAAGCCAGTGTAGCCAAACAAGTTGAATTGCGTGGCGCCTGCTTTGCCGTGCTTGGTCGTGATAAGTACCACGCCATTGGCCCCGCGCGAGCCGTAAATGGCCGTAGCCGAGGCGTCCTTTAGAATCTCCGTCGACTCGATATCGGCGGGCAGCAGAAAGCCGATGTCGCTCGTCTGAATACCATCCACTACATACAGCGGGTCGCTATTATTAATAGTACCTACGCCCCGCACCCGAATGCGGGTGCCCGAGCCGGGCTGGCCGCTGTTAGAAGTCACTTCTACGCCCGACACGCGGCCTTGCAAGGCCTGCACGGGGTCAGAAGTAGCTACCTGCGTCAGCTGCGCGCTATTTACCGCAGCCACCGCGCCAGTCAGGTCGCTCTTGCGGGCCGTGCCGTAGCCGATTACCACTACGTCGTTCAGGGCTTGGGTGCTTTCGTCGAGCGTCACGCTCAGGTTGCTGGTCGCGCCGGCCACGGGCACCTCCTTGCGGGCATACCCCACGAAGCTGAATACCAGCACGCTATTCTCGGGCGCTTGCAGCGTAAAGCTGCCGTCGGGGCCAGTGCTGGTGCCCCGTGAGGTACCTTTCACTACCACCGTCACGCCGGGCAGGCCGGCGCCTCTGGCATCAACTACCCGGCCGGTTATGGCCACATCCTGGGGCGCGGCGTTGGCCGAAGTGGGTTTGGCGGGCACCCGCAGCACCACGCGGTCGTTGCTGACCTCGTACTGAATCTTGAGCGGCGACAACACCTCGTCGAGTACCTCGGCCAGGGGCTCATCCTGGGCGCGCAGATTCACCCTGCGGTCGGCCCCAATGAGTTGCTGGCTATACACAAAGCGGATATCCGCCTGCTTGGCAATCTGATTCAGAATTTCTTTAATCGTCTGCCCCTCTGCGCTGAGCGTAATCTTACGCTCCAGCACGGTCTGGGCCAGGCTGGTGCGGGCCATGGCAACCCCCGTGAACAGGCACAGGAGCAGGGCCTGAAGCAGCACCTTCAGGGGGTACCAGGAGGGTGGGGTAAGCTGTACTTGGTTTTTCATGGGATGGGTGGGAATTAATGGAAAAGCAATAGAAAATCGGGCGGCTCGGCTAGCCCCCTTAAAAGGCTAATCAACAGCGGCTTCGCGGAAAAAAAGCACGGCTGCCCGAGGCAAAACGGCAGTTGCCAGCTTTCGTGAGCGGGCGGTCGGGGAGGCTTACTTAAGCTGGCATCCCGTGCTATGGATGATAATCTGGGTATCGGCGAGGGTGTAGTAGGCCCCTAGCGACTTGCACAGCAGGCCTAGCTTTTCAAAAAGCGGCTCGTCGTAGAAGGTGATGCTGACGGTGCAGCCGGCCAGCTTGGCCTTATCGTACCCAATGTCAACGCCGTAGGCTTTTTCCAGAGCCGTGAGCACTTCCGTCACCGGGCGCTCCTCAAACTCGAACACCTGCGGCGCCAGCACCACGGGCTTATCAACCAGCTCTTTCTTGAGGTAGCGCTTGGCAGCCGAGTATACCACCTGCTGATTGGGTAGCAGCAGCACGCCGGCCGCCGCCGGGCTAGCGGGCGTGGCTTCGAGGTGGGCATTGTGGCGGGCCTGCACCGCTACCTTGCCTTCGCGCACCGCCACGTAGGTTTCCTTGCTGCCGGTGTAGGCTTTCACTCGAAAGCTCGTGCCTAATACAGTTGTTACCAAATGATTAGTAAACACCAAAAAAGGCCGGGCCGGGTTTTTGGTGACCTTAAAAAAGGCTTCTCCCGTCAGGTATACGTCGCGCCGGGGGCCCGCAAAAGCCGTGGCGTAGCGCAGGCTGCTGCCTGGGTGCAGTGCGATGGCACTGCCATCGGGCAGCTGAAAATTCTCGACTACCTGGGTTGGGTTGTGGCGGCGCGTCCAGCCATGAGCCGGGGCAACGGCGCTGGGCCGGGGCTGCTCGCGCAGGCGCGCCGCGTAGGGCAGCACCCCTAGCCCGGCCGCCAGCAGCAATGCCGCCGCCACCCGCTGAAAACGAGGCTTTTGCCAGAAAGTAGCCGGGCGCCGCCGTACCCGGGTGGCCGGCTTAGGCTGCTTTCCGGCCCGGTCTTGCATCAGGCGCTGCCAGATGGCATCTTCCACCGCCGCCTGGCCAGGGGCAGGCTGGGCAACCTCTTCGGCTTGGTCGAGGTGGTCGTACCACTGCTCGACTAAGGCCCGCTCCTGGGGCGTGCAACGGCCATCGAGGTAGCGTTGGAGTACTGAATGGAATTCGGCTTCCGTCACGAGCAGCGGGTTTTAGGCAGGCTTCTACAAGGGAAGTCAACCAACCAGCCGCCAGCCCTAAACCGGGCTCAGCTTTTTCTTAAGATAGTAAGAAATATGCTGCTTCGTAAATGGCAAACCGTTGATTATCTGCGGATTTATTTGTCGAAGAAAAATAAACAACGGCAGGAGCAGCAGTAAAAAGTCGCGCAGGTAGCTGCGCAGCAGCTTGAGCGACTTGGTCAGGTGATACTCCACGGCTTTTTCCGACAGGTTTACCCGCGTCGAAATCTCGGGCACGGTGCATTGCTCAAGCCGGCTGAGCTGGAATATCTCCCGCGTTTTTTCGGGCAGCTTGCGCACGCCGGCCATCAGGGCGGCGGTCAAATCATTGAGGGCTAGCGCATCTTCGGTGCCTGGGTCCATTGTTGATTGGCTAAGGCGGCAATACAGGTCGTAGCCGGCTTTCAGCTTCTGGCTCTTTACGTAATTGATAACGCGGTAGCGCACCATCGAAAAGAGGTAGGATTCGAGCCGCTCTACCTGCAAGCCCGCGCGCCGGCTCCAGAGGTCGGCAAATAGGTCCTGAATTAGCTCTTCGGCTGCTTCCTGGCTCTTCAGCTTGCGGCAGGCCACGGTAAAGAGCCGGTAGCAATAGCGCCTGTAGATTTCCACAAAGGCTCCCTCTTCATTGGCGCGCATTGCATCAAGCAAGGCAGCATCTGGATACGCAGCGTAGATGTGGAAGGCAGTAGAGCTCACGAGGTAAGCGTGCTTTGCGGAAGAAATACTGGCTAGCTAGCCGTTTGGCGCAGACTAGGCAACAGGAAGCTCTACCGCGAAAACAACTAAACAGGGTGGGAAAAGGAGCTAAAAACAAGCGAATAGCGAAGTTAATCTTCGCTTAATCTTATGTTAAAATTAGAAAAGAAAACCGCTAGGTAACTGATTGTTTTTTAAAGAAATGAATAAATTATAACTGCAAACGTTTGTGATAGACAAGAAAATTAGAATGTTAGCAAAAACGCTGCTGATACGGCACGTTGACAAAAGTGCACGCTGGGCTGCCCAGGCGCGGGCTGCCGCGCCTGGCAATAAATCAGGGGCTCTATTACCTGAAAAGCTAAGTGCCCGTGGGTCCAAAGCGCTCGGTAAGAATGCTTTCGGGCGGCAGGCCGGCAGTCTGCAAGCCAGTAGCCACTGCCTCGACCAGCCCCGTCGGCCCACACACGAAGGCCTGCGGGATGGCCGTGCCAAACCGTTGAACCACTTCGGCGAGTAGAGCCGCGTCGATGCGGCGCTGGTAGCCGGCCCAGCCGGGCGGCGCCTGGCGCGTGTAGTCGAGCAGCAGCGTAAAGCTGGGGTCGGCCTGTGCCATTGCCTCTAGCTCGGCCTGGTAAATGACTTCCGCCGGCGTGCGCACGCTGAAGAGCAGCACGGCCGGCGTGCGCACCCCTAGCCGCTGGCGGTGGCGCAGCATGGCCATGAGCGGCACCACGCCCGAGCCGCCGCCCAGCAGCAGCAGGGGCGGCGCGCTAGCCTCGCCGCGCCACACAAAGTAGCCGCCGATGGGGCCGCGCACTTCCAGCTGGTCGCCCACGGCCACGCCCTCGTGGAGGTAGCCCGATACTTCGCCGTCGGCGATAATTTCGACGGTCAGCTCAATCTCGACGGCCTGCTCGGGCGGTGAAGCCACGGAGTAGCTGCGCTCGGCCTGGTAGCCACCCTCGGCGGTGAGGCGCAGGTCGTAGTGCTGGCCGGCGAGGTGGGGCGTCCAGCTGGGCAGGCTGAGAATGAAAGACTTGACGCGTGGTGTTTCCGGCTTGATACTTTTGACGGTGGCGAGCTGCCAGGCTACGCGGCTCATAGGCGAATGCTGCCAGGGGTAGCTTGGTCGTCGTCATCGTCGCGGTAGCGCTGCTCCTGCCACGGGTCGCCGTACATGTTGTAGCCGCCGCGCTCCCAGAAGCCGGGCTCGTCCTGGGCCGTGAAGCGTAGGCCCTGCACCCACTTGGCGCTTTTCCAGAAGTAGAGGTGCGGCACCACCAGGCGGGCCGGGCCGCCGTGCTCGGGGGCTAGCGGCTGACCATCGTAGAGGAGCCCCACGAAAGCTTTGCCCTCGCGCAGGTCGGCCAGGGGCACATTGGTTGTGTAGCCGCCGTAGCTGAACTCGGTCACGTATTGCGCCTCAGGCTTCAGCTTCACGTGTTCCAATAAGGTGTCCACACTTATGCCGCGCCAGTGGGTATCGAATTTACTCCACTTCGTGACACAGTGAATGTCGGGATTGAAGTCCTGCATGGGCAGCTTGTTAAACTCCTCCCAGCTCCACTTCACGGGCTCTTCCACCAGCCCTTCGAGGCGAAACTCCCAGTTGGCGAGGTTGATGCGCGGCGTGGGGCCGGCCGTGAGCACCGGGAAGTCGGTGGTTTCGTACTGGCCGGGCGGCAGCTTGTGGCTGCTCTGGCGCTTGGGCTGAAAGCCCTTGTTGGTGAAAAAGCCCATTAGTTTAGGAGTTAAAACAAGAAACGGCTAGTGACTAAGCGACGGCCCCCGCAAAAGGTTGTTGGGGGCTACTGCTTGGTCACTAGCCGTTCATGCTTCGTGGCTAGCTTAGCTACTCGTACACAAACCGAACCTCTTGCTTGATTTCCGGGTTCAGGCTCAGGGCTACGGGGCAGGTGTGGGCGGTGCGCTCCATCAGTCGGCGCTCGGTTTCGCTGAGGCTGGCTGGTAGATGCACCTCCACGTTGAGCTGCGCAATGCGGCGCGGTGGCTCCTGGTTCATTATTTTTTGCATTTCAAACGAGCTGCCTTCCAGCGCAATCTGGTGGCGCTCGGCCACGAGGGCCATGGTGGTGAGAATGCAGGTGCCCAGGGCGGTGCCCACGAGGTCGGTCGGCGAAAAGGCTTCGCCGCGCCCGTGGTTATCAACCGGGGCATCGGTTTGAATAACAGTGCCCGAAGCCGTGTGCGTAGCTTCGGTGCGCAGGTGGCCCTCGTAGCGGGCGGTGGCGGTGGTGTGGGGCGTGCTCATACTACAAAGCTACCCTAGCCGCGTTAGTGAAACGCCGGGTGGCAAAAGCCGCCGCGGCAGGTATTTTTGACTTCTCTATGAACAAGACGCACGTCCTTGCCGCCGGCTGCCTGGCGCTTATGCTAGCCGGGGCCGGCCGCGCTCACGCGCAGGCCTCCAGCCCCACGCCCGCGCCCGTGGGCCCCACCCTCGAAGTAGCGCCGCCGCAGACCATGCCCTCCGACGAGCAGTCGTACCGCCGCGAAACGATTTTTGGGCTCAACTTCAATACCCAGGGTGGCCTCATCGGCGGGGTCAACGTGCGCGTGTCGCGCACGCTCGATGAGCGCTGGCTGCGCTTCTGGAGCCTGGAGGGTGTGTCATTTAAAAACCCGAAAGAGGAGAGCGTCAGCAACCCCTACACCGGGGGCACCTACAAGCGATTCAAGTCCAACTACGCCTTTGCCCTGCGGCCATCCATTGGTATTCAGCGCATTCTGTTTCGTAAGGCCGCCGATGCGGGCGTGCAGGTCAATGGCCTGCTGAGCGCTGGCCCCACGCTGGGCCTGCTCATGCCCTACTACATCAGCTACGACTACACGGCGTATAAAAACAATGCCTTCGGGTCGAGCGATATGATTGTGGATGAGGCCTACGACCCGGTGGCCCACCCCGAGCACGCCAACGAGAATTTTATCTACGACCGGGCGCCGCTGTTCAGCGGCATCGCCCAAACCAAGATAGTGCCCGGCGTGCACCTGCGCGGTGGCCTCAGCTTCGAGTATGGCCGCTACCGCGATGCTGTGGCCGGCGCCGAAGTGGGCTTTTTGCTCGAAGCCTACACCAAGCGTTTGCTCATGCTGAACCCGCCCGCCCCGGCCGACCCGAATAGTTTAAACCGACAGTTCTTCCCGTCGGTTTACCTCACACTTTACATCGGCCACCGCAGCTAGGGGTGGCTGCCTGGCCTAGCCGCCAGGCCTTAACTTTATACTATGGATAACCTGCTGCTCACCCTTCCCATTATTCAGGCCGAGCCGATTGCGCCCGCCGCGCGGGCCCGCCCCCGCAAGCCCGACTGGCTGCGCGTGAAGCTGCCCATCGGCCCCGACTACGCGGCCGTGCGCAAGCTTGTGGATGAGCATAAGCTGCATACTATCTGCGAATCAGGCAATTGCCCCAACATGGGCGAGTGCTGGGGTGCCGGCACGGCCACGTTTATGATACTCGGCAATGTGTGCACGCGCTCGTGCTCGTTCTGCGCCGTGGCTACTGGCCGCCCTTCCGAGCTGGACCTCGACGAGCCGCGCCGGGTGGCCGAGGCCATCGCGCTCATGAAAGTGAAGCACGCCGTTATTACGAGTGTAAACCGCGACGAGCTGAAGGACCGCGGCGCCAGCGTGTGGCGCGACACGGTGGTGTTCACCAAGCAGCTCTCGCCCGGCACGACCATCGAGACGCTCATTCCCGACGTGAAAGCCAACTGGGAGGCGCTCGAAACCATGATTTCGGGCGGCCAGGAAGTGATTTCGCACAACATGGAAACCGTGGGTAGTCTCTACCGCCTGGTGCGCCCGCAGGCCAAGTACGACCGCTCGCTGGAGCAAATCCGGCGTACCAAGCTGGCCGGGCACCGCACCAAGTCGGGCATTATGCTGGGCCTGGGCGAAAAGCAAGACGAAGTGCACCAGGCCATGGACGACCTTGTGGCCAACGGCCTCGACATTCTTACGCTGGGCCAGTACCTGCAGCCCACCAAGCGCCACCTCGACGTAGCCGAGTTTATTCACCCCGATACCTTCGCCGCCTACAAAGAGGAGGGCCTGAAGCGCGGCCTCAAGTATGTGGAAAGCGGCCCGCTGGTGCGCAGCAGCTACCACGCCGAGCGCCATGTAAACGTGCCGATTTAGTCGGGCGCGAGACACAAAAACGCCCCGCCAAACTGGCGGGGCGTTTTTGTGTCAAACAGGCTAGCCAGCGCTTAGCGCACGGCGGCCGGGCGGCGCGTGTCGGTGGGCGGATAATTGCCCAGCACGCTATTCACGATGCGGTAGGTTTCAGCTTCCGAGATGCTGTTTTGGTCGAGCTGGGCCTGGCCGGTGCCGCGCCAGGCGAGCTCCTTACGGCGAGCATCCACGATGTCAATAATCACGGTGCCAGCCTTGTAGTTGTAAGCGCGGCCGCCGTAGGGGTAGCCCCCGAAGCCGCCGTAGCCATAGCCGTAGTACGGATAGCCGTAGCCGCCGTAGGGGTAGCCCCCCGCAAGCTGCTGCTTGTTTTCGACGCGCACGCTGTAGGCCACGTACACGTCGGGGCTAGCGTTATTGGCTACTTCGGTCAGGCCTTTGGCCGTCAGGTCTTTAGTCACGGCGTCGCGGATGCGCTGGTCCGTGAATGACTCGTAGCCGCGGGCGGGGCCACCCTCGGTATCATTGGCTTGCTTAGGGTACCAGGCCCAGGTTTTATAAGCGCGGAAGTTAACGGCGTGGTCAAAGTCGCTGGTCGCGGCTACGTTGGCCGAGGTAGCGCAGGAGGCCACGCCAAAGGTCAGCGCCAGGCCCGTGACCACCAGGGCGACCGGACGGGCCAGAAGATGAGTGATGCGGTTCATAAGGCTAAAAATTAATAGGATAATCCACGAATGCGGAGGTAGGAGCTTAACGCGGCCGGCCGGGGCAATGTTCCAAAAAAAGTAGGCTAGCCGACTATTCTCCTTAGCCACTCGACCGCTACGCCAAACGCCCGGCCGAGTCGCTTTCGCGTGCTCAGCCGGGCGTTTTTAAGCAGCCTGACAGATAGGTATTGCCTAGTACGACGGCCCCTTATCCGTCGAAACGAGCTGCTCCTGCTCGTCGGCGTATTCCTCCAGCGGGGTGCAGCTACAAATGAGGTTGCGGTCGCCGTAGGCCGAGTCGATGCGGCTGACGGTGGGCCAGAACTTGGCGTTGCGCACGTAGGGCAGCGGGTACACGGCCTGCTCGCGCGAGTAGGGGCGCGTCCAGTCGTGCACGAGCACCGTGGCCGCAGTGTGGGGCGCGTGCTTCAGCACGTTTTCCTTGACATCGGCGCGGCCTTCCTCTACCTCCGTAATCTCCTTGCGGATGGCAATCATGGCGTCGCAGAAGCGGTCCAGTTCCTCCTTGCTTTCGCTCTCCGTGGGCTCAATCATGAGCGTGCCGGCTACCGGGAAGCTCACGGTGGGCGCGTGGAACCCGTAGTCCATCAGGCGCTTGGCGATGTCTTCGACCTCGATGCCGGCTTTCTTGAAGTGGCGGCAGTCGAGAATCATCTCGTGGGCGCAGCGGCCCTGGCTGCCGGTGTAGAGCACGGGATAGTGCGCCTCCAGGCGAGCCTTGATGTAGTTGGCGTTCAAGATAGCCAGCTCGGTAGCACGGGTAATGCCATCGCCGCCCATCATCGAAATGTAGGCGTAGCTGATGGGCAGGATGCTAGCCGAGCCATACGGCGCGGCCGACACGGCGCCGCTGCTACGGCCTTCTACCGGCACCACCACGTGGCCGGGCAGGTACGGAATGAGGTCGGCCACTACGCCGATGGGGCCCACGCCGGGGCCGCCGCCGCCGTGCGGGATGCAGAACGTTTTGTGCAGGTTGAGGTGGCACACGTCGGCGCCGATGCTGGCGGGCGAGGTGAGGCCGACCTGAGCATTCATGTTGGCGCCGTCCATGTACACCCGGCCGCCGGCCTGGTGAATGAGCTCGCAGATTTCGATAATCGTTTCCTCGTACACGCCGTGCGTGCTGGGGTAGGTCACCATGAGGCACGAGAGGCGGTCGGCGTGCTGCGCGATTTTGGCGCGCAGGTCGTCCATATCCACGTTGCCGTCTTCGGTGCTTTTTACCACCACTACCTGCATGCCGGCCATCACGGCCGAGGCGGGATTGGTGCCGTGGGCCGAAGCCGGGATGAGCGCCACCGTGCGGTGGTGGTCGCCGCGGCTCAAGTGATAGCCGCGGATGGCTAGCAGGCCGGCGTATTCGCCCTGGGCGCCCGAGTTGGGCTGGAGGCTCACTGCCGCAAAGCCCGTCACCTCGCACAGCCAGGCTTGCAGGTCGCGGATAATCTGCTGGTAGCCCACCGTCTGGTCGGCCGGCGCGAAGGGGTGCAGCTGGCCGATTTCGGGCCAGGTCACGGGTATCATCTCGGCGGTAGCATTCAGCTTCATGGTGCACGACCCTAGCGGAATCATGCTGTGCGCGAGGCTCAGGTCCTTGTTTTCGAGCTGCTTCATGTAGCGCAGCAGCTCGTGTTCGGCGTGGTGCGTGTTGAAGACCGGGTGCGTGAGGTACTCGCTGGTGCGCTGCAGGTTTTCGGGCCAGGTTAGGGTCAGCTCGGCCTCGGCGGTGGGGGCGGCCGGGGTGGCTACCTCCTTGCCCAACACCTTGGCGAAGAGGTCCACGATGTCGCGCACGTCGTCGATTTCCACGTTCTGGTGCAGGCTGATGCACACCAGCGTATCCTCGTAGTAGCGGAAGTTGATGCCGGCTGCCTCGGCCTCGGTCTTCAACGCCTGCTGCAGCTCGTGGCTTTCGAGGCGCAAACTCAGCGTGTCGAAATAGTGGCTGTTCAGCTGCTCGACCCCTAGCGCTTTCAGCTCGGCTTCCAGAATCTGGGCAAATAGGTGCGTGTTCACGGCAAACTGCCGGATGCCCTTCGGCCCGTGGTACACGGCAAACATGCCGGCCAGCACGCTCAAGAGCACCTGCGCGGTGCAGATATTAGAGGTCGCTTTTTCGCGGCGAATGTGCTGCTCGCGGGTTTGCAGCGCCATGCGGTAGGCCTTGTTGCCGGCCGCGTCCACGCTCTGCCCAATAATGCGGCCGGGAATGACGCGCTTAAACTGGTCTTTGCACGAGAAGAAGCCCGCGTGCGGCCCGCCAAAGCCCATCGGCACGCCAAAGCGCTGCGACGAGCCCACCACCACATCGGCACCCAGCTCGCCGGGCGAAGTCAGCAGCGTGAGGGCCAGCAGGTCGGCGGCCATTACTACGAACAGGTTATTAGCCTGCGCTTTGGCAATAAACTCGGTATAGTCGAACACGGTGCCATTGGCGCCGGGATACTGCACGATTACGCCGAAGAAGGCCTCGTCGCTCAGGTCGGCCGTGCGGTGGTCGCCGATAACCAGCTCGATGCCGAGCGGCGTGGCGCGGGTGCGCAGCACGTCAATCGTTTGGGGCAAAACTTGCTCCGAGACGAAGAACTTGGTGGCGTTTTTCTTCTTGGTTTGCGAGTGCAGCATGTGCAGCGCCTCGGCGGCGGCGGTGGCCTCGTCGAGCAGGCTGGCATTGGCGATGGGCAGGCCGGTGAGGTCAATCACCATCGTCTGGTAGTTGATGAGCGCTTCGAGGCGGCCCTGGGCAATCTCGGCCTGGTAGGGCGTGTAGGCGGTGTACCAGCCGGGGTTTTCGAGAATGTTGCGCTGGATAACGGGCGGCAGCGTGGTGTCGTGATACCCGAGCCCGATGTAGCTCTTATACACCTTGTTCTGGCTGGCAATCTGCTTGAAGCGCTTCAAAAACTGGCGCTCGGTGAGGGCCGGTGGCAGGCTGAGGGCGTGGGGCAGGCGAATGGCGGCGGGCACCGTTTCGGCAATCAATTGGGCCAGGTCGGCGGCCCCAACGGCTTGCAGCATGGCCTGCTGGCTAGCCTGGTCGGGGGCGTTGTGGCGGGTTTCAAACACGTCGGCGGGCTTGAATCTAAACGACATACACGTGGGCTGGGGGAGGGGAGAAGAAGGCAACTTTTTCCGTAACAAAGGTACGCCCGGTTTGGTCCGGCTAGGGGTGTACTTTTGGACTCTAATGTCCGCTCTTAGCCAAAAAAGAACGTGATGCTGAATATAGTGAAGCATAACGTTCTCCTATGGACTTTATCGCCTATGCCTTTTCCCACCCTCATTGGCCTGCTGCGCGAAGGCCGCACCCCACCCGACCGCCGCGTGGCCCTCACCCCCAAAAAATGCGTCGAGCTGCAAGACACCTACCCCGGCCTGCGCGTGCGGGTGCAGCCCAGCGTCACCCGCGCTTTTAGTGACCAGGAATACCGCGACCTCGGCCTGGAGGTGAGCGAGGATATGGCAGCCTGCGAGGTGCTGCTAGGGGTGAAGGAAGTGCCGGTGGAGTGGCTGCTGCCCGGCAAGACGTATTTCTTCTTCTCACACACCGTGAAGCAGCAGCCACGCAACCGGGTGCTGCTGCAAACCATTCTGCGCGAAAAGATTACGCTCATCGACTATGAGCTATTGACCAATGCGGCCGGCGAGCGCGTGGTGGCCTTTGGGCACTGGGCGGGCATAGTAGGCGCCTACAACGGCCTGCTGACCTACGGCCGCAAGCACGGGTTATTTACCCTCAAGCCGGCCTGGCAGTGCGTGGATATGGAAGATATGCAGGAAGAGTTTTTTAAGGTCAAGCGCCTGCCGCCCATCAAGATAGCCGTGACGGGCTCGGGCCGGGTGGCGCAGGGCGCAGTGGAGGTGCTGGGCCGCATGGGCATCCGGCGGGTGAGCGTGTACGACTACCTCTACCTCGATTTTAACGAGCCGGTGTACACCCAGTTGCGCAGCTCGGACTACAACCGCCGCCGCGATGGCCGGGTGTGGGACACGGCTAATTTTCACCAGGAGCCTACGGCTTACGAGTCCACGTTCGGCAACTTTCTGCCCGTCACGGACCTGCTCATTGCCTGCGCCTATTGGGACCCGGCTGCTCCGCGCCTATTTGAGGAAGCTGATACGCGCCGGCTTGATTTTAAACTGAATACGATTGCTGATGTGACCTGTGACGTGAATGGCTCCATCCCGCTCACCAAGCGCAGCACTACTATTGAGCAGCCTGCCTTCGACTACAACCCGGCTAGCGGCGAGCTGGAAGCACCCTATTCGAGCCCCGCAAACATCACCGTAATGGCCGTGGATAATCTGCCCTGCGAGCTGCCGCGCAACGCCAGCCGCGATTTTGGCCGCCAGCTGCTCGACCAGATGTTTCCGCACCTGCTCGGCGGCGATGCGGCCGGTGTACTGGCCCGGGCCACCATTGCCAGCGGCGGGCGGCTGTTGCCGCGCTACGCCTACTTGGCTGCTTATGTGGCCTGAGCTAAGGGGGTTACTTGTGCCGGGTAATATCGGCGTGGCTGCTGGCCGAGCTATCGGCCGTGAGTTGCGGAGCTGGTGCGGGGCTGCCCCCGCCTCCGGCTAGCACCGATACCTGCCCATCGGGGCCAATTTTGCGCACCGAGCTGGTGCCCGTATCAGTTACGTACACAATGCCAACCGGGGCAGTTGCCAGGCCCGCCGGAAAATTGAAGCCCCCGGCTAGCAGCGTAACCTCCCCGGTGGGGCTCACGCGGCGAATATTGTTATCGTAAGTGTTGGCTACCAGTAGCGCGCCGGTACCATCGAGGGCAAGGCCGCGCGGATGGTTAAACGTAGCGGCCAGGGCCGTAACGCGCCCATCGGCCTCAATCTGGCGCACCACATTGTTGCCGGTATCAGACACATACACAATACCTTGGGCACTCACGGTGATGCCAGCCGGCTTATTCAGGCCCTTGGCTAGGGTAGTGCGAGCACCGCGAGCACTCACTTTTTGCACGGTGCCGCTGCCCGGCTCGCTGCCCGAGTCGGCCACGTATACATTGCCCTCGGTATCGACGGCCACCGCCGCCGGAAATACGAGCTCCTTGCTGTGCGTCAGGGTGCTTACTTCGCCGGCCGGGCTCACCTGCACAATGCTGTGGCTGCCGGCATCGGCTACGTAAATCGTGCCAGCAGCGCTTATTGCCACGCCCGTAGGGTAGGCTAGCGTGCCCGCGTTAAGGGGGGTTACCTCACCGCCAGGGCTCACTTTGTCTACGGCAGCGTTGTCGGTATCGACCACGTATACCGTGCCGGAAGCATCGACAGCCACGCCATCGGGAAACCCAAACGAAGCCGGCGGAGTAGCCGCTGGCTGGGCCGCAGTCAGCAAAACCGCCGCTAGCAGGCTACGCAATCGTATAGGTGTGGGCATAACGTGGGAAAAGCGCCGGCGAGGGACTTCAAAGTTAGTACATGCTCTCGATAATCTGCTATTATTTATCGCTTTAGTCCCAGTACGTAAAACATTCATGCCCAGTTCACCTTTGCTGCTATGAAGTTGACGACCCGCGCCACCGCCGCCGAGCTCATGGACGACCTCACCCTGGCTACTGACGAGCTGCGGCAAAATCTCGATGAGCTCGAAACGATAAATACCTGGCTAGGGGGCTACCGCCCGGTGCTGGCCGCGCTGGCCCGGCTACGGCCGCGCTTCCCCCAGGGCCGCCCCCTGCGCCTGGCCGACCTGGGCAGCGGTGGCGGCGACACCCTGCGGCACGTGGCCCGCTGGGCGCGGCGGCACGGCGTGCCCGCCGAGCTGGTAGGCATCGATGCCAACGAATTTATGCTGGCCTACGCCGCCGCCAAAAGCCAGGCCTATCCCGAAATCACGTATCGGCAGGCCGATATTTTTTCGCCCGAGTTTGCTGCCCAGCAATACGAGGTGCTCACGGCAAGCCTGTTCTGCCACCATTTCACCGATGCCGAGCTGGTGGCCCTACTGCGCAGCTGGCACCAGCAGGCCAGGCTAGCCGTAATTATCAACGACCTGCACCGCCACCCGCTAGCTTACTACAGCATTAAATATTTGACCAGGCTGCTTGGTGGCTCGCGCCTGGTGCAGCACGATGCGCCGCTCTCGGTAGCGCGCGCCTTCTCGCGGCAAGACTGGGTGCGGCTACTGGCCGAGGCGGGCATTACGCAGTACGCGCTGCGCTGGTGCTGGGCCTTTCGGTGGCAGGTAGTCATCTATACTTAAGTTGAGAAGCTTATCGAAGGACTAAGCTTGTGTTTTATTGCGGCTACACAGCCGCGTAAGTAGTTGAATAATTCTTGAAAAAGCCACTTCACATAAGCTTTCGTCGAGGACGAATCTTAGAAGAACAATAAATTTGTAGTAATGCTACTAGCTCTCTTCTTAGACGAAAATGCAATCCTTAAATTGACCGGCTTTGTCATTTTAGGGCCTTTTGTGATAGTGGGACTCGTCATCATCTATGCGTTAACTAAAAAAGGCACTTCACGCAGCTCGCGTGTTTGCGGGGTGGTGGCCGCGCTACTTTTTGCAGGCCTGGGTAGTATGGTTCCGATAGATGGATTATTTGTGCTGCTTGCTTTCGTGGTCATGTATGCCCTGTATATGGCTTTAAGCAATGATGAAACAGCAGCTTAAATGCGCTGAGCAATCGTTGTGCGATAGAATTCAAGAATGGAAAACTCGTGTCTTTCGACTTGGATGAAATAGGCAACTATCGCTTTGACCCTTGGAAATTTAAACGTTATATAGAAAGTATAGGTGTCGATTGCGATTGGCTAGATGACTACCATATCAAGTTGTTAGCAAAGAACGTTTTCTATCAGCAATAGTGGAGATTTTTACATTCTATGAACGACCGTGGCTGTTGCAGAACCCTCGGGTAGGCCTCACGAATGGGTTGGTTGAGCCTACAATCGCCGGAAAGGACCGCTTTAAAAGCCTTTTTATTTGCTTGACGCCAACTTAGGAGGCTTTTAAGGTCGTTGTTCCGACTTCTGCAACAGCCACGACCGTTTGCAATATGTAAAAATTACTCTCCCGCCACTATCTCCAGCAGCATGGCTTCCATCGTCAGGCCTGGGCCGAAGGCGCAGCTTAGCACCGGTGCGCCGTGGTCGGCGGGGCTAGCGGCGGCCAATAATTCGCGCAGCACGAAGAGCACCGTGGCCGACGACATATTGCCGTAGTCGCGCAGCACCTGGTAGGCGTAGCGGTTGTCGTCCTTGGTCAGCCCCAGGGCCTGCTCGATGGCTTCCAAAATTTTGCGGCCGCCGGGGTGCAGGGCGAAGTGGCGGATGTCTTCGCGGCGCACCGGCAAATCCTTTAATAAGTCGGCCGTGAGCTGCCCGATGCCCCTTTGAATGAGCGCCGGCACGTAGCCCGAGAGCGTCATCTCGAAGCCAAAGTCGCCGATGTGCCAGGCCATGTCCTGCACACCCTCGGGCGCCAGGCCGCAGTGAAAGGCGCGCAGCGCCAGGCTGGGCGCGGGGCTGGCCAACGGCTGCCCCAGCACCAAGCAGGCCGCCGCGCCATCGGCAAACAGCGCGTTGCTCACCAAGTGGTCTTCCTCGTGGCTTTTCTGAAAGTGCAGGGTGCAGAGCTCCACGCTCACTACCAGCACGCGGGCGGCGGGGTCGGCGCGCACCATGCCATCGGCGAGGCGCAGGGCATTTACGGCCGCGTAGCAACCCATGAAGTTGACGCAGGTGCGCCGTACTGAGGAGGGCAGGCCCAGCGCCGTTACCAATTCAATATCGAGCCCCGGCGCGTACATGCCCGTGCAGCTCACCGTGATGAGGTGCGTGAGGCTGGCCGCCGCGATGCTCGGCGCCTGGCGCAGCGAGTCCTGCACGGCGGCCAGGGCTAGCGGCAGCGCCTCGCGGCGGTAGGCGGCCATGCGCTGGCTCACGCTCGGGAAAGGCTCCAGGCCCGGCGTGTTCGGAAAAAAATCGTAGTCGCCATTCTCCCGGCCGTAGTCGACCAGCACCGAGTGGCGGTGCTCGATGCCCGACACCCGGTAGAGGGCCCGCAGCTTGCGCGTGCCGCCCGCGTCTAGCTCCAGCGCCCCGGCCATAAAATCGGCAATCACTGGCTGGGTAAGGCGGTGGGCAGGAGTAGCGGTGCCGATGGCACCCAGGTAGCTGGGCATCAGGAAGTAATTAGAAGCGCAAGTTTACGCAGTTAGGAATAGCGCGCTGGCGGACGCTTCACAAAAAATGCGCCAGCTAGCTGCCAAGGCTAGCCATCTACGAAATGGGGAGCGGTTTGGGGGTTTGCGCGGCTTTACGGCTAGCTTGGCGGCGGGTTTTTTCAGGAAAACGCCGTGCCGTGCGTGCGGCGCATAAGGGCGCGCACGGCGGCCGGCCAATAGCGCAGGCTGCCCACCACCAGCTCGCTCAGCACCGGCCCGCCAAACAGCCCCTGCACCGCGCGCCCCACCCGCAGCCGCGCCCCAAACTGCCGCTGCCAGGCCTGGGTATAGGCGGCTTCTAGCGCCGGGCGCGGCAGCTCGCCGCGCAAGAAGCGGCTCGCCAGCGGGGCGGCCAGCGCGGCGCCGTGCAGCGCCATTGCCATGCCATTGCCGCAGAGCGGCGTGATGAGGCCGGCCGCGTCGCCCACCATCAGCAGGTGCTGCTCGACGGGCAGCTTGGGGGCGAAGGATATTTCATTGATGACCTCGGGCTGCGGGTAGAGCCTTTCGGCATGGGTGAGGATAGCGGCCAGGCGCGGGTTTTGGGCCAGCACCTCGCCCTCCAGGGCCGCAATGGTACCACCGCCCGCCTTGAGGTTGGCGCGGGTGGTGAGGTAGCAAAAGCACAGCTTGTCGGCTTCGATGGCCGAGATACCCGCGTAGCCATCCCGAAAATTGTGCAGCTCAATAACATCGCGCGCAAAGCCCGGCAGCCGCAGGTGGTATTTGACCCCGAGGTAGGGCGAACGCTGCCCGAAAAACGGCCGCCCCAGCTGCCGGTCGAGGGCGCTGCGCTTGCCGTAGGTGCCGAGCACGAGGCGCGCGGCCAGCTGCCGGCCATCGGCCAGGTGCACCGTGTGCACGTCGGTGGCGGCGTCGAAGGTCACGTCGGCCACGGTGGCAAAAATAAATTCGACGCCCTGGGATACTGCCTTTTGGTACAGAAAATCGTCGAGCTGGTAGCGGCTCACCCCAAAGCCGCCCAGGTCGAGGGGGCTAGCCAGCAGGCGGCCGGCCGGCGATGATAGCCGAAACTGCCCGATGGCCGCCGGCGCCAGCGCCGCCGGGTCGGCCCCCAGCCGGCGCAGGTAGGGCAGCACCTCATTGCTCACGTACTCGCCGCACACCCGGTGAAAGGGGTAGCGCCGTCGCTCTACCACTACCACGCGGTGGCCGCGCCCGGCCAGGTCGAGCGCGGCCGCCAAGCCCGCCAGGCCCCCGCCCACTATCAGCATGCTAGTAAAAGTTATATTGGGTAAAATCACGGATTGGCCGGGTAAAAATCCAGCTTTAGATAAGTAAACGTATAGGTAGGCGGCGAACCGGTGTACTTTTGCGAAACCAAAAAACCGGTTCGTCGTTAACTTTCATCCCACCCGGCTACTGTGTTCTGGTTGACTATATTATGAAACAACCCTTACTTTTTGGATTACTCTGGTTGGCTAGCCTCGGCCTTTACGTGAGCAGCTCGGGGCCAGCCCACGCCACTACCATTCGGGGGGCGCACCAAACGGTGGTGCGGCCGGCACTCGATGACAAAACCCTGGTAGTATATCCCAATCCCAGCACTGGTATTGTGCACCTCACCATTAGCGGCCTTGAGGGCCGCAAGGTAGAAGTGAGCATCATCAACGTTATCGGCACGGTTATGTACCACGAAACGCTCACCGAGCTCAACGAGCGCTACACCAAAACGCTGGACCTTAGCCGGTTTGCCAACGGCCTGTACTACGTAAAGCTGGAAGCCGATAATTCGAGCCAGCTCTGCAAGCTCGTTATTCGTTGATACTAAAGGAATTGCGGCCAGACTGGTGGAATAGATTTTCTTAAAGGCTATTGGTATTGAACAGAAAAAGCAGCCCATCGGCTGCTTTTTCTGTTCAATAGCCAGGCTAAGCTAGCGGGCCGGTACCGGGCTGACCATGTTGCGCACGCGGCGGGCAGTATCAAGAGCCATGAGCGCAGTCGCCGCTAGCAGAGCAAAAAACAGGAACCACATAGTTGTAAGAGGAAAGGCAATGTGAATAAAAAACCAACCAGGCAGCTAGCCCAGGGGCACGGGTAGTTTAACCCGTGTGGCCCGCTTAGGGTTACACTAAAATTCGGGCATTTTAGGCCTGCCAGCTAGAGGAGGCGTAAGTGCCCGCTCTGGATGAGGCGGTAAAGGGTGGAGCGGCCCACGCGCAGGCGATTGGCGGCGGCTACTACGTCGCCGTTCAGCGCCGTGAGGCTAGTTTGCATAATGGCCAGCGTTTGCTCGCGTAGCGACGGGAAAACCAGCGTAGTACTGCTAGGGGCGGCCACGGCCTCCGTGGCGCGTGGGCCTGGCGCCGTGCGAAACGGAATGTCGCTAGCTTCAATCTGTGGGCCATCGGCCAGCACAGCAGCCAGCTCTACTACCGCCTTCAGCTCGCGCACGTTGCCCGGAAAGGCGTGGCTCAGCAGCCGCCTGCGCGCCTCTTCGCTAAACGCCCGCACGGGCAGCTTGTTGAGCTGGCTAAACGTGTGCACAAAGGCTTCGGCCAGCAGCAGAATATCGTGGCCCCGCTGGCGCAGCGGCGGCAGCTCGATGGGTAGCCCCAGCAAGCGGTAGTACAGGTCTTCGCGAAAGCGGCCGGCCTCGACCTCGGCGGCAAGGTCGCGATGAGTAGCTACCACCAGCCGCACATCGAAAGGCACGGGCTGCGCACCACCCACGCGCGTCACGGCGCGCTCTTGCAGCACCCGCAGCAGCTTGGCTTGCAGCATCAGCTCCAGGTCGGCAATCTCATCCAGAAACAGGGTGCCGCCGTTGGCTTCCTCAAAGCGGCCGATACGCCGCGCCGTAGCACCCGTAAAAGCCCCCTTCTCGTGCCCAAATAGCTCGCTCTCCAACAGCTCGCGCGGAATGGCGGCCATATTGAGCGCCACAAACGGCTGCCCTGCCCGCCCCGACTGCGCGTGAATGGCTTGCGCTACCAATTCCTTGCCCGTGCCCGTTTCGCCACTCACCGATACGGTAATGGTGGTGCGGGCGGCCTTCGCAATCAGCTCGCGCACTTGCTGCATTCTGGCGTGCTGGCCGAGCAGCATATCGGTCGGTGCCTCGGGTTTGGTGGGAGCCACACTTACGGGCTGCTGGGCCGCTGCCAGTGCCTGCCATAGCCGCTCGGGGCTTTGCAGGTCCTTTACCAAGTACTGGCTGATGCCCTGGGCAAGTAAGTCAGTTTCCGTTTCAGTATCGGGTTCGCTGGTCAGCACAAAGAAATGAGCAGCTGGCAGGCGCTCGCGCAACTTGCGCACCAAGCGTCGGGGCAGGCCCTCCGGGCCATCGCTATCCAGGATAAGGGCATCGGGCAGGGCCGTCGCCGACGAGCGCTGGGCCAGGGCCAGCGCTATCGTGGTAAAGCGCCGTACCAGGTAGTCGGGGTTAAGGCTAAGGCGATGGCAAAGCCTGGTAATATAGGCGCTATCAGGCCCAATAAGCCAGACATGATAGTAGACAGAATTTTTCATAACACAAGAGAGTGGGCGCGTTAAGAAAAATTAATGTTTAGGTAAAAGTGGACTTTCATTAGTAAAATTATAAAATGAGTGTAAGATGATTTTTTAATGATTGTTGAATAATACTAAGAAAATCTTTCTAAATGCGCGAGGTTACAGTTTCAAAAAAGACAAAATTCCTTTTTTTAAGAAGATAAAGTTTCTTTTTGGGAGAGGTCCTGTAAATATAGTTTATAAAATTTACCTGTTAAACAAGGGGTTAAAAGATTGGCTGCTTATTTGGTGGAAAAAGAACATGCTAAATCTTTATTCACCAGAGCAATGCGAATTCCTGAAATAGTTAAATTTTTTCGCTCGGCGTCGGTTGCGGTTAACCGCTTTTCCGCAACTACTCTGATGCTAGGCTTGCTGCTGATAGCGGTAAGGGCACAGGCTGCTGCTTACTATTCTACCGGGGCCCCCATTAGTGCGTCGCCAACTACTTGTGCGCTGGGGCTATGTGGCCCCGGCGTAACGACTAGCGTGGTAACCCCGGCGGGGAGCGTGACCATAACGGCGGTGGCCTACCTGCCCGTGGCGGGTACTGTTAAGCTGCGCTACCAGCTCAACGGCACGGCGCTGGCGGGCTATCGGGGCGGGGTGTTGCTTTCACCTAACAGCTCACTGCTCAGCTTGAATGCCCTGGGCACCATTACGATTCGCACTTACCTCAGCACGGGCAACACACCTAATGCACCCCAGGATGCGATGGTAGTGGGAGCTAGCGCCGCCCAGGCGCAACTACTCGCTGGCAAAGGTGCGCCCGTGCAGATGGAGCTACTCTCGACGGCGCCTTTCGACCAAGTAGAGGTTGAGTTCGGCTCGGCGCTGAGCCTGGGCACGGCCATTAATGTGCATTATGCCTACGGCATTGGTGCCAACACCGCTGCCCAGGTAACGGGCCTCACTTCCAATTCGAAGGGTGCGGCCATCGGCCAGTATGGCGTGGCAGGCTGCACCGATAAAGTAACCAATCCTTCGTACACGGTAGATAGTGACCCCACCAACTATGCCACCTTCAGCAGCCTGGCTTCGGTAAATTGCCCGGCCCAGCTTACGGTAGGGCTGAATGGCACGGCCCCCGGTACGTACAAGGCCGGCTTCGTCATCGGTAAAGACAATACGCTGCTCGATGCGAGTGTGCTGGGCCACTTGGTGCTGAAAACCTACAAAAACGGGGTGCTCCAGGAAACTGCGTCGGGCTCCTCGCTGCTGGGCCTTAGCGTGCTGCCGGATAGTAAGTCGCTGGTGAGCTTCCAGGCTACCATGCCCTTCGATGCCGTGTCGATTGAGCGTAGTGATGCGGTAGCCGCGCTCGATAATCTGCAGCTGTACTACGGGGTTGGAGTGGCTTCGACCTCGCCCCCGCAAATTATTTCCAGCTTTGCTGACCCCTCTACCCATTACCAAGCGTATTCAAATGGAACGGCCTGCGTAAACTGCTCGGTATCGTCGCCGGCTAATGCCGCCAGTGACCCCAATTCGGCCGCTACCATTAATGTGCCCCTGGGCGTAAATAACTACTCGACTCTGCGCCTCGACCTGAATGGTGCCGGCAGCGCTGGCAACCGCGCCGGCATGATGATTGGCAATAACTCGCTGCTCGATGCCACTGCCCTGAGCCGCGTCACGCTCATTACTTACGACGATAACGGCAATGTACTGGAAACGGCTAGCGGCTCGTCGCTCCTCACCCTGAACGTGCTGCCCAATGGCCGCCAGACGGTGAGCTTCAATACCACCAAGAATTTTTCGAAGGT